>CAZHFN010000112.1:0-2504 GCA_964531105.1 uncultured Treponema sp. | reverse complement strand
CTGGTCAAGGACATCAACATGGCCGTCGTGGAGAACTTCGGATTCGCTGGCCCGTTGCTGGTGCTCCACCTCCTCAGGAACCGTGACAAATGGCCTGCTTGGAAAGCCGAGTATCGTCAGGCCGTGAACCATTACGCCAACCTCGCCGTCGGTGACAATGTAGCCGGCCGTCTGGGTGAAATCTTCGCAGCGCTCGAGGTCACCGCTCATCGCCTGCTGGAATCCTTGCCTGGACTTACCCTGGCCCGCCCTGCACGAGAGACCCTCCAGGGGATCTGGTCTGTAACGGTGGCCGGGGCTGCACGTGACGCTGACCGCGCCTTGGCCGCGTTGCGGGATGTCTGGGACTGGACCGCCGCGAGCCCTGCTAAGTTCTTTGGCCGCCATCGCAAGGACCAGACAGGGAGCCCTGTGGAGCCAGCTGGCGGCTGGCTCGGACGCTGGGACGACAACCCCGCGTTCGACCACATCGCCTACTTGGGTAAGCCTCTCCGGGATCGGCTGGAAGCCTTTGGATACGATGCCGCCGCCACGATCCGCACGTGGGGCGACAGGGGTTGGCTCTTGAAGGACAGCCAAGGGCGGAATCAGCGCTCGACTCGTATCGCTGAGTCTTGCGTCAAGTGCTATTGCGTGCCACGTCGGGCCTTTGAGGTTGAGCTTGGCCTTGACCTGACGCCTTCGTCGCCACCTACACCTTCGACTCTTCTGGCGGTGGCTCCTCCGAATCCTTTCCTGATCTCCTGACCTGCTGGGGGTGAGTCCTGCACCGGGCTCACTCCCAACTCACTACCAAAAAATATAATAATTTTATATATTTAAATTAATTGGTAGTGAGAAAGTGAGGTAGTGAGGGCCGTGGACATTTTTTAGGGCGCTCGCCTGCCCATCCCCCAAAGCCCCCCCCTGTCCCCTCTAAAGGGCCTGCACCCCAGGGGCTCACTCTCACCCAAAAAGCAAATAATATACTGAATTTATTTGCAAATTTGGTAGTGAGCAGGGCGAACCGCTCACTACCGCCCCCACCCCGGCCCACAGGGGGGATGGAGGAGGAGCCTTCAGGACACGCAGCCGCAGCAGATGACCCATCGCAGGAGAATCCGGCCATTTATTTCTCATCCCTTTGATATCGATATTTTTTTGATCCTCCTGCCCAGTCCGAGCATTTCATTTTCACTTTATTTCGAATAGATATTCACTGATAACACAAGATGGACACTCTTGTGGAGCAGGGCCTGTGTTCTCTTCGGAGGACATGGGCCTTGTTCATTTCCAACCAATTTGAAGGAGGTGGTGTAAATGTGATAGCGCAAATAGCCATAAGAGTCATAGCCGTCGTCGTTTGCAAGAAGGTTGCAAAGAAGATCATCAAGGAGGCGCTTATCGTGATAATCAAAGAGATCCTTTAGGCAACTTGGGGCTTGCCTTACCGCAATGCCCCTTTTTTGCTTCAGGCATGGCCCAGCCTTCAACTCGGCCGACCCTTGAACTTGGTGGTTGCCGAACGGCGCAGGGGGCAATCCGTCTCCTGTGTTTGGGGCGAACCAGCCCGCGCCTTCACGCCCCATCCGGCACGTAGAGTCTTCCCACTGTCCATTGCAGGCACCGGCCCGTCGTGACCAGGATTCAGGGCCAGGGTATCCTTTTGGTATTTCTCAATTTGAACTGGAGGATGCCGAAATGGACGACTTCGAGTTGATCTATTCCTACAGTCGCGCCCAGGCCATCGCCGACGGCGTTTTGATCGACGTCACCGCCCAGGCCAGGGATACTGGTTTCAAACTGCACTCGGTTGTCAGCGACAATCTTTTCAACGGCTACATCGTGCCACCCAAAGGGCTGGAAGGTGAAGGGCAGAGTGTCGAAGGGCGCTTGCACGATGTCCTCTGGATGGTCCTGGTAGCCGCCAGGAAACAGTCCGAGGGCTCTTACGTCGAGACAGACGTGCTTTTCCTCATGGCCCCCGGCCGACAGGAAAAGGTCAAAGTGGTCGCTGTCGTCGGTCCTGGCGACGAGGGTGAACCCGTGCTGACCATCATGCTGCCGGGAGATGATTAGCTGTGGCCGCTGGCGCACCTGACCCGCTCGACACGGCAGATGAACTGCTTCGCCATCTCCGGCCGATTGAGCACCTCTTCCGCGTGATGGCCGAGGTCGATGCCGCCACCCCGGCCGGGGAGAGTATTCGTCGCTGTTCCGAGATAGGCTTGGCGCTGACCGAACGGCTACGGCTCTCCTTGACCCGTAGCCTCCGGCAAGATGTCACCGACGGTGACGCGGGTACAACATCAACCCCGGCTTCAGGGGCGGGCCAGACATCGAGGTAGCCAAATGGATTCAACTGTGCCCACTCTAGGCTCCTTTGAAATCCTTGATCTGCGCGGCATCCTCTCCGAGGACTTCGATGCGCACCTTGTAAACCGTATCGTCATGTGCCTGCGTACAGCGAGTCCCGACGGCGGCCGCGTCTCGCTTGCCGAAATCCGATCCGTTCTCCAGGAGGA
>CAZHFN010000111.1:0-2653 GCA_964531105.1 uncultured Treponema sp. | reverse complement strand
CTGTCTATCCTCCTGAGGAATGGCGACGCCCATCTCAAGAATTTCGGTATCCTCTATTCCCCCGACAGGGAAGACCGCTACTTGGCGCCCTGTTATGATGTGGTGACCACCACGGCCTATGTCTTGAAGGACAAGCCGGCTTTGAATTTCATGGGGCGCAAGTTTTGGCCGGGCAGAAGACAGTTGGTCGATTTCGGCTTTACGGAATGTATGCTCGGAAAAAGTGAAGCCGAGGCTTTCTATGACGAATGCGCTCGAGCCGTCGTGGAGACTGCCGAGGAATTGGAAGCCTATTGCGAAGCCCTGCCGGAATTCGCTCCCATCGGCAAAAAAATGCTCGCTTCCTGGCGAAGCTCGAGGGATGAAGAGCCAAAAAAGGACATAGCCGATGAAATTTTATGAAATAGGACCATCGATACGAGAGCGGAGGAAGCTGCGCGGGCTCACCCAGGCCGAGCTGGCGGGCAAGGCCGGGATCTCCAGGGTGACCCTGAGCAAGCTGGAGAACGGTAAACTGGCCGGCATTTCCCTGCGCACCGTCCTCAGCACTCTCGATCAGTTGAATCTCGAATTCGCCATGGTAGAACCCGGGGTCCTGCCTACCCTCGAAGAACTCGCCGAAAGGAAAAAATATGAATAACGTGACAACGCGGCGGGCTCAGGGCAACGCAGCCGCTGTACTTTTAGCCCTCGTGTTTGGGTTCGCTGGGGCGCCGGTTGCCGCGCAGGCCTTCGCAGAGGGTACTAATGCGATCCAGTCAACAGCAACGCCGCGCTCCCACCTCGCGGTGGAGCTGGGGCATCCCGTCTACGGCATCATCGAGGCGGCGGAGCTGCGGGGCGCGCTGAGTAGGCTTTCGTCGGTTAAGCCCTATACGAGGGCGCAAATCACTGAGTTGCTCGCGACTATCCAGGGTCAGCTGGGGCTTTTTTCACCGGGCGAGCGGGAAGAAATCGCGCGATTAGTTGCAGAGTTTTCCAGCGGGGCAAAGGGAGATATCGGGCAGGCGCTGTGGAGGGCTTCCAACGGCAAGGCGGCGGTGGGGGCGCATGTCGAGGCAACTGGCCGTTTCGATGCGGCTGCTATCAGCGATCTTGTCGTAGGCACTTTAAGTGGCAGTGAATCGGGAAGCTACGGAACTTGGACCGGCAATCCGACCGATGTTTGGCACCTTAATTCTGTGTTCCAAGCCTATATTAAAGCGTATCCCGAGCCTTGGCTCTCCCTTTGGGGGACTATTGGAGTTACCTACGACAAGATAAACAGGGATCTTTTTCTACCTTATAGTTTCACCAAGCAGTGGGATTCTTTTCATAACAAGGTTTCAACTTCACCTGGAACAGATGGTGAGGAAACATACCCTACCTGGAGCTTTGACCTGCGAAATGATATTGCGGGTGCATCTGAATCAGGGTCTTTTAACCTGCGGCTTTCACGCTTTAGGCGAGACTGGGGCGTGGGTAGGGGTTCCTTAGCGCTCTCGGGCACTGCCCGACCTTTTATGGGTCTGGAGGCTCAGTTCAGCCCTTCAGAGATTTTTACTTTTTCTCATATGATTGGATCTTTGGGTAATTGGGAAAAGGGGAACGCTGACCTTTCAAAGACAAAGGATTCTTCGGGCAATTATTCTGCCGTGACCGAACAGAAGATGCTAGCAATTCAGCGACTCGAACTTTTTCCATTCGATTGGCTCAGTATTGGAGCCTCGGGTTCAATGATAGGGGCTAAACGATTTGAACTTGGGTATATTTCGCCCATGATGTTCGCAGTAGAATACCAGGTGACGCAGTCGGATGTGGACAACATGGCACTGCATGGTGATATTCAGATCTTTTTAAAACGTATCGGGAAGCTCTATTTATCGGGCTATATCGATGAGATGGAATTGTCAGGCTTTAATGAGTGGTTTTCCAAGGCAAGGAATATGTTTGCCTATCAGGGAGGACTCAAGCTGGGAATTCCTTGGCTTTCTTTTGGTGTTTTTACCGCCCAATACACCAAGATCGAACCCTTCGTCTACACTCATCCGCCCACATGGAACAGCGATACAAGGCTCCAGGTGAATACGAACTATACGAACGACGGCGAAAACTTAGGCTATCACCTTAAGCCGAATTCCGACGAACTGCTGTTCAGGCTCGATGCGCGATTGGGCGTAGGCTGGCGAGGCTCGATGGAGTACAGTTTTATCCGGCACGGGGACGATCCGAGAGCCTATGTGACGACGAATCACTATATCTATGGCGATGTGAATGAACACCTAGAATACGGTTCTGCGGGAGTCAAGGACTATTTTA
Organism: uncultured Treponema sp.; assembly: GCA_964531105.1. GTDB lineage: Bacteria > Spirochaetota > Spirochaetia > Treponematales > Rectinemataceae > UBA2256. The sequence goes on along the minus strand of CAZHFN010000111.1, from coordinate 355 downwards.
AGAATTTTTTACACGACGGAGTTTATGATTACAATCATTTACTTAAGTTACAAGCAGATTGGCAACCTGCCGAAGCACCCAAGCTATTTGGATCTTTGGTTCCACTTGAATTGGGGCTAGGTTATGGGCTTTCATATACGTGGTATGATGATGGCTTGGGCACTGGAACTGTGCTAGATATTCCGGAATGGAAGAATGTGCTGGAGCTAAGGGCGAAGTTCTTTTTGTAGGCCAGGTAAAAGTTCGATTCGGCGGGGGATGCCAATGTAAGGTCGGCTGAGCCGAGTGAAGCGTACTAATTGTAAACCCGAGTTGCGAATAGTCATGACCAAACGCAAATAGACTTGCGTTTGGT
>CAZHFN010000110.1:0-2703 GCA_964531105.1 uncultured Treponema sp. | reverse complement strand
GCCCCTCCGAAGAGTTCTAGTCCTTGGAACATCGAGGTCTCCTCATGGTAGGTTTACGAGGAAGAGTTTCTGGAAGACTAACATGACCGCTGCAGTGGTGAGTATCGCGATGAGCGCAGCGATGAGCAGTTTCTTTACTTGAGCCGAAAGCGGCTTCTTCAGGTCGTACTCAAAGATGATTATAAACGCGAATATAAAGGTAAATGTGGGTATGCCAAACCAGATTTTGCCCAGTAGAAATGCATAAATAAGACAGAGGGCGATAGTAATAAGAATCCGCTTGGTCGACTCCTGTCCCAGGCTGCCCTTAGGTATAGTACCCTTGCGGAATTCAGCCAAAGCTTTCTTCTTAAGCGACCGCACGAACATGGAAAAGCTGAGTATTATGATCATTACACCTATGAAACCCGGAACAACGCCGGGGGCCGAGAAGACGCTCTGGTTGCGATCGGCCATGGTGGGCATCTGTATGGACATTACAAGTATGGCGATGCCCATGGCTATGAGTATCACCGAAGTGACGAAGTCTGCCTTGACCATCGATTTTTCTGTCATCGAATTCTCCGTGAAAATCGGAATAAAGGGAGGAGGCCACGCCGAGGTTCGGGTGGCCTCCTATCTAGTTTTAAATAAAAGACTTAAGGCTTAGGTATGCCGAGGGTGTCGGGCGAAAACTTAGCCTTGCCAGCTTCCCAGTACAGCCAGGCTACCGGCTGGTAGTAGGCGAAAGCCTTATCCTGGGCATCCTGTCCGAAGGAGGGAGCATGTACTGCACCGCGGGCTACCGCATACTCCTGAATTTTCTTGGATTTGCCGATTACTTCCGGCCATACCTTGTTCATGGTGTCGATAACTTCCTGGGGTACTCCCTTGGGAATAAAGATACCGAAGTAGTTGGGTCCGGACTGGAATTCGGGGATCCATTTGGTGATGGGGGGGATGGTTCCATAGCCCTGGAGAGTGAGGGGTTTGTCAGAGAGGACGGCCAGGGGGCGGAGTTTCTTGCCGCGAATCATGTCGGCCTGCTCTACTGCGAGCTGGGTGGTGACCTGGGCTTCGCCAGAGATGGTGCCGATTACCGCGGGGTTGCCGCCGTCATAGGTGACGTGCTTGTAATCGATGCCGGTATAGCGCTTGATCAGTTCGGCGCCGATATGGCCTGCGGAGCTCATGCCGGCTGTGGCGATGGAGATCTTGCCGGGGCTTTTCTTGAAAGCGGCCAGAAGCTCGTCGAAGGTCTTGTAGGGAGTGGATGCGTTGACGCTGACTACCATGACGTTGGCGATGGAGAGATAAACGTGCCAATCCTTCCTGATGTCGGTGTCGAGCATTCCCTGTACACCATAGGTGGCCAAGTCGGCGGCTGCGCCGGAAGCCCAGGTGTAACCATCCCGGGGGGCGTCGAGTACCGACTTGGTGCCTACCGAGCCGGACGCGCCCGGCTGGTTGACGATGACGAGCTTGGTGCCGAGAGCGGCTTCCAGTTCGCCTGCGGCTAGCCTGGTGATCTGGTCAGTGGAGCCACCGGCTCCCCAGGGCACGATTACGTTGATGGGCTTGGTGGGTTTCCATGTGGCCTGAGCGGATACGCCGGCTACAAGAGTGAAAAGCATCAAGAGTGCTAAGGCGCTGATAATAAACCGTTTCATCACTACACTCCTCCTGTTGGAGATCTTTGGGATTAGGAAAGTATGGAATGCTTCAAAGGCTATGTCAAGGAATTATGACCTCTTTTTATTGCTGCCGTATATAGGGAGTTTGCCTTGACAAAGAAGCCTGTGCACGGGATTCTTTGACCATGTCAGAGAATGCACAGAAGAGCGTAATGGCAGAGGCTGGAGTAGTTCCCGTGGTACTTGTAACGGGATCGAGCAGGGGATTAGGCAGGGGCATAGCCCTGGAACTGGCTGCCAAGGGGTACTCGGTGGCGGTTCATTATTCTTCCAACCAGGCTGCCGCAGAGAAAACCCTTGTCCATTGCCGTAATGAGGCGGTATCGGAAGGTCAACGCTTTGCCGCCTTTCACTGCAACATCGCCGATTCAGCCCAGCGCGCAACCCTCGTGGAGGAGGTGTTCGACCATTTTGGGCGCCTGGATGCCCTGGTTAACAACGCAGGCATGGGGCCACGGGTGAGGGCGGACATTCTGGAGGCGAGCGAGGATTCCTTCGAGGAGTTGGTGAGGACAAACCTTCAAGGGCCTTATTTTCTTACTCAAGCAATAGCCAGGCGATGGCTTGCCGAGAAAGCGCCAACGCCCCTTCAGCAGGGACGCACTATCGTATTCGTCACCTCTGTATCTGCCGATACCGCATCGATTGGCAGGGGCGAATATTGTGTATCCAAGGCAGGCCTCTCCATGGCGGTGAAACTATGGGCGAGCAGGCTGGCAGGGGAAGGGATCCAAGTCTACGAACTGAGGCCGGGCATCATGGAAACGGACATGACTTCGGGAGTCAAGGGCAAGTATGATGCCCTCATAGCCCAGGGCATTGTTCCACAGGGACGCTGGGGATACCCCGAGGATGTGGGCAGGGCTGTAAGATCCCTTTTGGATGGGGCTTTTGCCTTCTCTACCGGATCGGTCATCAACATAGATGGCGGCTTTCACATTTCGAGGCTGTAGTCAGGTAAATACAAGTAAAAGCGTCTTCCATATAATGAAAAAGCGAGGGCAGGAATTATGATCAATCTTACCAATGT
>CAZHFN010000109.1:0-2775 GCA_964531105.1 uncultured Treponema sp. | reverse complement strand
TAACTACCGTGCCAGTATCACAAAATGCCGCTCACACGACCTTTATCACAACTCTCCCTAAAGTCTTGCCCTGAGCGACCATGGCCAGCCCCTCGTTGGTTCTGCCAAAGGGCAGGATAGTGGACACCACAGGCTTGAGCTTGCCCGCCTCCGTAAGGGCGATGAGCTCCACCAGATCCTGCTTGGTGGCGGCCCTGGTGCCGCAGATCTTCCATTCGTTGTAGTGCATGTCCTTGGTGTTCACCGTAATGGGATTGGGCGGATCATAACCCATGATCACCAGAGTGCCACCCGGTTTAAGGCAGTAGAGGGACCAGGATACCGTAGCCTGTCGGCCAACGCCTTCCAGCACCACATCCACGCCCCTGCCCTCGGTCCAATCCCAAATCGCCTGCTTCGCATCGATTTGGGCGCTGTTCAGCGTTAGATCGGCACCGTACTGCCGCGCCATGGCCAAGGCATCTTCCTTCACATCGGTCACCGCCACCCTGGCGCCGGCCAGCTTGGCCAGCTGTATTCCATGCAGCCCCAAGCCGCCCGAACCCACGATCAGAACCGATTGCCCCTCTCGCACCGAAGCCACACTCTTCAATGCGTGGTAAGGAGTGGCCACCGCGTCGGTGAGCACCGCCATCTCCTCCAGCTTGGAGCTTTGGGCTACCTTGCAGAAGTTATACGCCGGCATCTTCACATATTCGGCGAAGCCTCCGGGCAGTTCAAAACCCAGGCGGCGCAAATTGTAGCATATATTCTCCCTGCCCGAGCGGCAGAGCTCGCAGTCGTGGCAGGTGGTGTAGATATACGCGATGCCCATGTCACCCACCGCCAGGTTTTTTACGCCCTGGCCCACAGCGGCGACTTCGCCTGCAATCTCATGGCCGGGAATATGGGGCAGATTGATGATGCCCGGAAGCTTGCCTCCGGTGATCTTCAAATCGGTTCCGCAGATCCCGCAATAATGCACCTTCACCAGCACCTCCAGGGGGCCAGGGGAAGGAACCGCCAGCTCTTCCATCACAAGGTCTTCGTTATAAGCCTTCAATAGTAATGCTTTCATAGCCTAGAATCGTACCACGGACTTTTATTGTTGAACAGTCCTACAATTATATTTATTTCCCAGCTGATATCTTTGCTTGACAAGCCCCATATGTCTTGTATAATTGTAGAACAATCGGAGCTGAGCGCTCGAGCCGCAAAGGCTCCTGGAATCAGCTCAATCTGCTGCGAGTTTATCTTTTTTAAGAGAAAACAATTGGGAGGATACGATGAAGTTGCCTGAAACAATGAAGGCCTTGGTATTGATGGGCCCTGACCATCAAGAATTGAAGACGGTTCCAGTGCCCTCACCCGGCCCCCAGGAAGTGCTTATCCAGGTGGAATCCTGTGCCGTCTGCAGCACCGATGTCGCCCTTATCCACAAAGCCTTTCCCGGACAGCCTCCCTACGGTGTCCATATCACCGGTCACGAATACTCCGGCATCGTCGTCGCCCTAGGCGCCACGGTGGACGAGTTCGCGATAGGCGACAGGGTGGCGGTGGAAGCCCACAACGGCTGTGGCCGCTGCAGAAACTGCCGCTTAGGCGACTACACTTCCTGCCTCAACTACGGCAACACCAAGAAAGGCCACAGGGCCAACGGCTTCACCACCCCCGGCGGCAACGCCCAGTACGTAGTCAACCATATAAACACCGTCCATAGGATCCCCGACTCCGTATCCTTCGACGTAGCCTCTCTGGTAACCAACCTGGGCTGCGCCCTCTACGGCTACGAAACCATGGGCGGCTACATCGCCGGCCAGAATGTCCTGGTTATCGGCCCCGGCCCCCTGGGCATGGCATCGGTAGCGGCAGCCAAAGCACTGGGAGCCAACCGCATCTTCCTCTCGGGAACCCGGGCTTCCAGGCTGGCTATCGGCAAGGCCCTAGGCGCCGACAGGCTCATCGCCACCGCCGACGAAGACCCCCTCGAAGTCGTCATGAAAGAAACCGGCGGCATCGGTGTGGACTATGCTATCGAAGTATCCGGCTCCAAAGCCGGTCTCGACCTGTCCATCAAGGCCCTCAAGCGCAACGGCAAGATGCTGCTCCTGGGCATTCCCCACGAGCCGGTTCCCATCGATCTCGAAGATATGTCTTTGAACGACAAGGACATATTCGCCATCCGCGGCGAGAGCAGAGCCAACGTGGGCAGGGCTGTCTCGCTCCTGGCCAACGGCAAGGTCAATCTGGCTCCTCTGGTAACCCACACCTTCCCCATCACCAAGTTCGAGGAAGCCTACAGAACCTTCAACGAGCGCATCGACGGCGCCCTGAAGGTTATAATCAAACCCCAGCAGGAGTAAGCAAGCACGATGGCCGACAACTCCCAAAAGACAGTCCTCCTCATCGCCACCTTGGATACCAAGGCGGCGGAGGCTCTTTTCCTGAAGGAAAGCATCGAATCCCAGGGCTGCGCCGTATTGGTGATGAACCCGGGCATTCTCTCCGATCCTCCCTACAAGCCCGAGGTGAGCAATGTCGAGCTGGCCGCCGCGGCAGGCGAAGACCTCAAAGCCCTCCTTGCCTCCAGGGACAAAGGCCGCTGCATCGCCGCCATGATGGCCGGCTGCGCCGCCATAACCCGCAAGCTTTACGACGAAGGCAAAATCCAGGGCGTGGTAAGCATAGGCGGCGACCAGGGCACCAATATCGGCACCACCGCCATGCGCGCCCTCCCCTTCGGCGTGCCCAAGTTCATGGTATCCACCGTGGCCACCGGCAGAGCCAAGTTCGGCG
>CAZHFN010000108.1:0-2803 GCA_964531105.1 uncultured Treponema sp. | reverse complement strand
TGGAAGGGCAGGATGGTGCGCTAGCCATGAGATATAAACGCGGCGACAAACTGATACTTACCGCAAGGCCTTACAAGCTCCTCTGCACCGTCACCACGTGGTTTGTCGAACTCATAGGCTGGCCAGTGATGAGGATTCTCTATGGCTACAAAGCCTTCGGGCGCACCAGGCTCTACAGGGCGCCTGAGGGACCCAGGATCTATGTCAGCAATCACGCCATCCCCCTGGATCCCCTCCTCCATAGCCTCAGTTTCCTGCCCGAACTCAGTTACTTCACCCTTCTGGAGGAAACCGTCCTCACCCCCGTGCTGGGCACTTTAGTTCGGCTTCTAGGCGGCATACCCATCCCCGCCGACCCCAGGCGGATCAAGGATATAGAGGAAGCCATGGCTCAGGCCCTGAAGTCCAGGGAACGGCTTCATTTCTACCCCGAAGGGGAGTGCTTTCTCCTCAACCAGGAAATCCAGGATTTCAAGGCGGGGGCTTTCTATTACGCAATACGCACACAAGCTTGCGTCGTGCCCATGGTAACCGTACTCCGCACACGGCTCTTCCTAGGTTGCAGGAGGATAAAGGCCGAAGTGCATATTCTAGATGCTCAGATCCCGCCCCCCGCCTCGGGCAGAGCCATCACGGACCTCCATGCAGCCATCGAGTTCGCTTCCCGGGTCAAAGGCCTTATGCAAGACGCCATCGATTCAGCGGGAGGGGATAAATCCCTCTACCGCGGTCCCATGCCCCGCATACGGGGAGTGAACGATAAAAACCGCTGATCTTATTATTGTTAAGTCAATTATTCGCTATGAAATGCTTGCCTGAGAACAGGGTTAGCGCGTTGTGAAAATGCACTTGCGTGATGTATATACCTGTGATATCCTCGTCTTGTCCTACAGTCCAACATTTAAGGAGACGGATTATGAAGAAAAGAATCTTCACTGTCCTTGTTCTGCTGGCCCTGGTACTCAGCTTTACCCAGGCCCAGGCCGTCAAGCGCTACTCTTTCTCGGGATCCAATCCAGGCGGAACCTGGTATACCATGGCCGGTGGCATTGTTCAGCTTTTGAACGATAAGCTGCCCCCGGAAATCCGCTTTGACATGATCGGTTCTGGCGGCTCGGTGGAGAACACCAGGCGCTTAGCCCTCAATCAAGCCGACATCACCCTCACCTACTCTTCCCACATGTGGGAAGCCAAGAACGGTAAGGGCATCATGGATGGCCGCCCCTCGGACAACATCAGGGTCCTCATGGAACTCTACGGCAGCTCCCACTACTTCGTCACCCTGAAGAACAAGAACATCAAATCCCTTCAGGACCTCGAAGGCAAGAAGGTAGTCCTCGGTTCCCCCGGTTCGGGCTCCAGCGACAACTCCCGCCGTACCTTCGCCGCCCTGGGTATCAAGGTTAAGGAAAGCGAACTGGCCTTCGCCGATGCAGCCCGTGCTCTCCAGGATGGCAACGCCGATGCTGTTGGCATGAGCGGACACCCCGCTGCCGGTCTTACCGAACTGGCCATGTCCAAGGACATCTACGTCATCCCCTTCAGCAAGAGCGACCTGGACAAAGTAACCGACGCGAACCGCTATTACGATCCGGGTGTCATACCCGCCAACGTCTACAAGGGACAGACCGAAGAAGTGCCCTGTTTCTACTTCTCTGTTTACCTCGCGGCCAACAAGAGCATGCCCAACGACGTGGCAGCCAAGGTCATGGAGATCATCTTAAGCCCCGAAGGCAGGAAGTATCTCGAAAGCGTGCATCCCCAGTTCAAGGGCATCCGCAACAACGCCTCCGGCGTAAAGTCCATCGACATAGCCTACCACCCCGCAGCAGAAGCCTACTGGAAGGCCCACCCCTAATCGTTGATCAGAATATGGGGGTTTCCCGCTGGGAAGCCCCCTTCTTTTTCCTAATGCATTAATCTGTTACGAATAATCAACATCATAGCTGATACTAATCTAAAAGCGGACCCAAGGTTCCAGAGAACCAGGGCTGTACAAGAACAAGGGGAACCCTATGAAAACCCGACCCCAGGCCGACTTCCTCAAAAAGCCCATAATGATAATCGCGGCGCTTTTTGGACTCTACTATTTTATCACCTCCGGATTCGGCATTATGAGCAGCGAAGCCCACCGGGGCCTCTACATGCTCTTCACCTTCATGCTTTGCTTTTTGATGTACCCTGCAGCCCAGAAAAAGCCTAATTCTAAATTCTTCTACGGCCTGGACGCACTCCTCCTGATTCTTTCTGCGGCGGCGATCATATACTGGATCTTCCAATTTCCCACCTATGCTGCCAGACGTGTCGGTATTCCCAATACTATGGACATTCTCTTCGGCGCAGTGATGATCATCCTCTCCCTGGAAGTAACCAGGCGCACCATGGGCTATACCCTGACAATTCTGGGTGCCCTCATGCTAGCCCAGGTCTACTTTGGCCCCATCCTGCCCGGCATTTTCCAGCACGGCGGAGTAAGCCTTTCCCGGCTGGTGGAATACAATTATTTCATTGATGGGATTTTCGGTACGATCGTAGCGGTGTACGCAAGCTATGTAATGCCTTTCCTGGTATTTGGCGCCTTTTTGCAGACTTCGGGAGCCGGCGATTTCTTTATCGATCTGGCATCCTCCGTTGCAGGCAAGGTGCCCGGTGGTCCGGCCCTTATTTCGGTAATCGGCTCGGCCATTTTCGGTTCCATCTCGGGCAGCCCTGTAGCCAACGTAGTCGCCACTGGCACCTTCACCATCCCCATGATGAAGAAGGTGGGCTACTCCAAGGAGTTCTCCGGAGCGGTCGAGGCGGC
>CAZHFN010000107.1:0-2883 GCA_964531105.1 uncultured Treponema sp. | reverse complement strand
GGCCGGGGCCGGGGCGGGCATTGAGGAGGCGTCACCTGCCTCATTTTTCGCGCCCTTCGTCTCTGCCAGGAGCCGGGGGCGCATTTCTTTTGTCTTCACGCCGCTACCCCCACACGCTTCTTGGACAGCGAAGTGACGGGCAGCGAGTCGAGAAACCGCACCAGGGCTTCGCGCGGGTAGGCGACCTTGCCGGCGATCACGACGGCCTCAGGTCCGCGACCTTCTGAATCAAGGTTCTGAAGAGTCCCACGAGAGAAGGGCAGGCCGTACCGAGTGGCATACTCGGGCCAGCGATGCCGAAAGAAGAGGCCGGTTTCCTGGGGGAGAATTTCTTCCCAGTTGATAGAAAGGGCTGCGTTTTCCATGGGCATCAAACTCCTTCAAAAAGGTTGATGCCTATGGATTAGATCGAGGAACGAATGCGAAAAACGGGATTTAAATAGTTTTTTTATATTCCCTAGACTTCTTCAAAGAAGAAAAAAGGGGGAAATTCTTCGTTGAAGTAAATCCCTAAGGGAAGACCAAATTGACCCAACCGCCATGGGTGAGTTCTTTGTAGCGGGAAACGTAGTTTTCCACGCGATCCATTGCCCGCCGTGGATCGTCGTCTTGGCAATCAGGCGCAAATGCCCCGGGGCATAAGTTGCGCGTGATTTGCGCTATGCTCAGCCCCTCCCGGTAAAACAGGTCGCCCGCCTGCAATATAAGCTCGGGATTGACGAGTTTCTTTGCTGACTTTATTGGCCTTATTCTGTTTGTCTTCTTACACATCCGCTCGTACTCTTTGAACTTCCATGAAATTATTTCCGAAACTTCTTTCTTGAGCGAGTCTATTGAATTAACAAAATCGAAATCAATTGTAAGGATACTTTTACTTGGCCTTTTATTGGAGTCACGATATTCATCCCACGAAAGATGTTCAAAACATTTCTTTGGAGATAGAATCATTATAAAATCCCATTCATAAGGAAGCCATGAGGCGTCTTTTTCTTCTTCTATCCTATCGATAGATTGTAATTCTCCTAGTATTTCATCAAAGCACTTTTCGTATTCTAGTAATGCAGCATAGTAAGCAACCATAAAATTACTTTCTTTGTCATGTCCAATAATTGGGACGCAAATTTCCTTAAAAACATCTTCGTCGAAGTTCATCGTCGGATCATAGCCGCTCTCCATAAGCGATCTTGCTTTGTCTATGGCGGCTCTCACTTTATTGTCTCGCCGCATGAATTCCCACTTGAACTTCACGAAATGCTTTTCTCGTTCGGATAAGTCGGCAAAGTTGGGCATAAAACCTGCCTGCAAGGTTTCCTGAAATAACCCCCGGCAGGCGAATCAGGTTTTCGCTTTTCGGCCGCGATGATCAGTCGCAGCCTAGCCGGGGAAAATTTGTCACCGATTACTGCCGAGGCGCACGACTTTCTTCGCGCTGGCGGCCTTCTCCATGCCAGCTTCAAGGGTCTTGACCGCCCGGCGCAACTTGTCCGGGGAAAGATGGCTGTACCTCTCGGTCATGGCCAGCGTTCCATGGCCCATAAGCTCCTTAACTGTATACAAATCAACACCTTGTTCCACCAACCAGCTTGCGTAAGAATGGCGGCAGGTATGGAAAACTACCTTCTGGCGGCGGTCGGTGACGCCGTTGTTGAGGCCAAGCCCATCGGCCACAAGCTGAAAGGTGTTCGACATCTCCACGATGCGCTCCCCGGTGCGACTCGGGAACACAAGGCCGCCCGGGAGCCTCCCTGCCTGCCGGGCTGAAAGCATGTCCTTCACGGCATCGGTCATGATGGCCGCCCGGCACTTGCCGCTTTTGGTGTCGCGCAGGGTCAGGACACCGCGCCCCAGGTCCACGTCCTGCCAGGTTAGAGAGAAGATTTCCCCGGCCCGAAGACCGCAATGCAGGCTTAAAAGCGCCATACTGTGCACGTCGGGAGAACGATCCGCCAGGGCAGAAAGCAGTCGGTCGGCTTCGTCGTGGGTCAGGAAGCGCAGGCGGCGGTTGTCTGCTGTAGGTTTCTTGACGAAGGCCACAGGATTGTCCCCATGGAATAGCCCGTTGCGCTTGGCGAAGTTGAACACCTGACGTACCACGGCAAGGCAGTAGTGCGTGGTCTTGGGGGACTTGCCGGCTTCCAGCATGACCTTTTTGAGGCGCTCCAGGTCAAAGGGCGCGATCTCCACCAGGGGCTTGTCTCCAAGGACGCCACCGATCCAGTTCCGATAGAAGCCGTCTTCTTTATCGCAGGAGACCTTGGACTTATTCAGCCGGGCGGCGGGCATATAGCTCTCGCTGAATACCCGCCCAAAGCTGATGGCGCGGCGTTGTTCCTGTTCACGCTCTACTTCCTCGGCCCTACGCCGGTCCTCGGCCTCCTGGCGTTTCTCTGCCAGGGTTACGCACCCCTCTCCTGTCCGCTGGGCTTCCTTGAGCTTGGCCAGCTTCTCAGCGGCCTTTTGAGCGGTCCACCCTTGGCTTGACCAGCCCAGCCCCTCTTCCTTGTCCCGCCCGTTCAACTTGTACCTGACGGAAAAATAACGATCAGGTCGGACGCCGTGCCGACGGGTTTCATGCTCTCGGTAGCGAACACCGACAAACGAGGTCTTGATCCATTGCCGCGCCATCTTGGCGACCTCCCGGCGGGACTGGTCCCGCCCTCTTCTGAGAACACCTCGCAAAATCCCTCGGCTTCCTGGTCCCGCTCTGGTCCCGCTCTTTTGACTAAAAAGAGGTGAAATCGAGTGAAAACCTATGGAAGCAAAATAGGCGTTAACTGTTGGAAGGTCAAGGATTTTATGAAATCCGATGAACCCCAATGAGCCCAGCATCTAGGAACTGTTAACCACTAGGTTGGCGGTTCGAGTCCGTCCCGGGGAGCCAGA
>CAZHFN010000106.1:1375-2960 GCA_964531105.1 uncultured Treponema sp. | reverse complement strand
CTATACGCTCCTTGAAGTCCGATTCGATTTGATATACCTCGGTAAACTCGGCGAAGGCCCAGCGGCCAAAGATCCTTAAGTTGTTGACGCCGGGAATCCAATAGGTATCCATGGTCGATTTTTTCTCTTTGGCGTCCTCGCGGCGGTAGCCCTTTATCTCCACGATGAGGTGGAGTGGATCTTCCATGCCATGTCCATCATCAACAAGTACAATAAAGTCAGGAAGATAGCGGCGGGTTTCCGAACCGTAACGGTATGGTACCTCAAATCCCATATTGTGGTTCTTTACATAGGCCAGGACCTTTGGATGGGATTCGGCCACCCTGCAGAATTCTCCTTCCCATTCCGAATCGAGGACGATCCAATTGAGGTGGCAGTGTTTGGAACTGGTTTCCCAGAGATTGGTTTTCGATGTGTTGAACCGCACAAAGCGGGTGGATCCGGAGGGATTGTAGGGATCGAGCAAGGCTTTAACGGGACGCTCGTTGAGGAATTTCTGGGTAATCGCCGCAGTGATTTTGTTGCAGGCCATATCAGCCAGCTCTAGATACATGAGCTGGGCGGGATAGGTGTCGCCGACGCATACCAGATAGCCGTCCAGCCATTCCTTGACGATTCGTTTGAGCTGGCCGAAGAGGAAAAGCTTGGGTTCTTCGCCAGGGTCCCTGAATTTCGTATACAGAAGGCGATGAGTTAAATTAAAAACAAGTGTAGAGGTGCGGATATCGGCCAAATGCGCCAGGTTCATGTCGACGCCTTCGCCGATTATTCCGGAGTTGCGCGTTATTGAAGGCCCAACCAGATCTGGACTCAATCTAAGTATTGAATCTTCGTTGAAGCTGGCGGAAAGGCGCTCCTCTGGCAATTCGACGCGATACCCCTCGACGCGGGGGAAGCGTATTTCCAGGGCATCGCGATCGGGGCGGACGGCCTTGACCTGAATTGTCTGGCGAGGTGGCTGAGGCGGTGCGATGACAGGCTTGGCCGTAAAGTCGAAGGGTATGCCGAAGACATCGGCATATTCGACGTTGAAAAGATTTTCGTCGTTGAGTTCATAGGATTGGCGCCTGAGGGCACGACCGATCACTTGCTCGCAGAGGAGTTGGGTTCCGAAGGCTCTTATGCCGAGAACGTGGGTTACGGTATTGGCATCCCAGCCCTCGGTGAGCATGGATACCGAGACCACGCAGCGGATATTCCCGCCCAGTTGCCCTGGCTTGCCGACCGTGTTCATGACTTCGCGCAAGAGTTCCTGGTCGGAAAGATTATCGGCGGCGCGGATATCCCCGGTACGTTCAACGATCTCGCGGCGGAATCGATCGATCTCATCCTTAGCCATTTTTCGGAAATCTTCGTCCAAAACATCGCCGGCTTCGAGCTGTTCGCTGTCGATGAGGATGGTGTTTGGACGGGGCAAAGGATTTCCGGTTGTCCCGTCGAAATTGCGGAAAAGTTCCAGCCTGCCGTTTTCCAGCGTGGTCGATCCATCCGCATTTTTACGATGAAATCCAGAAATATAGTCGAAGACCAGCTTGGAGATCGACGTGTTCTGGCACACGATGATAAAGCAGGGAGGAACATCGAT
>CAZHFN010000106.1:0-1275 GCA_964531105.1 uncultured Treponema sp. | reverse complement strand
TCGCTCATCGTCCAGGGGAAGAGGGTCCCTTCAGCATAGCCAGAACCTTGGAGGAAAAATGGCGTAGCGGAGAGATCGAAAACCTTATTGATGCCCAGTTTCTTGCCCACTATCTCTAGGCCGGAAATCCATAGGCGGGCCGCCTCGTTGTTCCGTTCCGCCTCTTTTCTCTCGTCTCCTTTTAGTTTTTCGCCATTTCCGTTTTGGGGTTTTTCTCGATAGCAGTGGTGGGCTTCGTCATTGATAACCAGGATATTTCCCAATCCCATGAGATCGGGCATGACTCGTTGAAGCATCTGGCCTTCGGTTTCGAGGGTGTTCAAGTCCTCGCCGAGGCGTCCTTTCAAGAGGGCGCGCCCGCCGGCGGAGAGCTCCACCCGCTCCCGCCGCTTAAAGGCGTGGTAGTTGGTTATGACGATCTTAGCGCGCTTTATTTCTTCGAGCATCTCGTTGGGAATGAGCTCGCGGCTTGCGTAATAGCTATCCGGATCGTTGGGCTTAAGGAGGCGTAATCGGTCTTTGATTGTCAGCCCTGGCGTACATACGAGGAATCCCCGGGTGAACTGCTTACTCCCAGGTCTTCGTACCGCGTTTACTGTTTGCCAGGCAATGATCATGGCCATGACGGCGGTCTTGCCAGATCCGGTGGCCATCTTGAGGGCAATCCGTAAAAGCCCTGGGTTGGCATCGGCGCTCGCTCTGGCGAGCAGGTCGAGAATCTGTTTGCCTTGCTTGTTCTGCGGGGCTACTTCGGTAAGCCAAATAGCGGTTTCGACCGCTTCGATCTGACAAAAAAAGGGACGAATGCCGACAAAGCGATGAGTCCGCCAATGCTTGAGGAGGCGGGCGGTCTCAGGTGTCACTTGCCATTGGGATTCGGGCAGGGCGCGCCAAGTGGCGACATAGCCGCGGACTTCGTTGATAACCGAGGTGGGGTCGTATTGCTGTTCTTTGGTGGAAAGGCCTTTCCCTTCGTCGAAGACGATAACCTGTTGCACCGCGGCGTTTTTGTGCTTTTTAGCCTTGGGAATGGGTGTGAAAAAGTCCGCGCGTCGACGTTTTTCGAGGACGCGCTGGGTAGGCTGACCTTGAGTATCTAGCTCCCAATGTCGCTGAGGACACTCGTAGGGCGAGTTCAGTATTGGGTGATCGAAGAATGGGTTGGCAGAGCTAATGGTAAAACCTCTTTGTTATTACTTGTAGTTTATCATATTACTCTTTGATAGCGGCGTTCGCAAGGCTTGTTTGCTCGATGACAGATCAAAGTAGAAATGT
>CAZHFN010000105.1:0-2979 GCA_964531105.1 uncultured Treponema sp. | reverse complement strand
GGGGCGCGCGGATCTTTTTCCCCCGCCCCGCTCCGCCATCAAACACAAAGGAGAAGGCCATGGACAAGAAGAAAAAACCGGAACAGTCGGCCCACTGCCCGGAAGGATAGCGTTCACATAACCGGAACACCGGTTTCAACCGGTCGGTCCACCGGATTTATCCGGTTAAAGAAGATGCGAAAATTGCCATTTTAAATATATCAATGCTATTTATTCCCGCTCTAAAAAACCAGATGAATCTGGTGGACCGACCGGATGAATCCGGTGTTCCGTATTGTTCAACAGGCTCGGAATTGATGATATTGATTAGCGGAGATCACCCTGTTTCAACGCACTAAATCTCCTGCAGCCCTATTTCCTGCAGATATTCATATATGGGATCGTAAAACTCCACAGGTCTCGTACGATCCTCTGCATCGCCGGGTGGCACCACGATCACCATACCTTGCCTGGCTCTGGTCAGCAGCACTCGATAGGCATTCTTCAGATACATCTGCCTATCTTCTTTTCTGATTTTCTGCCACCTATCACCTTTGAAAGACCAGTGATCCCATTGCCCGTCTTTGATGCGCAGATCAGCATCCCAGGTCACGCACACCCAGTCCAATTCCAAGCCTTGGATCATAAACTCCGTCGCTACATCTTCCAGATAATATGAGGACCTCACGTCGTCTTTACCATTCAAAAACCAGTGGATGGGATTGACATCCTGCTTAACAAAGATCGCCTGCGGCTTCAACCGTTCTGCTTGTGATGAAACAACGATGCCATATCTCTCCGAGCCTCTCGCTTGCTCTTTGAGCCACTTCTTGGCCTTGAGTAAATCTCTGGTGAGCACGATCGGATACTTGCCCTCCAAATGTTGCAGAGTTGAGCAAGCGCCGTCCACATTCATATCCAGCATCTGTTTCACCAGTAGCGAGACGTTCTCTGCCCGGAAGGAGCGCATAGAGACCGCCAGATGCAGATCGTCCCTGTAAAACACATTGGAACGATTTCGCAGTTTATCCAATGCCCTACCGGCAGCATATTCCTCATCTGCCAATTTGGGCGAGATGTGGACCTGCCAGTGCGGATATGATCGCTCCAAAGCTTCGATCCATTCTCCGATTCCTGCCTCTCCAGTATTGATCTCCTGTCCTCCACCCACCAAACACACGATCACCGCCCAATCCTGCCAGCGCTCCATACACGAGATCAGATACTCCGGCTCCGAGATACCAAAATTGGGTCGCCCCTTTTTGCGCGCCATAAAGTTCGTCGTCGCGGCTTCATTCCACGCCCGCTGGGCTTCGTCAAACAATGTTACATGCTCATCTGGCGGGTTGTCAGCATCGCGCAAGCATTCGTCACGAAAGCTATGGATGATCTGAATAAAGGACTTCACATTGATGCGGACCGACTCTTTGGTCACGTCTTCGCCATTTTGTTTAGCCCGTTTATACTTATCCCGGGTCAGAGCCTCCACCAGTACTTTCACCAGCGGATCATTGCCCGAGAGGAACACACTATGCAGTTTACTTTCCTCATCCCGGAATTTATTGGCGATATTCAAACCGACCAATGTCTTGCCAGCCCCGGGAACACCTGTAACAAAACAGATGGACTTGAGCCCTTCACGCTGTGATCTCTCGATGATTTCAGATAGAGCATCGGATGTTTGCGCCAGATTTATTGCGCTGGCATCGCTACGTGAGATATCCTCTACAGAGTGTCCATTGTAGAGAACTGTCGCGGCTTCGATGATGGTCGGGGTCGGCTCATAGCGTCCATTCTCCCAAGCCGAAATATCGATCTGCTCCTGCCCAGAGTATTCAAGACACCTATCGATCGCCAGGGTCAAGGTGTCAACATTGCACAGCACCGGATACAGCAGATTGTCATTGTGCAGGGTTTCTACCAACAGGATATCCCGCTTTTTGGCTCTGGTAGCCACCAGAATAGGCACCATAAAGACCTGATGGCTGGTCGCATGGAAGTTTTTCAGGTCCAGCGCATAATCCCACACCTGATCGATCGCATAAGCGGTGTGCTCTTTCTCTCCGATCTTGAATTCCAGTACAAACACTGCATTGCCGATCACCAGCAGAACATCGATGCGCCTACCCATACGTGGAATGGTGTATTCGAAATAGATCTTACCTGCGTACTTTGGCAACAAGCGTTGCAATATCGCAATCTCATGCTCCCAAGCCTGCCTGCCTTCCAGTTCCAGAGAAAACTCATTGCGCTTAGCCAGGATGCCCATTATCTCATCGGCACCACTCTGGCAAAAATGCTCGATGCTCGCTGAGTAGTACGCTCTTTCCAATTACTTGCACCCCATGGGATGATTTTGACAGGCTAATACATCGTTAAACAGACACTGGTACCGCGTTCGTACTTCGCCATGGTTCTGAATATTTAGCACCCCTTGCTATCCGTCAAGTGTTATTATAACTACTCATGATCGGACGTGTAACTCAGCGTCCGAGTACTTAGCTCCATTTCCCATTAAACACCTCAATATCGAAATACACATCCTGCGTTGTTCCGTCGGACCAGGTGACCTCGATAATGTCGTAGGGTTTGCCATTTTCGTGGACCAATCGTTGCATGCCCACCGACTAATAGCATTATTTTCCTCATACTAATCCATGTCAAGTTATTTCTTTAAAAATAATCTGCTTTGCTGCGGCGGGCTCCGGTACAGAGAGCGCCTGTATGTGTTAGGCCTACTCCCTTCCCGCCGCGCCTGGAGCTCCGGGCTCCTGCCCGGCACAACGACCCCCACCGGGAGGCGGGAGTGATAGTAAAAGCCGGCCGGAAGGCCGGCTGCACCTTTCCGGGCGGGAGCCCGGAACTCCATCACCAGCTCGGATTTTAATGATTCTAATGATTAAGTGATTCCCCGTCATCCGACCCCTGTCTGGGGGGACGGAAGCCCGGATTGACGATATCAGCATCCAACAGGCTGGCATATATGCATATACCTATATA
>CAZHFN010000104.1:0-3011 GCA_964531105.1 uncultured Treponema sp. | reverse complement strand
TGAGCAGGTTTATAGAATCGTGGAATTCGAAGCCTGCGCCGTGAAAAAGCGACCAGTCCAGGCCGAAGAAGGGGAAATGAGTCTTGGGATAGACGCCCTGGTATCCCAGGTTGTGGATGCTCAGGACACTGGCTGTCTCCGAGAATTCTTCTTTCCTTTCCAGGGTAGATAGGTAGACAGGCACCAAAGAACTAGGCCAGTCGTGGGCATGGAGTATATCCGGTATCCACGAAAGTTTCCTGCACAGTTGGAAGGCAGCCCGTGAAAGAAGGGAAAAGCGCTGGGGATTATCCTGATATTCCTCCCTGCTGGATGCCCCGTAAACGCCGCTCCTACCAAAAAATGCCTCATAGTCCAGGAAATATACCGGCACTTCGGAGTTAGGCAGGTTTGCGGTGAATACTTCTGTCCAATGCTCCGCATCGCCCATGGGTACTCCCATAGGACCATCCAGAGCCTTAAGCCCTTCCCTGGAAATCGAATAGTACCGGGGGATAAAAATCCGCACATCGTGGCCCACTTGAGCGAGGGCTGCGGCAAGGGCGCTCACCGCGTCCCCCAAGCCCCCAGACTTGGCAAAGGGAATCGCTTCGCTACTGATCATCAAAATTTTCACACTTCAATTATACAGGCCGAAAGGCTTATCCGCAATGAGGATAAAAATCCGAAGCGGCCTCTTAATTTGAATCAGGAGACCCTAGTCGAGGCGCGGTACCGACGGAGGAATACTGTAATGAAACACTGCCGTATCGCCCTGCTGTCGGTTCTGGCATTTACACTTCTCTCATCGTCCTGCTCGTGGTTCCAGGGAAAGAAGAACGCCAGAATTACCGCAACCTTAAGTCTGGATTCGGCGCTGGTCCAGACCAAAGACCTGGACCCGGCCACTCAAAGCAGTGCCAATCCAATTCTCCCGGGAGAGAACTGGAGTCCCTTCCGCTACCAGCTCTCGGGGCTTGGCCCCAATGGGGCGAGCTTCAGCTTGGAGGCTGAGAATGGTGTATTTTCCACAGAATGCCTACCCGGGGAATGGGTACTTAACGCCCAG
Organism: uncultured Treponema sp.; assembly: GCA_964531105.1. Lineage (GTDB taxonomy): Bacteria > Spirochaetota > Spirochaetia > Treponematales > Rectinemataceae > UBA2256. The sequence goes on along the minus strand of CAZHFN010000104.1, from coordinate 1,963 downwards.
GCTTTTTCTCTGGAAAACAAGGAGATCGCCTCGGGATCCTGTACCTGTCTTCTCCAACCTGGCAAAACAAGTGCGGCAGAGATAACCCTCTATCTGCTGGAAGGCAATGGGGTGCTTTCTGTATATTTGACTAAAAACCTTGAGATGCCGCCGGGTAGCAGAATCGTAGGCCAACTAGCTTTTAAAGGCCTGCCCGGGCGCCCGCTTCCGGCTTCACCGCAATCGATACCCATAGACCTACCCGCGTCTGAAAACGAGCTCTTTTTTCCGGAGTTAGCGGCTGGGTACTATCTGCTTAATCTGGAGTTGAAGACCGCCGAAGGATTTGTCTCCGGAGGCTGCGCAATAAGCGCCCTTGTGCTATCAGGCTTCACATCCAGCGGTTCATGCGTGATCAGCATGGGTATGCCTACCGCCGGAGTGGAGCTGAACTTCTACCCCAACTCTCCCCTGGATTCGGCTATTCTTTCGGTGGAGCATCTGGTAGCCAGAGGTGCCTCAGCCCTACCCCTGGCTGTATCTAGAACAGATCCCGGGCCGGGGGAGGAAATTCTGCGGACTTGGCACCGCAATGGTAGTGAATCCGGCAATGCCGCCCACGTCATAAGCGCTACTTCCTTCATACCGGAGGCTACCTTCATCTTTCCCCCTTCCTGCCTCGATGCCGAGACAAGCATGTCCCGATTCGATTATTCCGAGGAGAGCCTGACGAGTCATCGCCGGGGCGCCGCTTCTCTCTTTTTAGGATCCTGCAACGCCGCGGATGCCCTGCCCTGGAAGCTCAAGGCTGTCTATAACTACCGGGCGGCCCTCGCTCCCTCCCTGTGCCAGGGAGGAGCGGCCAATCAGGGGAGCGGCACACTGGAAAGAGTACGCAGCATTGCTGCTTCTCCTTCAGGCCTGGTCATAGCCTCAGCTCTGGATGAAGATACTGCCCTGCACGCCTTTGCAGCTCCCTACGGGGCATCCATGGAAGGAATACCAGGCACACTTACCGTGCCCAGCGATGCTTCCTGGCTAAGGCTCTGGAGAGATCGAATCCAGGCAGGGGGCTACAAATCGGCGGACAGGCTGGCTGTTTCCCAAAACGGGCGCTATCTGGCCGCTGCGGCTTCCCAGGGATCCTGGCTATGGCTGGGATGGCTGGACGAGGACGGCAGGCTCACCTACAGTTCCTATCTCACCAAGACCAATGATGGCAGTGCCCTGGATGGGCTTACCTATATAAAGGCCCTGGAGTTCTCGGCTGCGGGCGACAGGCTCTATGCTATCGCATCCTCGACCTCGGCAAAAATAGTGTTCTCATTCAGCACTTTATCGGGCAATTTGCAACTACTTTCCTCCCTTCAGTTAAGCGAAAAAAGCGGTGTGCATCCGGCTCCCGCTGACATCTGCTGCACTACCTCAGGAGTCCTGGCCGTGAGTGCCACGGATGCCAACAGGATCTATTTGCTGCATGATGGCGGTAGCCTCCAGGAATTGGGTTATATAGAGGGCTCTTCCCAGGGTCCCGGACCGTACAAGCCAGGCGCTATTGTCGCGTCCCTTGCCCGGGATGGTTTTTACGCGCTGTGCAACGAGGAGAAAATCGAGTGCTTCTCCAGACCCATCCCAGAGGCTGTCTATTCATTGAGTGTTAGCCTGGGCCTGGCACCAGAATCTGAAGGGGCAAGCCTTCTCGCAATCGGCTGCGGTCCTGCTGGAGGCGCGGAAACACTGCTTGTGGCAGGCAGCTCGGCTCTGGAATTTATCGGGATAGAATCAGACGGAAGCCCTGAGCCTGGGATAATTCTGCAGCCCCCGGCCGGAGATCCCCAGGGCTGGGAAGAACCCACCGCCATAGATTCGGTGAAAGGAGCCTTCCTTATCGCAGGAGGAGATACCGGTACAATAAGCGTCTTCGGCTCGGACTAGCATAGGCTTGTAACCCGTGGCCTCCTCAGGCCTTACTAGCATTTAAGGC
>CAZHFN010000103.1:0-3170 GCA_964531105.1 uncultured Treponema sp. | reverse complement strand
CGGAGGAAAAAATGAAGTCCACTACCAAGAGGATTATTGCTCTGCTTCTGGTGATCGCGGCAATCGCGGCACCTTTGGCTGCTCAGGCTAAAAAGTACCCGACCAAGGCTGTTGAGGTAACTTGTCTCTTCGGACCTGGCAGCGCGGCCGATCTTATCGCCCGCAAGTTCTCGGATCTGGCCCAGGGTTATCTCGGCCAGCCCCTCCCCGTAGTAAATCGAACCGGCGGCGGGCAGGCTATTGGTTATAACTATGTCAAGAACCAGAGGCCCGACGGCTACAATGTGATCTGGACCTCCAACGGAATCTTTACCGCCTATTATCAGGGCAATATCGATTTCAGGCATGAGGCCTTCACCCACATCGCCCAGGTTTCCTACGAGCCGGTGTCCATCGCGGTCAAGTATGATGCTCCCTGGAAGACCGTGAAGGAATTCATGGATTATATCAAGGCTAATCCCGGCAAGGTGAGAATCGGCAATTCCGGCGCCGGCACCTTTACCCACCTGACTGCGGCGGCCATTGAAAACGAGACCGGTTCCAGGGTAGTCCATGTTCCCTTCGGCAAGGGTCTCGCGTTTGCCAGCCTTTTGGGCGGCCAGATCGAAGCCACCATCCAGCTCCCCTCGGAAGTAGAAGGCCAGTACAAGGCCAAGCAAGTGAGGATTCTGGCGGTAACCGGTGCTGATCGCGTCGAGAGCATGCCCGATGTCCCCACCCTCAAGGAATCCGGCTATCCTCTCGAGCTCATCCTCTGGAGAGGCCTCGCGGTGCCCAAGGGCACTCCTGCCGATGTGGTGCAGACCCTCGTGGACGTAACCAAGAAGGTAGTGGAAAGCCAGGCGTTCAAGGACTTTGCCAAGACGGTAGCCATTGTTCCCTCTTTCAAGACCGGACCTGAATTCCAGGCCTTCCTGGATCAGGACGACAAGACCAACGCCGTGCTCATGAAGCAAACGGGAACCAGCAACCGCTAAGTTGAGATAAGGCTTTATCAGCCTGCAGGCGGGGCTCGGGCAGCGCTCCGGGTCCCGCTTTTTCATGGAGTCATCAATGAAGAATACCGACAGATATGTGTCGATTGTTCTGTTAGCGATTTCAGGACTGTGGACATATCTTACATTTCAAATCAAGGCATTTTCCCTGCCGGGAGCGCCAGGACCCCGATTCTTTCCTTTGGTTATTATTGCTGTCCTCGCTTTGCTAGCGCTTCAGCTTTTGATCAGTTCCTTTAAAAAAGGTGCAGTTTCGAAGCCTGTGGCCGCTAAAAAACAGGACAGGAAGATGGCGGATATCGTGGCATCCCAGTCGGCAGCCACGGCGCCCCGCGAAGGTGTCTGCGAAGAGTTCGAGGAGCCTAAGCCTGTTCCCGCCAAGATGCTCTATTCATTCATCGCCATTTTCCTCTATGCGGTGCTGACAGGGCTGATAGGCTTCTATGTGGCCACGGTTCCATTTGTTTTCGTGATCATCAAGCTAATCATGAACACTAAGAGCTGGCCTAAGTCGATCATTGCGACCGTAGCGATAACCGGAGCCGTATATCTAATCTTTACGGTTTTTTTCAAGCTGTCGCTCCCCAGCGGCTCGCTGTGGTACTGAGGTAAAATTATGGAAGTTATTCTTCAAGCATTCGGCTCAGCGCTACAATTAAATGTCGTTCTCATGATGATTCTCGGTGCGGTGGTGGGTATAGTATTCGGGGCCATCCCCGGCCTCACCTACTCCATGGGGATCATCCTCGTACTGCCCCTCACCTTCAACCTCGACCCCTTGGCGGCCATCACTCTTCTGTTGGGCGTCTATGTGGGCGGCATGACCGGCGGATCGGTTTCAGCCATTGTTCTAGGCATTCCTGGTACTCCCTCGGCTGCTGCTACCTGTCTAGACGGACATAGGCTGGCCAAGGAAGGCAAGGCCGGCAAGGCTTTGGGAACTGCGGTTTTATCAGCGACAATCGGCGGTCTTATATCGGTTTTAATTCTGGTAGTCGTTGCCCCTATCATAGCAAAATTCGCTCTTAAATTCGGTCCTGCTGAGATCTTCGCCTTGGTTTTCTTTGGTTTTTCCGCCATTGCGGGAATATCATCAGGCAAGGTAATCAAGGGACTGATTTCTGGCATGATTGGGCTTTTAGTTATGACCATGGGCATGGACCCTGTCATGGGCGTTAAGCGCTATACCTTCGGTTCAATCAACTTATTGGGCGGCGTGGACGTGCTCTCTTTCATGATTGGCATGTTCGCTATTCCCCAGATCGTCGAGGCCTTTGCTACTGATGAAACAGGATTCAAGCGCAAGCTGGATACCAATGTTTCCATGGCCTTTCCTACAATCAAGGAAATTAAGGGCTTGGCAGGGACTATCCTGAAATCTGCGCTCATTGGCGTGGGTATTGGAGCAATTCCCGGCACTGGAGGGCCAATCGCCGCCTTCTTGGGCTACGACCAGGCCAAGCGCAAGGCTTGCTCTGATGAACCAAGCTTGGATTGCGTAGCTGGCCCCGAGGCTGCCCATAACGGTGTTACCGGCGGCGCCCTAATCCCCATGCTCACCCTGGGTATTCCCGGCGACCCAGCCACGGCCATTCTGCTAGGCGCTCTCCTCATCCACGGCCTTAAACCGGGACCTCTACTCTTCCAGGAGAATTCGGGCTTTGTTTATGGGATCTATGCCACGCTCTTCATCATTAACCTTCTTGTATTTGCAATCCAAAGCTTCGGGATCCGCTTCTTCGTAAAGGTGCTGGACTTTAAGAAGTCTTATCTCTATACCACCATCATGGTGCTTTGCGTGATAGGATCTTTTTCATCCCACAATAACATGTTCGATGTCTTCACCATGTTTGCCGCGGGACTTATCGGATTCTTCATGCAGAAGTTCGGTTTCCCGGTGGCGCCGACAATCTTGGCTCTCGTGCTGGGACCCACCATGGAGGACTCTTTCAGAAGAGCGCTTATCCTTTCCCAGGGAGACTTTACTACTTTTGTTTCCAGCCCGATCAGTATCGTTTTCTATGCCTTCACTATCTTCGTGCTTGTGAGCCAGGTGCGACGCAAGAAGAAGGCGAAAAAGGCCTAAGCAAGCTGCGGCCGAGAAAGGCGCCGGGGTTTCGCGGGCAACGACGGCCGGACGGCCGTCGTTGTCCGCGAGAGGCCAAACACAAATAA
>CAZHFN010000102.1:0-3405 GCA_964531105.1 uncultured Treponema sp. | reverse complement strand
CGGCTTGATGAGCTTGGCGGCCTGGTAGAAACGATCCAGGACGTCGTCCTCGGATCCGCAGAACACGCGGACGCCGAGTTCGGCGCACAACTTCACTATGGGGAGATCCTTCGGATCGAAGGTGGTGACGACCACCACCTCGTCCACATTCGAAGCCTTCCTGACTCGTTCGATGACTCTCAGAACGACCGGTTTCCCACCGAGGTCCATCAATACCTTCCCAGGCAGCCTGGTGGATCCCACCCGGGCCTGGATGAATGCGACTACGCTCATCTTTTTTCCCACTTGTAAGGCAATATAATATTCTCGTCCTCAGACGAGATATCTCCGAGTTTCGCGAGAACTTTTTTCGCACGCTCCCTTTGATCCCAGGAAGCGAGATTCGCCCTCAAATCATTTATCGTGTCCACGCCGATCACCACTCTGTCCACATGAGGGCAGGCGGCCGCGAAGCCTAGGCAGAGAGCGGGCAGACCGAGTCCTGATTCCGCCGCGAGGGATTGAAGCCCTGCGATTGAATCGCGCACAGCTTCGAATTGTCCGCCGAGTCTCGATTGATCCAGGAAGAATAATCCCTGCAGAAACGCGGAACGCGTATGGATCTCCACGCCCCTGGCCTTGAGCAAGGGAAAGACTCTTTCAAAACGGCGGTCTAAAAGATTATAGGGAACCTGCACAAGATCGAGAGGGACGTGGTTCTCGAGCAGAGTTTCGGCCTCCGATGGAAAGTAGATCGACACTCCGATTTTCTCCACCAGTCCTTGCGCCTTGCAGGCGGCAAGATCGCGCATAACGCCTGGATGTGCCTGGTAGGTGGAAAAATTATGGAGCATGTAGCCGTAGAGCTTTTTTCGACCAAGCCTCGCAAGGGAACCGGCAAGCTCTTCGGCTACTGACGCTTCAGGCTTGGCCGGAAGCTTGGATACTATTTTAAAACCGCTCGTCTTTTCAGCGAGATTGCCGAGGACCGTTTCACTCGAGCCGTAGGCGCAGGCCGTGTCGAGGAGATCGATCCCACCCGACAACGCCTCGTCCAGTATCTGCACTATTTCGGATTCGGGAATTCTTCCCCTGTCGTTTTTTATTCCGTAGTCAAGGCCGAACTGAACGGTGCCTAACGCGAGCCTGCTCATCGGATTACGCGGTTTACGGTCTCGATAACCTTTTGGATGTCCTCGTCGTCCATGGCGGGGTAATAGGGGATGCTCAACGCTTTATCGTAATAGGCATCGGACTTGGGGAAATCTCCCTTCTTGGTGAAGAAGTGGGTCTTATAATAGGGCTGATATACTACGGGGATATAGTGTACCTGCGTTCCCACACCTGCAGCGGTTAGCTCGGCCATCACTTCTCTTCTCGTCCTTCCTAGAGCCTTGAAATCTACCTGCAGGATGTACAGATGGAAGCAACTGTCCGCTCCCGGAGTCTCATAGGGTATTTCGAGGTATGGATTATCCTTGAATGCTTCGTTGTAAAGCGTTCTTATCAACCTGCGTCTGCTCTTGAAGCGCTCGAGCTTCTTGAGCTGGCTGTTTCCCAACGCCGCCTGGATATCTGTCATGCGGTAATTGAAGCCAAGCTCATCCATCTCGTAATACCAGGGGCCCGGATAGTCTGGAATCTGCGCCGGATCCCTTGTCATGCCGTGGGAACGCAAGAGAACGAGGCGATCATAGAGGTGTTTGTCGTTGGTCGTCACCGCGCCGCCCTCGCCGGTGGTTATCGTCTTGACCGGATGAAAGGAGAACACAGTCATATCCGAGTACTTGCAGGATCCCACTGGGCTGCCACAAGGATAAATAGAACCAATGGCATGGGCGGCATCCTCGACGATCTTGAGGTTGTGGGCGTCGGCGATTTTCTTGATCGCGGTCATGTCAGCCGGCTGCCCTCCGAAATCCACCGGCACGACTACGCGGGTGGTGGGAGTAATGCGTTTTTCGAGTTCCACAGGATCGATGCAGAAGGTTTTTTCATCGATATCGGCGAACCTGGGCTGGATGGAGTTATATACCAGGCAGTTGGCGGAGGCCAAAAAGGTGATGGGGGAGGTGATGCCTTCCATGCCCGCTTTTATGTCCAAGGCAGTGACCGCGAGATGAAGACCCGCCGTCGCGTTAGATACTACCGCGCAGTACTTGGCGCCGGTAATCTCGCATATAGTCTTCTCCATGCGCTCTACCTGAGGGCCCTGGGCGATGTAATCGGCGCGCAGAGTCGCTACTACCGCTGCAATGTCTTCCTCATCGATCATTTGATGCCCATAGGGCAGAAAACCGGTCATGGATACCTCCCGTTCAACAAATCCTATTCAGATACCTTTCTCCACACCACATCATCAATTATCTTTGTGTAACTCTGGATAATTTTTACGACCTTTACTGATACATTGCTGTCAACATAATCCTGAGCCAAAGCTGCCGGCTCTGAAGCGTCGACCATCGCCCGGGTAAGCTCTATGGCCTGGGCAATACTCTTCTCGGTAATTCCGCCGATAACCACCGAACCCTTGTCGAGCACTTCCGGCCTTTCTGTGGAGGTTCGGATGAGCACCGCGGGAAAGCCCAGTATGGCGGATTCTTCTGAAAGAGTGCCCGAGTCTGAAAGAACGCACAACGCGTGCATCTGCAGCTTGTTGTAGTCAAAAAAGCCGAAGGGCTTGAGCTGCCGAACCAGAGGATGAAAGACGAAACCTTTGGCCTCTATCCGCTTCCACGAACGGGGATGGGTAGAGTATACGATGGGGACTCCGTATTTCTCAGCGATGCCGTTGATCGCGCTCATGAGCGAAAGGAAGTTCGCATCGTTGTCGATGTTCTCTTCCCTATGCGCCGAGACGACAATATATCGTCCGCGCTCGAGCCCGAGTTCGTTCAGTATTTTGCTGGACTGGATTCTTTCTTTATTCTTTTCGATCACCTCGCGCATGGGAGAACCCGTGACGAAGATATGCTCTTTCCTTATCCCCTCGGACAAAAGATACCTGCGAGAGTGCTCTGTATAGGGAAGATTGATGTCGGAAATATGATCGACTATCTTTCTGTTGATCTCTTCCGGAACATTCTGGTCAAAGCAGCGATTTCCCGCTTCCATATGGAAAATGGGAATCTTAAGTCGTTTGGCAGATATAGCGCACAACGCGCTATTGGTGTCGCCTAATATCAATAACGCGTCAGGGCGGACCGCCTTTAGAACCTTGTAGGACTTGGCGATGATGTTGCCCATGGTCTCGCCGAGATCAGAGCCTACCGCATCAAGATAATGGTCGGGTTTCCTTATTCCTAGATCGTCGAAAAACACCTGATTGAGGGTATAATCGTAATTCTGGCCGGTATGGACAAGCACATGGTCGAAGTAGCGGTCGCAGGCCTTGATACATTCAGACAATCGAATGATTTCCGGCCT
>CAZHFN010000101.1:2452-3598 GCA_964531105.1 uncultured Treponema sp. | reverse complement strand
GTGGACTTCATCTTCCCGGAGGACGGCGCTCAGGTAGCTGACAATGCCATGGGCATTGTCGCTGGAGCCAAGCACCCCAACCTGGCCAAGAAATTCATCGAGTTCATACTTTCCGATCAGATGCAGAAGTTTGGCTCAGACTACCTCTACATCCCAGTCAAGAAGGGCGTCATACCAGCCAGTTCTCCCGCCTCTCTCGAGTCGGTGAGTTCCAAGATCAAGACCATCCTCCTGCCGGATTCCTCCTACGAGGCGAAGGCTAACAAGGAAATTCAGGAAAAGTTTGGCGAGTACATCCGCCTGAAGTAAGCTGCTTTTTAAATTTTCAATGCTGGGGCTATTCAGCGAGTGCAATGCTTTCTGAACAGCCCCTTTCTTAATCCCGACACCTCAAGCTCCGGCTGAGGCTTCGGTTTTTTCAACGCTACCGCAAGGAGTATTCATGTCCGATCAGGGAAAACTAGGCAAGATTCCCCTTGAAATCAGCCTCATCTATGGGGCTGCCATTGCCTTTGTCGGTCTCTTTTTAGCCTATCCAATAATAAACCTTATCATTTCGTCGGTTTCCGTGTTTTTTGAAACCGAGCGGCCACTGCCGCCCAGCTTTTTCCCCTACATGCTCAAAGTAACGGGCAACACCTTCTGGTTGGCCTTTTTGACCACATTTTTCAGCATCGCCATCTCTCTGCCCTTGGCGACTCTCTTGGTAAAATTCAGGGTACGAGGACAGGGCGCCTGGCTAGGCTTGCTCACTATTCCTCTTATCACTCCGGCCTTTATTTCCAGCTTTTCCGTAATTATTCTTCTGGGTCGAACCGGCGTTCTCACCAAGGCGCTCAAGCTTATCGGTATTCAGTTTCCGCAAATATACGGCCTTCTGGGCCTTGTCATAACCCAAACACTGCATACAATTCCCTATTCTCTCCTAGTTATCGCCGGAGGCCTTCGTACCGTCCCCCGTCACATCGAGGAAGCGGCCCAGTCTATGGGCACGGGTGTTCTGAAAACGCAGACCAGAATCGTGATCCCCTACATCCTGCCCCACATTTTAATGGCCTCTGTCATGGTCTTTCTCACCTCGATAGGCGATATCGGTGGGCCGCTCATCATCGGTGGCAGTTATAAAGTCATTTCCATGGAAATCTA
>CAZHFN010000101.1:0-2352 GCA_964531105.1 uncultured Treponema sp. | reverse complement strand
ATAGGCACGGCGGCTTCGAATTATCTGTCTAAAAAGGAGAGCATTAAAAATGGTTGATATTCGTATAAATAACCTGACCAAGAAATTCGGTGCCGTCGCCGCAGTGGACAATCTTTCCATAGAAATCGAAAAAGGTGAAATGGTCGCACTCCTTGGGCCATCGGGTTGCGGAAAAACCACACTTCTGCGTATGATCGCCGGCTTTGAGACCCCTAGCGCTGGCGATATGTATCTCAAGGACAGGCGGATCAACCAGGTGCCACCCCAGAATAGGAATATCGGCATTGTATTCCAGGATTACGCCATTTTTCCCACAATGTCCGTCTACGACAACGTTGCCTACGGGCTCACCATCAAGAAAATGCCCAAGGCTGAGATATACAAAGAGGTTATGGAATACTTAGGCCTTGTCGGCCTTGTGGGTTACGAAAAGCGAATGCCCAGCCAGCTTTCGGGAGGTCAGCAGCAGCGTGTCGCCTTGGCGAGAGCCCTTATCACAAAACCTGACGTCCTCCTCCTGGACGAACCGCTCTCCAACCTGGACGCAGCTCTGCGCCTGCGGATCCGCAAGGAAATTCGCAAGATCCAGCAAAGGCTGGGAATTACTGCGGTTTTCGTAACCCATGATCAGGAAGAAGCCCTCTCCATAGCAGATAAAATCTTTGTCATGCGCAACGGCGAGCTTATGCAGGGCGGAGCTCCCAAGGAAATCTATACCTCACCCGCTAATGATTTTGTGGCCAGCTTTATTGGGCGAAGCAATATCCTCTATGGAAAAGCCAATGCATCATCCGGCAGTCTGCTGAGCGTTTCGGTCCAGGGCATCGAGTTCATGGTAAAAGCCCCGGCTAAGGTCCCTGCTCCCGGTACTGATGTGTGGCTCTCAGTTCGTCCTCAGTTTATCAGGCTGGGGCTGGATGAAGTCGGTGCTGCGGCTGCAGATACCGGCGCCAAGCCTGCGACCGCAAATTCCAGCGCCGATCCAACCGCAGCGACCGGTAAGCCTCTCAATACTAATCAAGCCAGTGTAGGCTATGTCGAATACCTGGGAAACTTTACCAAGGGCGAGGTGCGAATCGCCGACTCTATCGATCTGGAATTCGAGCATTACCACCTCAGCTCCCAAGCCCACAGCCAGCGTATAGCAGTGGGGGATACATTGCGCTGCTCTATAAGCCCGAACGATATAATTCTCGGTACAGGAATCAGGGGCCTCGAGTAAGGCAACCAACGCCGAAGCGATGGAAGTCCATGGAGGGCAGGCCGGCCTGAGCCGGACCATGCTATACTTGGCCCAATGAAGGATCGCTGGTTCAGCCTTGTCGAACGAAGCATCGTTTTCCTCTTCTTGGCCGCGGCTCTCCTTCCCCTTGTTTTTATCATTGTCGAAGCCAGTGCCACCGTGACAGGAGCCCGGCTTTTCGGGCACTCTGCACTACCTAAGGGCTTCGGCTACTATACCCTCAAGGTCACCTGGAACAGCCTTGCGCTGGCAGGGGCTGTGATTATTCTCGCTCTAGGGCTGGGCGTTCCCGCAGGTCTTGCCCTGGCACGGATTTCCATACCCCTTAAACGAATATGGCTTTTTCTCCTAGCCCTTCCTTTGGCAGCCCCTTCCCTGGTCACCGCCATCGCGATACGGGAAATGCTGGATAAAACTGCTGTAATAGCGACGCTGTTTAAAACCCTCGGCCTCTCCCCTCTCTCGGCCTATGGTTTTACGGGTTTAGCCCTCTCCCATCTTTCCCATGCCCTGCCCTATACAATTCTCCTGGTCTCCGCTGGCTGCATGACAGTTCCCCGGGATATCGAAGAACAAGCCTATGCCCTGGGAGCAGGACGACAAGTCACTACCCTGAGGATAATTCTGCCCTACATATTCCCCCATATCCTTGCGGCGGCAACCATGACACTCCTTTTTTCCCTGGGAGATCTGGGAGCGCCCCTTATAGTGGGGGGAGGCTATAAGGTCTTTTCACTTGAGATGTATGTCAACTTCATCTCCAACTGGGGAGACAAACGAATTCCCGCCCTCTTCGGGCTATGGGCATCTCTTCTCTTCTTCGCGGTTCTTCTTTTTGTGACCCAATTGGACAAAGGACTAAGCAGCAGAGGACGACTCGGTCCCTCATCCCAGCCCGATACCCGCCCGGCCTCGCGTTTTGTGGGAACTCTCTACATCGCATTACTCGCTGTCGGCCTTGTATTTCCGTATTTCTATGTGTTCGCAGGTCGTTTAGAAGCGCCGGTAACCGAAGCCCTGGATCTTAAACCCCTCGGCTCCAGCCTGCTATTAGCCGGACTAGCCGCACCATTAGCGATAGTGGCCTCTATAGTCATCGCCGATTGGCT
>CAZHFN010000100.1:0-3623 GCA_964531105.1 uncultured Treponema sp. | reverse complement strand
TCTGGCTCGGGCTTGAAGAGCGATTCATCGACGCCATTAGGAATTATAAGGTACTTCTTGTCGATGCCGTAGCCCTGCATGATTTGGCGAATGTTCTCGGATGGGGTGGTAATGACCGAATCGGCCTTGTAGACGGATCTTAGCCAGGAACGGACGATCTTGTGCCCAAATCGCTCAGAAATAAAGGGAAGGTATTCCTTGAGGTAAAGCTCGTAGTGGGTATGGCAGGTTGAGACTATGGGCAATCCTTTTTTCCTGCAATACTTGCGACCCATTCCCCCTATCGTGAATTCGGTTTGCATATGGACAATCTGGGGCTTGAAGGCATCCATGGCTTTATCCACTACCACCTGACCCCAGGGCAGGGCCAGGCGGTCCTCGTCGGATACAATCCCCGAGCCGGAGGGGATTCTTACCGTAGGGTAGGGGTCTTGGTCCGCGATGGTATGGGATTCCGGGTAGCTGGGGCAGACTATGCGGACTTCATGGCCGCGCTTCACGAGCCCCTTGCAGAGTTCATCCAGGGAGGCAACCTGGCCGCTCACCCGGGGGTGGTAGGCATCTGAGAAATAAGCTATGCGCATGTTGCTGTTAATTTCCGTCCTATAAGTTTAATTTCCAGCTCCCGCCGAGGCGCAGTTCGAATAGAAAGCCGGAATCGCCGGCCGTGGGTGTGTAGAGGGGCTCCAAGTTTGGCTGATAATCCTGGGGATAACTTACCGGATTCAAACCTGGAGTGATCCCTGGATAGAGGGGGTTGGCCCGGTTGGTTACATAGCCCAACGATCCTTGGGCAAAGAGGGAAAAGGCGCCGAACTGCCTTGCGGCGCGAAGTGCGAGGGTGATTTTCGATTCCAGGACTGGATCGTTTAGAAGCTGGGTGCCCAGGGTGGCGAAGTCTTCACCGTTGTGCCAGGTGTTGGTGGGGGATTTTTGGCCCGAGAGGACATACTCCGCGGCTGTTTCCAAGCTCGTTTTGCCTACCATGGTGTTCCAAACGGCCATAAGTGCGATGTTGTTCTCGCCGTGTATATAGCCGAGCATTTGGTCTTCTATGGGAATCAGTACAAGGGAGGAATCGTCAGATACCACCGCAGAACCGGGGTAGAGGGTGTAGGAATAGTATTCATTCTGGAAGGACTCAAAGGTGTAGCGAGTCGCGCCGGCGGTGTAAAGGCCTAATGTACCCTTGGGTATGTCCAGCTTGCCCCCCACCGACCAGGCGATTCTATCGGCATTCTGCCAACTGCTGGTGGGGTTGATGATTTGATTTACATTGAAGTCGTCCACTAACACTTGTCCGTAGACCTTCCAGCCATCGCCTTGGTAATCGCCGAAGAAGCCCATAAGGGTGTTCATGTTGCCCGAGCGGGCCCCGGGTCTGTAGTTATTGAAGAGCACATATTGGACAAAATACGAGATTGCGGGAAGGGCAAACACGTCGACGCTGAAATAGGCATCGGTGAAGAGGGTGGCATCCTGGAAGCCCAGGCGAAGGTTGCCGAATCGGTAGGCATAGGATCGCAGCACTCCGCCTCTATCCCTGTAGATATTGGATGCGGGATTTTCCCTAAAGAGATTCGTCGTTGTGTTGAGGTCGAGGCCTACCCAACGGTTAGTAAAACTGAAATTGCCGGATTCGTAGCGGAAGCCGCCTGTCATCGCGGATGGGTTGTCGCCTCGCAAAAAGAGGGAGTAGGGGCTGTCCACCTCGTCGTGTAAGGGAAGTTTGCCCAAGTAGAGTTCTAGGGAGCCTGCCTGGTAGCCGAAACCCGCGTTCTGGATGTCGAAGGCGAAGTCGCCGGTGAAGCCTGGGTCGAAGCCTATGGCGTAGGTGCCCTTGCTGTCACCCACCAGGTCCCAACTGAGGGTGAATGGACCGTCGTTATGGAAGACCTGAACAGCGGCATCGATAAATAAGTTATTGGTGGCGGTGTTGGAATAGTTGCCCGCGGCCTTGAAGGTGAAATCCAATGCGGCTGCGGGAAGGGCGGTTACTATAAGGAGGGCAAGCGAAAATGCGGCTCTTGCGGAACAGTCCGGCCTGGCGCTCATCATTCCAACGGCTCCTTGGTACACAACGACGGTCGACAATGCTTAACAACGAGGGTCAGACCCCATTTATCAACTTTTAGAAGGATTAAGTCAACAGTAGCTGGGTACTAGTTGAATAAACCGAAGCATATGCGATATATTCTAGGAAATTCATCGACGTGCGCTGCATGAAACGAGTTTTGCGATTTTTCATAGGCTTTTACCGCAAGGTTTTAAGGCATTTGTTCCTTCGCTTTTTTCGGGCCCCGTCGCTTTGAGCTCTTTTTCACCGCCTAATACCTTAGCCATGTGCAAGGTTTTTATTGTGCGGCCCAGTCTTGATTGATCAGGTTCATGCTGTTCAAACAAACCAAGGAATATATGACGTTCTCTTCTTTTGGCTTTGACCCGCGGGTTACCGCCGGCATTGCGGCGGCGGGCTACGAAAGCCCCACTCCTATCCAGGCACAGGCGATTCCGCCCGTTCTGGAAGGCAAGGATCTCTTAGGGCTAGCCCAGACCGGCACGGGCAAGACTGCGGCTTTTGCCCTGCCAATCCTGCAGAGATTGCTGGGCGGGGACCGCTGCAGGCTCCGTGTTTTGGTTATTTCCCCCACCCGGGAGCTTGCCGAACAGACTCACAAATCGTTTGAATTGTTAGGCAAGGCCACAGGTTATGCGAGCATGAGCATGTTCGGAGGGGTTTCGACCAAATCCCAGGTAAAAACGCTTAAAAACAGGATGCCCGAGATTGTGGTAGCCTGCCCCGGCCGCCTGCTCGATCTGATGGGTCAGGGCTTTGTCGATCTACGAGGCGTGGAGATTCTGGTGCTGGACGAGGCCGACCAGATGTTCGATATGGGATTCATGCCTTCTATCAAGAAGATAATCGCTGCCCTGCCCAAGGCGCATCAGACGCTGCTCTTTTCGGCGACTCTGCCCCAGGAGATTCGAGCCCTGGCCAAGCAATTCCAGCGGGATCCTGTGCGGGTGGAGATCGGCGCATCCCAGCCTGTAGAAACGGTGAGCCACTTTGTGAGTTCGGTGGATCAGGCCAGCAAGTACGAGGCGCTTAAGTCTGTGCTGGAGGGCAATACCAAGGGCACTGCCGAGGAGAACGATGAAGGCCAGACCTTGATTTTTACCCGGACCAAGCACAGGGCGAAGAAGTTGGCGCTCCAGCTGACGAACGCCGGATTCAATTCCACATCCCTTCAGGGCAATCTCTCTCAGGGTCAGCGGGAAAAGGCCATGTCCAGCTTCCGCTCCGGCAAGGCCAAGATCATGGTGGCCACTGATATCGCCTCCAGGGGCATCGACGTAACCCAGATTTCCAGGGTTATCAACTTCGATATTCCCGATACCCCCGAAGCCTACACTCATCGTATTGGCCGCACGGGCAGGATGCTCCGCAAGGGGCTAGCCCTCACCTTCGTAACCCCCGAGGACAAGTCGGTGCTGCGCTCCATCGAGCGCTACTTGGGCAAGCCAATTGAAAGAATGGCGCTGGGGAAAGTTGCGATCTAGTTTTTCTGATTTCGTAGATTTACAGGCATGCCGAGCTCTTCGGCATGCCTTTTTTATTGCTT
>CAZHFN010000099.1:0-3701 GCA_964531105.1 uncultured Treponema sp. | reverse complement strand
CCGGCCTGCGTGTTGCCGTCCTCACCCACAACGACGACAATGACTACGGCGGCGGGGCGCTGGGAGCCCGAGGCGGCGCGCTAGGCAGTTCCGGCGCGCTCAATGCAATCGACACTGGCGGCGCGCAAGGCATGTCCAACGCGCACGGCTCACTAAGCGGGGCCTTCGGCACCCCAGCCCTAGGCCTTACCGAAAAAGGCCACCAAGCTGTGGCCTTGATGAATGAACTCGGCATCCTCATCGATATGGCCCACGCCGGCAAGGCCACCAGGCGCGACATACTCGCCGCCTCAACCCGTCCCGTGATGCTTTCCCACACTTCCGCCAAGGCAGTCTACGACAACGAACGCAATCTCTCCGATGAGGAAATGCGCGCCATCGCCAACGCAGGCGGCCTTATCGGCTGCATGACCAGCCCCGCCGCCCTCGCTCCCCTGGCTGATCGCGCCCACCACAACCTAGAACGCTATATCCAGCACCTTACGCACATGATCGACGCCGCTGGTGTCGACCACGTCGGCCTCGGTCTGCATTTCTGCGAATATCTCTATACCCGCGAGGAATATCCCCTTATCGACGGCCTTGAGGACGCTTCCCATGCCCAGGCCATCATCGACGCGCTCCTCGCCGCGGGCTATTCGCACGCCGATGTCGAGAAAATCGCCTGGCGCAATTTTACGCGGGTGTTCACAGAAGCGGTGGGCTGAGCACCCAGTTCCCTGGGAAAACACATGAAGGGGTACGCGCTATATCAACCCAGGAAATACGCCGCGTTGACCGCGGTAATCTCTGCCGAAATCGTCCTCGTCTCAGGATCGTTGGATAGAATAAAACTATGAAGCAAGGGCTTGTCGAGGAAATCGGCCAACCCTCGTAAATGTCGCGCATCACCTGTAGATATTCTACTGGCCATTTTTATCTCAAAAGCAAAATAGCCTTGAGGCAATTCAATCAGCAAATCCACCTCGCGGCCGTCCTGGGTTCTTAAGAATGAGAATTTCACATCCATGACCAGCGTGCGTGTCTGCTTATACAGTTCTGCTACGACAAGGCTTTCGAATTCCTGCCCTGTCATACCACCGCGTTTTTGAAGCACAGCCTGCAGGACTCCGTTGTCGAGAAAATGTACCTTGGGCGATTTGACAAGCTTCTTCCCTTCGTTTCTGAACCAAGCGGGGATTATGAGCACCTGATAGCTGAGTTCGAGGTATCGAAGATAGCGTTGCGCGGTTTTATCAGAAACGCGCGCTTGGTTTGCCATTGAAGAAATATTTGCGGTGTATGCGGTATTCAAAGCTACGAAGTGTTGCAGTTGTATGAAGGGATCAAGATCCCTGAACGAGGCGAGATCGCGTAAGTCTCGCTCGAGATAGGTTCTTACATACTGCTTGAGCCACGCGAATCGATCTTCATCAGAAAATTCGGAAGAGCTAAGGGCGGGATAACCGCCGAAACGACTATAATGATCCCAGGCTCTTTGTTTTATCGCATGTCGAGGATCCAAAAGAGAGCTCGGCAACATTTTAGGCAATTCCTCGGGCCGCTTGAGAAGGCTTTGGAAAAGCGAATCCTCGACAGCGTCCTCCCAACGTTCCGTCTCCAGCTCGGGTACTGTCAGGGGCAACAGATCGAGTATCGTACAACGCCCGGCAAGGCTCTCTTTAACTTTCTCGAGCAGTAAAAGCTGGCTCGAGCCGAGAAGGATATAGCGAGGTTCTTGCCATTGATCGTAGACGGCCTTGATGCTTTCGACGAGCAAAGGCTCTTTTTGCACCTCGTCCAGGATCGCGTGAGGATACAATGTTTTCCACTGAGCGGAAGATAGCTTTTTATATTGATCCCGCATAATGGGATCTTCGATCGAGAGATACTCGTACTCAGGAAAACCAGCCCGTGCCAAAGTTGTCTTGCCAGTCTGGCGCGCACCCGTAAACACAAGGATTCTGCCCATCGACTTAGCGGCTTGCTCATGAATATATGCAGAAACTTTTCGACTTTTCATGACTTTAGTATACAACTTTTTAGACTAAAGTCCAGAAATCAGCGCGATTTTTGGACTTTATGTCCAAATATTGGCGTAATAATTGGACTACAAGTCGTAATAATGGCGTAATTTCTTGACTTAATGGCGCGAACTGCAGCGCAATTCACAGGGCTTAAGGCGCGGATCTATGCGCCCGCCTTACACCACGCATACTCAATAATGATAGTTAAATTCGTTTTTATCTTATAATTCAGTATTTTTCTTGACTTAACTATCATTCAGACTATACTTACATCGAGGAAACTATGAAAAGAACCTTGATGGCGAACCTCATCGCGTGGAAGAACAAGAGCGAAAGAATGCCGCTTATACTCTACGGCGCCAGGCAGGTAGGCAAAACCTGGCTGATAAAGGAATTCGGCGCGAACCACTTTAGCGACACCCTCTATATCAACTTCGAAATAGATATAGCCCTGGCCAAAGACTTCGAGGCTAATCTCGATCCTGGAAGGCTCATCAACCTTCTCGAGGCATACTCAGGCCGTGCCATCGTCGCCGATACAACACTTATCGTCTTTGATGAAATCCAAGCATGCCCGAGAGCTCTCACCAGCCTCAAATATTTTAGGGAAAACGTTCCAGAGTACCGAATCATCGCTGCAGGAAGCACCCTCGGGGTATCGCTCAAGAACCGATCTTCCTCATTCCCCGTGGGCAACGTAGAGCTACTCACCCTCAATCCCCTGGATTTCGAAGAATTCCTGGAAGCCCTGGGTGAAGACCTCCTGGTTACCGCAATACGGGAAGGATTCAACACAAACCATCCATTGCCCGAAGCCCTCCATGGCAAAGCCCTGGATTTATATCGAATTTACTTGGTTGTCGGGGGAATGCCGGCAGCGATAAACGCCTATCTGCGCGAAAAAAAAGTAATGGATTCTTCCCTCGTACAGCAAGCAATCCTCTCGGCCTATACCGCAGACATGACGAAATATGCGCTTCCTACCGAAACATCTAAGATCATCGCCTGCTACGACAGCATCCCGGCCCAGTTGGCCAAGGAGAACAGGAAATTTCAATATAAAGTGGTGAAAAAGGGCGGCTCCGCGACACTTTTCGGAGCCTCCATCGATTGGCTTTCGGCATCGAGCCTTGTGGAGAAGTGCGAGAGGATTGAAGGCGCGTTTATGCCTCTCTCAGCCTATCGCGACCTCTCGGCGTTCAAGCTCTACATGAGCGATGTGGGGCTTCTGACCAATAAATCGGGCATCCCCACATCGATGATGCTCTCGGAGCATGCCGGTTTCACCTTTCTGGGCGCTATGGCGGAAAACTATGTCGCCCAGACTCTCAGGGCGAAAGGCTACCCTCTCTATTACTGGGAGTCAGGAGGGAAGGCCGAAGTGGATTTTATACTGCAAAAAGGGGAGATTTTAATCCCCATCGAAGTAAAAGCGGGAGAGCATGCAAAGTCCCGAAGCCTTTCTGTATACCGGGAACGATATAAGCCCGATCTGAGCATCCGTCTGTCCACGCGACAGTTCGGAATCCAGAACGGGCTGAAATCCTTGCCTCTCTACGCCGCTTTTTGCCTTTAATCACGCGATCGGGTCGGTGAACTCGCCCTTGCGCATGCGGCCGATATACTCCAGGTTCTTCTCGAGCATCATGGCCAGAAGCTTTTCGCCCTTTTCCACCGTGGCTTTGGTGGAATCCC
>CAZHFN010000098.1:0-3730 GCA_964531105.1 uncultured Treponema sp. | reverse complement strand
CAGTACTGGGCTGTGGGGGTCATGAAAAGTTCGTGGCAAACGGCAAAATCCAGGGATTCGAATGCCTTTCGGTTCTTGTGGATATCGGCGCCCTGATTGATAAAGTTGCCCCCGGCGGTATACACAGCCTTGATAGGCGCTTTCGCGCCTTCATAGCCTTGCAGGATGGCATCGGGCCAGCGGAGCACAGGCACCGATCCGCCCTCTACCTCGTTTCCTTCTGAAATGCTGCCCACCCTGGGTCCTGGCAGCTTGTTGTTGATGGAACCGGTAGATCCGCCGGGCAAACCGAAGTTGCCACTGGCCAACTGAAGGGCCAGGCAGAGCCTCATGGTCTCCTCCCCCGATTCGGTACGTTGTATCGAATAGCCGGGGATGAGCATGACTGGTCGTTTTTCAGCCCAATGCATTGCCAGTTGCCGTATGATCTGGGCATCGACTCCGCAGATTTCTGCTGCCCAGGCCGAATCCCGCACTATGCCATCCTCACGGCCCAGGACAAAACCGGCGAGTTCCTCAAAGCCTAAGGCTCGTTCAGCCACATAGGGTCTATTCACGATTCCCAGACTGAGGAACTCGTGGAGTATGGCGTACATCATGGCTACATCGGTGCCCGGTTTTATAGGAATCCAGTCGGCCTTTAGCCCTGTCGTTGTGGAAGTGCGCCGGGGATCTATGCTGACAACGGGCACGCCTGCCTTGGCGGCCTGCAGCAGCCTGGCGGGAAGCTCTGAACCCAGTCTGGCTTCCAGAACATTGGCTCCCCAGAGAATTACAAGCGATGCCTTCGTAACGGTAGGGGCATCAAAGCCGGAGTGAAAATAATCGGAGCCTAGGGCTTTTTTAAGCGCAAAAGTAGCCGCGTTGGAGGAATAGTTGCCCGAAACAGTGGTGCAGCCCCCGGTGGCTCGTAGAAAGCGGATGCTGAGTTTTTCAGTATTGTGTAGAGCCCCCGTGGAACCTGCGCTGGAGAGGCAGAAAATAGATGCGTTACCGTAGGTGGATCTGCAGGACGCAAGTCCCCTGGCCACTACGTCAAGGGCTTCGTCCCAGCTGGCTTCGATAAAGCGCCCCGAACCCCTGGGGCCTGTCCTGATCAAGGGTGTGCGTATTCGATGGGGCGAATAATGCATGAATGGCAGGGCATAGCCTTTAGGGCAAGCCCTGAGGTAGGGGCCCGCGGCCGGGTTGTGGGCCATGCCCACAACCCGGCCGTTCTCAACTTCTGCCAAGAGCGGGCAGGCGTCGCCCCCGCAGTCTCTACCGCAAAATACCGGCAATCTCATGATGCCGGCGATTCTATCACAGGCTGAAGGCTATTTCGATCACTTCCTCCATAGTCTGCACTGGATGGAAGCGAAGCCCTTTCTTGATATGCTCGGGAATCTCCGAAAGATCCTTTTCGTTGGCCGCCGGAATTATTATATCCTTGATCTTGTTTCGTCTTGCCGCTACCGTCTTTTCCTTGAGCCCCCCTATAGGGAGGACCTGGCCGGTAAGGGAGAGTTCTCCAGTCATCGCCAGCCTGTCCTTTATTTTTTTCTTGATCACCAAGGACAGAAGGGCTGTAGCCATGGTTATACCCGCCGATGGACCATCCTTGGGGGTGGCTCCTTCGGGAATATGAAGATGAACCTGCCTGCCCTCGAAGTAGTCAGCTCCAACCCCAAAGTCCTGAGCGGCAATTCCCCTAACAAAGGTATAGGCTATGCTCGCCGACTCCTGCATCACAGAACCCATCTGGCCCGTGATCTTAAAGCCTTCCTTGCCAGGATTGGCTACAGCCTCGATAATGAGGGTATCGCCTCCCATGCTGGTCCAGGCCAAGCCCACTGCCATACCGTATTTGGATGCCTTCTTGATATCGTCGTCCCTGAATAGTACCTTGCCCAAGTATTTCTGAACGGCTGTTTTATCTATCGCCAGCTTTTTTCGTTCACTGCCCTCGGGCGCCAGAACGATAGACTTGGCGATCTTCCTGTGGATTTTGTCCAGATATTTTTCGAAATTTCGCACTCCCGCCTCCCTGGCGTAGCTTTCGGCTATATGGAGGAGGGAATCCCTGGTATATCGGACATCAGAGCGTTTAAGCCCGTTCTTTTCAAGGCTTTTAGGGATGAGATAGTGCCTGGCTATTTCCAGCTTTTCACTATCGATGTAGCCTGGAATTTGTATAATCTCCATCCTGTCGATGAGGGGCCGGGGCACCGTATCCAGGGTGTTGGCGGTGGTGATGAAGAAAATATTGGATATGTCGAAAGGCAGGTCCAGATAGTGGTCGCGGAAGCTGAAATTCTGCTCCGGATCCAGGGCTTCTAAAAGTGCGCTGGAAGGATCGCCCTGATAGGAGGCGCCCATCTTGTCTATTTCGTCGATCATGAAGACCGGATCCCTGGATTTGCTTATTTTAAGCCCCTGGATGATCTTGCCGGGAAGGGCTCCCACATAGGTTCTCCTATGTCCCTTTATCTCGGCCTCATCCCTCATGCCCCCGACGCTGAAGCGAAAGAACTCCTTACCCATGGCTCGGGCTATGGAACGTCCCACGCTGGTCTTGCCTACCCCGGGGGGACCCACAAGGCAAAGGATAGAACCCTTGGAATCCTTCTTGAGCTTCCGAACCGCCAAGTATTCCACAATCCTGTCTTTTACATCGTTAAGCCCGTAATGGTCGTCCTCCAGAGTTTTCTGGGCCTTGGTCATGTCGAAATCGCTGGACAGGGGGGATTTCCAGGGCAGGGAGCAAATGAGATCCAGCCAGTTTCGTGTGACTATGTATTCGCTGGACGAAGGATCCATGAGATTGAACTTCTCCAACTCCTGCTCAACCTGTTCCTTTATCTCGCCTTCGAAGCCGAAGCCGTCGATTTTTGTCCTGAATTTCTGGTACTCGGAGCTCTTCGCATCCGAAGGAAGGCCTAATTCCTGCTTGATAGCCTTTAGCTCTTCCTTGAGAAAGTATTCTCGCTGGCTTTTTTCAATCTTTTCGTTTATCTCAGCCTGGACCCGCTTCTGTATCCTCAATAGCTCCTGTTCTTTCTTGATGAATATGAGCACCAGCTCCATGCGCTCGTGCACATCGGTGGTCTCCAGCACCCGCTGCTGTTCCTTTTTGTCTATGTTGAGAATAGAGGCAATAAAGTCGGCTATTTTGCCCGGATGATCGATATTGATCATATTAAGGCGCATTTCCTCGGAGAAAAGAGGATTATTCTCGGATATCTGCTTCATCTCTCCCAATAAGGCGCGGGTAAGAGCTTTGATCTCGTCGGAATCGTCATTGCTGTCGTCCAAGTAGCTGGCCGCCACTACGACTGGAACCTCTTTAGAAAGGAACTTCTTTATCTTAAAGCGCTTGAGCGTTGAGATAAAAATATTTATGCCACCATCGGGCAGGTTAATGCGTTTTACTATTTTTGCGGCCGTGCCTACCGAGTAAAAGCTGGGACCCTGCCCCTCCTCGTTCTCTTCCTTGGTTAGTACCAAGCCCACCATGCCATCGGTCGTCAATGCCTGCTCAACGATTTGGATGTCAGGCGGATTGGCGATCATTATGGGCGTGAATATTCCGGGAAAAATAGGCCTGCCTATCAGGGATATTATTGGAAGTTTCGTAGGCAGAATCTGGTCTATGGGTATGATATCGTGCTCGGGCATAGCTACTCCTGGTGTAATAAAAATGGCGGGATACCAGGGGTAAACTAAGGTTATATGTCCTTTGGAGAATCCG
>CAZHFN010000097.1:0-3782 GCA_964531105.1 uncultured Treponema sp. | reverse complement strand
ATAAAAATCCTCTTCGAAATGTTTCCCATCGCTCTCATGTTCGCCTCGCCCATAATCATCGCAGCCTTGGGCGGACTTTTCAGCGAACGCTCAGGTATTGTGAACATCGCCCTAGAAGGCATCATGATGGTGGGGGCTTTTTCTGCCGCAACGGTTACCGTGCTTCTGGAGGAATCCACGGTATTGGCACCATGGCTGGGTTTGAGTGCCGGCTTGGTCGCTGGCATCATATTCAGTCTCCTCCATGCGGTGGCCAGCGTGAATATGAAGGCCGACCAGACTATATCGGGCACGGCGCTCAACATTTTGGCCGGAGGACTCACAGTCTATCTTTGTCAGATCATTTTCCGCCAGCAGCGGACCAGGGCATTTTCCAACGGCATCCAGAAGGTTACAGTGCCCCTCCTTGAGAAAATCCCCATAGTGGGGAAAATGCTTTTCATAGAGAATTATCCAACTTTTTTCCTAGCTATTTTCCTGGTCTTCTTTACTTGGTTTCTGGTGTATAAAACACCTTTCGGTTTAAGACTAAGGTCCTGTGGAGAACATCCTCAGGCGGCGGCTAGCATGGGCATCAACGTGGTCTGGATGCGGTACTTCGGCGTTATGGCCTCCGGAGCCCTCGCGGGCCTGGCTGGAGGCATCATGGTGCTTACCGCGGACATCCAATACACCCTAGTGTCCATCCACGGCACTGGCTTTATCGCCCTAGCCTCCCTGGTCTTCGGCAAGTGGAACCCCTTCGGCGTCCTAGGCGCCGGGCTGTTCTTCGGCTTTTCCACAGCCCTTTCTTTCTACGCCAAGGACATCACTTTCCTGGCAAGCCTGCCCGGAGAGTTCTTCTATGCTCTTCCCTATGTGCTCACCATCGTGGCCCTCGTGGTCTTCGCCGGCAAGTCGGTGGGACCCAAGGCCGCGGGCCAGATCTATGATTCGGGGAGGCGCTGAGAGCAAAGGTGCCGTACCCCATCGAGAGCAAAATCGTAATAGCCGTTTCCTCCAGCGCCCTCTTCGACCTGACCGAATCCGACGAGGTGTTCAGGACCAAGGGTGAGGATGCCTATCGTGAATGGATGAGCATTCATAGCGAGGAAGTCCTTAAACCAGGCAATGCCTTTTGGTTCATCAAGCGCTTTCTTTCCCTCAACAAGGGATTTTCTCCGGGGCAGGGTCCGGCGGAAGCAGTGCTGCTTTCTAGAAACGATCCGGAGGCGGGCATAAGGATTTTTAAATCCATCAGGCACTATGGACTGGATATTATCCGCGCAGCTTTCCTGGATGGGCGCTCTCCTTATCCTTATATCGAAGCTTTCGGGGCTGCGCTTTTCCTTTCGACTAATACCGATGATGTCAGAGCTGCCATCGATGTAGGACTGCCCGCCGGCCTCATTCTTTCTCCGGGTTTTGGGGATGATGAAGAGGGGGAACTCAGGGTCGCATTCGATTTCGACGGGGTTATAGCAGGTGACGAAGCTGAGCGACTCTATCGCTCTCCCGGCGGGCAGGAGCGCTTTGCCGAGGTGGAACTGCGCAAGGCCGAAACACCCCTCGACCCAGGTCCTATGAAGCCCTTTTTTGAAAAATTGTCCGCCCTCCAACAGCACCAGCGCTCAGGTGGCCTTACAAGCGTGACGGGCCGCCAGAGCGAGATGGGCTGCCAAAGCGCGGCGAGCCTTCAGAGCGTGACAGGTCTCGATGGCTCGGCTAGCCTGGATGGTGCACCGAGAACAATGATCCGCACCGCCATAATAACAGCACGGAATGCCCCCGCCCACGAAAGGGTCATCAATACCTTAAAGCGATGGGGAATTTTTACCGATGAGATATTCTTCTTGGGCGGGATCGAGAAACGCCGGATTCTAGAAGCCTTCAAGCCCCACTTGTTCTTCGACGACCAACTACGGCATTTTGAAGATGCCGGACCCATGGCCGCCTGTGTCCATGTGCCCTTTGGCGTGGCCAACACGTAATAGCTTCCTATTTCGGACAATGAGGTAAGCAATGCTTAGAATCACAAAAAGAGTCTTTACCGATTTGACACTCTACATGACAGGGTTTGGAATTCTCATAGGAATCGGATTTCCTTTCTTTCTCCAGCTCCTCGGAGTGCCATCCAGCCTAGTGATGACTGTCTGGTTCTTCCTCGTGTGTATCATCGCAGGCCTTATTGTAGGTGCTGTCAATATCCTTCTCGCACGAAGTGTCGTTGGTTCCCGTTTAAGGGAGCTGGTTAAGCGGATGCGCTATATATCCGGGCATCTTGAAAAGGACGAACATGAGGATATTATAAAAAACTGCAAACCCGATGAATGCCTTCTCAAGGTCGATTCCGAAGACCTTTTGGGTGAGAGCGCTTCCTCCTATAACATCCTGGTGCAGTCCCTCTTTGCGTCTATCAAATCTGAGCTCATGGTGAGGGAATTTACCTCCATGCTCTCCCTCAGGCTGGAGTTGGGCGATCTTGCACAGAGCGTTTTGCCCGCCCTCCTTTCAGACACGGGTACCGAGGCTGGGGCTGTCATTATGGAAAGGGAAGGCGAGTTTGTCGTTGTCGCATCCCATAGAATAAACGGGACCGAAAAACTCTGTGAAGGGGATATACTTTCCCAGGCCATGAAGTCGAAAAAAAGGACCCTCATAGCCTTGCCTAAAGACTTGGTGGTACAGGGCTCGGTTCTAGATTTCATCCCTGCCCAGGTATGTGTGGATCCCCTTCTTTATCACGATGTACCCTTGGGAGTCATAATTCTTGCCGGCAGCACGCAGATGGAAGAATCGGCTTTGAACTTCTTAGACCTGGTAAATGCCAGTCTTGCTGTTGCCTTCCGCAACGCTCTTACCTACGATCAGCTGCAAAGACTGGCAGCCAATGATTCTCTCACAGGCATGTTCAACCGCCGATTCGGCATGGCAAGGCTCCAAGAGGAGTATGGGAGGGCGGTGCGTTCCGGTTCTCCTATTGGCCTATGCCTATTCGACCTGGACCACTTCAAGCATGTGAATGACACCTATGGTCACCCTTTGGGCGACAAGGTGCTGATCCATGTGTCCAAGTTGATTCGCAGCGCTTTGAGGGAAGGAGACGTTGCCCTTCGCTATGGTGGAGAGGAGTTTCTGATTGTCCTTCCCGGAGCATCGCTTACCGATTCTTTCGAGATCAGCGAAAGAATAAGAAGACTTATTGAATCTACCCAATTTCAGCACGGTTCGCAGGCTTTAAATCTCACAATTTCCGGTGGAACCTCCTCCTGGCCCGATTTCGACGCGTCTTCGTCCGAAGCACTGGTGAGAAAGGCTGACGAAGCTCTCTATCGCGCAAAAGAAGAGGGCAGAAATCGAATAATTGCTGTATAATGGATCTATGGGGTTTGTCTCTCGGGGCTTCCCCAAGCAATGCCAAGGAGAGGCGCCATGATCGATACGAACGCACTCCAGAAATATTCACTTTTCGGCGGGGTGCTTCAGGACCAGATCGAGCGGATAAAACCGCTTTTCGGCTATGCCCGGTATGATGCGGGGGACATGCCCATGAGGGAAGGCGACCCTAACGATAAAATATTCTTCATCGTGGGCGGAAGAGTTATGGTTTCCAAACAGGGCATATCCATAGCTGAACTGGGGGAGGGTGAAACCTTCGGCGAGATGGAACTTATAGACATAATGCCCAGCATCGCCACAATTACAGCGATGGAGCCCCTGGAAGTCGTAACCATCTCCAACCGCGCTCTTTACGAAATTTCCAAAGTGGACTGCAAAACCTTCGCCATGCTGGTCATGAACCT
>CAZHFN010000096.1:1685-3886 GCA_964531105.1 uncultured Treponema sp. | reverse complement strand
AAGACTACCAAAACCAGGACATTATCCCAGCCGTCGAAGAATGCCTTCTTGATAAAAAAGCCGATCATAGGGAGTCTATACTACACGCTTGACCTTTGGACAAGTACATAAGTATTGTTGATCCCGGAAGCGTCGCCGCCTTCGGGACTGCGACAGAAGACCCCCGTGCCCTTATTCCTAATGGCCGGGTCAATCAAACAAAAAAAGAGGTACGGCAATGAAAGACCAGTACCGCTTTCCTCTCGAAAACTACATGAGCAAAGAGAGGTTCGAGCGCATCAAGGCTTTTGCCGAGGACAAGGAAACTCCCTGTCTCATCATCGATCTGGATATAATCCGAAAAAATTATGAAGATCTGAGAAAACATCTCCCCTTCGCCAAGGTGTATTACGCGGTCAAAGCCAACCCCGATGACGCGGTAGTAGCCCTCTTAAGAGACCTGGGCTCCTCCTTCGATGTGGCCACCCGCTTCGAGCTGGATCAACTTTTAAGGCTTGGCGTGGAGCCCGAGCGCATGAGCTTCGGCAACACGATTAAGAAAGAAAAGGACATTGCCTATTTCTACGAAAAGGGAGTCAGGCTCTTCGTCACCGATTCCATAACCGACCTAGACAAGATTTCCAGAGCAGCCCCCGGCTCCAAGGTATTCTTCCGCCTTCTCACCGAAGGCCTTGGTGCCGATTGGCCCCTGTCCAAAAAATTCGGTTCCCATCCCGACTTAGCTCGCCAGCTTATCAAGACGGCAGTTCGATTTGGCCTGGAGCCCTACGGCATTTCATTCCACCCAGGAAGCCAGCAGCGGGACGTCGGCCAATGGTCATCGGCCCTCACCACGGTTGCCCAGCTGTTTTCCTGGGCCAGGGACGATCTTAAGGTCAAGCTGAAGATGATCAACATGGGAGGTGGATTCCCGGCCAACTACATGGAGCCCACCGATACCCTCTCCCAGTATGCCGAGGACATAAAGCGCTTTTTGGACAACTCCTTCAAGAACGACTGGCCCGAGGAAATCATCATAGAGCCCGGACGGTCCATGGCCGGCGACGCGGGAGTGATAGTCTCCGAGATAATCAACATAGCCAAGAAATCGGTGCACGAGCGCTATCCCTGGGTTTTCCTAGATATTGGAAAATTCGGAGGCCTTATAGAGACCCTAGATGAAGCCATTAAATATCCTATCTATTTCGAGGGCGAAGGCCCTGCGGTGGAGATCATACTCGCAGGCCCCACCTGTGATTCGATGGATATTCTCTACGAAAAGGCAGCCTATACCATGCCCGAAACGGCCAGGATAGGCGACAAGGTCTATATTCTCACCACCGGTGCCTATACAAAGAGTTATTCCTCCATCTATTTCAATGGTTTCCCGCCCTTGAGTTCCTACATACTTTCGTGAAATTGCGCAGCGCCGCCGCCACCGGGTTCGCCATCTTGAGCCTGGTGGTGGTTCTCCTCCTGGCAGCCTTGCCCTTTTTAGGATACAGCGGAGCCGTGGCCGTTCATGCAGAAGCAAGTCCAGGGCCGGCCATTCAGACGCAGACCGAAAAAACGAAAAACCCGGTTTTGCCCCAACCCTCACCCACAACGCTACTCCCCTCGCAGAATGTAGGAACCAATACCAGCCTTAAAATTGCTTCCTGGAATGTGAGGGATTGCGCAGCCTACGATAGCGCCTCCAAAGAAAGGATTTCCCTCCACGACTATGTGGCGGCCACCCTTCGTGAATCCGGAGCAGATATAGCCATTCTCCAGGAAATTCAGTCCGACGAATCCAAGGGCGGGGATATAGCCCTTCTGTCGGTAGCCCTGGCCAAGCAGGGCTGGGCCATGCCCTATACCGCCGTGGTCAATGCCAAGGGGGAGGACGACCTGGCGGTATTTTCACGGTATAAAATCGAAGCCCAGGGGGATATCCTCCAGCCCGCTGCCGACGACCCTTGGCCCAGGCCTGGGATTTATTCACTGATAGAGATAGGTGAGGAAAAACTCCATGTTTACGGTTTTCATTTCAAGGCCATGGGCGATTCCGAGTCGGAAGCGGCCCGCAAGGCACAAGCCAGAGCCTTGGCGCTGGTTTTAAAGAGCAGGCATGGGGATTCCATAACGACAGACAGCATCGTGCTGGCGGGAGATTTCAACACTGCCAACCCCGGGGACCTGGAAGCAAAAAATTCCACCCTGTCCCTGCTGACGCTCGCCGA
>CAZHFN010000096.1:0-1585 GCA_964531105.1 uncultured Treponema sp. | reverse complement strand
CTCAAAGCCTCGGCAGAGAAGCCCTGGCATTCGAAGCTCATGAAATAGCCAGAGTTGAATGGGAGCGGCTTGAGGGCTGATGGCAGAGGGCGGCTGGTCAGGTATGCTTTCATGGCCTTGTAGCGGCCCTCCAGAATTTTCCTGTAGCGTGCCTTCTGGGCTTCATATCCCGGGTACAGAAGCGCCTTCAGCAAGAGATGCTGGGCTAATCCGCTGGAGCTGGATACCGAGGATCGGATCACGCCCATCATTTTTTTCACCAGGGCTTCCTGCATGGGCTCCGTGAGTCCCTTGCCTCCAAAGCTGACAAATCCCACTCTGAAGCCCCAGACATAGTCTTCTTTAGTAGGACCGTCGGCCTTAACAGCCAGGATTCTTTCATGGGCATCCACCAGGCGGGCGAAAATTGACTCACCCAGCAGGCCTTCCTCATACTGAAGGCCAAAATAGGCATCATCTGCTATCACCAATAGATCGGCTCCCCCTTCCGCCAAGGAGACCAGGAGTTTGACTATGGCGTCAGCTTCCTTGAGGGTGAGGGAGTAACCCGTGGGATTATTGGGGAAATTGAGGATGAGGACAGCCTTGCCCTTCTCGGCGATAGCCTTTTTAAGAGCCGCGGCCAAGCCTTCGATGTTATAGCCTTCGCCAGCAAAGGTGGGGAAGGTGTAGCCCTTGGCTGTCTTTCTTTCTTCCACGATGAGTTTGTAGTTGGGCCAAAAGAGGTCAGGCATGATCACCGCGTCGCCGGGATTGAGGAACATGTCGCAGAGGTAGGAAACGGCTGCTGTAAGACCAGGTGCGACAACCGGCAGAGAGAAGGATTTACCTTTAAGGGAGGGGTTCTTCTTGAAAAGAGAAGCTTTCCATTCTTTGCGCAGAGTTGCCACGCCGCCAGTGGGGGCATAGGCTACGGCCTCGGTTCGGTTAAGTCCCGGCAGAGCTTCCCTAAGTGCGTCCAGCATCATCGGTTCACCGTTCTCGTAGGCCATACCTATGGTGGCGTTGAAGCGGTGGGCCTTCTGTCCTGCTTCCGCGCTCTGGGTTAGTATGCCCTTGGGGAAATACATCCTCGTCCCCATGTCCGATAAAAGACGGCTCGCGGCAGAGCCGGCTAGAATGTCGTTCAGCTCTACGGCCAGTTGATTCATCTGCTACTCCTTGCATGGTTTGAAAGTACTAAAGTATACCAGTTCTGTATGGAAAACACTATATAGCACACCTTGTTAAAACAAATGAACTTATGGTATTTTTTTTCTCGAAACTAACCCTATTTTTGGAGGACACTCTTGAGAAAGGCTTTAATTATCCTTTTCATTGCGGTAGCTGCTTTATCTATCAATGCCCAGGTTTCTCTCGGCTCGGTAAAGGACGGCTACTATTTCGCCCAGGAGGACAAGTTCGCCTCCGACGGCTGGAAAAATCAGGCCGTCGTGAAGGTATCAGGCGGAAAAATTATCGAAGCCACCTGGAATGGCGTCTCCAACGCAGCCAATGCCAGGGATAAAATGGCCCAGGCTGCCGCAGGACGCTACGGAATGGTAAAAGCCTCCAAGATAAAGGCCGAGTGGGATGCCCAGGCTAA
>CAZHFN010000095.1:0-3985 GCA_964531105.1 uncultured Treponema sp. | reverse complement strand
ATCATCGTCTTCAAGGTTACCGACGACACCGCAGCTACCGATGACGAAAGCGCCATGATCAAGTTCATGTACCCCTACTTCTATCAAGAAACCCTGGACGGAAATGCCAGAACCACTTTCCTCAAGAGTCCCAAATTCAAGGATGAGTTCAACGATACTTTCTTCAAGGTATTCCAGACATCGTCCCAGGGCTCCAGCGAACCGGAGGCAGCACCGGCCGCCGAGGAAGCAACAGAGCAGTCTACAACCCAGACCTCTAATTAAATCCAGAGCTCGCCACCCTTCTAAACGGGGGGTCGCGGGCTTAATAAGCGGGTTTTTTAACGAGAAGGCCGCAGGAACCCTGGTTCCTGCGGCCTTTTACTTTGCCCTTGGAGAAAGCGCCCTATCTTCCTGCGCTCCCGGTAGCATTAGTCATTCAAGGCTGGGAGCGCCTCGACTGCTCCAGGTTAATCCTCGTCGTCGTCGGTGCGCAGCACAGCCAGGAAAGCATCCTGGCCGAGTTCGATATTGCCGACCATCTTCATGCGTTTCTTGCCTTCCTTCTGCTTTTCCAGAAGCTTGCGCTTCCTGCTTATATCGCCGCCATAGCACTTGGCCAGCACATCCTTGCGCACCGGATTTACCGTCTCCCGGGCTATGATTTGCCCGCCTATAGCACCCTGGATGGCTACCTTGTACTGCTGCCGGGGAATATTCCGCTGTAGACGCTCGCATACCTTCCTGGCCCTATCGTAGCAGCCCTGGCGATAGACCAGCATGGACAGGGCGTCTACCGGATCTCCATTTATGAGGAAATCGAGCTTGGCGAGCTCGGTGGGTCTATAATCGATCAGATCGTAGTCGAAACTCGCATAACCCCTGCTGGTGGACTTGAGCTTGTCGTAGAAATCGAAGAGCACCTCCGCCAGGGGCATCTCGAAAATCAGCTCCACTCGCTTCTCGTCCAGGTGGATAAAGGATTTCTGCTCTCCCCTCTTGCCGACGCAGAGAGTTATGAGGTTTCCGATGTAGGTAGTAGGCGTGATTATTTCGGCCTTGATATAGGGTTCCTCAGCCTTCTCGATGCGGGAAGGATCGGGATACTGACTTGGGTTGTCCACAAAGACTGTCTCGCCGTTCTGTAGTAAGAGCTTGTAGCGCACCGAGGGTGCCGTCATGATTATAGACTGATTGAACTCTCTCTCCAGCCTCTCCTGGATTATCTCCAGGTGGAGAAGCCCTAAAAATCCACAGCGAAATCCGAAGCCTAGGGCGAGGGAGCTGTCTTTATCGCAGACCAGTGATGCGTCGTTGAGCATCAATCGTTCAATGCTGTCCTTGAGGTCCTCATAGTCTGCAGAGTCCATAGGGTAAATGGAACTGAATACCACGGGCTTGATTTCCTTGAAACCCGGCAGAGGTTTGTCGCAGGGATTTTCGGCATCGGTGATAGTGTCGCCTACCCGCACATCCCGCACTGCCTTTATGCCCGCGGTACAGTAACCCACCTCTCCGGCGGACAGCATGTCCGTATCGCTGGAGCGGTCGATCTTGAAAAGGCTCACTTCCTCGATCTCGTGAAGAGCCCCTGAGGACATGAAGCGGATCTGCATTCCCTTCTTCATGGCGCCATTTATAACTCTCACATGGACAATGGCGCCTTTGTAGGCATCGTAGTGGGAGTCGAATATAAGGGCTTGCAGGGGGGCTGATGAAGAGCCCTTGGGCGCCGGAAAACGCTGAACGATGGCCTCGAAGAGCGCATCGATACCAATGCCCATCTTGGCCGACACGGCTAAGGCAGTCTCCCCGTCTAGTCCCAAGTCCTTGTCGATCTGGCTTCGCACCGAGTCCACATCGGCAGCAGGCATGTCGATCTTATTGATAACAGGAAGAATTTCCAGATCGTGCTCAAGAGCCATGTACATGTTAGACAGAGTCTGGGCCTGGACGCCCTGGGTGGCATCTACCACCAGGATAGCGCCCTCGCAGGATGAAATAGCCCTGGACACTTCGTAGGAGAAGTCCACATGACCTGGGGTATCTACAAGGTTGAGCGTGTAGGTTTTCCCATCGGAGGCTGTATAGGGAAGCGTTATCGCCTGGCTCTTGATGGTGATGCCCCTTTCCCTTTCTATGTCCATATTGTCCAGCATCTGGCTTTGCATCTTCCGGGCATCCACCAGCTGGGCCTTTTCGATAAAGCGGTCGGCCAGGGTGGACTTGCCGTGGTCTATGTGAGCTATGATGCAAAAATTCCTGATGAGATCCTTGTCGTGCATTGTCATATTCTACAGGAAAGTCCCCTCCAGCGCAATTGCGCGAGCCTGGCAGGACAGGTATAGTAGCCCCATGCTAGAAGGTTTCAAGAGTCTCCCGCGCAACGCCAAGGCCTGCATCGCCACAGAACCGCTCTGGGCTATGTTTGCACCTACCACAATCTATTTCATGCCCCTGTTCCAGAAACAGCTGGGCCTTACAGAACTGCAGATGGGCAGCCTCAATTCCATCAATATTGCCGCAGGGCTTGTCTTCTACCTTTTTGCCGCTCCCATTACCAACAAGCTGGGCCGCAGAAGGACCAGCTTCCTGTTCGATTTCGCAGCCTGGACCCTGCCCATGATCCTCTGGGCAATGGCCAGATCTTACACTTGGTTTCTCTTTGCCACCATCTCCAATGCGGTAGTGAGGATAATCTATGTTTCCTGGAACCTCCTTCTATCCGAAGATGCCAGCGAAGCCCAGCGACCAGCCATATTCGGCTATATCAACGCCATAGGCTCCCTGGGTGGCATCACAACCCTTGCAGGCGGCCTTCTTATACAGAAGTACGGCGTGCTTCCTGCCATGCGGGGTCTTTTCTGGGGTGGAGCCGTAGCAATCAGTTCCCTTTTTATCATCCGCTATTTCTTTAGCAGGGAAACAAAGGTTGGCGAGTACATGATGGCCAGGACCAAGGGAGAAAGTCTCTTGCGCCTGGTGGGGCGGCAGTTGCCTGGCGCCCTCCACGCCATGAAAGACCCCTTTTTCCGAAGAATGACGGGCATTTATTTTATCGGTAATGCCATCCTGTCCATAGACTTTTTCAGGGTTCTCTTTCTTAAGGATGTAAAGGCCCTCAACCCCCTCACCGTATCCCTCCTCCCCGCCCTGGGCGCTGTTCTTTCCTTCATCGTCTTCTTTGTAATCCTGCCTAGGCGAAAGGGACAGAAGGATAAAAAAAGCCTAACTTTTGCCTTTCTCGCCTGCCTTGTAGCCCAGTTGCTTTTCATACTTATGCCCCGAGGCTCCATAGCCATGGCGATTTTAGTTTTTCCATCCCTCCAGGCCTCGGTGGCGCTATTCCAAACCTTCCGCGACACGGTATTCATGAACGGCACTGATGCCGAACTCAAAAGCGACAGGTTCAGCCTTATACAGATTCTCATGATGTTTTTCAGCATACCCATGGGTGCTCTGGCGGGCTTTCTGTACTCTCAAGATCCCCGCCTGCCCTTTTTCCTGGCCTCGGCTCTCTATCTGGCAGGTTTTCTGCTGGCCAGGGATATGGAAAAATCAGGAGCTCGCAGGTGAAAGCTACCGAAGAACTTCTATCCACAGCCCCGGTGGAAGGATCCAGGCTTCGCCTTCTTCCTGCTCTTGAACGATCTGAAGGCGGCGACTACATTCTGTACTGGATGCAGAAAGCCCAGAGGAGCCAGGACAATCCTGCCCTGGACCTGGCTATCCACCTGGCCAATGTCCTCCACCTCCCCCTGGTCTGTGTCTTCGTGCTTTGCGAATATCCTCATGCCCAGCCCCTCCACTACCGCTTCATGCTCGAAGGGCTTAGATCCTGCGCCACAGAGCTTCGATCCAGGGGAGTTGCCTTCGCCCTGGTAAAGGGAAACCCGGTGGAAAAGATTCAAGAATTAGCCCGGCAAGCCGCCGTACTGGTCGCCGATGAAGGAAAACTCTCCTTTGAGCGCTCATGGCGGGATAGCATCGCAGCCCAACCTGGCCG
>CAZHFN010000094.1:0-4030 GCA_964531105.1 uncultured Treponema sp. | reverse complement strand
CCGCAGCCACACTCTTAGGCCACTGTCGCGTTGCAGGCTCAGGCTGCGGCCGCGCAACGCCACCATCCTTATATGCCCAGATAGGACTTGAGCACGTAGGGATTGGTTTTTAGCCCTTCGGCACTGTCCTCTATTACAATTTTTCCGTTCTCCAGCACGTAGCCTCTGTCTATGGACCTCAGGCTTTCCCGTACATTCTGCTCAGTGACAAGGATGGATACGGTTTTCTTCAAGGCTTTGAGTACTTCGAATACTTCGGCAACTATGGAAGGCTGCAAGCCCAGAGAGGGCTCGTCGAGGATGAGAAGCTTCGGGTTGGACATCAATGCCCGGGCGATGGCCACCATGCGCTGCTGTCCGCCGGACATAGTGCCTGCCAGCTGTTTTCGCCTTTCCTTGAGGATAGGAAAGAGTGAAAATACCTTTTCCAGCTGCTCGGCGCTCTTGTCCTTGGCATGGGGTATATAGGCGGCTCCGAGCATGAGATTGTCATCCACCGACATTCCCGGAAAAAGTTCCCGCTCCTGGGGCACGAGGGCAACGCCCATCCGTGCCATCAAATGGGTTTCCTTGCCGAGTATGGAATGTCCATCCAGTTCGATGCTACCAGCCCAGGGCTTGTTCATTCCCATTATGGCGCCTATGAGAGTCGTCTTGCCCGCTCCGTTGGGACCGAAGAGCCCTACCGATTCCGCACCGACTTCCAGGTCGACCCCTTCTATCACTTTCATGCGGCCGTAGCCGCATTCCAATCCTTTAATTTTCAGCATCAGGCGGCTCCTCCGAGATAGGCTTCAATAACCCTGGGATTCTTGGACACTTCCTCATAGGGGCCTTCGGCGATCAGCTCGCCCGCCTCCAGGACAATTACCCTGTGCGTCAGTTCCCTGATCACTCCCATTACGTGCTCCACAACGCCCACCGCCAGCTTTCTTTCCTTGGCGATTTTCTGAACCGTGGCAATAAGGTCCTTGGTCTCGTCGGCATTGAGACCGGCCATTACCTCATCGAGAAAGAGCACTTCCGGTTCATTGGAAAGCGCCTTCGCTATCTCCATTTTCTTTACTTCAAGGATGGTCAGGCGGCTCGGGTCCCGGTCCAGGTTTTCTAGGCCTAGTTCGGTGCAGAGGGCTTCGGCCTTTTTTCGCGCCGCCTTGAGGCTGTTGCCCTTGGCAAAAATCGAACCGACCATTACGTTTTCGATCAGGCTGAGATTTTCCAGAGGATGGATAAGCTGGTAGGTGCGGGCGATTCCGATGCGAGCGCGGTCGTGGGCGGGCATGTAGGTGATATCCTTGCCCTTGTACTCGATCTTGCCTTCGCTGGGCATGATAATGCCCGAAACCAGATTGATGAAGGTAGTTTTGCCGGCGCCGTTGGGTCCGATGATGCCG
This sequence comes from uncultured Treponema sp., assembly GCA_964531105.1. Taxonomy (GTDB): domain Bacteria; phylum Spirochaetota; class Spirochaetia; order Treponematales; family Rectinemataceae; genus UBA2256. The sequence goes on along the minus strand of CAZHFN010000094.1, from coordinate 2,636 downwards.
AGAATTTCGCCTTCATCCATTGAGAAGGATACCTTGTTGACCGCGACAAGACCCATGAAGCGCCTCGTGAGATCGGTTGTAGTCAGTTTGCTCACACTGCCCTCCTTCTGCTTGTTTCGGCCGACTTCCGCGACGCTGCTTTGCGCGCAATGCCCAGGAGCCCCGAGGGCATGAACAGAATGACCACAATGATCATGAGACCATAGACTACCAGGTGGCCGTAGGGTATCTGAAGCTTCAGCCATTCCGACACCAGGCCCAGGAGAATGCCCCCGAGAACAGGCCCTACCGTGCTGTGAATGCCGCCTAAAAGGGCCATAGCCATGGGCAGAAGGGTGAAGTCGGCGCTGAAGACCGAATCGGGAGATGCGAATCCATAGGACTGGACGAAAATGCCTCCGATCATGCCTTGGATCGCCGAGGTGATCACAAAGGTTGCCAGGAGCCAGCGGAAAATGTTAACCCCCGAGGTTTTAGCCGAGATTTCGTTGTTGCGGATGGCCGTGAGGGCAAAATGGAATTTGCTTTTTTCAAACCAGTACGAGGCCGCCAAGGCGACTGCGAGGCCGGAGAGGGTAAGCCAGTAAAGGGGGCCGGATTTACCGCCGAACATGACACCGTCCTGGATGACAATACCTTCTGGGCCGCCCGTGAAGTCGTGGAGGTTATGGATGATGATACGGAATATCTCGCCGAGCGCCAGAGTGACGATAGAAAAATAAGTATGCCTGAGCCTTAGGATAAAAAAGCCTATTCCGAAGGCAACGAGGCCTGAAAAAAGCCCCGCGAATGGAATCGAAAGCCAATCCGGCATGCCGCCTCGCACCACTGCCAATATTGTGGCGTAGGAACCCAGGCCGACGAGCCCGGCAAGTCCAAAGGAAATCTGTCCGGAGCGGAGCAGCATGTCCCAGGTGATGGCCAGCGCCATGTACATCATGACGTTGCGCGCTACCTGGAGCGGATAGTCGCCCGCGAACGCGGGCAGGACCACCATTACCGCAATTGCGGCCATGGTGATGATGCGGGATGTACTGCGGTTCACGACTTCCTCCCTTTCAGGGAACGGCTCATGATGACGACGATAATGAGGACGAAGAATACAATATCGGCCCAGCCACGGGTGCCTCGGAATGCGCGCAGGAAATTTTCAGCTACGCCCAGGAGGATACTCGCGCTGAGGATGCCCGGAATATTGCCAACACCGGCCATGGCCACGAGACAGAAGCTCTTCATGGTAAAGGGTGAGCCTACATGGGGAAATATCGCCGATTTGGTCAAAAAGAGGGCGCCCATGGCACCCACAAGGGCTAGGGCAAGGGCGAACACGAGCCCGTAGATCTTGTAGACATCGATGCCGACTATTGCCGCGCCCCGCGGATTCTGTCCTACGGCGAGCGCGGCCTTGCCGGTCGTGGTTTTCGTAAGGAAAAATTGCAGGCCGAAGGAGAATAGCATGGCCATGGCAATGAAAACGAAGGACCAGGTGCCGAAGGTTAGGTCTCCGATATCCATGGACGCGGAGACGTAATCGAGGGGCATCTTATAGGTCTGGGAGGTGAACATGAGGTTGATCACCTGGGTAAAGGCTATCGCGAGTCCGAAAGTCAAGATGAGTTGGTTTAGTTCGGGAGCCTTGAGTGCCCGCCTGATGGTGATTTGAAAGATAAGCCAGCCGAAAGCGGCGGTAACGATGGCGGTGGGAATTATCGCGAAGAGGGGATCCATGCCCAGAGCCTTGCAGGCGAAATAGGTCGCATAGGAAGCGAGCATCATGAACTCGCCATGCGCCAGATTGACGATGTGGACAATGCCCAGCACCAGCCCCATGGGTATGGCTATCGCTGCGTAAAGTCCGGCTGTTTGGAGACCATAGATAAGGACGGTCGGCTTCCACAGAAGTATGGCCACCGAGGCTGCCAGACCGAGTGCCCAGGTGATCGCTTTTTGTCGTTTCACTGCCATATGACTGCCTTTTTTCAGGAAAATGAAGCCGCAAGGTGCCCGTCTTGAATTTCCGGGTACCTTGCGGCTTGCGTCAGGTTACAGTGCGATCATCATTTCCACAGAGGGAAAGGATAGACCGGCTGCGCGGTAGCTGCTTCGAACGGCCAGATAATTTCCTGGAAGCCGTCCTGCCACTGAAGAATCTTCTGCCTTGTTATGCCTTGATGCTTGATAACGTTGGAAGGCTTGAAGGTGATGGTTTCGCCAAGGGCCGAAGCATACTTGGTCTGCTCGAGAGCCTTGACGAGGGCCGCGGTTTCGGTAGTTCCGGCGCGCTTGATGCCATCGGCGAGGATGTAGACAGCGTCGTAGGCCAGGAGGGCGAAGTAGGTAGCCGGTTCTTCCCGGAACTTCTTAACATAGGCATTGTAGAATTTCTTGCTCTGCGCGTTGGTGTCGTTGAGCGCGGTGGACCACATGCCGTAGAGCATGACGTTTTTAGAGAGCTTGGATGAGCCGAAGCCGATGGGCCATCCGGGGGGCGCTCCGAGGTAGATGCCGGGGGAGAACTTCATAGCCTTGGACTGCTCTAGGAGGGGCAGTGCGTCGGCATCGTAGCCGGCCCAGAGGAAGAGGTCGGGCTTGAAGGCCTTTGCAGCTTCAAGGACTGCCGTGTAGTCGCCACCGCC
>CAZHFN010000093.1:0-4084 GCA_964531105.1 uncultured Treponema sp. | reverse complement strand
TTATTCACCTCTGCCCCAATCTTGAACGCAACGTGGTGGAGATTCAGTTGAGAACAATCCTGCAGGAAGCCTGGGCCGAGGTGGAGCATGAATTAGTCTACAAGGCCGAGTTTACGCCCTTCGACGAACCTATGCGACGTAAATTGGCTGCCCTCAACGCCAATCTTACACTTTCGGACATAATTTTTCAGGAAATCCTGGAGTTTGAAAAACGCCTCACCGCCGAATTAGGGCACAGGAGAGAGGCGTTTTACAGAAAGATCGAAGAGGTCTCGGGAGAAACTCCGGAGGAAAAATCCTTAGCGGAAAAATCCTTGGAAGTAGGACCTGGGCAGGAGAAATCCCTAGTGGAAGAGCCTTTAGAGGCTGCTCCCCGAGAGAGCAAGAATGAGGGCTTTCGGGGTGAGGGCTTCCGGGGATCGGAATTGGATAGCTACCAGAGCTTTGGCATGGACGGTCTTCTGTTGGCTGCACTGGAAGCCCACAATAAGGCGGATTTTAGTCAGGCTATTCGGATTTATAGCCAGATTTTAAAATCCAGTCCCGAAAAGGAAATTTCATCTGTAGTCTTCAAGCATAGGGGCATGGCCTATTTCGCCCAATCTAGGTACAAGGAAGCTCTTCAGGACTTCAGTTCCTGCATATCTCAGGATGCCCAATGTTACAAGGCACTGTATTACCGAGGGGTAGTGAAGGGTGTGCTGGAGGATATTCCTGGCGCCGTGGAGGATTTTTCGGGAGCCCTGGCTCTTCATCCTTATCACTTTTTCTCCCGTTACAGGAGAGCCGAGGCTTACTTCAAGCTGGGAGATACAGCTGCGGCCCATGCGGACTGCGAAATCGCCCTGCGAATTGAGCCCAAAAGCCCCTTGGCAATCCATCTCTTTTCAAAGATAAAGGAAAAACTGGCTCTGGAGGATTTTTAGCGGGATATTGACAAGGCAGGCATAATTTGTTAGGTTTCAGCCCTGATCCGGGCCTGTGCCGTGGATTGCTTGTCCCCATCGTCTAGCGGTCAGGACAGCGGGTTTTCATCCCGCCAACAGGGGTTCGATTCCCCTTGGGGATATTGAATGGCCAGTAACGCTGTTGCGTTGTGACAGCGAACTGGTCTTTTTTTATTTCTATATGCCGAAATCTTTTAAAACATCCCGGTATTTAAAGACAAAACGCTCGGCTTTGGAAAGGCTTTCTTCAATCAAGGGGCTAAGGCCTAGTTCGAGGTATGCCTGCGTCTGTTCCTTGAAGGGGGGCTTTAAAAGCGGATGCGCAGGCGAAAAGAGGACGCAGCAATCCTCATAGGGCAGAATGGAGATCTCAAAGCTGCCAATTTTTTTGGCGAGTATGGTAGTTTCTTCTTTATCGATGCCGATGAGGGGTCTTAGGACAGGATGATGGGATGGGGCTTCCGTGATGGCCATATTTTCCGCCGTCTGGCTGGCCACCTGGCCAAGGCTTTCGCCGGTTACGATGGCCTGGGCTCCAATTCTGAAGGCCAGGATGTCGGCAGCTTCCATCATGGCGGAGCGGAGCATGATAGTGGCCGCTTCTTCGACACCCAGTTTCTTGATCCTCAGCTGAACGTCGGTGAAGGGTACAACCCAGAGTCGCAGGGAACCGCACCATGCAGCGATCTTTACAGCCAGGCGCTCCACCTTTTTTTGGGCTTCCATGGAGGTATAGGGGTAGGCGTGAAAATAGACACATTCCAGGGGGGCGCCCCGTTTAGCCATCATGTAGCCTGCCACGGGCGAATCTATACCGCCGGAGAGTAGAAGAAGGAGCTTGGCGCTGGAGCCAGTGGGAAGACCCCTGGGGCCGGGGATGCTTAGGCTGTAGACATAGGCTCTTTCGCGTATTTCGATATCGACCACAAAATCGGGATTGTGGACATCCACCCGCAGCGATGACTGGGCATTCAGGATTTCTTCCCCCAGCTTGGCAGCCAGTTCGTAAGATCCAAGGGGAAAGCTCTTATCCGATCGCCTTACCTCCACCTTAAAGCGTGCCTTCCCTTCACCGACTCGTTCCTCCGCCTCGGCCAGGGCTGCCTCCAGAATCGCCTCGTAGGTTTTGGGACAGAGCCTAGCCCTTGCAAAACCATTAAGCCCTGGACAGTGGGACAGGACGAATTCGGTTCGCTCTGCATGGGTATCGTCGGTAAAGAGGAAGAATCTTCCGGGAAACTCCTGGATTCGGACTGGTATGGTGCCCAGTCTTTGCTTTATCTCTTTTACCAATCTTCGAGTGAATTCTCGCTGGTTCTCTTTTTTTAAAAGTATTTCTCCGGGTTTGATGAGGTAGAGGATGTCCATGGCTCGTTGTATCAGGTTTTAAGCCGGCGATACAAGTCGGCGGCTTTGGAGAGGAAGTACTCTATTTCGCCTGGCTCGGTACCGTAACCGGTGGAAACTCGAAGTGAGGAAAAGGACAGATCTGGATGGATACCCATGGCATCCAGGATCCGATGGCCACGCTTTCTATCCAGATGCGAGCAGGCCGAACCTGTGGAGACGGCTATGCCCTCATCAGAGAGAGCCCTTGCCAGCACCTCTCCCCCCAGGCCGGGAAAGGAGGCGCTGATGATCCAGGGGCTGAAACCTTGGTCGCCGGGCATTCGACTTTCCGGCAGGATTCGAGCGCCGGGTATCTGCCGGATTCCATCAATAAGCGCGGCTTCCAGCTTCCTGGCCTTTGCAAGCCTTTCTTCCAAATTTTCAGTGGCTTTGATAGCGCATGCGGCGAAGGCCAGTGCGCCGAAGAGGTTTTCGGTGCCCGAACGCAAGCCTCCTTCCTGGCCTCCGCCAGCCCCGAGAGGCTTTATGTCCCTGGATGTCCAGAGAGCGCCTACTCCCTTAGGTCCGCCCAGCTTGTGGGCAGAAAACGCTGCGCTGGCAAGGCAGGCCGCAGGCAGAGCGAAGGGTATTTTCCCGAGGGCTTGGACGCAGTCGATATGAAAGAGAATTCTCTGTCCGGGCCGAGCAGATGAAGCTTTTTGTATGGCCGTGGCTATGCCCTCTATATCTTGGATAGCTCCTGTCTCGTTGTTCACGGCCATGACGGCCACCAGTCTGGTTTGTGGCTGTATGGCTTCGCCTATCTTTTGCGGGGCTATGCGGCCTTCAGGTCCGGGTTTCACTATGGTGAGGCCCAGGCCGAGGCTCTTTAGAGCCTCGGCCTGGGCGTACACCGCGGGGTGCTCGATAGCCGAGACGATAATGTGGGCTGGCCCGTCCTGGGCATTCCGAACTGGCCGTTTCCCTTCCAGACCGGAAGTGGCGAGCACCGATAAAAGGGCTATCTGGTCGGCCTCGGTGCCCGAACCCGTGAATGCCAGTCTTTCCTGCCCCTTATGGGTTTTGAGGGCATTCAAGAGTCCGGTTCGGGCTTCCTCCAGCAATGCTCTGGCTGTTTTTCCGGGGCTGTGGGCACTCGAGGGGTTGCCATAGGCCAGGCAAGAACGCTCGAGGCTTTCGGAGAGAATAGCTGTATCTGGCAGGCTTGTGGCTGCCCAATCCAGGTACGTAATGGGGTCTCGGGTCACTGCTCGTAGCGCCGGTCGGGAATGGATGCAGGCTGTTTGCCGGATTGGGCGAGGGCTTCGGATAAATAGAGGGCGCAGAAGCAGTTGCCGTATTCTTCCACGTCCGGAGCCGACCAGAGGCATGGGCAGATAGAATCCTTGTCGGCTTCCCGGGTGCCTTCGCTGTCCCTGCAGGGACATAGAAAATATCCATAGCGGTTGTAGTTGCTCGTCAGCCCATCCACAAGGTCCTTGTAAAACTCAGGATCCGGATTAAGCTTCCATCCCCGTTTATTGGCGACCATGACGGTAAAGAGCTCGGTCTGTTCGCGGGTCTTTTCTTTCATGGCCAAGCCTAGAGCCCTAAGGTCTTTTCCCAGTCGGGCTGGATAAATCCGATCAGATGGCTTTTATCATCGATTACCGCAAAGGGGAATGCGGGGTTTTCCTTGAATTTTTCTCTGAGAATCTGTTTGACTTCATTCTTGGTCTCAACAGAAATCTCATCCAAGTGGATGTACTTGAAGGAATAATCCTTGTCTTTCAGAAAAGAGATGGCAC
>CAZHFN010000092.1:1576-4137 GCA_964531105.1 uncultured Treponema sp. | reverse complement strand
AAAAGGAATCGTCATGGACCTCGGAGATACGGGACAACTGCTGCGTAACTTGGGCTTTCCTCTGCTTACGGTACATTCATCCTATTCCCATCACGACTTTGTCACCCCAGGTAAGCGAATCCTGGTAATTGGCCCGATGGGCTCGGGCAAGACCGAGTTCAGCGCCCGGATATGGAGGGATTCCAGAGTAGCCCTGCGCAAAAAAGGCCTCGCTGCCTCCCTTACCACCAGTGGAACTGTGGACAGACGCCAGGTATTTGTGGTGAGAGCGAGTCTGGACAAAGCCCGATTTCCCGACTATCCCGACGATGCCCTAGCCTACAGGGGCGGCTTTGAACGCTGCGGGAATCATATAGGCTCCATCCAGGATTCTTTTCAGCTGGAAACCCTCATGGCCGACAATCCCGAGGTGGGCACCTGGATAATCGACGAAGCGGCCTTTTTCGACGAACGCATCGCCTACCTCATGGCTGACGAATCCAAACATAGAGGTCTCAGTTTTATCTGTCCAAGCCTTGTCCTAAACTTCCGCAGGGAAATCTTCAACCAGACAGCCAGGCTCCTTCTGGAAAATGCCACCGATGTCTTCCCTTTAAGCGCCTATTGCGAGCATGAGGATTGCCTTAAAGACTCTCTGTACACATACCGCTATTATTCGGTGGATGATAAGGAATGCCCTGCCCTCTATTTCGATCCGCTTATTATCATAGGCGGCGACAGGGCCAAATCCGATGGCAGGGAACCCAATTACTGCACACGCTGCGACACGCATCACTATCTGCCTGGAAAGGAATATAGTTTCTTTACCCTCAAACCCCTGGGCGAACAGGCAGCCAGGGGCAATATCGCCCCCTTACTGGCCGAACTCAATGCCCTGGCTGGCAATATCCAGGAATCCAGATTATACGCTTCCCTTCACGGTCGTTATGTGGAATGCGAGGAACCCTGCCTTGTGCAGATGAATTCACTACTAGTACCCTGCATCGCCGAACGAGCCCTGGTTTATCTCTATGCCGAGCAGAATCTTCTCTCGGCCGAACAGCTTAAATTCATGGTAAGAGAACTGGCCCTGGACAGGGACTACCTCTCGAGAAGACTTTCTGATAACAGGAGACCGGTGGAAATCTGATTAGGGCAGAAGTGATAAGGCTGCTTCAGAGAATTTTCTAGCAGCCTCTGGGCTTTCGAACACTGCTCTGAAATTGTTGCCACCGCCTCCGCCCCTGCCCTTGTATTCTGACAGCAAGGCTTTCAGCGATGCAACAACGTTGGCCGATTTATCCTGTGGAACCATTATGCAGACGGTTTTTTCTGGCAAGGAAAGCGCGATAGTGGAATAGCCTCGGTTAGCCCCCGCTTTTACTGTCTCGAAGGCTGCCTCGGCTCCTTTTTCGTCAAATACAAAGCTTAGGCGTGACGCAGTGTTTTCACTGCCGCTGAGAGCGCGCAACGCCACTTCCAGGCCTGCGTTTTCTTTTATTAATTGCCCCCGCTCCGTCTCCAAAGTGGCGTTGCGCGTTTTCAAAGCCTCTACCTTGGAAGGTGCATCTTCGTTGGAGGTACCCAGGGTCGAAGCGATGGCGGCTAACGCGTCTTTTCGCTGCCGAAGCAGTGAACATGCCCGCTCTCCGGCCACAAAATACAGCCTGGTATTGCCCTTGTATTTTTCTGCTTGAAGAATGCTTACAACTCGTAGTTCAGCGGCGGATGCGACATGGGTGCCACAGCAGGCTACCCAATCATAGCCTTTTATCTCCATGATACGAATTTCATCCTCTCCCTCGGGCAAGCGTTTTCTGAAGGGGAAAGACTGCGGATTCTCAGGCGGACAGACATGGAGCACGTAGGGATGATCTTCAGCGATGAATGCCTCAGCTTCTTCTTCCAAGGCTTGGATCATACCCTTGTCAATGGAAGGACTGCTCACATCGATAGTGCTGTATACGGCACCCAGATGGAAGCTAAGAGTATGTATTCCGTAATTGCGCTCGAGGATGGCCGAAAGCAGGTGCTGCCCCGAATGCTGTTGGCTATGATCTAGGCGCCTGGCCTTGTCCACCTTCATCATAACCCTATCGCCCGGCATAAATGAGGGTTTCCGTTCCAAAATGTGCAGTATCTTTCCGTGCCCCTCTTCAACTGAAGTCAGAGCAATTCCGTCGATACTGCCCAGATCGCAGGGTTGGCCGCCACCTTCGGGGTAGAAGAGGCTTCTATCCAGTACCACTGACCAGTTTTTACCATTATCCGAGATTTCCTGCACCAGGGCTTCGCCTTCGAAGCAATCGGGCTCCAGATAGAATTGTTTAAGAGTCTCAGGCATCGGGGGCAACCTGCTCCAGCTTTGGTTCGGGGGCCAGCTCCCTGCCCTCCTCATACTCTACATCCTCGTCCAAGAAGTCGTCGGCCGAGGGGATCATGAGGGAGGCATCCCCGCCCTGGTGGCGTTCCAGTTTCAAGGCTATGGCCTTGGTAATCCCCGATTCCTCCATGGTAACGCCCAGGAGTGTGTCGGCACCGCTTACCGTCTTCTTGTTGTGGGTGATGACAATAAACTGGCT
>CAZHFN010000092.1:0-1476 GCA_964531105.1 uncultured Treponema sp. | reverse complement strand
TCGGCTCTGCCTCCACCAAAAAGTCTGCGGAACATGTTGTGGAAATTTCGTTTGATTTTATTGTAGGTCTCTAAAAACAGTTCGGCGCTCTCAGTGCGGATTTCGTCGGTAATCTGCTTGAGGTCGTCCCTGGCCTTGGTGAGGTCGGCCATCTGCTCGGAGAGGAAATCGTAGCGCTCCTTGACTTCCTTGTACTCTTCGGGGGCCATGAGGTTGACCGAACCGAGGTCCTTGAGCTTGGCCTTCTTATGTCCTAGGGCGTCCCGGAGTTCAAAGATCGGATTGCGGAGCTCAAACATCCTGCTTTCATACTCGCCCAGATCACGGGAGTACAACTCCATGAAATTTTCTCGTATATTTTTTATCTCGGTTTCGTTCTGGGCTATGGAAAGATGTATGGTCTCCAGCTCGGACTGAACAGCCTGAATTCTGTCGGCCAGGCGGCTGGCATCCTTCCTGCGCTCTCCCAAATCCGAGTTCATGGCGGCTATGGCCTTTTCCAGTCTTTCCATATCGGCCGCCAAGGCCTTGCCCTTGGACTCTATCTCCGCCAGTTCGCTGTCGATATCGGCTATTTCTTCCTTGAGTTCTTCCAGCCGCCTGGATTCCGTGAAAACCTCGGCCTCGTGCTCCCTGAGGGTAGCTTCCTGGCCTGCAATTTCCCTGCGGAATACAGCTAGAGCCTCTTGGGCGGCGGACATCTGGGTCTGCACCCTCGTCTTGGCGAGCCTGGCATCCTCCAGGGTGCGCCTCCAGCCTTCAATCTTGAGCGTGAGGCTCTTGTTCTCCTCGCCCAGAGAATCGATGGCAGCCTTGAGGGTATCGATAGTATTCAGCTTGCTGGCTATAGCGGCGTCTATGGATCGCTTTTTAGTGATAATGCCTTGGGGCGAGAGGAATTCGTCCAGGAAGGACGGCGTAGCATCCCGGTAATGTTCGAATTTTCCCGAAAGCTCGGCCAGGCTCCCTGACGCAAGAAGCAGCTCTTCGGCAGCCTTGTGCAGGGTAGAGGAAAAATCCCCCATAGCTTTGCCCGAATAGGATACCGACCTGGTCAGATCCTCCAACAGAGTGGCCTTGCTGTCGATCCTGGTTCTGGTTCGCTCTATGAGGCCTCGTATATCCGTCTCCAGCGCCTGGCGCTCGGCGGAGGAATATCCCGTATCCTTGAGCCGCTGATCGAGTTCCTGCACGATAGCCTCGGTGAGGCTATCCAAATCCACCCTGGCTTGGGTAATCTCTTCTTCTATCTGCCGTATGGAAGCTGCGCACCTGGCGGCTTCCTGATCGTTACCTCTGAGTGTGAGGCTTGCGGCCTTTATGGATGATTCGAACTCGTCGATATGGAGATCGGCATCCTTGAGTCTTTGGCGGTATTCCGAAAGCTCGGCTTCCTTGTCCTCTTCTTCCTCTCGCAGGGCGGCTATCTTTTCACGGACATTTTTAGCCCTTAGATCCAGCTGTTCCAGCTTGGAT
>CAZHFN010000091.1:0-4249 GCA_964531105.1 uncultured Treponema sp. | reverse complement strand
AGCCTGTGGGCAATGACCACGCTGGTGCGCCCCGAAAGCAAGCCCTCAATACCCCGCTGGATTAGTTTTTCGGTTTCCGTGTCCACCGAACTGGTGGCTTCGTCCAGGATGATGATGGAGGGATTGTGAGCCAGCACACGGGCAAAGGATAAAAGCTGTCGTTGACCTTGGGAGATGTTGCTACCGCCCTCGGATAGCTGGGTATCATAACCATTAGGCAAAGCCTCTATAAACTCGTTGGCATGGACAGCCTCAGCCGCCAGCTTCATCCTTTCTACAGTGACATCTTCGCCTAAACGAATATTTTCACCTATGCTGCCGGAGAAGAGAAACACCTCCTGGGGCACAGGCTGAATGGCTGTGCGCAGTTCATAGAGGGGCAGATCGCGAATCGGTTGTCCGTCTATCCGTATATCACCCTTCTGGATATCCCAGAAACGAGTAACCAGATTCGCCACCGTTGTCTTTCCCGCTCCTGTGTATCCGACAATCGCTACCATCTGGCCTGGATCTACGGTGAAACTGAGATCCTTCAGCACCCATTCCTCGTCCTTGTAGGCAAACCAGACCTTATCGAATTCTATATGTCCCCTAACCCTGGAGGGCATGGGCAGCCTGGGCCTGTCGGGGATAGTCTCATCGGTATCCAGGAGGGTAAAGATCCTTTCCCCTCCCGCCATGGCGCTCTGCAATAGAATGTACTTTTCCGAAAGATCCTTGATAGGCGAATAGAACATGTTGATCAAGTTAACGAAGGCTATGAGGGTTCCCAGGGAAATGGACTGCGAAAGGTAGAGCCAGGCACCCCCGCAGAGAATGAGGGCTGTAGTGAAAGTAGCCATGAAATCCACAGCCGGCCGGAATGCGGCGAATACATACATTTCACCCAAATTGGCCTTTTTTAATTTTTCGTTGTGCTCCGCGAATTCTGCCCTCGACTTTTTCTCCCGCATGAAAAGCTTTACCACCTCCACGCCCGAGAGGTGTTCGGAAATATAGGAGTTTACCTTGCTGGTCCAGCGCCGCTGATTGCGGAAGGCGTCCCTGGCCTTCTTCCGTGCGATATTCGCCACAACAAGGACAATCGGCAGGGATGCGGTAACCACCAGGGCCAGGCGGGCGTCGAAGAAATAGAGCACAGCCAGCGAACCTGCCATGATAGAGGCGTCTTTAATAAATGCAGAAAGCACATCGGTGAAGAACTGGTTGATCGTTTCCACATCACTGGTCATGCGGGTTACTAGGCGGCCCACGGGCTGTTTGGTGAGAAATGCGAAGGAGCGGCTCAAAACATGGCTGAAGAGCTGCATCCGCATATCCTTCATAACCCGCAAACCCAGGAGATTGCTGAAGTAGACCATGACAAAGGTAGACGTCAGGATGGAAAGCAGTATCAAGCCCAAAATGAGGACATAGCGCAGCACCAGGGCTGTATCATCCCGGCGCAGAACCCGTGCATCGGCCGAGGGCAGAGTTCGCAAATCCTGTATCGAAATAACCCCCTGATCCTCTCCCAGAGTGAAAAGCTCCGGATGAGCGGATAGCAGGGCTGTCAGTTCCTCCCTCTCAGGTTCCAGAGGAAACACATAGACTTCTTTCGGGTCGTAAAAGCCCGAGGCTGCGAGGGCATTCTTATTCTTGGAACTCAGGGCAGAGAACCTGGAACTTCTAAGATAAACCCTGTCCCCAATTCTGGGGTCGGCATCGGACAGTTCTAGGTTTTCAGCTTCTGGGCTCCCTTCCAGGCTGGTCGATACTGAAAACCAGGCCTTCATGAGGGCGTCATCTATCGCCCTCCGTATAAGCACAGGGCTCAGCAGCTCTCCGGCGGTGCTTACAATGAGGGCGAGCAAGGCCGCAATTGCAATGGCCTTATGGGGCTTCATGTAGGAGAGAATGCGAGAAGCTATGGTTGCATCGTATCCCTTGGTTACATCGTCGGTTTCGAAGAATTCCGCCATAGTATCAGCGCCTCCCTTCTTCGGAGCCAGTGGCCATCACGGTTTCCAGTTCCTGAAGCCGGGCTATTTCGGCGTAGAACCCCTTCTTGTCCTTCATCAGTTCCTCATGACTGCCATACTGCTGCATCTTTCCGCCGGAGAGCACCAGAACTCTGTCGGCGTGGCGCAGCGTGGAAACGCGGTGTGAAACCAGAATATTCGTCCTGCCCTTTCTTTCTAATAGTAGGTTTTGGAGAATCCTTTCCTCGGTCTCAGCATCCACAGCGGAAAGGGCATCGTCCATTACCAGAATCTGCGGATCCATGGCCAAGGCCCTGGCAATGGCAATCCGCTGTTTCTGACCGCCCGAGAGAGTCAGGCCCCGTTCCCCGACAATAGTATCCCAGCCGTCAGGAAAGAGGCTTATATCCCTGTCCAGGGATGCAATCTCGGCTAAGCTGTTAAAGCGCTCATCGGGCAGCCTATCCACCCCAAAAAGAATATTGTCCCGCACCGAAGCTGAAAAAAGAAAAGACTCCTGGGGCACAAAACCGAAGACACTGCGCAGCCCGGATAAGGTGAAGGAGCTAATATCCTTGCCGCCGATAAAGATCTTCTCTTTGCCTGAGTCCAGAAGGCGGGGCAGAAGCTTTATGAGCGTCGATTTGCCCGAGCCCACCCGGCCGAGAATGCCCAAGGTCTCGCCCTCGCCTACCCTGAGGGAAATGTCCTGGAGAATTTTTGCTCCGCCCTGGGTAAATGAATAGTCAAGATTCCTTATCTCCAAATCCCCCGAAGGAGCCTGATCCAGGGCCTCTGGTGCTTCGGTTATAGCACTCTTCCTGTCCAGGACTTCGTTTATCCGCTTAAGGCTTGCCGAGCCTCGCTGAATCAGGTTGACCGTAAAGCCGGCTCCCATCATCGGCCAAATGAGCATTTCCAGGTAGGCTATCATGGCGATGATATCGCCAGGGCTCATTTTATTGGCGATTACAGCCCCTCCTCCGGCCAGCACGAGTATTGCCGTGCTCAAGCCCGCGAGAAAGGTGATGAGAGGAAAAAAGAGGCCGAAAGTCTTTACCAGATCCATGGTGGCATCTCTATAGCTGTCGTTGGTCTCGGAAAAGCGGGAGGAAAAGTACTTCTCTTTGACAAAAGCCTTTACCACCCTGATTCCCGAGATAGTCTCCTGAGCGATATCAGAGAGCTTGGAGTACACCTCCTGAACCTTCTTGAACTGACGCCCCACCATCTTGCCGAAGAAAAGGATCAGCACCGTCACGAACGGAAGGGGGATCACGGTAAAGAGGGCTACGGAGGCATTGTTCGAGATCATCGCTATAAGAATGAGGGATGACATAAAGATGCCGTCCACAAAGGAAACGAAACCCATTCCCACCGACTGGCGAACGGCGTTCATGTCGTTGGTAGCCCTGGCCATCAGTTCACCGGTTTTATTGTCCTGGAAGAAATCCGATGACATTTCCATAAAATGGCTGAAAAGCTTGTTCCTGAGTTCGGCCTCGATGCGCCTCGATGCGCCGATGATGAAGTAACGCCAGAAATACCGCACCACGGCGATAAAAGCCATGAGGACAACCATCGTCACGGCAGGTCTTATGACATCGGCCATAACGTAGCCGCCGTCGGCTATGACATCCACAGCCCGCTTTATCAAACGCGGAATGAAGATTTGTGCGGTATCCACGGTAACCAGGAAAAAGATGCCCAAGCCGTAGTAAAGACGATATTTCTTCAAGTATGGCAGGATAGTTCTATATTCTTTAAACATGACAGGCCAGTGTAGCTCCTGGCGGCACCTTATACAATACCGACAGGCTCATTCCGCGATCGAGCCCGGGTTGGCCAGGGGGTTTCCTACCATATTTTTCGTTTGCGGTATGCCAGAATCACGCATAGTGCTTGGGCAGCCTGAAAACCACCTCGATTGCCGAGGCCTGCGCTTTCTGTCATCATGGCAACCGATGAACGAAATAATTGTGCACACCGATGGAGGCTGCTCGGGCAACCCCGGTCCCGGCGCATGGGCCTATGTCATGCGCTACGACTCCCGGCTCAAGGAAGCTTCAGGATTCCAGGCCGATACCACAAACAACCGTATGGAACTCCAAGCTGTCATAGAAGCCCTCGGCTACCTATCCTCCAGGCGCCGCCAAGTCGCCGCCAAGCTCGCACAATCGCCCCATGACGAAGCAAGGCGAGGCAAGGCAGCTCCGCAATGGATCGAGGCCCCGATCCGCGTATTCACCGATTCTCAATACGTCAAGAACGGAATCACTTCCTGGCTT
>CAZHFN010000090.1:1463-4639 GCA_964531105.1 uncultured Treponema sp. | reverse complement strand
TGTATAAGAGCCAGAGCCACAAGGGTTTATATAAACATCGCAAGGTGTCCCTTTTGGCTCTATTTTTTTGCCCTGACGAGGGTTACCTATGAAATACATTGTTCTTATGGACGGGGGCTTCGTAAAACATAAATTTTCTCAAGCTTTCGGAAGAGAGCCAACAGCGCCAGACATCAAAGAACTCAGCGAAAAGATCATTTTATATAACAAAACAGATGATACGCTCATCAGAATCTACTATTACGATTCACCACCGCTGACAACCCAATTAAAAAAGCCCATATCAGGAACAGTATTGGATCTTACTAAGACACCCACATTCCTGGCAAATAAGCAAAGACTCGAAACCTTGAAGCGAACTGATCATTTCGCCGTACGAGAAGGCCGCTTGACAATGAATGGCTGGAAACTCAAGCAATCAGCGATTGGCAAGGCGACCGCAGATCTCACCGATAACGATTTTTCACCCGATATTCAGCAAAAAGTGTATCTCTTCACTCTCGCCCATGGTGTAACCCACGAACTCACCGAACATTCAGATCGACTAATTTTATCGGAGATACATTCGCTATAAATCATGTGTATCCTGGGGAGTCCTGGTATCCTGTCGAAACGCTTACGATAACAATCGGGGCGGACCCCGGACTTTTGACATACATGGTGTGAGATGTTGTAGCCACGGGCGGTCTGTGTCGCGGCCGGAACACGCTGACATACTGCGGGCGCGGCGCTTAAGTTTGAACTGAAGAAAAAGACGAAGCGCTTGCGCTCATGCCCAGGCTCTTGGGCCTGTCGGCAAAGCTAAAACACACAAAAACTACACGAAACTGAACATTTTTATCGTCTTTTTCATCATTTCAGGGCTCGCGCCCCGAATGTTCAATATTTGAACATTCTAGGATATGTAGTATGCGAAAGCAAGAATGTAACCAAAAATTCTTTTCTGTCCTTCCTGGTTAGTCCTGATATCCTGTCGTACCGACTGTCGCACAATCTCCACCGATAAAACCGAGATAATTGCCACGGTCGATGCCCTTGAAACTGGCTTCGGGGTAGGCAGCCTGCCAGGAAGGTGGCGGTCCTGCCTGTCGTTTCGAGAGCTTGAATTCGAAGCTGGACAGGCGCCCATCCGACTCCTCGATAAAGTCGAGCTCGGCTCCGGTGTGGGTGCGCCAGAACCATGAACCCCCATACCAGCCTTTATAGGCATTGAATTTCCTGCGCTCGCTCACAAGAAAATTCTCCCAGAGAGCGCCCTTGTCAGGCCTGAACTCCCAATCCTTGAAATCGTCGATCAAGGCATTCCTGATCCCATTGTCATAAAAATAGACCTTTTCTTTGCGCGACACTTCCTTCCTGAGATTCTTGCTGTAAGCACCCAGGCGAAAAAGAACGAAGGCCTTCTCGAGCAGGTCGATATATGAAATCACCGTGTCCGCGCTCATAGCGCTTTGCCTGCCCAGTTCCTGGTAGGAAACCTCAGAGCCCACCTGATAGGCTAAAAGACGCAGAAGATCCCGAAGCTTCCTGGGATTTCGAATGCCGGCCAGTTCGAGGACGTCCTTATAGAGGTAGGCCGAACTCAGCTCCAGGAGATGCGCGACCTTGTCGGCCTTCGAAGCTATGCTGAAAAGCGCCGGGTAGAGCCCAAGCACGAGTTTTTCGGGCAAGAGTCCGTCGAGCTCGAAGGCTGTCAAGCTCAGACTGAGTTCGGAAAAAGCTATTGGGTACAGGGAATAAGTCCAGGTTCTTCCCGTGAGCGCTTCCTTGGCGGTTCGCGCGATATCCAGGCTCGAAGACCCCGTCACCAGCAGCGATCCGGGAAAACCTTCGTCGTAGAGAAGCTTTAGCGAAAGCTCGATATTCGGAATACGCTGCGCCTCGTCGACACAGACCAGATCGATGCCGGCGATCTGCCCACGTATCCTCCCGAGATCTCTGGACGACCAGAGTTCCTGCACGCGCGGATCTTCGCCGTTGATCATGATTGTTCGCCCGTCAAAACCCTCCATCACTTCGCGAGCGAGGGTAGTTTTCCCG
The DNA here is from genome assembly GCA_964531105.1 of uncultured Treponema sp. GTDB lineage: Bacteria > Spirochaetota > Spirochaetia > Treponematales > Rectinemataceae > UBA2256. The sequence goes on along the minus strand of CAZHFN010000090.1, from coordinate 2,599 downwards.
CATTGCCGGGGTCCATAAAGGAGGATAATGCGTTTATCGGTCCTCAGTCTTTGCAGGATTTTCTCTGTTATGGATCTTTTAATATACATATTCGACATTATCGCGCGAATTCATCGATCATACAAGATATAATAGCATTAAATAACGGGATAACAAGATTGGGCAGGATTAACAGGAAGATTTTTTTAGCAGAAGAAAAAATCGTTTTCTTTATATTTTTTATCTCTTCTCTCTTTTCCAAAGCTTTTTCTTTCTTCTTCTCTCCTATCTTCTCTTTTCTTTAACCAAAACTATTTCCTGTCCTTCCAGCTGGTCATGGTATCCTTTCGTACCGATTATCCTCCTTACTTAAAAAGAGGCACAGTTCAGCCGAAATGCCTTGCCAGATCCTCGGGCGCGAAGAGGCCCTTGTCGGTGGCTATGCCGGTGCAGAGTTCGGGCGGGGTTATGTCGAAGGCGGGGTACCAGCCGCGCACGCCGGCCATGGCGGTGCGCACGCCCATGGCCTTGAGGACCTCGTCGCCGTCGCGCTCCTCAATGGTGACGCTGTCGACAGAAGGATGTCCCGGGTCGGGGTTGCCGGTGCAGTAGTAGGGTATGTGCAGGTGGGAAGCCGCGAGGGCTATTTGGTAGGTGCCAACCTTGTTGACGATGTGGCCATCCATGCAGATGACATCGGCCGCGGAGGTGAAGAGGCTCACTCCCTTGGTCTTCATCGCCCAGGCGGGCATGTTGTCGGTAATGACGGTAACCTCGAAGCCCATGTCGTGGACCACCGAGGCGGTAAGGCGGGCGCCCTGGAAAAATGGGCGTGTTTCGGGGCAAAGTACTTTTATTGTTTTTCCCTGGGCGCGGCATTCCCTCAAGATCGAGCCCACATCGTACTCGGCGAAGCACTGGGTCATGATCAGGGCGCCATCGGCGATTTTTTCGGCCACATAGCGCCCCTGGGCAGCGCTCCGGGCATAGCGCTCGTTAGTCAGCTCTATCGTATAGTCGAACACAGCCCGATCCGCAGGCTGGCCTTCCAACTTGGCCCTGATCGCCGCTTCCGCGCAGCCCTGGGTGATCGCGCTCATCTTCGCGCTTGTCGTGGGCCTCGCGTGGGAAAGCTCGTACGCGGCGTGGAGAATTTG
>CAZHFN010000090.1:0-1363 GCA_964531105.1 uncultured Treponema sp. | reverse complement strand
CCGCCCGACTGGGTGACCATCGCCTTTATGGCCGCCGCCACCTCTTGGTAGCTTTTGCAGGTGACATATTCGATCCGACCCGGGTAGATCCTCCGGTCAAGGATGTGCACGGCCTGACCATCGTACCAGGCTACGTTTTCGTACTTCAGCAAGAAGGGAAACTCGTAGTCCTGTCGATTCATGGCGGCCTCCTGTCAGTCCGGTAATCCGAGCGTAGCCTTTATCGCCTTGATGCTCGCATCGGGAATCGGCCTTACTTCGCCCAAGCCCAGCGCTATGGAATAGATTTTTGCGGCGTCTTCGACGTAGATAGCCCGCAGGAGCGCCTGATCCAGCGAATCGCCCACCGCCGTCGCGCCATGATTGCGCATGAGGCATGCGTTTCGTTTTAACAGGCTTTTCGCGACCAGCTCTCCCAGCTCGTCGGTGCCCGGCATGCCAAACTCGGAGAGGGGAATATCGCCGCCTATGTAGTAGAGCAGCTCGATGAGCACCAGAGGTATGGGCTTGCCCGCCACCGCGAATCCCGTGGCGTAGGGCGAATGAGTGTGCACGATGCCGCCCACGTCGGCCCTTGCCCTGTAGATAGCCCTGTGCATCCTCCACTCGGAGGAAGGCTTGTGCTCCCCTTCCACCACCGACCCGTCAACCATCCTCACCACCATGATGTCGCCCACCGTCATCTTCTCGTATGGATACGAGCTGGGCGTTATCACGAGGAGTTCCCTCGTCTCGTCGCACGCGCTCAAATTGCCGCTGGTGCCCGCGAAAAGCCCCTGCCTATACGCCGCCGCGGTGGCTTCGAGGATTTTTTGCTTTAGTATTCTCATATCGCTCATGCTTTCTCCAGGTTTTTAAATCGTCCTTCGTTGGTTATATTCAGCGAGTGCTATCTTTTTTCGTAATTCTTTTCCATCCATTCTTTATATGCGCCGGATTGGACACGCTTCACCCATTCTTCGTTGGAAATATACCAATCTACGGTCTTTTTTAAGCCTTCTTCGAAGTTGACCGACTGTCTCCAGCCTAATTCCCTTTTAAGTTTTAAACAATCGATCGCATAACGTCTATCGTGCCCCGGTCTATCTTTTACATAGGTGATAGTCGATCTGATCTTTTCAGATGTTTTATCCGTAGCCGTGGCAACGATTTCAATGAGCTTGTCCAGAAGCTTTATATTCTCCCACTCATTCTCTCCACCTATATTGTAGGTCTCCCCTACCCTTCCCTGCTTCATCACCAGCCAGACCGCGGAGTTATGATCCTCCACATAAAGCCAGTCCCTGATATTCTTCCCGTCACCATACACCGGCAGGGCCTTTCCTGTTCTCATGTTCGAAATCATGAGAGGAATTAGTTTTTC
>CAZHFN010000089.1:0-4701 GCA_964531105.1 uncultured Treponema sp. | reverse complement strand
AGGCTCAAGTCTGATGGGAAGCACGAATATCTAACCTTTGCGCCCTTGGATCTTGCCTCTGGTATGTATGATTTGGAGTTGAGCGCCCGGGATACCATAAAGATGGTTGAGGTGGGTTACTCGCCCGCGATGCCCGATTTCGATCGGTTCTCCAATGCGGTTAAAGTATCAGGACCTCTTCTTTTTTCTGGACTTTATGCGTGGAAGGATGGCATGATGCTCTCCAGTCTCCAGAAAACGGCGGGGCTTGTGTTGGATACCAACCAGGTATATGCCGATATACAACGGCCCTTGCCTGGAGGTAAGACCCAATTGCTTACCTTCGCGCCCAGGGAAGTGGAGGCGGGAATATTCGATATCAGGTTATCGCCTAAGGACAGTATTCATTATTATTCCATGGCCGCTGTAGCGGAAGCTAAAAAGAAGGCAGAAGAAGCACAGGTCGTGCAAGATCAGAATTTGACGGTGACAGTACCTGGTTCGTCTGATGTAAGTACTGCTGGAACTACCGCTGCTGCTCCGGTAAGCGCCCAGGCCGCAGAAGCTAGCTCTACTGGCGCGACTGCCAGTACGGGCGAGAGCCAGGGTTTCTATGTCGAGATTGTGAATGTATCGGGCCCAGTGGCCTATGAAGGTCCCTACGCCAGAACTCCCACATTGACGCTTTCTTCCGTGGTTACTGTGGATCAGATGCTTTCCACGACCAATATCGACTATGCGGAACTTTCGAGGCGAAGGAACGATGGAGGCGTAGAGTACCTGAGTTTCTCGCCCAGAGAAGTGCTCTCAGGCAACTTTGACCTTGATTTAAGGGCTCAAGATTCGATCCGCTACGTGGAGTTGGGATATCTGCCGGAAAAGCCCGACTTCGATCGCTTCGGCAATGCCTATGCTCTCATGGGGGCGGTGCGAAATCCCGGTCTTTATTCGATGAGTGAGTTCGTGCCGCTTTCCGAGGTGATAACAACCGAACAATTGTTGGGTGTCACTGATATTTATTATGCCGAAATAGAGCGCTGGGTGCCGGGTGGCAGGACCGAGTATCTCACGTTCAGCCCCGTGGCAGTTTTGTTGGGCGAGCAAGATTTCAAGTTGCTGCCAAGAGACGTTGTGCGATTAATACCCTCGACAAATTTAGTTACCGACCATGACTTTGCGCGATATCCGAATACAGTGCTTGTATCTGGAGTTGTGCGACATCCGGGGCGCTATGCGTGGTATGAAGGATTGAGTCTAGCAGATTTGATATCGTCCAACGATATTCTTATAGACACGAGTCTTGAGTATGCCGAGTTGAGGCGTCGAGGTTTTTCCGCTGAAGCAATCCTGAGTTTCTCGCCCAAGGCATTGCTGGAAGAAGATAAAGACATCGCCTTGAATCCGCGCGATGTGGTAGTATTCTATCCACGCTACCATAACAAGCCTGTCACTATCGCGGGGGAAGTGAAAGAAACAAAGGTGATTCCCTTCTATGAAGGCATAGAACTGGCCACTGTGCTGCGATCCGTGGCCCTCGGCAAGGATATAGACAGGCTTAAGGCGATTATCACCAAGAGTACCGGTGAAAAGCAGAAGATATATCTCGAGGATTATTATAGGAAGCAGAGTTCCACCAGAGTAATGATGAGCCCCGGGGATGCGGTGTCTATAGAGACCTTGCTGCCTGAAGAAAATCTGCCGGTGATCACGGTGCGAGGCGCAGTTAAAAAACCCCAAACCCTGGAATACAGGCAGGGCATGAAGCTCTTAGACGCTCTCCAGGCGGTGGAGGGCTACGATGCCAGGGCCTATCCCTACGGCCTTGTGCTCATACGGAAAACAGCGGCCGAAACCCAGCAGAAGCAGGTGGACAGGCTTATAGCCCAGTTGGAAGCCGCCTCCGCGGCAGGGGCTGCCCTTCCCACGGGTACCGATAGCTCGCTTTCCTCGGCCGCCGCGGTGGTGGCTAATCTGCAAATCGACCTGGCGGTACAGCGGGCCAAGCTGGGAAGCCTGCGCCAACTCTATAAAGAAGGCTTTGGCCGGATATCCCTGGACATGCCCAACTCGCTGGAAGCCCTGGCGCGCTCGTCATCCAATATAATGCTGGAGCGGGACGATCTCATCTTCGTGCCCAACGCGCCTAGTTACGTGATGGTGTCGGGTCAGGTGGCGGATCAGAATGTGGTGGTTTTCAGGGATGGAATGACGGTACGCCAGGCCCTGGCCGAATCGGGCTGGGTGTCCGAGGACGCGGATATTTCCAAGGCCTATATTGTGCGGGCATCGGGACGGTTGGACAGCACAAAGGGCAAGCGAGGCTTCCTCTGGTTCAAACCTACTATTTTAAAGTACAGCCTGCGCCCCGGCGATACGGTCGTGATACCATCCAAGGCGGTAAAGGTGAGCGTTGCCTGGTCGTACATCAAAGACGGGCTCTCGGTGGTGTCCACCATACTCACCTCGGCGCTCACGGCGGTTACTCTCTTGGGATTATAAGGATAAAAACTATTATGGCTACACCCGAACAAAACCCCCTACCCACCCAGGCTGTGTCGCAGGACGAGGGAGATGAAATAAGCCTCATAGACCTGGCCGCCACGCTCTGGCGCCGCAAGTGGCTGATTATCGCGGTTACCTGCGTCGCCGCGGTGGCCTCGGTGGTCTACGCGCTTATGCAGCCTAATATCTACACGGCATCGGCCACTATGTTGCCCATTTCCGGTTCATCCTCCTCGTCGGCCCTGGCTCAGTATGCGAGCCTTGCCGCCATGGCGGGGGTGAGTCTTCCCAGCGGCGGTTCGGCTAATCCGGCCATAAAGATTGAAGCCATACTGAAAAGCAGAGGCTTTGCCGAAAATTTAATTGGCCAGCTGAATCTTATACCTGTTCTAGTAGAGAAACCTGAAAAGATAACGCAAGGTACTCCTCTGGGTGCGGCTGTGGAATCGTTGGGAAAAATTCTTTCGGTATCCACCGACGCCAAGACCAATATGATGAAGATTTCCGCCAAGACCAAGGATCCGACGCTTTCAAGCCGAATCGTGAACGGGGCTCTGGATATGATCCAGGAGGATCTGAAGGGCCGTGTGCTCTCGTCCAGCGGCAAGAATATTGCCTTATTGGAGACTCAAACCGCGGAGCAAGAGTTGAAGGTGAGAGAGGCCCAGGGGAAGCTCACTGAATTTCAACGCAAGAACAAGCTCGTTTCGCCCCAGACTCAGAGTTCGGGGAGCATGCAGCTCTATCAGACCTTAATTCAGCAAAAAATGGCTTTGGAAATAGAGATTTCCAGGCTGGAGAGCGCCTTGTCGGCGGATAATCCCAAGATTGTGTCCGCTCGAACCCAGTTGGACGCCATAAAAGCCCAGATGGCTAATGTGGAGAAAACGGGCGGAGGGATAGGGCCTTCCATGAACGCTGCGCCGGCAACACTTATGGAATTCGCGAATATTTCAGCCGAGCTCGAGCTCGCCACAAAGGTGTATGGCACGCTTCTGTCGAGCTTGGAGGGGATGCGGCTGCAGGACGCCTCCGAGAAGGTTTTTGTAGAGGTGATAGACAGGGCAATTCCGCCTGAGAAAAAAAGTGAGCCTTCCCGGGCCATGGTCTGCGTGGTGGGCACGATGGCGGGGGGATTTCTATCGGTGCTGCTGGCCTTTGTTTTGGATGCGCTTAAAAAGCTCCTGGCCGATCCTGAGGTGAGGGCCAAGTTCTCCAGTCGCGGTAAGCAGGACGTTTAACTTCCTTTTCTGTTTTTCTATGGATTTTTTTCGATAGTGACTTTAAAACGAGTGATTTTTCTCATTAACCACTATGTCAAACCTTGATTCCGAACTCCAATTATTGGAAACGCTTTACTCCAAGCAGAGCGAAGGCTCCTCAGTGTCCCAGCGCGAGCTGGCTGGCGAGACGGGGCTTTCGCTGGGGATGACGAATGCTCTTTTAAAGCGCTTTGTGGAGCGGGGCTGGATCAAGTTCACTCACCTAACCGGGCGAAGCCTTTCTTATATTCTCACCCCGCGAGGGGTAGAGGAGATTCTTAAGCGATCGGTGGCTTATTTTACCCGGGCGGTGAGGAGCGCTTCCTTATACAGGGAGAGGATCGATGCCTTTGTGCATTCTCTCCCTGAGCGTGGCATTAGCTCGGTGGTGCTTTCGGGGCCGGGAGAGTTCGATTTTCTTTTCGACTATTCTTGCGTGCGCCATGGGCTGCAGTTCTACAAGAATCCTCAGGGAGTCAGGCTGGATTCGCTGCTGAACACTCCAAGCGCGGTTTTCGTGGTGGCTGGTTTTTTAAGCGCCCGAGACAGGGAAGTCCAGCGAAAGGATCAGGCCTTCTGCTTCCCCGCGGACGCCAAGGCTTCCCGCGTCTTGCTTTCCCGCATTCTCTTCGATATCGACGAGGAGGATGTTACGGCCGATTTGGAGCTGGGGGCAGGGGCGCCTTGATGTAGGGCAAAGATTGTGGGGGTCGTGGCGGGCGGGGCCGCAGGTCTGGGCAAGACCTGCGGCCCCGCGTTTAATTGGCCGAAACGACGAAGGAGAGTTCGTCGGTGTAGACGCTGTGGGGTAATGGGGGATTGAGCTGGTCGAACACGAGCTGCACGGGGAGGCGCGTGCCTCCTGAACGGGATTTGCCAGATCCGGAAAAGCGGAATATGCCGGCTTCGGCCCGGGTTTGCTGGTCGCCCAAGCTAAGGCTGTAGGGGACAAATTGTT
>CAZHFN010000088.1:0-4750 GCA_964531105.1 uncultured Treponema sp. | reverse complement strand
GGCTTTCTGGATGCCCTGTGGATAGGAGCCGGTCAGTCGATCATCGCCCGGGGGAAGCTAAAGGCCGAACCCAAGCTGCCCCGCAATTTTATCTGAGCGAGGAGAATCAAGGGCCGAGGCTTGACGACCCTAGGTTGGCGCTCTACTATCGGAATATATGGATCTAATGACAGTTTTAAAACCCGAGCTCGTCGCCTTGAAGCTTTCTGGCACTACCAAGGATCAAATTATAGACGAGCTCGTAGATGTGGCTATGAAGAGCGGGAAAGTGAGCGACAAGGCTGTTGCCAAAGCCTCTGTGCTGGAGCGCGAAGCCAGGATGAGCACGGGCATGAAGCATGGAATTGCCATTCCTCACGGCAAAACACAGGCAGTGTCCGAGTTAGTGGCCTGCGTCGGCGTATCGGATAGAGAAGTCGACTTCGAAGCCCTGGATCACAAGGGTTGCAGAATTTTCATCATGACACTCTCGCCTCCCGATAAAACCGGTCCTCACCTGCAGTTTCTCGCCGAGGTAAGCATGCTGTTCAGGAGCGAGGAAAAGCGTCAGGCCATTCTGAAGGCCAAGACGCCCCAGGAAATACTGGCCATACTCAAACCATAAAAAAAGGGCTGCCCAAAAGGGCAGTCCTTTTCGCGCTATCCCGTGGTTCTGGAATTAGTCCAGCACGGCGAGGATATCGGACATCTTGACGATGAGGTGCTCGGCGCCGCCGATCTTGATCTGGGTGCCGGCGTACTTGTCGTACATTACTTCATCGCCCGCCTTGACTTTGATCACATCCTTGTCAGTTCCCACAGCGACGACCACGCCAGTCTGGGTTTTTTCCTGAGCGGTCTGCGGAATGATGATACCACCCGCGGTCTTAGTCTCGCTTTCCTTGATCTTGATCAGAACGCGATCTCCCAAGGGTTTGACGTTCATACCTTATCCTCCTGAATATCGTTTAATATAAAATGGATCATAGGAAATATAGAAAATCTAAGCCCAAGGGTCAAGGGAATGGGAAGCGAAGCAGCTAAAGACCGATGTATTGACAGAAACTCTTCCTTTGTGTTGAATAAAGAAAGATGACAGATTTACATTATTTGTCATTTAATAAAGGAGCTGTCGATGTCAGTAATACTGCGCTCCCTGGGTGCGAGCATAGCCCCCATAAGGATGAGTAACGAAGATATTGCACTGCGTCTGGATACCACGGATGAGTGGATCCGTTCCCATACGGGCATAGGAGCCCGGCATTTCGCTCCTAAAGGAGTAATGACCAGCGATATGGCTGCGGAGGCGGCCCAGAAAGCCTTGGCCAAAGCGGGAATAAGCCCTAAAGAACTGGATCTTATCGTCCTGGCCACAGTCACCCCCGACCATTTCGGCTTTCCCGCCACCGCTTGCATAGTACAGGAAAAGATAGGAGCTTACGGCGTTCCCGCCTTCGATTTAAACGCAGGATGCACTGGCTTTATCTACGCTCTGGATGCCGCGGCCTCTATGTTGGAAGCCAGGCATGGGCGCCACGCCTTGGTGATAGGCGCCGATCTTCTTAGCAGGATTGCAGATTGGAGCGATAGATCCACCGCAGTTCTTTTTGGCGACGGAGCCGGAGCCGCGGTTATTTCGCGGATCGACGAGGCAGGCAGGGGCTGTCTCTCATTTATTCTGGGTGCCGAAGGCGCAGGCGCCAAGGACCTCTATTTGGAACAGTCTTCCAGGGACGATGTCTGGGAGCGAAGCGCCCCTACGGTGCCAAAGTTGAGGATGGATGGAAAAAAGGTCTACGAATTTGCGGTTAAGTCCATCACTGTCTTGATAGAGCGTATAATGCACGCCACAGCCTACAGGCTCGAGGATTTCGACTGGATAGTGCCCCACCAGGCTAATGCCCGGATCGTACAGGCTGCGGGGAAGCGTTTCGGTGTTCCTGCAGAAAAATTCTATCTGAATATAGACGAGTATGCCAACACTTCAGCGGCCAGCATACCGCTTGCCCTGGCCGAGATGGATGAGAAGAAGCTTCTAAAACAGGGCAACCTGATAATGCTGGTGGGATTCGGCGCTGGCCTCACCTACGGATCCGCGGTCATACGCTGGTAGTTTTTACAGGAGGAATTAAATGAAAGAGAATATTGCGGTAACGGGGCTCGGACTGATCAGCCCCTTGGGCAACGGGGTGAATGCGTTTTGGAATGCCCTCCTACGGGGCGAGTCAGGAGTCGGCGCTGTAAGTCATTTCGACGCATCGGCGCTGGAAAGCAGGATCGCTGCCGAGGTAAAGGGTTTCGATTCCGGTTTATGGATGGACAAGAAGGAATCCCGGAAAATGGCCCTCTTTTCCCAATACGCGGTGGCTTCGGCTGTCCAGGCCTGGAGGGATGCAGGGTTTAAGGAAGATTCGGAAGGCGCTCTCGGCTTCGGCTACAAGCCGGAGCGAATCGGTGTCTGCCTGGGCAACGGCATTGGGGGCATCGATGTCTTTGAGGAGTCACATACCAAATTAATGGAGTCAGGACCCGACAGAATGCCTCCGATGACTGTCCCCCTCATGATTTCCAACGAGGCGGCGGGTAATGTAGCCATGAGGCTGAAAATTCACGGCCCGGCCTTTACCCAGGTAACCGCCTGTGCCTCAGGCACTGATGCCATCGGTCAGGCGATAGACCTGCTGCGCTCTGGTCGCCTGGATATAGTGATCGCGGGGGGCACCGAGGCCTCAATCACCCTCTTCGCCATGGCGGGATTCTGCAAACTTAAAGCCCTTTCTACCGCCTACAACGATAAACCCACCTTAGCCTCTCGACCCTTCGATGCGGCCAGGGACGGCTTTGTAATCGGCGAGGGTGCGGGCGTCATAATTCTGGAAAACTACGAAAAGGCAAAAGCCAGGGGTGCAAAAATTTACGCCCTCGCATCAGGCTACGGGGCAACCTGTGACGCATACCACCTCACAGCCCCCGACCCCTCGGCGACACAGGGAGCCAGAGCCCTTTCGTTGGCCCTAGAGGATGCCGAACTTAAGCCCGAAGAGGTGGGGTACTACAATGCCCACGGCACATCGACCCAGCTCAACGATCCTACAGAAACTCTCATGGTCAAGCATTGCTTTAAAGATCATGCAAAGAATCTGAAGATAAGCTCTACCAAGAGCATGACAGGGCACTGCCTTGGAGCGACTGGGGCACTGGAGGCCATTGTCTGCATCAAGGCCATCGAGACGGGCTGGCTGCCTCCTACGATCAACCTGGACAACCCCGATACAGCCGGAGGCTGTGATCTGGACTATATTCCCAAGCAGGCTATCCAATACCCGGTAAAAGCTGCACTGACCGCATCCCTGGGCTTTGGGGGGCACAATGGGGCCCTGGCTTTCAGGAAAGCCTAGGACTGAAGCAGAAACGGGGCTTCAGTGCTCAATACTAAAGCCCAGTGCCTGCAAGTAGCCGGTGATTTCAGAAACCCTTTGCTCTGGAGCGCGAATGAGCGCTATAGTCTATATTGCATCCGGTCCGGAGCCTAAGCCTTCGGGAAATACCTTCTGGACCGGGAAAGGATTTTTAATGGATTCGGTAGAACAGTACCTTCCCCACAGACCACCCTTTCTCCTGGTGGATCAAGCCTGGACAGAGGGAAAGATAATCAAGGCATTCCGAGTTTTTAAACCCGAAGAGTATTTTTTTGCCGGCCACTTCCCTAAATACCCGGTGGTGCCCGGGGTTCTATTGATAGAAGCCCTTGCCCAGGCTGGAGGAGTGGGTGCCAAGCTTCTGGGAGTCAAACCCAAGGGACTCTTCGTGCTAGCCAAGATCCGCTCGGCTAGTTTCAGAAAACCGGTCTTCCCTGGTGATAAACTAGAGATGGAAATAGAAATCTGCAAATCCGGCTCTCTGGTGCTTCACCAGAAAGGACGAGGCAGTGTGGGTGGGGAACTAGCCGTGGAAGCCGAATGGATAGCCATGTCATCGGGAGAAGAAGAATGACACTGCAGCCAATGATCCGGAACAATATCTGCCTCAATGCCCACCCCGTAGGCTGTGCCAGGGATGTGGAAGAGCAGGTGGCCAGAGTAAGCGTAATGAAGCTTGAATCGCGAGAGAAAGCGCCGCGGCATGTCCTGGTCATCGGCTGCTCGGCCGGTTACGGTCTGGCATCCCGGATAGTGGCGGCCTTCGGCTATAAGGCTTCCACCCTGGGCATCTCCTTTGAGCGGGAAGCTTCGGCCACTAAAACCGGCTCTCCAGGCTGGTACACCAATCGAGCCTTCGACAGGCTCGCAGCCCAGCGGGGATTGAAGGCCAAGACCTATTCGGTGGACGCCTTTTCCAAGGAAGCCAAGCACATAGCGATACAGGAAGCCAAGGCGGGGGCCTACGCTTACGACCTGGTCATCTATTCCCTGGCCAGCCCCGTGAGAGTAGATCCAGATACGAAAGCGATGTATCGCTCGGTCATCAAGCCTATAGGCAAGAGTTTCTCAGGCATCAATGCGGATCCCTTTTCCGGAAAACTAAGCCCGGCGAGTGTAGAACCTGCATCCGATCAGGAGATTGCGGAAACAGTCAAGGTAATGGGCGGGCAGGACTGGGAGCTTTGGATGGATGCCCTAGCCCAGGCTGGCGTACTGGCCCCGGGAGCCTTGAGCACAGCCTATTCCTACATAGGCCCTCCCCTCTCCCATGCCATTTACAAGGATGGGACGATTGGAAAAGCCAAGGAAGACCTCGAGCGCGCATCCAGATCGCTCAACGCGCGCTACAA
>CAZHFN010000087.1:0-4767 GCA_964531105.1 uncultured Treponema sp. | reverse complement strand
ATCGCATACCCCTGGATGGACGAAAGAAGGATGCGGCGGAGGGTATTCCCCACGGTCGTCCCGTATCCCGGTTCGAATGGGTAGGCGATAAACTTGCCATAGGAGGGCCCAGACTCGCTCTGCTCGTAGGTGATGCCCTTCGGCCTCTTGAAACCTTTGAGAAGGTTCTTTCGTGCCATTTCGGCTCCTTATTTCGAATAAAGCTCGACGACGAGCTGCTCGCGGATATCCGCCATATCGGTAATATCCTGGCGATGCGGGTACGCCACAAGGCGTCCGGACATCTCATCGGGATTGATCTCGATCCACGCCATGGTGCCGGACTTGCCGACTTCCTGAAGCGCGTTCTTGATCAGATCGAACTTCTTGGCCTGCTCGACCACGGACACCTTGTCTCCTGCCTTCACGAGGAAGGAGGGGATGGTGACACGCTTGCCGTTGACCGCCACGTGACCGTGATTCACCAACTGACGCGCCTGGGCGCGGGAGGTGGCGAGGTGCATCCTATAGACTACGTTGTCCAATCTGCGCTCCAGGAGGATGAAGAGGTTCTCGCCGGTCTTTCCGGGCATGGCGAGGGCCTTTTCAAAGGCATTCCTGAACTGAGTTTCCATGAGGCCATAGGCTCTCTTGAGCGTCTGCTTTTCCCTGAGCTGGACAGCGTATTCCGATCGCTTGCCCATCCTGGCCTTGGGGGCCTTTCCGGGGGGAAGCCGCTTCTTGTTCATGGGACACTTATCGCTCTTGCAGCGATCGCCCTTTAAAAATAGTTTTTTCTGCTCGGTGCGGCAAAGCCTGCACACTGGTCCTATATAACGTGCCATTTATATCTCCCCCTATTAAATGCGGCGAGCCTTGCGGGGCCTGCAGCCATTGTGGGGAATGGGTGTGACATCGTTGATTGTCTTCACCTTGAGCCCCAGAGCGCCCAGCTGACGTATTGCCGATTCGCGACCGATTCCCGGTCCCTTTACGAATACGTGAACTTCCCTCAGGCCGGAGTTCATGGCCTTCTGAACCACCGTTTCGGCTACCGTCTGGGCAGCGAAGGGGGTGGATTTTTTCGCTCCCCTGAACTGGTGCGTGCCGGAACTGGACCAGGCAATGGTGTTGCCGTTCAGGTCCGTGATGGTGATTATGGTGTTGTTGAAGGTGGCCTGGATATAGACATTGCCTTCGTAAACACTCTTCTTCTCTTTTCTTTTCTTTGTTGTAGTGGCTGCCACTTTAACTCCCCTTTAGCTTACGCGGCCTTTTTCTTGTTGGCGACCGTCTTGCGCTTACCCTTCCTGGTACGGGCGTTGGTTCTAGTCCTCTGTCCGTTCACGGGAAGGCCCTTGCGGTGCCTAAGGCCTCGGTAGCAGCCGATGTCCATAAGCCGCTTGATATTGAGGGCAATCTCGGTGCGGAGTCTTCCCTCGACCTTATAGTCGTTTTCAATAACCTTGCGAAGCTCGTTGATTTCCTCGTTGGAGAGGTCGTTCAGCTTCTTGGTGGGATCAATGCCCGTTGCCTCGCAGATCTTGCTTGCACTGGTTCTGCCCAGACCATAGATATAGGTAAGGGCTATTTCGACATGTTTGTTCGGGAGATCTATTCCCGCGATACGCGCCATCCGATTCCTCCTGCCCCTCAGCCTTGCTTCTGCTTGTGCTTAGGGTTGTCGCACACAATCCGGACAATGCCATTCCTGCGAATGACCTTGCATTTATCACATATTTTCTTGACGCTGGTCCTGACCTTCATACGTTCCCCTTGCTACGCGTTCGTCATACGCGCGAACACGCAATTAAATACTAAATTCCAAAAATATTCTACAGGTTCCTAGACCTGATATGTCCTTTCCGTACAAGTCCGTCGTGGTGGTGCATCTTGAGCATGGCTTCCACCTGGGACATGGTGTCCATCGCGACGCCGACTATGATGATCAGCGAGGTGCCGCCCAGCAGGTAAGCCAACTCGCTGGGGAAGTTGAACATCATCTGCACAAGGCTCGGGATAAGGGCTATCAAGGCCAGGTAAAGAGAGCCTGGTAGAATAATCCTGTTGAGGATCCTGGAGAGGTACTCTTCCATTTTTTCGCTTCTGATGCCTGGGATGGAACCGCCGTTTTCCCTGATATTCTTGGATATCTCCTGTGGGTTCAGCGAAACCTGGGTGTAGAAGTAGGCAAAGAAGATGATCAGGAGCACGTACATGAGGTTGTACCAGAATCCCTGAGGCCTGAGCCAGTATGAGAAGTCCCTGAGCCATTTCGCCTGCACGCCGAAGCTTTGGGCGATCTGGAGGGGGAATGTCAGAAGGCTGGATGCGAAGATTACGGGGATAACGCCCGAGGGGTTGATTTTGAAGGGGATGTAGGTGTTTTGGGCACCGTACATTTTTCTTCCAACCACCCGCTTGGCGTAGTTGACCGGAATCTTGCGCTGCCCCTGCTGTTCTAGGACGACGAGGGCCACGATGCCCACGAACATTACTATTACCACGATGGCGTAGACAGCGTTGATTTCACCCGCCTGTATCTTCTTGATGAGTTCGAATACGGCGTTGGGAAGCCTGGCTACGATACCTGCGAAGATAAGAAGGGAGATGCCGTTGCCGATGCCGCGCTTGGTGATCTGCTCGCCTATCCAGATGAGGAACATGGTGCCTGTGGTGACGGTGAGAATAGCGACAATGGCGTACATCACCCTATTGTCCATCACGATGGCGCCGGGAATCCTGTCGGCATAGACGGTGTAGGAGTAGCCCTGCACCGCACAGACGGCCAGGGTGCCTAGTTTGGTCCAGCGGGCCAGCTTCTTGCGGCCGCCTTCTTCCTCGGCGATAGCCTTCAGCTTGGGAAATACGATAAGAAGCAGCTGAAGGATAATCTGGGTGCTGATATAAGGCATGACACCCATCATGAAGAGCGAGAAGTTCTTGAACGCGCCGCCGGCGAAGAAATCGAGATAGTCCGTGATTCCGCTGGTACCTCCGGACTGGCTGGCGAAATAGGACTGGAGCGCGCTCGCGTTGATGCCCGGAAGGGGCAGGAAGGCGCCCAGCCTGAAGACCATCAGCCAGAACAGGGTGAAGAAAATTCTGTCTTTGAGTTCCTTGATCCGGAAAATATCCGAAAGCGGGTTACCTGCCATGAAGTCCTGCCTTTATAGTAGAGCCATCTCAGGCGTCAGCGGCCTGAGCGACCGCAGTGGGGGTTTCAACCTTGCCGCCAGCCGCTTCGATCTTGGATTTGGCTCCGGCCGAGACTGCATCGACGCTCACTTCGAGGGCGATGGAGATGCTTCCCTTGCCGAGTACCTTGATGAGCCCTTCGGGCTTTTTAACCAGACCCTTGAGCAGGAGGGAAACGGCATCCACCTTGTCGCCGGCCTTGAACTTGGCTTCCAGGTCGGAAATGTTGACGATCTGCCATTCCTTGCGGAAGGGGTAGTTGGAGAATCCACGATGGGGCAGGCGCCTATAGAGAGGCATCTGTCCACCTTCGAAGCCGGGATAGGTCTTGCCGCCCGATCTGGACTGCTGACCCTTATTACCCTTGCCTGCGGTAGTGCCGAGGCCGGAGCCCTGGCCGCGGCCGACGATCCTCTTTCTCTTGTTGGCGCCTTCAGGCGCGTGGAGCTGATAGTCGGACATCAGTCGGCCTCCTTGGCGGCGGCGGTAGCCGCAACTTCCTTGGTAGTCACGAGGTGCTGTACGGCCTTAACCATGCCGAGTACGGCAGGCGAGGCCTCCACAATATTGGTGGAGCCAATCTTTCGCAAACCCAGAGAGCGTACTGTTGCCCTCATTATGGGTTTTTGATGGATGGTGCTCCGAACCAGGGTGATCTGTATCTTTGCCATATTATCCCCACAGTTCCTTTATCGACTTGCCGCGGTTCTTAGCCACTGTCTTGGCATCCAGAAGATTTTCAGCGCCATTGAAGACCGCGCGGACGATGTTCATCGAGTTGCGCGAGCCAATGCACTTGGAAATGACATCCGTGTAGCCGGCGGCTTCCATTATGGCGCGCACCGGGCCTCCGGCGATTACTCCAGAGCCGGACACCGCGGGCATGATGAGTACCTCGGTGGCCTTATACTTGCCCACAATCTTGTGGGGAAGGGTGCCGTTCTTTATAGGCACCTGGATGACGGCCTTGCGAGCCTTTTCAACCGACTTCCGGATAGCCTCGGTTACGTCGTTGGCCTTGCCGAAGCCAAAGCCCACATGGCCCTGGTGGTCGCCCACAACGGTGAGAGCCGAAAATGAGAAGCGGCGGCCACCCTTTACGACCTTCGCGGTCCTATTGAGCTGGACGAGCTTCTCTGTGAAATTGTCACGAGGTTGAGAGTCGTCTCTTCTATTCCTATCTCTTTCCACGAAAAGCCCCCTAGAATGTGATCCCGGCTTTGCGGGCACCGTCAGCTATAGCCTTCACGATACCGTGATACTGATAGCCGTTTCTGTCGAACACCACCGTCTTGATGCCCTTTTCGAGAAGTCGCTTGCCGATCTCCTCGCCCAGCTTGGCGCCGCCTGCGACGTTCCGGGTAATGTCCTTGAGGGCTTTTTCAACCGTTGACGCACTGGCCAAGGTTGTGCCGGCATCGTCGTCGATCACCTGGACGTACATGTGGATATTGGATTTGAAAACGGTCATCCGGGGCCTCTCGGCATTGCCATAGATGGCTTTCCTGACGGAAACCTTCCGTTTCGCCCGCTTTCTCAGTTTATCTTCGAGTTCTTTAACGCTCATTCACTGGCCTCACTTCACGCCGG
>CAZHFN010000086.1:0-4777 GCA_964531105.1 uncultured Treponema sp. | reverse complement strand
TATTTGCCAAGGATGGAGCTACCGTAGGCATTGGGGCAGGGCAGCCCAATAGGGTGGACGCGGTGCGTATCGCCGCAGCCCATGCGGGGGACAAGGCCAACTCGGCCGTCATGGCCTCCGACGCATTCTTTCCATTCCCCGACTCTGTCGAGGCGGCGGCGGCCGCAGGCATCCGAGCCATAGTCCACCCCGGTGGCTCCATACGGGACAGCGAATCCCTGGCCGCCGCCGACAAGGCCGGCATCGCCATGGTTGTAACTGGGGTGCGGCACTTCAGGCATTGAGCCAAGCATAAAAGTGGGTGACCTTTTTACTTTGAATTTCTTGGGTTTTTATAGGAGATAGTCAGCATGAACGAGGCACTTTTCGAGACCGACACAGCCCTTACCTTCGACGACGTACTCATCGTCCCCTCCATGAGCGAGGTACTGCCCTCCCACGTGGATACGAAAACCACCATAGGCGGAGGCATACAGCTCAATATTCCCCTGCTCTCGGCGGCCATGGACACCGTGACCGAATCTGCCCTGGCCATAGCTCTGGCCCGCATGGGCGGCCTGGGGGTTATCCATAGAAATATGAGCCCTGAACAGCAGGCCCAGGAGGTGGACAAGGTCAAGCGCTCCGAATCGGGCATGATCCTGGACCCCCTCTGCCTGGAGAAGACAGCCACCCTCTCTGAGGCCCGAAGCCTGATGCAGAAGTATAAGATTTCAGGCATACCCATCACCTCGGGCGATGACAAGAAACTCGTGGGCATCCTCACCAACAGGGACATCCGTTTCTGCGGCCCCGAGGACGACCAAGCCCCTGTGAGCGCCTTTATGACCAGCAAGGGTCTCATCACGGCGCCGGTGGGCACCACCCTGGAGCAGGCCAGGAACATCCTCCAGGAGCACAGGATAGAAAAACTCCCCCTCACCGACGAAAAACGCCGGCTAAAGGGCCTCATAACCGTCAAGGACATAGCCAAGAAGGCCGACTACCCCAGTGCGGCGGTGGACAGTAAGGGCCGGCTCATGGTAGCGGCGGCGGTGGGAGTAGGGCCCGACTTGGAAGAACGCTTGAGCCTCCTCTCGGCCAGAAATGTGGACGCCCTAGTGATCGATACGGCCCACGGCCATTCCAAGGGAGTACTGGAAGCCCTCAGGCGCATCAAGGCCGCAGCCCCCTCCATGCCCGTCATAGCCGGCAACGTGGTTACCCCAGAAGGTGTGGAAGCCCTCATCAAAGCCGGAGCCGATGCGGTCAAGATCGGGGTGGGCGCCGGCTCCATATGCACTACCAGGATTATCTCCGGCGCAGGCATGCCCCAGCTCTCCGCCATCTATAACTGCGCCAGGGCAGCGGCCCGTTTCGGCATCCCCGTGATCGCCGACGGCGGCATAAAATTTTCTGGCGACATGGTCAAGTCCGTCGCCGCCGGCGCCCACGCCATCATGCTGGGCAGCCTTTTAGCCGGCCTGGAGGAGTCCCCCGGCGAACTGGTGCTCTATAACGGGCGGCAGTACAAAACCTATCGCGGCATGGGATCCCTTGCCGCCCTCCAGGGCTGGGGCAAGGACCGCTACGCCTCGGGACTGGGCGCCCAGGTGGCCGGCGCCGGATCCCTCTCCGAGAAACTGGTGCCCGAGGGTGTCGAAGGAATGGTGCCGTATAAGGGCAGGCTCGCGGACTTCGTCTACCAGCTCATCGGCGGCCTACGCTCCGGCTGCGGCTACGCCGGCGCCGCGAGCCTGGAAGACCTGCGCACGAAGACGCGTTTCGTGCGAATCACCAACGCAGGCCTTTTGGAAAGCCATGCGCACAACATCACCATCACCAGGGAAGCGCCCAATTACCAGCGGGGAGATTAGAGATAATTCTTTTCTTCCATGGATATTCGTACAGAGCGGCTGTATATTTCCGATAAACTGAATAGGGGAATTCACCAGCAAGGAGTCTTCATGTTCGATTTCATAGTCTTGGGCGGGCCCATTCTCTGGGTCATCATGGCCCTTTCAGTCGTCGCCTGCGTCATCATCGTGGAGCGGCTCATGTATCTGCGCCGCATTTCCGGGGACGAAACCAAGCTCTTTCTGCGCATCAAGTCAAGCCTCCTCGAAGGCCACTACAACGAAGCTCTCTCCATCTGCGACCAGAACCTTTCACCCTTCTCCACCCTCCTTAGGGTGGGTATCGAGAATAGGCATCAGCAGGAAGATGTGCAGCGGGATATTCTGAAGGACGCTGCCGCCCTGGAAGCCCCGGCTCTCGAAAAAGGACTCTCGGCCCTCAGCACCATCAGCACGATTTCTCCCCTCCTGGGCTTGCTGGGCACCGTAACCGGCACAATGAGCGCCTTCGGAGTCCTGGGCAAGTTCGGCGCCGTCAGCGATCCGGCCGCCCTGGCCAATGGAGTATCCGAAGCCCTCATCACCACGGTGGGCGGCCTCGTAGTTGCAGTACCTGTGGTCATTTTTTACAATTACTTCGTCACCAGGGTCAATAAAATCCTCACCATACTGGAAGCCCGGGTCAACACCCTCGTTGTCCTCATCAACTCGGGCAATGGAGCATCCGGGAAGAGCGGCTCGGAGGATTTATGAGTTCGCGACGCCTGGTCAAGAAGACCGGAATCGACATGACGCCCCTCATCGACGTCATTCTCCAGCTGATTATTTTCTTTATGATCACCACCACCTTCCGGGCGGCCCCCGGCATCTCTCTGGATCTGCCCGGCTCCCGCACGGCCCAGACTGTCTCATCCACGGCCTTGAGCGTGGTAGTCATGTCGGAGAATGAAATTTATGTGGACAAAGCCAGAACCAGCCTCGAAGGCCTCGCCGACACCCTCAAGCAGCGGGTGGCCGGTTCCGATTCGGGCAGCGTGAGGGCTGTGCTGGAAGGCAGAGCAAGCGCCTCCTATCAGCTAATAATCTCGGTACTCGACGCCTTCAGGATGAACGGCATAGAAAATGTCGGCCTTATAACCCGCAAGGAGAAGGCCGTTAGATGAGGCAATCCTTGAGCTATGCCGAAAGGCAGGAGAGAAAGCGGAAGCTCACGTCCTTAGGCATAACGGCGGGGCTCTATATCCTGGTCTTCGCCCTGGGCCTGGTTCTGGAAATTCTCAACCCCCGAGAAGAAGACTTCTCTAACATGACGGTGATGATTACCATGCCTGGACCCACGACCAACGATGTGGGCTTAGGTTCCTATAGGCCTTCCGACGAAGGTGAAAAGGCGGAAAAGATCGAGCCCGCCCAGCCGGAGAAAACTAAGGTTGTGGAACAGAAACCCGTGCAAGCCCCACCCGCTCCCAGCCCGGCGCCGGCCAAGGCCCCTAGTACTCCCGCGCCAGTGCCCGCGCAGTCTAAGACCGAAGCTGTGGTAGCGGTAGCCGAAGCCCCTCCGGAAGAACCGGGCTCGCCTTCGGGTTTACAGACCGCTCCTATAACCGAACCTGCGGCGGTAAAAGAACCCGTGCCGGTCGAGCCCTGGGTGCCTGGTCAAAGGGAGCAGGGTTCCCATATAAGCCAAACCTCCACCATGCTCTACGTACCCGGTAAAGGACAAGTGCCCTATACTGGTGATACTGTAACCATTAGCAGATCTCAAAAGGGAAGTTCTTGGGAGATTATACTAGGTGGGTCAAAAGATACAGTTGGAAGGGGACTAGGCACTTTAGTCGAAGATAGTCTACCTCTCCCACTTACTGTTCCAGTTGAAATATTTAATAATATCAAAGACCAAATTGAACCTCCAAATAGAATAATAGACTCAGCTCAATCAAGGAAAAGAGCATTTTCTAATTTTTATAAATTAGATGGTTCGGTTTATAAACTTAATGTAAATGTTCCGCTAGAATATAGAGATGATATATGGCTTATTTTAGAAGACGCAGGATTTAACCCTGCAGATGCCAAAGCTGAATATCGGAAGGGCAAGAACCTGCAACCGATTATTATTGGGTTTAATGTTAAAGATGATAATAAACCGTCCGGAGCAGTAATTATTCAATCTACAGGGGATCCAAACTTGGATGATGCAATTATGTATGGTTTTAAAAATGCTGCATTCTGGAAAAAGGCTAATGAAGCAGTAATACCTGGACGTTTCACATTTAGGTATTAGGTACTTATTTTAGCTCAGGTAATCTTTATAGAGCTTCGCATCGAAAAAGACATCCACAACCTCAGGGGCAAACTGCTTGCTCCGCTGTAACCTGATCTCATCCAGGATCTCTTCCATGGGAAGGGCTTTTCTGTAAGGCCTAGACTGAGCCATGGCGTCGAAGGTATCCGCCAGGGCTATGATCCTGGCCAGGGGGTCTATATCAGCACCTGCGATTCCATCGGGGTATCCGCTGCCATCCCAGCGCTCGTGATGATGCCGTACTCCGTTGATGGCGTGGGCGAAAAATTCGACGGTTGAGAGTATTTGGGCTCCAATAATGGGGTGCATCTTGATTATTTCGTTTTCTTCTGGCGCCAGCGGGCCACTCTTGTTGAGAATCCTTTCGGGTATGCCTATTTTCCCAATATCGTGAAGGATCGCAGCGATTTCCAGGGCTTCGGTGAGACTGCTAGGCAAGCCCAATTCCTTAGCCAGATTGAGGGAGAGGTTTTTAACCCGCTCGCAGTGGCCTTGGGTGTACTGGTCCTTGGCTTCTATAGTCTCGGCTAAGGCCTGGACGGTCTGCATGTTGGCGACCTTGAGTTTCTGATACGTTTCGTTCAGCTCCAGGGCCGTGGTTTGGATGCTTTTCTCAAGGGAGAGTCTGTACTCTTCCTTC
>CAZHFN010000085.1:0-4923 GCA_964531105.1 uncultured Treponema sp. | reverse complement strand
CCTGGGAACGCGTACGAAGGACACCGCTTATGAAGGAGCCTGATTATCTTCCTGGCTATGCGCTGATGTAGCTACCCGAAGATAAAAAGAGGCCGCCCAGGGTACCCTGAGCGACCTCTTTACCAACAAGGTTCGAGGAACTTATTTCGCAGTACTGGCGGCGTTCATGAACCTGCGCTGGTAGGTCACCACCTGGGGCGTTGTAGTCCACTTCACCAAGTACGCCGGCTCGGTGGTGATAACCACCTTCCGTGTCATATCCAGGAACTCGGGCTCGGCTAAGAGCTTGTCGATGTCCGGGTAGTTCCTGTCGCCTTCCATGGAGCAGATGATCAGTCTGGTGTCGGGCAGGTTGGCTTGGCGCAGCACCCTGAGGTTGTGGCGCACGGCGTCCAGTCCGTCCGAGCCTTCGGGCTTGGTAAACTGGCGGTATTCCTCGTAGAGCTTGGCGCGCTCCAGCACCTTGCCCAGATCCATGGCGGCATCGGTGGGGGCCAGGTAATCCCTTTCGATCAAGAGACTGCGCAGTGCTACTAGCGTTTCGTCCTTCTTGTCGGCCTTGTATTTGGCCAAAAGATCAGTGATCAGCTGGCTCACCACCAGTCTGTGGCGGATAAAGCTGTTGATGAAATAGGGCTTAGCCTGTAGGGCTAAAGCAGTCTGGTAGGGCTCGAACATGAGGGTGAAGTTGATCCTGTAGCCGTGCTCCTTCAAAAGCAGGGCGAGGTTGTGGCCATGGACGAAATCCGCGGTGTTACCCTCGTCCCAGCGGCGCTGGAATTTCTTGTCGCCCTTTAAGAGCTCGCCCACGTTCTGGCCATTCACCGGACCGGTATGGGGCACCTTGATGACGACTCTGTGCTTGGAGAGCATTTCCTTGAACAGGGCAGCTTCTTCCAGAATCTCGGATTCGGAAGCCCATGGATTGTTCAGCTCCACGGAGATGTCCACGCCAGGGCCGAGGACATTGCCCAGCTCCTGCATGACTTCCTCGCGGGTCTTGAACTTGTTGCCCACGTTAGCCTTGGGATTGTTGATAAAAAGATCGTAGATGATGCCAGGATTGCAGGTGAGGTTGGCAATGAGACCCTTGATGGGAGCGACCTCGTAAGGGTTGGCGCTGTCGGCGGAGAAGAGGACATTGGTGGGCCTAAGTTCTCCGTTTTCGCCGTAGGAGATGTCACGCACTAGATCGGCGCAGAGCAGTCCGTCGCCTTGGTAGGCGTATTCGATCCGGAATCCCGCGGGAGTCTTGCCCTCGGGAACCTTGAAATAATCAATCACTTCCTTGAACTCAGGGGTGACGCCCAGGTGCTTTACCATGCCCTCCAAACCAAAGAGGACGTCCATGTCCAGGCTCTTATCCAGCACCCTGCGCACATAGGCCTCATCGGCCTTTACGATAGAAACCGCCCCGCCAGCGAGCAAGGCCTTGACGTTAGTCTTAACGATAGTATCCGCCATTCTTTTCTCCTTTACGCTATGGAGGCCGCCACAGGCAGCTTGTCCGACGCGCCATAAAATTCAACGTAGTGGGCTTGGTTTTTTATCGCCTTACCCATTTCAACATGTATATACAGATATAACACGGAAGAGACAAGTCGTCAATACTTTTTATGTGAATTTTCAGAATAGCCTTAGCGCCTGGGCAACTCTAGCGACTGAAAGCAAAGCGGAGCTTGAAGCGGTCGCCCCTGAACACAACCTTCGTGTACTCGAAAGGAGCCCCGGTCTGGGAAAAAAGCGTATAATTCAGCAGAAGAAGCGCCGAGCCTTTGGGCACCTTCAGGTGCCTGGCTTCCTCCACCGAAGCTTGACAGCTTTCAAGGGTTTCTACCCCATGGGTGGCTACAATCGAATAGCGCTTCTCCAGAATATTGCAGAGCGGTTCCCGGTCTAGATCCTGCTTGAAAAAATCCTCGCAGAGCTCTTCGGGAATGTAGGATCGCTCCAGCGCCAGGGGCTCGCCATTGGCATAGCGAAGGCGCTCCAGGCGATACACAGGACTGCCTACAGGAAGGCTCAAGCCCTCGGCAATACCCTGATCAGCCCGCTCCACCCGCTTGTCCAACATAGTCGTGCCCGTTTCGTAGCCCTGGGCTTCCAGCTGCTCACGGATGCCCTTCTGAGAAAGAGGCCCCGTCATTATCTTGGGTTCAGCAATAAACGTGCCCTTGCCCGGAACCCGGTACAAAAGCCCCTCGTTTACTAGCCTTGTTATGACACCCCGCACCGTCATCCTGCTCAGTTCATAGAGGCGGGAAAGTTCGTTTTCCGAAGGTATGGCCTGATGATGCACAAGCCTTCCTTCCCTGATATCGGCCCTAAGAATTTCCTCCAGCTGGGCATAGAGCGGTTTGGGTCCAGAGCGGTTAAGAGTATGAATTTCGTTAGAGGCCTGCGCCTCCTGCTGGGCCATAGCCATGGCTCTTTCCTCCTGGGGCTTGGCAAAGGGACAGTTGCCCGGGAAAAACAACGCTCCGTCAGCCGGGGGTTCCTTGCATAGTATTCCGATTCTTTATATTATGTATATACATGTTTGTATGGGGTTGAAAAGGGGTCAGGGACGAAAATCGTCCAAAGGAGAGATACTATGGCCACTCGAAAATGGAAGGTAGCCGTCGGCTGCGATCCCAATGCGACGGAACTCAAGGAAACTATCAAGGAACTTCTCAAAGCCGAGGGACACAGCTTCGAAGACTTCGGAAGCGAAGATCCTATCTATCCCAATGTAGCGTTTAAAGTAGGCGAAGCAGTGGCTTCGGGAAAATTCGACCGGGGCATCCTGGTCTGCGGCACCGGTATCGGCATGTCCATCGCGGCTAACAAGGTACCTGGCGTCTACGCAGCCCTCCTGGCCGATCCCTACTCTGCCGAACGGGCTATCAAGAGCAACAATACCAATGTCGCCACCCTTGGGCAGCAGACAATGGGTCCCTATGTCGCCAAGGCATTGGTAAAAATCTGGCTGGACGCCGAATGGGAATCGGGCACCAGAAGCGAATCCAAGGTCCAGGCCATAGTCGATTACGCCGCAAAACATAGCAAATAGCGAATAAGGAAACAACAATGCCTTTGAGCAAACAAGAAGAACTAAAGCTGAAGTCCAAAGCCCTCGCGCTGAGGGAAAACGTGCTTCGCATGGTAAAGGCCGCAGGTACCGGACACATGGGCGGAGCCCTCTCGGCCGCCGATATTGTCGCAATCCTCTACTATAAATTCATGAAGCTGGATCCCCAGAATCCCAAGCTGGCCGATCGGGACCGCTTCGTGCTCTCCGCAGGGCACAAGTGCCTCATCCTCTACGCGGCGCTGGCCGAGAAGGGCTACTTCCCCAAGGAAGTCATGGACAGCTACGGCGAACTGGATGCCCACATACCCGGACACCCCAGCATGGAAAAACTTCCCGGCGTTGAAGCCAACACCGGCTCCCTTGGCCATGGGCTTTCCATAGCCGCCGGAATGGCCATGGGTCTCAAGCTTTCCTCCTCCTCCGCCAGAGTTTATACCCTCATGGGCGACGGCGAACTGGCCGAGGGCTCCAACTGGGAAGCCGCAGCGGCAGCCAGCCACCACAAGCTGGACAACCTTACCGCCATTGTGGACAAGAACGGTCTCCAGATCGGCGGCGCATCGGATTCGATTATGAATTACGAGCCCCTCCAGGATCGCTGGGCTTCCTTCGGCTGGGCTGTGCGCCGCATAGACGGCCACGATTACCCAACCATCGTAAAAACCCTGGAGAGCATCCCCTTTGAAAAGGGTAAGCCCTCCCTCATCATCGCCGATACCGTAAAGTCCAAAGGATTCCCCTTTGCGGAAGGCAAGGCCGCGTATCACTACTGGAAAGCCACCAAGGAAGAGCTTCAGCTCGCCGACGAAGCCCTCGCGGCTGCAAAACGCGAACTGGACAAAGCCATGGCTGAAACCCAGGCAAAGGGAGGACTCTAATGAACAGACACGCAATGCTCTCGGCCAAAGCCTTCGAAACCAGCGAAGCTCCCATCAAGGCCTTTGGCGATGCCCTCCTGGAAGCCGGCAAGGCCAATCCCGAGATAATCGCCGTATCCACCGACTCTTCTTCAGGCTCGGGACTCTCGCCCTTTAAGGCAGCCTTCCCTGAGCGCCATGTGGAATTCGGCATAATGGAACAAGGCGCCGTAGGTTTCTGCGCCGGTATGGCCAGCGTAGGCAAAGTGCCCTTCTACGCCGCCATAGCCCCCTTCGTCTCCGCCAGACCCTTCGAAATGGTAAAGGACGACTTAGGCTACATGAAGCAGAATGTCAAAGTGATAGGACGCTGCGGCGGGCTCACCTACTCCCAGTTGGGGCCAACCCACCACTCCATCGACGACTTCGCGCTCATGCGCACCATCCCCGGCCTCCTCGTGCTCAACCCCGGCGACCCCGTTTCCATCCGCAAGGCCACAAAGGCCCTGGCGGAATATGTCGGCCCCTCCTACATGCGCATCGGCAGCCCCAACATGCCCGTACTTTACGATGAAGACCTCCCCTTCGAAATTGGCAAAGGAATTCTGGTCAAGGAAGGTCATGACCTCACCATCGTAGGCACAGGCACCGTGCTCTGTCAGGCGGTCAAAGCCGCCGAACTGCTGGAGCGCAAGGGTATAAGCGCCCGGGTCGTGGACATCCACACTATCAAACCCCTGGACGAGGACATTCTCCTCAAAGCCGCCGGCGAAACCCGCAGAATCGTCACCGTGGAAGAACACTTCCTCAACGGCGGATTAGGAAGCGCCATTGCCCAGTTCCTATCCCAGAATAAGCCCACTCCCATAAAGATGCTGGGCATCGACGATCGCTTTGCCTCCAACGGCCCCTACGATGGCCTATTGAGTCAGCACGGCCTCCTGGCTGAGCAGATCGCCGTTAGCGTCACGGAGTTTTTGAAGAAAAAGTTCT
>CAZHFN010000084.1:0-5230 GCA_964531105.1 uncultured Treponema sp. | reverse complement strand
ACAACGCTGTCGTGGGCAGAAGGGAGGGGCAAAGGGTTCCATATGCACCCTACGTAGTCGCCTCCCCTCCCTGCTTCAATCCCAACAAGGTTCGAGGAACTCTATAGGGAATACTGCTTCATCTTCCTATACAGGGTATTCCTGCTGATGCCCAACATCTTGGCACAGGCCGAGATGTTGCCTTCGGTTTCCTTGAGGGCCATCACCACCTGGCGTTTTTCCACGCTCTCTAGATCAAGAACCTGGGGTTCGGATATGGCTTCTGATTTTGACTGGATCTTTTCCTGGAGCCTGGCCTGAATGCTGGTATAGATATAGTCGGGCAGCTCCCGCATTGTGATGCGATTGTCCCTGGAGATGAGAATGGCCCTTTCTATAACATTTTCCAGTTCTCTGACATTGCCCGGCCAGGGGTATTCCTTGAATGCCGATACCACTTCTTTATCAATCTCGGGGATAATTCTGCCATGATGAAGAGAATTCTTGGTGACAAAATGAGAAACCAGTATGGGTATGTCATCCAGCCTCTCCCGCAAAGGCGGCGGCTGCACTCTGAGCACATTGAGCCTGTAATAAAGGTCTTCTCTGAAGGTACCCTTCTGTATTTCTTCTCTTAGTTTCTTGTTTGTACAGGCGATTACCCTTGTGTCCACGGTGAGCGTTTTTGTGCCCCCGATTCTCGTGAAGCTCAGGTCTTGGAGAACCCGCAGAAGTTTAGCCTGCATGTCCTGGGGCATTTCGCCAATTTCATCCAGGACTATAGTACCACCATCGGCCTGTTCGAACTTGCCCTGGTAACCTTCTTTTCGGGCCCCGGTAAAGGATCCAGATTCATAGCCAAAGAGTTCGCTTTCGATAAGGGAATGAGGAAGGCTGGAACAGTTGACTATGACCAGAGGTCCGGAGGCTCTGACGCTGGCCTGATGGATGGCATGGGCGAACATTTCCTTGCCCGTCCCGCTCTCGCCTTCGATGAGCACGGGAGCGTCGCTCTGGGCGGCGACTCGGGAGAGGTTGATGGCTTCCAGGAAGACCGCTTCGTTTCCGATTATGTCCGAAAAAGAAAATTTCGCCCTGGCTTTGGTAGTTTTGGGATGAAGCCTGTTCATGGTTTCGACTAGCTTGAAGGTATCGATAACCCCGAGGAGTCTGGACTGTCTGTCCCTAAGCACAATGGCTGATTTGATAAAGCGCAGCCTGCCCCTGCTGGGGCTCTGGATCAGAACTTCCTTGTCCAGGTACCCTTTACCGCTCTCCAGGACATCCAGGATAACAGGATGAAAATCGACTATCTCGGTAATGTGGCGTCCTTTGGCGCTGCTCTGGTTCTGGCCGAGGATCTGTGCTCCTAACCTATTTATATGGATGACCGTACCTTTTTTATCCAGGATAAGGATTCCGGTCGCTATTGTCTCCACCAGAGATTTAAGCAGGGGATCGTGTGCGAAAGCGAGGATAGTTCCATCACCTGAAGACCCTCTATCCTTATCCAAATCTATGGTGAGAGTACTGTTTGTCCATGGGATCATGCCTGTGCCTCAGTTCTGAACATTTTCAATATTGTAGTGTCATATTTTGGAACAGTCAAATGAAAGAACACTCCGGATAGCCGATAGTGGCCGGCTTATATACTGTGCCGAAGAATAACCAAAGATGTGTTAAGGCCGATAAAAACGGCGGAAATGCTGGAATCTGTCAATGTTCATTATTAAGCCAGGCTTAGGCATGATTATTGCAAGCAAATATATGGGAGGAATCTATGCCGTTTCAAAAACGAGAATTCCCTGATAAATTCGCGGCACTGAGCAAGGAAGACAAATTGGGTCTCTTGCGAACAATGGTGAGAATCCGCGCTTTCGAGTCCAGGGTTGAGGAGCTTTTCCTCAACAGGAGAATCCCGGGTTTCGTACATCTTTACATTGGTGAGGAAGCTATCGCGTCGGGGGTTATGGCCAATCTGGCCAAGAAAGATTGGATTACGTCCACCCATAGAGGACATGGCCATGCCATAGCCAAGGGTGCCCAGATAGACCGGATGATGGCCGAGCTTTTCGGAAAGACTACCGGCTATTGCAAGGGCAAGGGCGGTTCAATGCATATCGCCGATTTTTCGGTGGGCATGCTGGGGGCCAACGGCGTCGTAGGTGGTGGTTATAACATAGCCGTAGGCGCAGGGATGTCCTCCATGATCAAAAAGACCGACCAGGTGGCTGTCTGTTTCTTCGGCGACGGGGCATCCAACCGCGGGACTTTCCATGAAGCTATGAACATAGCCTCGGTATGGAAATTGCCTGTTCTTTTTGTCAATGAGAATAACCAGTGGGCATCCACAACGCCCACATCCTTCGCCACCTCGGCAACACGTATAGCGGACAGAGCCAAGGGCTATAACATGGAAGGCTATACTGTGGATGGCAATAATGTGATCGAGGTCTATAATGCCGCCGCGGCCCTGGTGGAAGCGGCCAGAAAGGGCAAGGGCCCTGCCCTGCTGGAGTGCCTGACTTATCGTATAAAGGGTCACTACGTGGGCGATCCGGAAAAATACCGAACCAAGGAAGAGGTGCAGAAGCACTTCATAGAGAATGATCCGATCACTCGCTATGCGGACTGGCTCAAGAGTAAGGGTTTGATCGATGACGCTGCTTTCTCCGCCATGAAAACCGATGCGGAAAAAGAGGTGGCGGCAGGCGAAAAATTTGCCGAGGAGAGTCCCTTACCTGAAAAGGAGGATGCCTACAACGACCTCTTCTCCTTCTCTCCCAGCGAATTCCCGGAGGTGGTCAAATGAAGACAATTACTTTTTCCCAGGCCACGCTCGAGGCCATGCGCGAAGAGATGCAGAGGGATCCCACCGTATTCGTCTATGGCGAGGATATCGTTCGCCAGGGCGGCATCTTCGGCCAGTTCAAAGGCTTGCCGGAAGAATTCCCCGGCAGGGTGCGGGACGTGCCCATAAGCGAAACCATGATAGTTGGCGCTGCCTTAGGCGCGGCGCTCACCGGCACCAGGCCGGTGGCCGACATGCACTTTGCCGACTTTATCGGCGTAGCCTTCGACGAAATTGTCAACCAGATAGCCAAGAACCGCTATATGTTCGGCGGCCAGGCTAATATCCCCCTCGTTATCAGGGCTCCGGACGGTATCATCAATTCAGCCGCAGCCCAACACAGCCAGAGCGTCGAAGGCTGGGTACAGAATATTCCCGGCCTCATCGTCGTAGCCCCCTCCAGCCCTGCCACGGCCAAGGGACTGCTCAAATCGTCCATTCGCCAGAACGATCCTGTGATCTTCTTCGAGCACAAGGTTCTGTATCCCCAGAAGGGTCCTGTTCCTGAAGATGAATATCTCACCCCCATCGGCAAGGCCGAGGTGAGAAAGCCGGGCAAAGATGTCACGATTGTCACCTACTCCATCATGGTGCAGAAATGTGAAGAAGCGGCCATGGAACTGGAAAAGGAAGGGATTTCCGTAGAGGTGATCGACCTTCTGACCTTGAAGCCCCTGGATATGCAGACCGTGATCGAATCGGTGAAGAAGACCCATCGCTGCGTGATTGCCCACGAGGCTGTGGTAACCGGAGGCTTGGGTGCAGAAATTGCTTCGCAGATTCAGGAAAAAGCCTTCTTCTATCTGGATGCCCCTGTGCTTAGAGTAGGCGCCAAGAACCTGCCCATAGCCTTTAGTTCGGTGCTGGAGAAGTTCATAGCTGCCAACCAGGATGATATTAAAAAGGCAGTACGTACCGTTCTCTACAGGGAGGGCTAAGCGATGGCGTTGAATATTCAAATGCCCCAGCTCGGCCTTACCATGAAGGAAGGGCTGATTGCCGAGTGGAAGAAGAAACTGGGAGATTCCGTTGCCAAGGGCGATGTCATCTTCTCGGTGGAGAACGACAAGGCCACCGTGGATGTGGAAGCCCAGGGAAGCGGCTTTCTGGCGGCTGTCTATGTCGAAGAGATGGTGACAGTGCCGGTGGGCACCGTAGTGGGCGTGATCGCCGAGGCTGGGGAGAAGATTGAACCTGTAGCGGCGAAGGGCTCCGTGGCCGGTAGCGGAAAGTCGTCGGCTCCTCCGGGAAAGACAGCCGTTCAGACAGAGGTGCGCACTGCGGAAAAGTCCCAGGAATCGAAGGCTCAGGCCTCCGGACTTTCTGGAACAGCCCAGCAGAAGACATCCCAGGCCGATGGCTTTATCCTGGCATCGCCCTTCGCCCGGCGCACAGCAGAGGCCCTGGGCATTCCCCTAGGCGATGTGAGGGGAACGGGTCCTGAAGGTGCTGTGGTGGGAAGAGATCTTCCTAAACCCGAACTCTCATCCACGGCCATATATGGGAAAGCCCCTGCTGCGGCTTCCGTAATGGGCGCTGCACCCAAGTCCTTTAGAGATTCGCCTGAAGC
Organism: uncultured Treponema sp.; assembly: GCA_964531105.1. Taxonomy (GTDB): domain Bacteria; phylum Spirochaetota; class Spirochaetia; order Treponematales; family Rectinemataceae; genus UBA2256. Next base: position 830 of record CAZHFN010000084.1, on the reverse strand, counting down.
TGCCACTCAGGAAGACGGGAAAGTAATCAAGCTTTCGAAGATTCAAATCATTTCCGCAGAACGCTTGACCGAAAGCTGGAAAAATATTCCCCAGTTTACCCTGTACGATGAGGCCGACGCGGAAGCTATTCTAGATCTTACAGCAGGGTTCAAGCAGAAGGGTGAACCCGTGTCCCTTACTGTGGTTCTGGCTAAGCTTTTGGCCCACGCTGCAGCAGCACACCCCCTGGTGAACGGCTCCTGGCTGGGCGATGGCCGCGTCATGACCTACTCAACAGTGAATGTGAATATTGCCATGGATACCCCCGAAGGCTTGGTGGTTCCCGTGCTCCGGGACTGTGCAGGCCGGGGCTTCAGGGCACTAGGTACCGACATGAAAGCCTTGGCGGAGAAGGCCAAGGCCAAAAGCCTGAGTCCATCGGACTACGAAGGCGGCACTATAACACTCTCCAACCTGGGTATGTTCGGCATCAAGCGGTTCAGGGCTATTGTGAATCCGCCCCAGACTGCAATCCTGGCTGTGGGAGCGTCCAGCGACAGGCTCGTGCCCGGCGAGGAGGATCTGGAGACCTACAAGGCGATAGAATACAGCATTACCGCCGACCACAGGGCCGTGGATGGGGCTTACGCCGCGAGGTTCATGGCTACTTTGAAATCCCTTATTGAGGATCCATACTTACTGCTATTATAAACCGAGGGCTTTCGAAAGGATTAGATAGGTGTAGACTCAGGCGGCCCCCGGGCCCAACACGGACCCCCCCCCCCCAGTATATTGACCCACGGGAATTAAGCAACGAGCGCGCCCGTGGACGTACACAAAACACCCAATA
>CAZHFN010000083.1:0-5342 GCA_964531105.1 uncultured Treponema sp. | reverse complement strand
GGCTTTTTGAAAAAAAGCTTACAAGAAGCGACCGAACTCCTGGGTGCGGCGCGCGCAGCGCGCCGCACCACCGGCCTTCCCTCCACCAGCATGGCCAACCATTTTCTCGCGCTGGGCGTGGACATGCCCAGCATAATCCGCTGGCGGGAGGAAGCCTTAATACCCGATGAATGGCTCAAACCCGATCCAAAACTGAATCAAGTGCTGGGGCTCCTCGCCACGAGATATCGCCTAGCCCTCCTCACCAACAACCCCCAATCAGTAGGCCGAGCCAGCCTCGAAGCCCTGGGCATTGCCCGACACTTCGAAACGGTAGTAGGCCTGGACAACACAGGAAAATCCAAACCTTCCCGGGAGCCGTTCGCGGAAGTGTGCTCTAGCCTGAACCTGCCACCGGCCGCCTGTGTGTCCATTGGGGACAGGCAGGATGTGGATATAGAGCCGGCGCTGGCCCTGGGAATGGGGGGAATCCTTGTTAAAAATGTGCAGGAAGTGTACGACTTGCCGGCTCTTTTAGGACTCTAGCGCTGCACAAGGCGGCGACTTCAGCTGCGGGCAGCGCCCGGCGCCTGCCCTGCGGCCCCTTGGACCTCATGGCGGCCCCGCTTGCGCCGGGCGCCACCAACGCATCCCTAGCGACCTGGAAAGTTCCTCAGCTCGCCGGCAATGGCGTAGGCGTAGTCGCCCACCTTTTCCATGTGCCGCACAAAATCAATATACAGAAGCTCGGATTTGACATCGGCACCCTCCTTGAGGCGCTGCCTGGCTTGCTTCTTCAAACGCTTCTTGTCGTCGTCAATCTCGTTTTCCATCTCGGAGGCCATGGCCAACTCAATCTCCGTGATGCCCCTGTTAAGGCGCTCGGCCACGAAAGACAGAAACTCCTCCACATGGGTGGATAAAGGCTGAAGGGCCTCGAAGGAATCACCTTCGAATACTAGACCCTTGGCACTCTTCTTTTTCAGCAGCAAGGCCAGGCTCAAGCATTCATCGGTGATATTCTCCAGCTCCGACACAATCCTCAGCTTAATGCTCACCCTCAGCCTGGTTTTATCCGAAAGATCTGAATTGGAAACCGCCAGAAGAAACTTGGACAACTCTTCGTACATCGTGTCGGCGTAGTTTTCCTTGGCGGAAAACCACTCTATCTCCGACTCGTAGTCGATCTGAGGGGATTCGAAGTCCTTGCGAACCCTGGCGAACATGCTCCTGGCCAGGCTAGCCATATCACCTATTTCCTTCCGTGCCTGCAGCAATGAAAGTTCAGGGGTGGCCATAAGGGCTTTGGGCAGGTAGATAGTCCTAATTTCCGCCTCTCCGGGCTTTTCCGGAATTAGGCGGCACAGCAACCCTGCATACTGGGACACGAAGGGTAGCATCACCAGAGTGTTGAGGCTGTTGAAAAGGGTATGGAGCATGGCGATGTGGAGCCCCACGCTTCCGGGCACGAGTTCCCCTGGCACGGCCCAGCCCACCAGGGCTAAAAATGGCTTGAAGACAATGATAACCCACACCGTGCCCAGCACGTTGAACAGAATATGTGCCCAGGCCGCCCTTTTGGCGTTGGTGCTGGCCGCCGCGGAAACCGAAGCCAGAAAAGCATCGATCGTCGTACCTATATTGGCCCCCAGAGTGAGGGCGGCGGCCAGCTCAAACTCTATGAGACCCTGAGCTGCCATGGCGATCACGATGGCCAAGGTTGCGCTGGATGCGTGGACCAGAATCGTGAACACGGCGCCGGCGAACACGGCCAGCACAATGGCGATGAATCCCATGCCTGAAAAGCGCTGTAAAAAGAGCAGAACCTCGGGCGAAGGGCTGGGAATGCCCGCCCCAATAAAGTCCAGGCCCAGAAAAATAAGGGCCAAGCCCATAAGGGCCTGGCCGTAACTGCGGAAGGAATCGGATCTGCGCTTGGCGATGTTCATGAAAAAGCCTGCGCCGAAAATAGGCACCGCCAGCGCCGCAATGCTGAACTTGGCTATTCCCACCCCGGCGATTATCCAGCCGGTGAGGGTGGTGCCTATGTTAGCCCCCATAATGACCCCAATGCCCTGCTTGAGAGTAAGGAGCCCCGCATTGACGAAGGTTATAAGCATAACCGTGGTGGCCGATGATGATTGCACAGCCACGGTGACCAGAGCCCCGCTCAAGACACCCATCAGACTGTTGCGTGTCATGAAATTGAGGGTGCTCTGCAGCCTTTCTCCGGCAGCTTTTTGAATGCCTTCGCTGGTCTTTTCCATGCCGGACATGAAGAGAGCCAGTCCGCCCAAAAGCTTCAAGAACATCATCACTATGCTCATTGCCCATCCGTCCGCCAGCTATGGCGGTTTTCGGCCTGAGTATAGCGTTTTCACCCCATTCCGGCTACACTTTCCGCGATGAAGCAGCTTGGGGCTATCGTTGCGCTATTCCTCCTCCTCTCCGCCCTGCCCGCGCAAGCACAGGAGTCGCCCCTAGCGCAGCCCCAGGTGACCCAAGCCCAAGCCCAGACGCAAGCCACGCAGTCCCAACCCGCAGGCACAGGCCTCCCTTCTGTGAGGCTCCTAGCCCCCGCAGCGCTCGGCATTTCTGCCCTAAAACCATCCCTTTTAGCCAATTCAGGCCTTGGAGGTACCCCCCAACTTCAGCCGGCGTATGCGGATCCAGCCCAGCCCCTGAAAACAAGCCCAGGCATCCCCGAAAAAGCACTTCGCATAGAAGCCTTGGCCTTCCTGCCCGCATCTGGCACCTACAACACCATGAGTTCTTTAGAAATACAAACCACGACAGTCTACCTGCTCAGTCAGGTGGAAAAGCTCGAGGGGCTTTATTATTGGTCGGCCAGCAGAAAACGCATGCGCATTCTTTACGAAACCGTGTACAAGGTGGATTCCCCCCAATCCTCCAACCCCGTCCTCAAGCCCGACGCCCAGGACGCTGAGGCCCTGAAAATTGGCGACACCCTAGAGTTTTTTGCCTATCAGAAGGACCAGCTTTTCGGAGGAGCGGTATTCGCTTATTCAATAGGCCGAGGCGAACACTCTGTGATCATGAAAAGCGAGAATTCCACGGCCATGCGCTATCTTCTCCTGCCCTTCGTTGCCCCCGGGGGCATGAAGAGCAGGTTGACAGTCCTACCCTGTACCGAAGGCCTTCTGCTTTATTTTGTGATCACTATTGAATCGGTGAACATGGCCACTCAGCGGGTATTGGAGTCGGTGGGCAACAGAGCCCTGGCATTATTAGGCTGGCTGGCGGGGCAAAGCTACAGGGCAGGCCTCACGTTGGAGCAAAGCCTGCCTGTCAATATCATGGAATTGAATCAACACTGAAAGTCGGCAAAGGACTTACGCCTGTTTGACTTCCTTAACCTCGGGAATAGTCTTTTTAAGATAGGCTTCCACGCCCTGCTTGAGGGTCATGAGGGAGTAGGGGCAGGAACCGCAGGCGCCGGTGAGCCGCACTTTTACGATTCCGTCGTCGCTTACCGAAACGAGCTCGATATCGCCCCCGTCGGCCTGGAGGGAAGGGCGTACATCCTGTATGGCGGAAAGAACACGATCATGCAACATGAGAACTCCTTATGGTGAATAGTCGGGGCTCAAGAATGGCAAGCGACTATCTAATCGGAATAAGTGTACTGATTTGACGAAGCAGGGGTCAAGAGCAGCGGGTGCTTCTAGCTGTCCCGGGCATCCTATGCTAGAATATGAGACAATGACGGAAGGGAGCTGATGGCACGGATCATTGTTTTCGTAAACCAGAAGGGAGGCGTCGGCAAGACCACCAGCGCAATCAACATTGGCGCTGCCCTCGCGTCCCTAGGTCAAAAAGTTCTTCTCATCGACTTCGACCCCCAGGGCAACCTCACCTCCGGTGTGGGAGGAGCCCCCGGCGGCACGGGCGTCTACCAGGTAATTTCCGGCCTCAAGGAACTCAAGGACGTCATCCATCCCACCAAGGTGGAAAATCTCTACCTGGCCCCCTCGTCTATAGACCTCTCCGGCGCCACCGTGGAACTGGTGGACAAGGAAGACAGAAACGACTACCTAAAGCGCGCCATCGCCAGCGTGGAAGCAGATTACGACTTCATCCTCGTGGACTGCCCCCCCTCCCTGGGCATTCTCACCCTCAACGGGCTCAACGCCGCGAACGAAGTGATCATCCCCCTGCAGTGCGAATATTTCGCCCTGGAAGGCCTTTCCCTCATACTCCAAACCATAGGCCTGGTGCAGAAGAGCATGAACCCCGCCTTAAAAGTGAGCGGGATACTCCTCACCATGTACGACGGCCGCACCAAGCTCTCCCAGCAGGTAGTACGCCAGGTAACCGAATACTTCAGAAACAGAGTCTTCAAAACCATAATACCCCGCAACATACGGCTTTCCGAGGCGCCCTCCCATGGGCTTCCGGTGCTGCAGTACGACCCTGCCTGCATAGGTTCTCGAAGCTATAAAGCCGTCGCAGAGGAGTTGATCAACCGTGGCTAAATTCGGTCTGGGCAAGGGCTTAGGCGCCCTAATACCCGAACATCAACAGTATTTCGACAGCTCCAGAAACTCCCTGGAACCCGGCGAGTCCATTCAGATAATCCCGCTCGCGCAGATAAAACCCAACCCCGACCAGCCCCGCAAAACCTTTCCCGAAGCCTCTATAGAAGAACTGGCCCAGTCCATTCGCAAGCATGGACTCCTGCAGCCCATCATCGCCGAACCCTCGGGAAGCGATACCTACATAATCGTCGCCGGCGAGCGCCGCTACAGGGCTGCCCAGATGGCCGGCCTGGAAGTGCTGCCGGTTATCCTCCGCACCGTATCGGCTGAAAAACGCCTTCAGCTCTCCCTCATAGAAAACATCCAGCGCGAAGACCTCAACGCCATGGAAGAAGCCCGGGCCTACCAAAACCTCATGGAGCTCACCGGCTTCACCCAGGAGCAGGTTGCCGAGGCCGTGGGCAAAAACCGCAGCACCGTGGCCAATGCCTTAAGGCTTTTACGGCTTTCCCTGCCCATGCAGGAAGCCGTGCGGGAAGGCACCATGAGCGCGGGTCACGCCCGCAGCCTTCTAGCCCTGGTAGACGAAGCCGAACGCGCCGCCCTCTTCGCACGAATAATGAACGAAGGGCTTTCGGTGCGCCAGGCCGAACAGGCCGTACAGGATTCCGTCCTCCGCAGGGCCGGCAAGAAACCTAAAAGCAGCAAAAAAGCCGGTAGCGCTGTTGCCGAAACACCCGAACTGGACCCCAACCTCAAAGCTCTGGCCGAGCTTTTCATAGAGCGCCTGGGCACCAAGGTAGATATAAAGGGCAACCTGGAATCAGGCACCATCGTCATCGAATACTATTCCCAGGACGACCT
>CAZHFN010000082.1:0-5448 GCA_964531105.1 uncultured Treponema sp. | reverse complement strand
CTGCTGGATAGACCCTTCTCTGTTCTCCCATTTTCTCTCCCTCCTCTAGTGTGGGGGAGGCTTAACTATCTGTCCACTAGGGCGGGGAAGTTCCACTTGAGCACGCAAAGAAGAGTCTCGAATATGTTCTTTCGAACATGCCTGAGGCACCTTTATTATATTCAGGAACTTCAGTCTTTAGTTGCGTGTACACTTTATCCCTGTGAAGTTCTTTAGTGATCGATACGAAGTGAATGAGGTACCACAACTCAAAACAAGGTACCGAAGGTATCGCAATGAATCGAACATTGGCTGCTATGGGACCATTAGATCGTATTTTGCCATCGAGGCTTTTCGCTTTCTGTATTGCTGTTTTATAATAAACATGGTCATCGCGATCAAAAATGCAATACACTTCATCCCATTTCTTCTCTTCACGAGCTTTTTGCTCCGCGAACTCTACGACCTTTTCGGGTCCTGTTCCAAGTTCGGAAGGCAACACCTCCCAATCAACCGATGATATTCTCCAATATTGTCGAATATCATCGAAGTAGAGTCTTTCCGTTTTGCTGCCTTCACAGACCATCAGCACGCGAGGATAGGGCGGTCTTCGTCCGGCCTTACGCTCTAGACGCCTGGCTAGACGTTTTTTGGGGCTATTTTCGTGCATTCGTCGCTTCCTTTGACTGGAAAGTACGAAGTATTGGAATAGCGCCGTATCGCCCCTCAAGATAGTTTTTCTCAAAGGACTCGTTTTTACGAGGACTAAACTCGCTGAAGGCAATCAAAGTGGTAGCAAGGTCTGAGTCTTTCTCGGTGAACCAGATTTGGTCTCGCCTGAGAAGTTCATTATCCAATAGCGTTGTGCTGTGTGTCGTAAATATGATCTGGGCACCATGAGGATTCGTCTCAGGAGAGAAGAAAAGCTTTAGAATATGCCGCACCAGGAGGGGATGCATACTACTTTCAATCTCGTCAATTGCGAGTGTCATCCCATTTTGCAAGATCATGAGGATTATTCCAGCATACTCAAAAAGGCGCTGGGTTCCTTGCGACTCATCCTGATAGTCCAGTGCCGCCGTTTGCTGCGAGGCAACATGGGTGAATCGCGGCATCCGTATTTCAGTATCCTTGCTCTCAGAAACCGAGGCATTTCCAGTAGCCCCATCGATCGCAAACAGTGCTTCCTTGCCAGGAGCCTTAACAATTGAAATATCCGCAATCCCAAGATCAGCGGCATTCAGAAACTCGAGAATGGTCTTCTTAGCTTGCACATGTTCAATGGCGTTAAGAGTGATATTCATATTTAGAGGTACCATTGCAGGAAGATTGATCCAGCTATTGACGATCCAATTCCAAAGAGGTCTCAGCTGCTCACTATTAAACTGTACCGCAGTGGAGAGGAAGAGGGCATTTTCTCTGGTCGAACGCTTCCAAAGATCCTTCTGCCCTACAAAGTATGCGCTGAAAGCAGCATACTCATGCTGCTTTGTACTCTCGTTCCACTTTCTGGAGAACCACTCCTGAGGTTTGCTTGATTTGTAGACTAAAAGCCACTCATCGAGTATCCGCGCCGATGTCAGAGTGAATCCATATTGATAACGTACGCCGCCGATCAAAGCGGTCAATTCAAAGGATGAAGCAGAAGAAGGATGTGTTTTGTCAAAGGCGAAGCTCTGCACATTGAGCGCTTGCCCAGCTTTCACTGCCGTCGCGGACTCTTTGACAAGCGCTTGCATGAATCCCATAGCTCGAAATAGGTTGGATTTCCCGCTGGCATTGGCTCCATAAACAGCACAGCCATTCAATACTTCGGGTACTAAGCTACTATTGGTTTTATAAACATTGCTTGCTTTGAGGGCTGTATCAGCGGCAACTGGCATGAGACTGAGGCATTGCTCATCCCTGATAGATCGATAGTTAGAAACACGAAACTCTAACAGCATATTAGCCTCCAAGAGGAAATATACTCTATATTTGCACGTTTTTTACATAATAGCAATATATTTTAGATAGAATTCCTCCAGCAGAAAGGTTTGATGTCACAATTGCTGCAATGTCGCTCTGACTTTTCAACATAGTGATGATCGAAGTTTTTCGCTTCAATCTTCCCAACCACGCTGCCAATGGCAGCAATTGTGCTGTCGATCTTCCTCGGTTCATAGTCATAGCTTATGTAAGGACTCTCGTTTTTTGCCCCTGTATAATAAAGATGCATCCGGCTCACTTCATGACCATAACGTTCTTCAACTATGTGGGCGTATATTTCGAGCTGGCGCCTATATCTATCGAGTTTTTCACGGCCTTCCGGGCTGTTGATATCAGGTTTCTTTTCAGTTTTAAAGTCGATGATCTCGACGCTTTGTTCTTTACCGTGAATGAGGTCTATTGAACCCGTAAGGATATAGTTCTCTTTCAGCAGCGCAACCCTGAGTTCAGCTTCCTGGATCGCGCTCCAGTCCCGGCTAGCCTGGTCCACGTAGCGAAGAACATGATCCTCAACAGCTCCTAAAGTCCCTTGCGCCAGGTATGTTCTTGTCGACTTGGAGAGGCTCTTGTAGTTCGCTTCGAGCCAAAAGTGAATCTGGTCTGCGGTGATCATGTCTGACTTGCCAGCCAAAACAGCCTTATGCGCATCTTCAATCGTCTGATGCACAAGAGTACCAAATAGAATAGCGTTTGTCCGGACAGGGCTGAACTCCAGTTCACGGAAGAACTTGTATTGGAGAGGGCAATCCTCGTAAAGCAAGACATGAGATGTAAATGAGTATTCGTGTTTGATATTCGCTGGCTTTACTGTGTCCAAGAGAAGATGACTTCCGTCGAGCCACGCATCCCTCCAGTCAGGAAGCTTGTTATAAAGTGGTGCGAAGTAGAGTGATGGAAGTCGAGACATACCCTTTCCTGAATGGTTTTCAGCGCCAGTAAGGACAAGGAGATTCTGTGCTCTGGAAAACGCAGTGTAATAGAGTCTCCAGAAGTCGAAATATTTGATTCGTTCCGGGGGTTCAAAAGGCTCATCTTCCCGATAGAAATTCGCCAGCGCTGTATCAATAGCTTCGATGGAAGTAACTGGAACACTATTGAGCGAATCGACTAAAACGATCGGGAATTCCAATCCTTTGGATTGATGAATGGTCATGAACGATACACATCCAGAAGGCGCGAAGCTATCGAAATCCTCGTACTCAGTGATACCGCCATCAATGAGATAGCGAAGGTATTGATTGAATAGAGAGCGGAGATCCTTTGTTAAGCTTTCAGGCGTAAGGACGATTATATTGTGAAGAAACTCGAACTTGGCCAGGAGTTGACTGAAAAGCGAGAGATTATAGACAGGGCGGAGATCCGACACTCCACCGGTCAGTTCTGTATCCACATAACGAGAGAACATGGGGAAGGCCAGGAGTTCATAGAAGAGCGACGCGAAAGAGTAGTTTGTATTCTCGCTCAAGGAGCTATGGGCTTTCGCCTTCTTGGCACACCAAATCCTGAGCTCCTTATGCAGATCAGGATTCGCTCGCAATTCATTCGTGAAGAGCTCAAGGCATTCTCTATAGTAATCCCATTCCTTAAGCTCGGCATCAGCTTGCCATTTTAGGTGTTTTTCAATGAGCTGAGGAAAGAGGAAGACATATGCTCCAATGAGCAGTCGAATCTCTTCTCGCTGGAAGAAGAGTGCGGACCTGGGAGAGAAGACTGGGACGCCATTTTCTTCAAGAAACGTCGCTAGCGCAATCGCCTTGCTGTTCTTGACTGATCGGAACAGAAATGCAGCTTGGTTGTTATCCTTAAGAATCCCCTTGTCTCTCAAGGATCGCAAGAACGTAAGGACCTCTTCATTCCAAGATTCCTGGGTCTCCTGCCCTGCAACTTTTACTACAGCTTCGTAATCTGCGAAGGTAGTGTCTCGCGGTTGTATCACCTTGGGATAGCGAAAACTTTCTCCGGCATCCCCCGTCCAAGAACCCTTCGACGGAATCGATCCCATCCATTCGTTGTAGAAATCAATGATCTGTGGATGCGATCGGTAGTTAGTAACAAGCTCAACCTTCTCGCATTCTCCTGGAGCAAAATTCTTTCGGAATTCCAGGATATTCCTAACGGTTGCCCCACGAAACCGATACAGACTCTGGTCGTCGTCACCAACAACGCAGATACGGTTATCAGGAGCGGCAAGCATAAGAAGGATCTTTTCCTGGATCGTGTTCGTATCCTGATATTCATCTATCATGAAGTATCTGATCTTCGTTTGGAGATCACTAAGAACCTTGGGATGGTCAGTGATGAGTTTGAGCATCGTCGATTGGATTGTCGAAAAATCCAGGGCGTTTTCCTCTTGCAGCTTGGAACGATATACCTGGGTGATCGCCCCCAGCGCTTTTAGTTCGGCAGATGGAGATGTGGTAAGTCGGTCAAGCTCAAGATCTTCTTCCGCTGCCTTATTGACGAGCCCCGCCACCTCCTTTGCCTGCTCCCAGCGATTCAGCATGGGGCTAATGAGGGTAGAGTAATCGTTCACTGCTTGAAAAGCCTTTAAGGAACGGTGGATAAGGTATTGTTGCTCGAAGTCATCAAGAACTCGATAGTTTCTCATTAATGAGGTATAGGGACGGTATTCTTCGATAATTCGTAGGAATATGGAATGGAGGGTCCCAATATACATTTCACTGAGGTTGATATCGACCCCGAGCTCTATCGCCCTGTTTGAGACTCTAGTGATAAGTTCTTTGGCTGCCTTTTCTGTGAACGTCGCGACGAAGATGCTTTCAGAGGGGACCTGCTTCTTCGTAACCAAGGATACTATTCGCTCTACTAAGGTCTTGGTTTTACCCGCGCCCGGCCCAGCGATCACCAAGAGGGGTTGTTCAGTAATTTCAACAGCGCGACATTGGGATGTATTGAGCTCATCTAGCACGTCAACTTCTCCCTTTTTTCATCTTTTTGTCATACTACTTCGGTTGAAGGTTGGAAACAAGCAAGAACCTGACAAGAAGAAGCCATTCAGAGCCATGCCGAAAGAGGGAATCTTACTAACTTTTCGGTCTGTTCCCAATCGTATAGCAGTAAGCTCTTTGTACTTAAGCGTTAAACCGTAAGGAGGTGCTTTTGCTTTTTATAGAAGCTGCAGTTCGAGCGTAACGGCAAAACCGTAAGGAGTGTACCATTCAAGCTTATCGATTCAATCCTAGTCCGGGCTGTTTTGGACTGTAAGGACAAAGTTTCTTACCGTAAGGAGCTAGTCCTTTCTATTCGGTCCTCTTTTTAGAGGCCATATAGTATTCTGGTGGCATCAAGCTCCTTATCGATAGGTAAGCAACAAGAAACCTGCTCATTTAGATTGGCTGCTTGCCATTTCGAAATGCTTTGATTACATCGTAAGGAGAGTTCTCAAAATTCCTATAGCCATGATAAGGACTAGAATTATACCGATTCAACCAGATCTGGCACTTATCGTTTATGACTTCA
>CAZHFN010000081.1:0-5480 GCA_964531105.1 uncultured Treponema sp. | reverse complement strand
TGGCTCCAATGCATTAGATTTTTTTCAAAATACGGTTTGATATCTTCATCGACCTCAAAGGATACTGATTGGGTTTTTCCTGTAACCATGATACCCCAGGCTGAATCGATAAATTCGAGCAGCTTTTTAGTTTCATGTGAATCAGGCTCTTTTTCGCCTATCGTAACAATTACCATTTTATCAATTGCGAGCAACTTTATCGACTTTGATGAAATGTCCTGGGCTTGCAGATAGTGGATCCCATGTTCAGATACCAGACGCAGTGGGAGCACATTCAATATCAATATTGTCGATTTGAGCTTGTACTCGATGGAGCAGACTCTATTTTCTATAAAACTGTTAAGAATCGGCTTTAGAAGAGATCGTGGAATTTCATTTTCGATTCTGATTCGAGACTGCAAAGTAGCAAGAAATCGATCAAGCCGATTTGTAGATTTTTCGACGCTGCTAGAATAAGGGCTAGTAAGGACAGCAGCTGCAAGAGCGGCTTCATCTCGTTCCTGCCATATATCTTCGAGAACCTTTCGAGCTAAACGATAGCCGGAAGATGAAGATTCAAATATAGGATACCCACCGAAAGCCAGATCGATTTGCTTCATCAACCTGAATATTGTACGCACAGAAACCCTCAAGTCTTTGGCAAGCGAGGGAGCGGGAGTCCATGAATGCTCTTTGAGCAGTTCTAGAATTCTGATTGCTTTTTCAAGCGAGCTACCATTATTTCCCATACGGCAAGATTATACCTTGCCACTGACAGATTCTGACAGTGACTTATTAAATAATCAATAAAAATGGAGGATTTTAATGAGAAGAATAGTTAGCAGGGTTGAAGGTAGCCAGGAATATACTTGTCAGTTAGCCATTTTTATACTGAAGAATATTTTCATAGATCAGGGTGTAGTGCTGCGACCGATGTATGTAGGCAACGGTAAAATGTCTCATAAACGTGAACAGCACCTGCCGTTGCCGAGAATGATAGCTGAGAACTATCTATATACTTCCTTTTCCCATGCGCAAGAGTCCATCGAAGAAAAAGTATCGAAGGGTATTAATGCATTGCTTATTGACGATTCCTTCTTGGAATGGGATTGTCCCGGCGATAGATTAAACGGACCGTTGGAACTATTGGAGGATTATCTCATGCGACATAACGTCTCCGTCGCCCTGCTGCAAGATTACCCGGAAGGAATTCCCATCGAAAAAATCGAGCGAGTTCATGGTGCTATGGGATTGAAAAGATGCTCCTTAGATGCCCGGGATAGCTATAATGAAAACTACTGTGGTGCAGCTTTTGTCCTGCCGTATGGAGTACTGCCGGCTTTTTTTATCAAACACTCTAGAGAGGGTTTATCTAGCGATCGATTAGATATTAGATACTTGGCTCCGTTTCATTATTAAAGAAATTAAATAGTATCGACTTAACTTTTCTATTCAATTTCCCGCCAGCGCAGTGCCAGTGATTCCAGGGCGTCCAGGAGGAGGTAGAGGGCGAGGCCCAGGAGGGCGAGGGCGAGGATGGCGGCGTACATGTCGGGGTAGTTGACCCGGGACCAGGCGTCCATGATGTACCAGCCCAGGCCATCCATGGAGGCGAAGGTTTCGGAGAGGAAGAGTACGGCGATGGCAGTGCCCAGGCTCACTCGGAGGGCGGAGAGAAGGGAGGGGAGGGTTGCGGGGGCGATGACCCAGCGGAATGTGCCCCAGGATCGGCATCCTAAGGAGCGAACCGAGTCCACGAGCGGTGGGGCGATGGCCTTGGCTGAGTCCCGGGCGGCCATAAAGAGCTGGCCGAAGATGACTAAGCCCATGAGGGCGATTTTGGATCCGTCGCCTAGGCCTAGAAGCAGCATGAGGATGGGAAGAAAGGCTACTTTGGGCAGGGGATGGAGCAAGTACATGATGGGCGAGAGGAGGGTTTCGGCCACTTTAATTCTGCCTGCCATGAGTCCCAGCGCCCAGGCTGGGGGGCCGGCCACGAGGAGTGCGAGGAGAATTCTGCGTAGCGAGGCTCCGACATGAATCATGATGCTGCCGCTTTGGAGACCCTGCAGCAAGACTCCTATGGCGAGTCCGGGCTTGGGCAGAAAGGGCTTTCCCAGGAGGGCGGCAAAGCCGGCCCAGGCGGCAAGAAGTATGCAGGCGGCCACCGCGATCTTGGCCAGGCGGCTGAAAAAGCCTTTGAGGGTTTGAGGCATTTCCCGTGCGGGCTTGAGGGGTTCGGGCTGGGCAGGAGGCAGGCTGGCGAAGAGGCCGCGCAGGGCGGCGATATCTGAAAAGTAAGGTTGGCTGTTTCGGTAGGATCCTGTCGATCCTGCTAGTCCTGTTATCCTGTCCGATTGAGACTTATCCGATAGGGCCTCCCCCGCAGATTTCGGGTTCAAGGATTTTATCGGGGCGTTGCGCGATTCTAGGCTTCGCCTACCCATATCATGGCGGGCTGAAAGGCTGGCAGGGCTTCCGTCCAGGAAGTAAACGGTGTCGGCCAGGTAGGCTGCTTCTTCGATGGAATGAGTGACCAGGATAATCGTTGTTCCGTGCCTGCGCTGGGTTTCCAGAAGGCTGTCCTGGAGCGCCTCTCTGCTGATGGCGTCGAGGCTGGAAAAAGGTTCGTCCAGGAGCAGCAGGTCGCTGTCCGATGCCAGGGCGCGGGCTATGGCCACCCGCTGGCGCATGCCGCCTGAGAGCCGGGCAGGGAAGAGGCGGGTAAAGGGCGATAAGCCCAGTTCGCCTAAAATGGGAGAGACCCGCTCGCGCCGCTCCCGGCTTGGGACGCCCTTGGCTTTCAATCCCAATTCGGCATTGCCCCACACGCTCGCCCAGGGCAGTAAACCGAAGTCCTGGAAAATAATGGAAGTCTTGTCCCGTATGCCTTCTAGGGGGGTGCCGTCGATTTCGACCTTCCCTATTGTGGGTGAGGAGAGCCCCGCGATAAGGCGAAGGAGGCTGGTCTTGCCACAGCCTGATTTACCTACGATGGCGCTGATTTTTCCTTCTTCGAATTCGGCATCCAGGTTTTTTAGTACCGGAACGGAGCTTCCCCGCAGTGGGTAGGAGAAGCTTAGGTTTTTTAACCGGACGGTAGCCATCGTGAATAGCTTACAGAGGCTTAGAGGCCCTGGATAGCCCGGGAATCGGTCAGGTTCTGGGTGGCGATGGGATTAGTCAGAAGCCCTTTCCGGATAAGCCAGGCAGAAGCCGATTGGATATCCTCGGACCGGGGTAGCCTGGGCTTTTGGTAGACGACAAAGCGATAAACTTCGGCGGCTTCCTTGGGAAAGCCCGCGGTGGCCACGAGGAGTTGTCGGTAGGAGTTTGGAGAGGCGTTTATCAGCTGCGCGGCTTTCCAGTATGCCCTGTAGAGCTTTTCGATGAGGGGCAGCTTTTCCTTCAGGCTTTTTTCAGAGAAGAGGAGGACGCCCAGGCCCATGCCATAGTCGTCGGTGGCGGCCAGGATTTTGGCGCCCTTGGTGGCTGCGGTGGTGAGGAAGGGTTCGGGGAGTCCGGCGCCGGAAGCCTGGCCGCCTAAAAGCATTTCAAGCCTGATGGGCATTTTCGGCACGGGGCTTATGAGTATTTTGTCCTCAGGAACCCCGGCGTCCGTCATGAGCCTGTCGATCATGTAATGGATCACCGAGTTCCGGGAGCTGGCGATAGTCTTGCCGGCCAGATCGGTTAGGTTTTTTAGGGTTGAGCCAGGGGTAGCCGCTATGCCGTAGCGTCCATCGGTGAGGCTTGTGATCTTGACGGGGAATCCGCCCTGAACCGAGAGGAGGGCGGCCAGGATGTCGGAGATCATGCCGTCCAGAGTCCCTGCCTGAAAGGCCGAATCTCTTTCCACCGCGCTCTGGAAGCGCAGAAGCTCTACGTTGACGCCTTCCTGGGTGAAGAGCTTGTCGCGCTCGGCCAGAAGAAAGGGAAGGGAGTCGGCGTCGGCGAAGACACCAAGGCGGAGGGTGCCGGCCGCGGCGCTGGTGGATGCCCTCGATGCGTCCGTGGTGGGACCTGTGGTCTGGGCTTGGGCGGGTATGACGCTGGCCGCGAGAAGAATCAGTACGGCTACGTACATGAGTTTTTTTGCTGTCATAGAATTAAGAGTATCGGTTGTCCTCGCGCCATCGATAACCGGCATCGGCGGAGAGGCCTAGATGGTCCAGCACCCTGTGCACGACGGTATCGGCCAACTCTTCTATGGATTCGGGCTTGCTGTAAAAACTGGGGCAGGCGGGGAGGATTATCGCGCCTGCTTCCTTGAGGCTGACAAAGGATTTAAGGCTTACAAGGGAGAGTGGCGTTTCCCTGGGTACGAGGACTAGAGGCCAGCCTTCCTTGAGAGCCACCGCGCCAGCCCGATGAATAAGGGTAGTGGAGGTTCCGGAGGCGAGGCTTCCGATGGTTCCCATGGAGCAGGGGGCGATGACAGTTCCTTTGAGTCTGAAGGAGCCCGAGGATATGGGGGCGGAAAAATCATCGGAGGGGTGGAGGCGGACAATGGCAGGCGAGCCGCTGGGACCTCCAGTGTTACGGATTTTACCCAGCCAGTAGCCCAGGGGGCGGCCGGTTTCTTCCAAGATGAGCCGGGCTCCCCAGGGGGAGCAGCAGAGATGGACAATACAGCCCTTGGCCGCCAGAGCGGACAAAAGTCGCAGGGAGTACAGAGCTCCCGAGGCTCCTGTGATGCAGACGAGATATCGGTCCATCTTTCGCCTAGTTTATATCAGATATATATCCAGAGCAACACCGACAAGAATTACCAGGGGGATTATCTCATTGATGCCGTAGGCGGCGATTTTTACGTGGCGCTCGGTGCCTTTGCGGGCGATGAGGTGCTCGGCGACCAGGAGGGCGAGGCAGGCGAACAGGGCTATTGTCAGGGCTAACCCGGTGGAAGGCCAGAATACGAGAATGCTGGCGAAGCCCGCCAGGGCGAGGAAATGGCAGGTTATGGCGATGAGTCTGGCGGGCTTTTCGCCGAAGCGGGCGGGTATGGATTTAAGGCCGGTTCCGCGATCGAAATCTATGTCCTGGATGGCATAGAGAATGTCGAAACCGGCTACCCAGAGTATGTGGCCTGCGGTGAGGGGGAAGTAGCGCAGGGCAAAGGCGCCTGAAATGCCCAGGAAGGCGCCCATAATTGCCGCCGAGCAGGTGAGGCCCAGCCAGAAATGGCAGAGCCAGGTAAAGCGCTTGGTGTAGGAATAGCCGAAGACGAGGATGCCCGCCACCGGCAGAAGGGCGAGGCAGAGAGGGTTGAGCATGGCGGCGCCCAGGACGAGAAGGGCGAGCATTGCCGCGGTAAAGAGCCAGAGTTCGTGTGATTTGATGCGGCCTGCGGGAAGGGCTCGGCCGGCGGTTCTGGGGTTGGCCGCGTCTATGCGGGCATCGATTATTCTGTTGAGGGCGTTGGCCGCGTTGCGGGCACCGAAGGCGGCCACGAGGATCCAGAGGAGTTTGGCGAGCGGCGGCCGTCCTCCTGTTTCCAG
>CAZHFN010000080.1:0-5633 GCA_964531105.1 uncultured Treponema sp. | reverse complement strand
AGGACTAGAATTATACCGATTCAACCAGATCTGGCACTTATCGTTTATGACTTCAATCTCTTCTAGATACAACTTTGTCTTTGGATCAGATAGTAGCTTATCACGAAAGCAAGCCTCAAAACGCTGAGCAAACCCATCTGCGTTTTCATCTGTGCTTTTTAAGAACCTTCGAGCTATCCCATAGTTCTTCACGAAACTACTATATCTTGACAGGCTTTCTGCATCAGGCTCATCTTCGGCTTCAAGCAAAATCTCTTCAATCTTGATTCCCATTTCACCGTAGTAAGGAATTACACTATCGTTTAGCAATCGGATAGAAACATCGATTGACTCCGAATCGTCGAATATCAGAAAGGCCAGGCATCCATACCGATCAATTACAAAATGAGCGAATAGTGTTTTCTGTGTTGAAGGTGTATGCACGCTAGAAATACATTGAACTAAAACTTCGCTTGGGGCTTTGCACGCAAATTCTCGTTCTTTCATACAGGGATCTTTTCTTTCTATTAGCTCACGTTGATCTTCAGTAGGGTTTATATCTTCCGTGGAAAGCTTATCTTCAAGGGCATGTATCCTATCAATAATTGAGCCTAAGTTTTTACGCTTAAGTGCATTTTGAATCGCATTCGCAGACATATAAAAATCGTCTTCAAGAAGCAAATTCCTAAGCTTATGACAACCTATTTCTGGATGTTGAATTGCGTACTTTGCTATTTTGTCGATTACTTTTTCTTTCCTCTTTTTTGATGATAGATGTAACAGGTCCTCTTTTTTTTCGCCCCTAAGCCCCTCAACTCCATATTTCTCATATAGGCTTTTAAAATTGTAATAGGATGCTTTATTGACGCCAAGTATCCAACAGGCTTCAGTCACATTACCTGTTTCTTCTATTAGTTGAAAAAGTTCGCATCTTTTTTGTAGAGAATCTGCTTCTTTTTTCATCGTTATCTCCTTCAATTTGCTTATTGAGTTCATTCTTCTGAACTGCCTGTATGGTTTGGAGTGACTCTATGTGCGTAAGGAACTTCTTATATGACGTATTCACGGCGTTTTGCAGCTCAGAAATTGGATCTGATTGTATCCCTTTAGAATACTGCCTATAGTTTTTCCGCAATTTTCTTCTTAATCGAGAACCACTTTGACTGCTGATCTTGCGTTCTTTCATTGCTTTCTTAATTAAAACCTCAACATTATTTGGCCCAGCACATTGATAGCCATAGCTTGCCAATGCATTTTGAAAACCTATTGTTGTATCAAATACTGGGCAAAAGGAACTTTGAGGGATTAGCAAGATATCATCAAATTCATTTTTCCAATAATCAGCGAGCAATTTTAACAGACCAGGATGCAATAAATCCATTAGCGTAAGTTGATATTCTATATCGCTGTATAATTGTTTTGCGACACCTTCCTTGAATTGCAGTTCGTACCGTAGTTCGTTAGTGGATAGATTGTGAATGAATTTTTCAGGCTTCATCTCCTTGCGTTGGCTTAACTCTTCAGCGTTTTTATCATAGAAAACCAGAGATCGTATTTTATACCTATAGTGTTTAGTCTGATGATCATAGTCATATCTATATGGTTTTGACCCAAAGATATCTTCCACTCTTCTACAATTATTTTTTGGTCCAAGGACTTCCAGATAATTTGGTACTGGCTGTGACATCTGAAATGTATCAGCAATATCTATCCTATACAGGGTACCATCATGAAAAGCAGGTATATCATTGAGAATTAACTCAATACACTCTTGCATCAGTGTAACGTTTAATGCCTTTCCAGTTACTCTTAAGAAGTATTTAGGGAGACTGAAGTTTGAGTAGATATCTCCACTTTGTAATACTTTTATCGGAATACCATTAATCTTTCCGATTACCTTACGTGGGCTTCTTTTAACTTCTTGTAAGTGATAAATAAAAGACTCAACTTCTTCGGGACTTATCTTCGCATGAATTCCAATACTGTCTATCACTGCTATCTCCTAAACCTATGATCAGTTTTCTATTAAGATGGGGCTCGTTATAAGGCTTAATATTCATCAAGGCTAATCCATATATGGTCCTTCAATTCTATCTCCTCTGTTGATAGTCGTTTTTCTTTTAGGATAGGGCTTGTTATAGGTCGATTAGTGACCCTTGACTCCAATAGGATCGTATCGGCCAAGCGAATTCCCAATTTTTTTTTGTTTTCCAAGTAATTCTATACTCAAAAGCTTGTACGGAATGAAAACCATCCATCAATGAGTCTGGAATAAGCTCAATAGATATATCCGATCCATAAAAAAGAACGGGTTCTTTATCAGGTGCAAACCCCAAAGAGTAACCTCCAGACCTATAAAACTGGTTACTATATGAAGTAAATAAAACCGGAAAATCAAAATCTTTGGTTCTTTGTTGCAGGAGGTTCATGATTTTCTTTTCAGCATTCAGTTCTGCCTTATCAATTTCTACTAAATCAGCATCGTCATAGCCTTTCCCCCTCTGGCTATGACACATAACTTTACTGATTCCATCAAGGATTAAAGCAGCTGGAGATTTTTCCTCTTCCTTAAGAATCTCTTCGATTTCTTCAAAGAAGCTGACTTTATATATCTTCAGCAATGGACTTATACATTTTTCGCCTTGTGAAGAAATAATACAGGGAAGATTTGGCAAATCCGCATCACCTGTTATGAAAATTACTCTTTTGTTTTGGCTAACGAGGGATCTTAATAGAACCCTATGCAAGGAAATAAAATCTATTCTTCCATCCTCCGTCCAAACTTGAGTGATCTTTTTTGATGGAAGATTGCCGTATAACAGGGTTCTTAAATCAACAGACCCTTTTCTGTTTTTTCTTGCGTGATTCTCGTTAAGTGACTCATGATCGACTAGATTAGCTCTGTTCATTTGATACTCCTTGAAATCTGTTTAATACCGTAAGGAACTTCGTCACTTGGTAATGTCTGAACTAATTTGTGCCGTTCAATCTGGCAGATTTTCCCTGCCCTAAACTTGATGGTTATACTCAACCAGCCATATTGAGGTGCTTCCGCAAGGGCTACCTCAAGATTCTTATTTGCCATCAAGCTCTCCTCAGTTGTCATATGAAGTGCTCCTTTCCTTTTAGAGTTCCGCCTTTACAAAACGATTCTTGTCGATGTATAGATCCAGGTCGCTGCGCTGGAAACGAATCAGTGATCCTATCCGAATTCTAGGAATCTCGGGATGACGCCTGTATAACGTCTGCGTTGAGATTCCCAGATAGGTAGCTGCTCGTTGTACAGAGAACAATCCTTCATTCGCCTCATCGTCCATCGATACCTCCTTGCTTTTCTCAAGTGGAAGTATGCTGAAATTATTGCTTTGATAAAATCATTCGGGTAGAATCGGACTATAACTTTGGCGTTAACAGTTAACGCAAACGGCTTCAAAAACATTAATTTTGAAGTCCAATTTGTTTTGAGATAAAATATTACAGAGATAATGGAGAAAATTATGGATCTTGATCGTCTGCTTGAGGAAGTTCTTAGCAAAAAAATGCAGATCACTATGGCTTTGAATATAATCAAAGAAAAATTAGCATATCTTGAAGGTCAGTTACAGCAAATTGCACCTCTTGAACGGCGGCCTAGTTTTGATCCAATCATAGAGGAGGAGCCTGAAGAGATTCGACCTATTTTATATACTATTCAACAATTATCAAGAGCTATACGTCATTCAACTCATAGTAAAGAGCAAATTGGCTTCCAAGAAAATCTTGAGGAGTTAAGAGAAGTAAGCAACGAATTAACTGCTGTGAAGAATGTTTTTCAGAAAGTAACTAATAATAGTTCTCTTGGGAAGCTAAAGTTTAACGGTACTTTACAAGAGCTGTGCATATGGCTAGATAAAATGCAAGAAGATAAAAAGTTTGCAGTTATGCCATCTCGTAGTGCCGTCATTTCTTGTTTCCTTATCGATAACCGGGATATTTCGCCTGAGTCGTTTAGCGTAACTAAATCAAGGCTGAGGAAGGCTAAAGAAAAAGAGAAAAAACGCAAAGCACGTGCTGAGCACATGGATGAATTATTCGGAAAGGCTCCTTCTCAAAGCTCCATTGGTTCATGATCAGTCGACCCCAACATCATTGATCAACTGCTATTTTAAAATCCAGTACTTTCTTGAAGACGCTCTTCGCTGTCTTTGAAAGCACCTTCATATCAGAAGCTATCTCATGATTAGCATAGCCGTCGAACACCGAATCCGTTGTATGTCCTGTCGCCTTCTGAACCTGTTTGGATTCTGCTATGGAATTCATATGTGCCGTGAAATAATGTCGCCATGAATGGAAACAGATGTGACGTGCTTGCCGAGCATCTTCCGTGATCCCGATACCTATCAGGGAATCACATAGGCCTTCAAGAAGAATGTTGGGAACCATCGGCTTTCCAGGAAGCAGCCCGTAGAAGATGAACTTTTGTTCCGGACCTCGATGTGGGTTCTTTTTCGCTAGAGCTATCAATTCCGTTCGAACTTGCGGCAATAATGGAACTATCCGCTCACGGTTTGTTTTAGTTCCCTTTAGCTCATCGGCTGCACTCCAGGAATGACGAATGAAAAGTCTATCTGCCCCTATATCTTCCATCTGTAGTGCTAATACTTCCCCTGAGCGTAAACCAGTTGTCAGTGCAACAAGGTTCCCTATCCGGGCTCGCTCATCTTTCCATGCGATGCGGAATAGGCTTGCTGCTTCCTTTTCAGTGAGGATACCACGCTTTATCGCCTGTCCAGAGAACTGCATTAAGCCTTTTGTTGGATCAACCGTCAGTTGTCCATGGGAGGCAGCCCATTTTAACGCTGTCGTTCCGGCAAACATGATTTGATTGATGGTATTTGCTGACCGGCCTTCTTCGGCAAGTTTGAGAGTGAAATCTCTGAGGTCATGAATCGATACTTCACTAAGTAGCGTAGTTGCAGAAAAGGCTTTTCCCCAGTATTGAACACGATGTAAGGATTCAAGGACATGCCGCTTCCCAATGCGCTGCCCATAGAGATGCTTCTCATGAACGTAAGGAGATGTGTCGTAAGTCCAGAAATCCTTGAGGTACTGGATCAGCAGCTTCTGGCTGGATGAACTCGTAAGGACCGCAGATTCGATGATGCCGCGAGCTTTCAACGCCTCAATGATTCTCTGGCCATCATCAAGACTGAAATGATCGGATTTAATTGTAGCTATCGCAGCATCTACCGATAGAAGATCGGCTATTTCTCGTCGTTTTTTGTCAAAGTTGCTGGTTTCGGAATAGCGCCCTCTTCTTGCATTAGGAAGGCCGTTCTTAAGCCAATCTATGGCTATGCCATTGGCTTCGCCATAATCAGAAGTTCTCGTTGATCTTGGTGAAGAGTACTTCCGTGTAAAGGGGTTATACAACTGAGCATAGTAAGTGCGATTGCGAAGTTGTAGCGAGAACTGCTTCTGACGCATTGAACCCTCCCAAGACGGAATTTTTCACAATTCCATCTCACAATTGGATAAGGATTCAGCGCCAGTTTTCTGGTAGCTGATCGTAATTCATTTCCCTAAAGTGTCTTAGGGTATGGGCCCTGCTGGACTTGAACCAGCGACCTACGGATTATGAGTCCGCAGCTCTAACCAACTGAGCTAAGGGCCCG
>CAZHFN010000079.1:0-5649 GCA_964531105.1 uncultured Treponema sp. | reverse complement strand
ACTTGCCCTGCTTATCGTAGTTGTATTCGAGAGGTCGGCCATGCCTGCGATACTTGAGCATGATGGCCTTGAACTCGAGCAGCTTATCTTCGGATAGAGCTGAAAGTGAATCGCCATAGCCCATGCCGTTCATGATGAACTTGAAGGCGTCCAGGGGCCAGTGGAACTTCTTGACCCGGATGGCGTGGATTTGTTGACGCAGTTTTCGTTCTCTCAGTTCCTGTTCCATAGAATGCCCTCTCTTCTTAGTTGGAATATCTTTGTTTGTAGTCTTCAGCCATTAGCCTGCACATCTCATTCGCCTGCCGACGTAAGGATTTGATTTTCTCCCACTCGGTCTTCTTGGCGGATCTATAGGCTCTATATTCCTGCTTGGACTTACTCTCCGCTTCTTTCTTTTCCTGCCTTAGCCTTCTGCGTTCTGCGGCTTCGGCTCTGAGTTGCTCTTTAGTCTTGGCATTGGGGTCAGGCGGTTTACAGGTCAGTTCATGGAGTATGCCTTTCTTGATGTACTTGCCGATTTCCTTGAGCCGGGCTCTGGATTTGACGTAGTAGACTTTATCAAAGCCGATGGCATCAATCGAGGCCAGGGCTTCCAGATAGACAAAGACCCACTGGCGGCTGCGAGGGAAATCGGCGGTTATCTTCCGGATTGAGGTGTAGCTGCCATTCTCAATCAGGTTCAGCAGTTGATTAGCGGCATGGGGATGGAAGTTCCAGGTTCCCTTTTGCCCATAGCAGAGTACCGGATTGTAGCGATTGGCATTTACAAAGATGCCTGTTTCGACCTCCTTGATTAGGCCTGACTGAGTGAGATCCTGCAGAATCGGCCTGATCTCTGCGGTCTCTATTGTGGTGTATCCGGCAATCGTTTCCGCCGCGAAAGGCTTGCGATACTGTTTTACGAAGTTCTTGACCAGTTCGGTGGGTGTCACTTTACCTCCTTGATATCTATTACGTTACTGGGCTTATCTTCAGGGAGCATCTGCCCGGTTTCCAGGGAGTACATCATCTTGACCGCTTTACGCAGGTTGCCCTTGCTGGTCTGATAGAGGTCCTCCACGATGTTCTCGGTTACCGGTATCTCCATGACCTCTTGGGCTATAGATCTGATATCCTTCTTGTTTACAGGCTGGAATTCCACGAAGGCATTGCAGCGGTCGAAGTAGTGTTCATTGAGCCGGGAGAGGCGATCCCGGGCAGTCTGCATGCCCACCAGGATGATGATGACCAGCGTCTCATCCACGATGTCCCGGATGGCTCCGAGCAGTTTAGGCTGATCGAAGGCATAGTCGATCTCATCGATGATGATCACTGTCTTGGGATGCTCATCCAGGATTTCCATGCAGTGTTTGTAGAGGTTCTGGGAAGTGCCGATGGGGATCGGATCGTTAATGTTCAAGTGATCGTACAAGGCGGCCACCAGCATGTTGGCGAAGGTTTTGGCGGTGGTATGGGACTCCAGCCGCAGATAGATGTAGCCACGCTGATAAGCGGTGCGTTGGGCAAAGGCGGTCTTGCCATAGCCAGGCCTGCCGTAAAGTAAGCCCAGACCCACCATCTCTGTTTTCGGTCGGTTAACCAGATAGTTAATGCAGTTGTCAGCTTCAACCACATTGCGAATTCTTACGAGTTGATTCTGTTTCACTTTTCCTCCTATTGTATGCCGATGAATTTCAGCATTTCTTTGCGTGTTTTAGGCCTGATTTCCCCTCTCTCATCATCGTCCTGCCCGGCAGGCTTCTTTATCACTTCAAGCAGGTTGGGGAGCTTTTGCATAGCTTGTTTCTCCAGGGCTTCCATGATCTGATCCGGTCCCAATTTGGGAGCTTCGATGGCAGGTGGCTGGATAAAGGTTGGATTGTCCTCTTGGGGCGGTAGCACCAGCTTCTTAACGTAGGCATCGACCACTTCCTGGGTCTTCTTAACCGTGAGCCTGGTGCGATTGGCGATCAGTCTCTGATGCCGCTTGATAGCCTTGTATTCTTTCTTAACCTCAGCCACTGAGATCGGGTTCTCCATATCCAGGTGGATGAAGGGATCGACCGCTTTTCGCACCTCAGCCTGGCAGATGTAGTTGTCTTGGAGGTCATAAACCAGTATCCATCTCGCATCGCAGAGATCGTATCTGATCAGGACTTCCTTGCCCATGTGCTCGATCAATTCGGAGCTCCAGTACTGCATCTTGTTCAGGACGATACCATTGTTTCTGAGCGTCTTACGGACTGTGGACATCATCAGGTAGTTCAAGCGCTTAGGTTCGATCTTCTGGGCCTCGGGCACTTCCGCAGCCTTAAACACTGACCAGGGAGTTTTGCCGCCCAGTCCACTGTGAGGAGCCTCGCCATACATGTATCTGATGAAGAAGCCGATCATCTGCATGGCCTCTTCCATGGTGGGAGGTTCGGCCTTATACAGCTTCTGAGCCCACTTTTCGTTACGCATCAGAGTGGATGGCTTATCTGCCACTGAAGCGCCTCGGAAGCTGCTGATGAAGCGTTCAAAGCGTTCTTGGAAGGTCTTGAAGAAGCGTTCGATGATCTTGGCCTTGGCATTGTAGCTTTCAGCGAAGACTACGCCGATACCTAGCCTGGGGAAGATGCCCGATAACTCGGTGGCTAGATCGTGATCAGCCCAGCGTTCATTGAACAGCTTAGATCTAAAGGCCTTGCCATTATCGAGATAGACGAACTTGGGTACTCCACCCCAGTTGAGGAAGCCATTGCGGAAGGCTAGTTGGATGTGCTGGCTATCTTCGGTATAGGCTAGGGATGCGCCTACCGGGTATCTGGAAGCCCAGTCCAAGACCATGATCATGGTCATGCGTTGGGCCTTCCCGGTCTTAGGATTGATAATATCGAAGGCGAGGTCATGTCCATCCGCTACCCAGACCTGGCCGACTTTAAGTAGGTCATTATCACGTTTGATCGTTTTAACGATCTCTTCTGCCACTGCCTTGCTGCCCTTCCGGGCTTGGGTCCAGATCGCCTGGTTATTGGCTCGGTATTCTTTGCACCAGCGTCTCAGAGTCGGTTCTGAACTGGGTGACTCCAGAGAGCCCAACCTGGCATAGCTTTTAAGAGTGGCGATGGCCGAGCCGATCTTGATCTTCTGTGGAGATAATAGCAGCTTCAAGAGGAAGTGCTGTTCCAGGTAGCTTACCTTGCGTCCTCTGATCTGGTTCTTGCTCTTGTGGATCAAGGCGAACATGTCCCGGCTGTTTTCCAGGTAGGCATCAACCCACTTTCGCAGCGAGCGTTCGGTGCGCTTACCTCTGATTTCGAATAGCTCAGGCAGCAGTCTGCCACTGTTGTAGTCTGCGGTGATCTGCTGCCAGGCTTCTAACTTGGCTTCAGCATCGTTTACGGTCATAATGGCTATTTCGCAGAAGCGGGACAGCAGCTGCGCTTCTGGCTTACAACTCAGCAGTTCCTTGCTTTCCGGTTCGAGATTGAGTTCCTCAACCTCATCCTCGTCATCCTCGAACTCGAATTCCTCCCCTTCCTTATATATAGGCAGATCGGAATCAACGCTCTGAAGGACTGGTGCAAGTTGCCGATCCAGTTCAACCTCGCTGATCACAGGCTCGCTCTTTAAATCATCAGAATTATTCTCCGTATGGAGAGGTTTCTGGTAATCATCAGATACAGCCTTGAATACCGGCTTCACTCCGGCACGCAGAGCCGCACCCACGAAAACGACGTTCTCGTCCGCATGTTCGCAGTCGAAGCGTTCAAAGACGTCAGTCTCCTGCATGATTATCCTCCTTAACCTTGGTATATCCGATCACGAAGATGCTGATCCGCTGGGCTTCCAGGATCGTCATCTCCTCTTTGCACATCAGGATCGGTTTCATCCTATGCTTGCGGCAATAGGCCTTATCCATATCCGCCAGTTCCTGACCGGACATAATGAATGATTTTGTGGTGTGAGTCTTGCCACTCGGCACCGTTCTCTTCAATGATACGTAGGCCCCGTCTTCCACCATTCTCCGGATCGTCTTCACCGACTTTCCGGTCAGCGTCGCTACCCTGGCCAGGGGCAGCCATAACAGCTCGATGTCTTTTTCCATTAGATAACCTTCCAAATCTAATCTGGCAGTGGGCAGGCGGTCTGGACTTGGACAGAATTCCGAGTTTGGACTTGGACATTCCCCAGGTCTTGGACTTGGACATCCACCTTTCGGACTTGGACATTTCCCTGGACTTGGACATGGACTTGGACATTTTGCGGAGCACTTGGACAAAATCTCGCACAAAGAAGAAGCCGTATGCTTCGAAGCTATACGGAGCGGGACTTTACAGCCCGCGTGTCCAAGTCCGGGCTTGATAATCTGGACTTGGACATTCTTCATTTGGCAGGTATTACATCCTCCGCCTGGTCTCTTTTTCATGGTCATTTTCACCTCTCTGGTTAGTTTTAACGGGTGCTAACTTCCATACATGCAACATCTTGGGAAGTCCTTTCTGCGTTTTCCAGCGCCTTTCACGAACATTCTTTTCTCGCCGGCGTAAACGCCATTGAGAAACACACTCCAAAAAAAAGTCATTGACACATCTATGCGGCTTTTTAACATTGTCTCAGGACAATCATAGAAACCGTATGGAGGATGTCAATGAAAAAGATGCCTAATGGAGGAACTCCAGCCGCCCAAGAGATCGGTGAGAGACTTGGAAAACTCTTGAAAATAATGCACTTAAAGAACTACCAATTTTCTGAAAAATTTGGTATTTCGAACGCATCTTTGAACCGCTACAAGTCGGGTGATCGACTCCCCGAACCCCAACTTCTGCTCGATTTGTGTAAGGCCCGAGTGAACATTAATTGGTTGTTGACGGGAGAGGGGACTACGCAAATAACTCAAGATTTCGATGGCTGGATGAAGGAAAAATTGGAACAGCGGATGAAAGTGGTCGACAGCAAGACTGGGCTAATCCAGTCCCCTACAATAGATTATACTCGCACAATTACGCTGCCGATTGTTGGCGAAATTTCCGCGGGTCCGAGAGAGGACGTCATAGACTGCCGGAGTTTGGGCGAGACCATAGAGGTGCCCAGAACTCTCGCACCTGGAAATGATACTAACTACATAGCTTTCAGGGTTAACGGACACAGCATGGAACCCAATATCCTGCATGAGGACATTGTTATCATCAAACAGAGCATCGACTGGGATAATGCCAATGGAAAGGTATGTGCGGTTCGTGCTACCGACGGAGTCACACTCAAGAAAGTGGTGCTCGACCCGGCTAATAGTCGTATTATTTTACAGCCATTTAATATGGACTATAACGTCCAGATTATAGACCCGGATCAGGGTTTGGAATTATTCCTCATCGGGATTTTGTCACTTCAGATGCGGCTTTTCAAAATCGATTGATTTCTGGCAAACCCTCGTTTGTCCAAGTCCAGTCCAAAAAAAGCGCTATTTGAAGTTTTCGGTGACACAAAGACGTCCAAAAACGTCCAAATCGGGCTATGTCCAAGTCCGAAACAAGTCCATCATATTTCCCCACCACATAAGGACTTATCCCCATTTGTCCAAGTGAAAGAAGCTTGAAGCTTTGGGTGACACATTACAATTTTGTGACATTAGTTTGGCAATCGCAATGTTATGTAAACCTACAACCGGCCCAATCAATGACAAAA
>CAZHFN010000078.1:0-5808 GCA_964531105.1 uncultured Treponema sp. | reverse complement strand
TGACTTGCGTAAGATCGACGCCCCCGGCGGTGACCATGGCTATGTCGAAGGAGCCCAGGCTTAATACCTTGAGTTGCTGGGCGCAGGCCAGGCGGCAGAGGGCTTCCCGCCCTCCACGTGTCAGCGTCGCGGCAGTAGTTTCCTGATGGGTCTTCGCGAGCTCGCAGAATAGCTCGGCCATATGCTTTGTCAGGCCTAGTTCGGTAAGAAGGAGGCGGACGAGACGGCGGGGCTTGGCCTGGAGTTCGGCATCGAGGCGCCCACGGAATTCCTCGATACTGTCGGAAAGAAAATTTATCTCCAGGACGTCGCCCGGCTGGATATGGCGGGATGAATCGAGAATCAGGGGACCTGAAAGTCCTTCGTGGGTGATGAGAAGATCGCCTCGCTTCGCGATGCTGCGTCTGCCGTCGCGCAGCACAGCCAGGCCGGCGTCGCTGAATGAGAGCCCTGCCAAGGGTTTGAGGGAAAAATCATGTATAAAGACGGGGGCGAGGGCAGGGCGCGGCGGGGCTATGCGATGCCCCAAGTAAGCTGCGAGGGCATAACCGTCACCAGAGCTGCCGGTTTTGGGGTATGAGGCGCCGCCTGTGGCGATGAGGGCTAGGGGTGCGTAATAAGGTTCTTCCCTCCCTTCAACCTGGACCGAAAAACCTTCGACGCTGCGCCGGATGGCGCTGACGCGGCTGCTGGTTTCAATATGCACGTGCAGGCGCCGCGCTTCTTCCTGGAGGACCCTCAGTATGGAAGAGGCGCGCCGGTGGGCGGGGAAGACCTTGCCGTTTTCCTCGGTTTCGAATTGTATGCCCCGGGCTTCGAACCAGGCGAGGAGCGCCTTATTGTCGAAGCCATAAAGGGCTGGTTTGAGAAAACGAGCGGCTGATTGGGCTTTCTCGCCGCCGCCATAGTGGCTCAGGAAGTCGGCGATTGGTCCTGCATGGGTGAGATTGCACTGCCCCGATCCCGAGGCCAGGAGCTTGCGAGCCGGCTTGCCCATGCGCTCGAGGACGAGGATGTCCCCATGGACTTCCGACACGGAGGTATCGCCCTTATCGCGGGCTACAGTGGCAGGACAGATGGCATCGTCAGAGCGCATAGCCTGTGCGAGCCGTATGGCGGCGAAAAGACCCGCAGGGCCCGCGCCTATGATTATCGCTTTATAGTTCTGGTTCTTGGGCATTTATCGTGAAGCGGTTGGCTTAGTCAGGCTGATCGTTATTGTGGCGGCTTTCTCCGCACCCTTGAGGTTATTCGCCATCGCCGAGATGGTGTCGTAGAATAGAGTAGATACGAAGGGCGCCAGGGGCAGTTCCTTGCCATCGCAGTATATGTGAATTTCTTTTATTTCTTCATTCATTCCTAATCTCCATCGTGATAAGATAGTCGATAAATTGCGCGATTTCATCGGGTTCGAAAAACTTGATATTTCTGCTTTTAGCGAGATTTAGCATTTCGACGTTGCGCGCGATAAGAATTTCTATATCTGCCAACGTTCTTTTAAGCGCAGCTTCTTCAGTTATGTCCCCGGCGGTCATAACCAGAAGTGCGCCTTCAATATCGAGCCCCTCGCAGAATATTATTGAAGCGTCAGGGCATAGCGCAGTGATCGCATTCCTGTCAATTCGAGGAGGAGCCTTACCGAGCGTGACTATTTCATTACCGCTCAAGTAGATTGAAGGCTCGGCGCCTGCCAGGCGGAATCGGGATGAATCTTTGGAGTCGGACGGTAGGCTTGCAGCGTTGTGCGATTTTTTAAGTGCCGAGGTCGAGATTCCGCGCTTGGTGCATTCAGCGATGGCCGCTTCTATAAATGTGGTTTTACCGCTATTAGACCAGCCCAAAACCGATACTATCAATGGCCTGGCAGATTTCATTTTACTCCCGTGTTTGTTCGGCATCATACATCAGCTGCCTTCATGACAATATCGAGCTTTGATCCTGCAATAAAACCGAAGTTGTTTTCGCCTTCCCGTTGCTCCAACAAAGAGGCTTTGATCATATCGCCGCGACGCAGGGAGAAAAAGCTTGTTGTTTCTGCGGCACTATCATTCGCCTTGGCCGAAAAACTGGCCATGCCTGAGCTAGTGCAGAGGATGTAGCGGAATCGTCCGGCCTTGTTGAGCATGGCTTCAGAAATAATTCTTCCTTCGAGCGAAGATAGTTCCTTGACGGATCGGGCTGTGGCATCCACCGAAGTTGGGATGGAGCTTGCCGGCGTAGGAGGCACTGCGCCAGTTTTTTTTAGGGCAAACCAGGTCGACTTTACCGAATCCCGGTCTAGGCCAGCCGCGGCGGCCAAGGCGGCGATGGGTTCGTAGGGGTTCCAAGCCCAGGTAGAATGACAGCTCCGGCTTTCGCCGGCGGCCAGGATGGGACAGGAATAGGAACCGGGGCAGGGAGCGACACAGCGAAGGCTCCCAGAGAAGTCCTGCAACAGCCTGTTTCGAAGTGCTAGGGCAGGGCGGCTCGTAACCACCGCCGATGGCTCTACGAATAGTAGGAGGCCGCCTTCTGCAAGCAGTTCTACAGCCTTTCCAAAAAGCAGGGCTCTCTTATCCAGGGCCTGGGCATCCAATTTCCAGAGCTCATTCGCGCTGTGACTGGCGATAATCAGATCGAAGGGGCCGGTAGGGAGCTTAACCAAGCTTTCCAGGTCTACGACACTTGTGCTGACCCTGGACGATTCCTTCTCATCCATAGCGGCTATAAGCTTAGCTGCCATATCCAGGGCTTCCCGGCTTTTGTCCAGCAAGGTGATGTCAGAAGCTCCCGCCAGAATGGCGGCGCAAGCGGCAGGACCCGGGCCGGCTCCTAGGTCGAGCACTGAGCCGAGCCGAGGCAAGGCATGCCGGGATTCGAGTTCACCAAGAGCCATTGTCGTCTGGAGAAAGGACACAGGCCAATAATAAAGCAGATAGGCGCCCAGCAATTCTCTCTGGGAAAAGTATGTAGCCCCTGCCAAATCTCTTTCGCCGGTGAGACCCCTCTGTAGGGTTTTGAGGGCACTGCCGAATCGCCTGGCCTGGATAGCCTGCGCATGGGCATCCTGGAGTGTCTTCTGTGCCACATCAGGACTGCCCGCAGCCAGCTTTAAGAGCTGGGGGTAGATAAGGCTCAGGCGAAGTGAATGTTCCATTTTTACCAAAGCCTGCTGTCGATCAAGTCTTGTTTCCCCCATGTACCCTGTTTATACTGCATCAGATGTCACAAACACCACTAGGCATGATGAATTCCATCCGGGGTAGTCCCTGGGTGGTTGAGCTTATCTCCCAGAGCGGTATTTCCATGCTCGAAGGTTCTGGAGCCTGGGGATTCCTCGGCAAGGAATTGCGCGCCTTGAACCCCGCCGATGTGGACTCGATGGGCACCAGCGCAAAATTTCCCTTTTCATTGCTCCATCCCGACGACTGCCTGAGGGCCAAGGAGTCGATCGATAAACTCATTGCCGGCACAACGAAACACTATAACGATGAATTGCGTTTTATCGCCCATGACGGCCGTGTCGTTTGGCTTTTCCTGTCCTTGCAGGCCCTGAATGACGAGAGCGAAGGCGGTCACTGCTTTCTCATAATCCGCGAAACCAATGTCACCGATCTTATATCGGCCAGAGAAGAGATCAAGGAAAGGCTTCTGGAGATCGAGTCACTGAAGTCCCTTCTTTCGGCAATCAACAAGAGCCTGGATTTTAACGATACCATCAATACTATTATCGACCATCTTCATCACATGATTCCCTTCGACAAGGCTAGTGTCCAGCTATTGGAGGGTGGAACCTTGAGGGTTATTGGCGGCTATGGATACAGGGAGGAACAGCTCGCCAATCTACGCTTTCCCCTTGGCCCGGACACCACTCCCTCGTCTCGGGCCATCTATACCCGCAGACCCATCGTCTGCAACGATGTGGAAAAGGATTTTAAGGGCTTTGTGCGGGTGGATGATTCGATATATGTACGTTCATGGATGGGCATTCCTCTGGTATTCGAAGATAAGGCCATAGGTCTTTTTGCCCTGGACAGCGAAATCAAGGACTTCTATACCCACCAGCATGTGCGGCTTGCTTCCAGTGTGGCTGAACATTTAGCCCTGGCCATAATCAACGCCCACAAACATACGCTCATTAAGGAAGAGGCGAGAACCGATACCCTTACGGGAATCGGGAACCGCTATGGGCTGGAAACGATAGGACAGGATATTTTCTCCAGGGCAGTCGCCGGCGACAATCCCCTGGGTGTTCTGATGATAGATATCGACCACTTCAAGACCTTTAACGATCGCTTTGGCCATGTCTATGGTGACAAGGTATTGAGCCTGATAGCCTCGGAAATTCAGAGGAGCCTGCGGGGCGACGACTATCCGGTGCGCTATGGCGGCGAGGAATTCGTGGTGCTTTTACCTCATACGGCAACCCGGGATGCCTTGGTGGTGGCCGAACGACTGAGGGAAAATATCGCAGCGCTGAGCATGGATGACGGGAATGCTTTCCCCACGGTGAGCATAGGAGTTTTTTCCGGGGTGCCGAGTCTCACCGAGCTGCTACACGAATTTATCCGAAGGGCCGATCTGGCACTCTACGAAGCCAAGGAGTCGGGGCGAAATCGTTGCAGGGTGTGGACCCCTTCGCCAGAGTATTTTACCAGCAAGTCCTAGACGATAAGATAGAGGTTCAACGCCACTTTTAAAAGTCTGGAGAATTTTAAGAAGACTTTCCTACCCGCGCTTTTTAACTTCTTCCGCTTTTCGGGATATCCTATTCCATACCGAGGACATGCCCATGGCCTTTTTGGCGAGTGAGAGGGTTTTTCGGGCTTCTTCGCGCATTTTCATGGTGCCATCGTAGACAACTTCATCGGCCAGGCCTGACTTGGATTCGTACTGAGCCCTGCGCTCCCTCAAGGGGTCGAGAAAGGCATTTATGGCCTTAGCCAGCTTTTCCTTTACTTCCACATCCCCCACCTTGCCGGATCTGTAGCGGGTTTTGAGCTCCTCGACTTCGGCCTTGTCGGGGTTGAAGGCGTCGTGGTACTGGAAAACCGGGTTGCCCTCCACGGTACCGGGTACATCCGCCGAAATGCGCTTCGGGTCGGTATACATGGACATGACCCGCTTGGTCACTGTCTTCTCATCGTCGGAGAGGAAAATGGCATTGTTGAGGCTCTTGGACATTTTAGCGTTGCCGTCTATGCCCACCAGCGAGCCAAAGTCGGAGACTAGGGCATCGGGAACGGGAAAGGTTTCGCCATAAAGATAATTGAAGCGTCGGGCTATCTCCCGGGTTACCTCCACATGGGCGACGTTATCCTTGCCCACCGGCACGAGGTGAGCCCTGGGCAGGAGAATATCGGCAGCCTGGAGCACAGGATAGCCGAGAAGCCCAAAGGGCATTTCCTCGATATGGGCGCTCTGGGCCATTTCCTTGAGGCTGGGGACCCTGGACAGGCGGGGAACGGTGATGAGGTTTTCAAAGAAAAGGGATAGCTCGGCTACCTCGGGTACGGCCGACTGAAGATAGATCACACTCTTGGCGGGATCTATACCGCAGGCGAGATAATCCAGGGCTGCGGAGCGGACGTTTTCGGCCAGAAGGGCAATATTGTCTTTTTCAGGCTTGGTGGTGAGGGTGTGTAGGTCGGCTATAATAAAAAAGCATTCGTACTCGTCCTGGAGCCTGACCCTATTAGCCAGAGAGCCAACATAATGACCGAGATGAAGCTTGCCCGTAGGCCGGTCGCCAGTAAGAATTCTTTTGCGTTCCATGACTGTTCTCCGATAG
The DNA here is from genome assembly GCA_964531105.1 of uncultured Treponema sp. Lineage (GTDB taxonomy): Bacteria > Spirochaetota > Spirochaetia > Treponematales > Rectinemataceae > UBA2256. The sequence continues at coordinate 38 of CAZHFN010000078.1, read as the reverse complement.
CTGAACAGTCTACTCCTAAAGCCCTTTACGCTTCAACC
>CAZHFN010000077.1:0-5846 GCA_964531105.1 uncultured Treponema sp. | reverse complement strand
ATGTTAGAAAGACAGAGAAGGAGGGTGTAATGACTATTGAAGAGCAGTATGCGGCATTTAATATCACTGATGATTTAAGAGAAGAATTCAGTTGTATGGAAAAGGAATATAATCAATGTACGAATAGCGTTACTATAATTACAAAGACAGTAAAATTTAACATAAATAAAAATTCAAAGGACATGGAGGTAAAAATAAATGCCTAACTGGAATACAATTCTTAATGAATTATATCAAACAGGTTCTCAATTTGATGTTATAAGACGGAAATATATCAAACAATTAAATGTAATTACAAATAGAAATATTATATGCTATTACAGTGGATGGCTACAAAAACAAGGAATAAATGAAGTAGCGATTAATGATTTTGATAAGAATGGATTAATGACAGTAATTAATGGTCTTGATAAAACAAAGGGATTAGACTTAATTTTACATACGCCAGGAGGTGATACGGCTGCTACCGAATCAATTGTTGACTATTTATATAAAACATTTGGAAATGATATTCGATGCTTTGTCCCGCAGATGGCTATGTCTGGTGGAACAATGATAGCTTGTTCTTGTAAAGAAATATGGATGGGTAATCATTCTAGCTTGGGACCGATTGATCCACAATATAGTGGAATTCCTGCTCACGCATTGATAGAAGAGTTCCAGCGTGCTGTTAAGGATATCCAAAGTAATCCTGCAATGATTCCTGTTTGGCAGCCAATTATTGCAAAGTATAGGCCTACACTAATAGGAGAGTGTGAAAAAGTTATTAAATGGTCAAATGATATGGTTCAAGAATGGTTAAGACGGAATATGTTGAATGGAGACCCTAACGTAGAAAGAAAGATTTCTAGCATTATGAAAGAATTAGGAGATCATGCAGTAAATTTGGCACATAATAGACATTTGTCAGCTGATAAATGTGAAAGCATAGGACTTAAGATAATGATGCTAGAAACTAATCATATGCTTCAAGAGGCAGTACTTTCAATCCATCACGCATTTATTCATACATTGGGATCAACCCAAGCTATTAAAATTATTGAAAATCACAATGGTATTGCTCTAGTTCAGCAAGCCCAAATAATGATGATGCAACAACCTGTAGTCCCTCAGCAAAATGATGTAGTACCACAATCGAATTGAAAAGAGTGCTTTCTAACAAAAGCTTCAACCTGACTTGGCTACTGTCACGCTTTTTGCGATAGAGTGAAAGCAAGAATATCAAAGTAGGCGCAAAAAGCGCGCCAGTTTAACGCCTCGCAGGTTAAGCCAATGTTAGAACGACCAAAGTTCTTATGTTTGAGCCTTGCTGTATCGTATTGAAGGAATAAAGCAATTGCATGTTTTGAACTAAATGAAAGATCAAGTTGCATAGAATAAAGGAAAAAAGTCTTAAGATGCCGCTCCGAAGAGCGCGCAAGATGCAAATTGATTAGTGGCGGCAGAAGAGTTTCGCTGTGTCAGTTCATCGGCCCCACTGCAAAATATTCAGCTCTGGGAATGAAAAATAGTGATTCGCAGAGAGCTGACAACAGCGAAACGGAGATGCCGCAAAGATCAAATAAGAAATAGCGCGCGAAGAGGAGCGGCAGAAGAGCGACTTTTTTCGTATTCCGCGTTAGCGATGAGGCTAGCCAGGCCAAACAAATGCGGGTGAATCTATGTGGCGGGTAAGTATTAAAAAGGCGATTCTAACACCTGCTTCAACCTTATAAGCCCTATTGTCACGCTTCTTGCGAAAGAAGACGCAAGAAGCGCGCCAATGCCTTCGCTTCGCTCAGGCCGGGCTTAAAGGTTAAGCTAATGTTAGAATACTCGGATTCTCAAACTAAGTACAACGATATTGGGCAGTCAGCAACTCTTAGCGCATAATATATCAAAACTTTGTTTGGGTGTTTTAAAGGCGCCCTTCGGGGCGCCTTCCTATCAAGCCTTATTCAGTACTCACTCTCGCTATCGCAGGCGGCAGAGCTCATTCAGTACTCAATCTCAATATCGCCCGAGACACTCTTCAGGTGGAGCCTCCGCCCGCCATGGCCCCTTGTGGCCGCAAAGCGGCGCGGCCCCGTAGTATTCTGGACCTCGCCCTCTGGCGCCCTGAGTCTGCCCGACAGAGTCTCGGCCCTCAGCTCGACAGAGGCGCCCTCCAGCTCAAGGCTTATCCTGCCCGACTGCGTATTCGCCTCGCCGCCGTTAAAGCCCTCAGGCGAATCGAGATCGATATCGCCCGAATCGCTCAGGATCCTGATGCGGCCCTTCGGCTTCGACACCACAATATCGCCCGACTTTGTCTCCAGGAAGAGATCGGCCGTGGAGTCGTCTACCTCCACATCGCCCGAGTCGCTCTTGATCAGGAGCTTCTCGCGGGGCTCAAGACAGCGGATCTTGCCCGAGACCGATTTGAGCTCTGAACTGCCCGCTCCCGAGACCTCGATAAGCCCGCCCTCTGTCGAAGCGCTGACCGTCGAAGCGCCCTTGATATCGATTCTGCCGCTTCCGACACTCACCATAAAGCAGAGCGCGAGCCCCGCAGATTCAATGTCACCCGATTCCGAATGCGCTTCAACGTCCCGTATCGAGGCCGGCACCTTTATGCGGACCTCTTTGACCTGGACAGGCCCCGTCTCCTCCCCGAGGACGAGAAGACTTTCAATCCTCCTGATCGAGGGGTTCCAGGATTCGAGCGCCCCGGAGGAGCCCTGAAGGACCATTTCGACGCCAAGATCCTCAGCATCGGAGGGCATCATCGCAATGTCAGCCTGAGTAAAGCGCAGGACAAGCCGCTCAGCCCCTTCAGGCTTCAATTCCATACGGCGGAATCCCGGTGCGCTGCTGTCGACAACTGCTGCCATGCCTTCCTCCCCAAATTGGTCCATAAGTATAGCACCATTTGGCCTTCCCCTTAAGCCCCATACCGCCCAAATCGCCATCCGCGCGCATAATTGAGCTGTTTTTTCTCCGGGATTGAAAGGATACTGAAGCGCCGCCGCCGCCGGACAATGGCGGGGCCGCCTTCCACCGCTGGCTCCCGGGCCGCCTGCCTCCGCCTTTCTGCCAGAGAGCAGCGGACGGCCGCGGAGACCTGTCCCTCTCCGGCCTGTTATTTCCAGACAGCGGCCTATGAATGCCGCCATCCGGCATCTTGCCGGCAGCCGGCTTCGGCACCGCTGCCCCGGCCCGGCCGGGTTAAAACCGGGGCGCCAGCGGCGCGCCATCAGGAGCGCAGCGGAAACGCCGGGCGGCAGTCCCGCCGCATGCGTCCGGGCGGATTTCAGCGGCTGCGCTCTGTGTCTCTGGCCGCACCTGCTGCGGCGTCTGGCGCAGCCCCTGCTTCGAGGCCGCGCAGAGCCTTTCTGAACTGGACGGAGAAAAGCGCCGCGGTAAAGCTCACTGCGAGGAAGTCGGCCACAGGCTCGGCCCAGTACACGGCCATAGTTTTATCCGCTCCAAAGACAGCCGGCATTATAAAGATCAGGGGCAGCAGCAGAATAAATTTTCTCATAACTGCGACAATAACCGAAGATCTGGCGTAGCCTATGGCGACAAAGGTCATTTGGCAGGCTATCTGAATGCCAAAGAGGCAGAGTACCATGCAGTACACTCTCAGGGCTTTCGCGGTAAAGGCGGCGAGGGCTGCGTCGGAGGTAAATACGCGCGCGAAGCCGCCGGGGAAGAGCATTACAGCCGCCCACATCGTAAAGGAATAGATAAGGCTGCTCTTGAGAAGCAGCAGAAATGTCTCTTTCATGCGGGCGGCGTTTCCCGCGCCGTAATTAAAGCTCATTATGGGCTGAGCGCCCTGTCCCAGTCCCTGCAGGGGCATTATGCCAAACTGCATGGTGCTTGTGAGTATCGACATGGCGCCTACAGCCAGATCGCCGCCATAGCGCAGCAGGGAACTGTTAAAACAGAGCGATATAATGCTCTCGCTCGAGGTCATTACAAAGGGAGCGAGGCCCAGCGCGATGCTCGGGCCCACAATATGGGGGTCAAGGCCCATATTCTGCACCGAAAGTTTTAACTGTGTCTTTTTGCCCCTAAGGAAGGCAAGCACCCATACGGTGGACAGTGCCTGCGAGATCACTGTCGCGATGGCCGCCCCCTTTACGCCCATGCCAAAGCCGAAGATAAACAGCGGGTCGAGAACAATATTGCAGAGGGCGCCGACTACTACAGTGAGCATTCCTGTTGTTGCGAAACCCTGCGCAGTAATAAACGCGTTCATGCCAAGAGTCAGCTGTACTAACAGCGTGCCCATCGCGTAGATATCCATGTAGCTCTTCGCATATTCAATGGTATTCTCGCTGGCTCCAAAGGCGAATAGAATCGGTCTGTCCCAGATAAGCAGAGCGGCAGTAAGCAGCACCGACACTATCAGCTGCATTACAAAGCAGTTTCCGAGCGTTTTCTCGGCCGATTTCAAATCGCCTTTTCCCATAAATATGGAGGCGCGCGGGGCACCGCCCATGCCGGCCAGCGATGCAAATGCCGTAACAATTAGAATTATGGGAAAGCAGACACCAAGGCCGGTAAGCGCAAGGCCTCCATTCCCGGGCATATGACCGATATAGATGCGGTCCACTATGTTGTAGAGCATATTGACTATCTGCGCGGCTATCGAGGGCAGAGCCAGTTTGAAAAGCAGCTTCCCCACAGGGGCTGTTCCAAGTGAATTGCTGTCGCGTATGTTCGTACTGCTGTTATTCATTATGCATCTCCAGGAATTTATTCACATTGCCAATAATTCTGCTGTTCATGCTGTTGTATGTATCACGTTCCCCGGCGCTGAACCCGCCAAAAAGCAGCTCCTCGGCCTTCGCACGCATCGCGGCTATATAGGGAAGCATCTTCTTCCCCTTGGGCGTCAGCTTCAGATGTATGCTGCGCCTGTCGGAGCCGTTTTCCTTTTTTGCCACAATACCTTTGTCCAGCAGGCTGCTCAGCGCCTCGGACACATTGGCCTTGGGTATAAGCCTCAGTTCCACAATATCGCGTGCCCTGTCCCACTGCGGATGGCTTCCCAGAAAGCCCACTATATCGAGCTCGGTCTGGCTTATTCCCCAGCGGCCGCAGAGCTCCGCCCCCATGGCCTGATAAAAAAGCGCAAGCCCCCGCATATTGTCTATAAGCGGATGTATTTCCTCTTCCGGCATAAACCCGTCCCCGCAGTTATGTTCGAAACCGAACTATTCAGATTCAAACTGTTCGGTTTCGAACCACTATATCCAATTCCGCGGGCTCGGTCAAGACAGAGAAGAAGATCCACGCAGGACCGGCATATAGTGCCCCAGGGCGGAACTCCGGATGGGCCGCAGGCATTGAACTGGTAGGAACTATCATTTCGGGAACTGGTAGGAACTATCATTTCGGGATTTTTGCGGTTTTGAGTCAAAATTCGGTTTTTTCCCCCGAACTACAACTATTTTCCAGCCCGAACAACTGAACCAATCAAAAATTTTCGGCAACGCCGACACTGAGAAGTATAATTCCAGTCTATTTCTGCCGTCAAGCCCTGATTCACGCCAATGTGACAAAGCTCAAAGATATAACTCCCCCGTGAAGCCGTATGAACTCCGTTTTTGAGGTGTTATCCTGTTCTGCATAAACTTCGTTTGGGTATTATACCGAAACCAATTCCAGATGCGGGGGAGAACGAGCACAGACAGTCACTGGCTGATCTCGTTCTTGCTGACTTACCCATTCAATAATCTTGGTAAGCTCCTTGGGATCCTCGATTATTGCCACAACCGACATTGACCCGTGGCATCTTGGGCAAACAAACGGGTCAACTTCGTAGACTTTTTGTAACAACCTTGCCCAACTTTGTTTGCGTAGTTTAGACCATG
>CAZHFN010000076.1:0-5906 GCA_964531105.1 uncultured Treponema sp. | reverse complement strand
CATCAACCGCTTAAATTTACAATACTTAATTGAAATTTACCGTGCATCGGTCTCATATTAGGAGTATACTCCTCGCTTCGTTTTAATAATATTTGTATTGTATTGACCCAGAATTGAATTGCTATGTATTTACACTTCAATGCCAACTACAATGAAGACGCATCAGAGACGAAAATAATAACAATCTGAGACAGATATATACCTAAAAGCTGTGCTTTGAAACATTCAAACGATGTTCAATCAAAACAAGTTTTATGCAAATTAATATTCTACTCAGTTCACAAGTTGGCCGTGTGCGCCTTGACGTTTCGTCAGTCCAGTTCCGATGTTAGTTCGGATGGAGCGCTTTTATGCGTTCCAAGGCTAAAAATCATACTCACTCAAGAATACCCTTGCAAGTCGTCCTCATCGAACTTGCTCGCTTGAGGGGAGCATACTCATCATGAAGCAATTCAGATGGGGGAAGTTGCTGACGCTAATACGCGCTGGCCCATGTCGCTGGCATATGTGTCGGACGAGAGCCCGGCCGCTCGAAGTCCGTGGGTTATTCGCCCTCAAGATGTTTTCCAGCCTCTGACACTTATGCGACTAGTCATGGGACGGCTGTCGTGACTGACGTTGTGACCATAGGAAAATTTCATTGCCTCCTCCGGCTCTGCCGGTAAAGAGGTTTGAGGGCCTTGATGCATTGAGATGACCGCGCTTTTGTAATGAAAGCACCGGAGTGACGCTCCAGAAATCGAATTTTACTGCATAATTTACTGAAAAATGTGTCGAAATCGAAGCCGAAGTTGAAAATATCAGCTCCCTTCCTGCTCTAATGGGGCCAATTATCATTGGATTGAGCGAAAATCCTACTATTTAACATAAAAATTCACTAAAAATCATCCCAGAAGCGTCACTCCGGGGCCGCTGTATGCGGGAAATCCGCCTGTACAGTGGCAAGACGGGGATTGGACTGGCGACAGTTCCTTTCTATCGTAAGGCCTGCCGCTAAATTCTCAGTTTTGAGGACTTAACGGCAAGCCGGAACTGAGTCATTAGGGATGTGGCCTCGCCTTCGGGCGGGGCAATCCCTTTTTTGTTGTTTTTGGCGATTCAATCGAGACAGGCTTTGCGTTTGGGGCCACTACGCACCACTCAAGCCGCTCAACACCTGTTCCAATTCATCCCGCAGCGCCTCAAGCTGAACACGAAGTTCCTGCATCTGCTCTGAAGGGATGCTTACGATCTCAGAGCCTTTGAGTTTCTGAAGCTGAGTCGAAGCGGTTTTGACAGCCCTCATGCTGCTGCCGAAGTTGAACTTCTGCTTCTCACCACGTTCGGCTGCTTTTTTCTTTTGTTTCCTATATGCAGCCTGGGTAAATCCGCTGTCTTTCAATTTCTCCCACTTCTTGGCTTGGGCTTCTGGCTTTCTGGATTTGGCAACTTCGACTAGTACCCACTGTGAGATGTCTTTGCGTTTCCTGGCTTCATCACGGATTTCTTCAGGCAATTTATTAATCGACAAAATCTCACTGACTGTAGACGTGGACTTGCCAATCAGTCTGCCGAGAAGCTCAAGCCCGGTGTGCCCTGGCTTCTGGAGCTTGGCTAGCCCTTCAGCCAGTTCTACCGGATTCAGATTCTCTCGCTGAACGTTCTCAATGAGAGCGATTTCTTGATGGTTTCCAGCGACAAACATTCCAGGAATAGTGCTGAAGCGCTGGACAAGTTCCTGCTGTGCTGGATCGCCAGAACTCTCCTTCGCCTTGCGCAGGATGTTCTTAATAGCCTTGACCCTTCGCTCCCCTGCTACAACAATTAGACTCCCATCTTTCTCTCTTTGCCGGAAAACGATGGGCTGCATGAGGCCATACTCTTTGATGGACTCCTTCAGTGCATCCTGGGCTTTTTCATCGAAATACTTCCTAGGCTGTTTCCTATCCTCATGAATATCTTCAACGGGGATGTCGTAAATCTTCCTATCCTCGTACTCGGCTGGCGCTTCTACCTTCACGTGGGAATCCTCTGCCATTTCACACCTCCGTTCGAATCGATTCTTGGTCGATATGGCGAAGCATTACTGGCGGTTACGAGGAATCTTCGGTCAACCGAAATCTCACGGTTAGCACTGTTCCGGCCCACCCAATCACCCCGTGACCATTGCGCAAGCCCGAGGATATCCTTCAGGATTCAATACCCACACCCTAAAGGAGCCCTTATGAGCTTTGAGGACTTTGAACTTATCTATTCTTACTCTCGAAAACAAGCGCTTGAGGACGGTTTGTTGGTTGATGTCACCGCCCAGGCCAGGGAGACGGGCTTCAAACTTCACACGGTGGTCACCGACACCCTTTTCCGTAGCTACATAAATCCGCCATATGGGCTCGAAGGAGAGGGCCAAAGCGTTGAGGGACGCTTGCACGATGTCCTCTGGATGGTTCTGGCCGCCGCTAGAAAACCGTCGAATTGCTCCCGTGTCGAGACGGACGTGCTCTTCCTCATGGCTCCAGGCCGTCAGGAGAAGGTCAGGGTGATCGCCGTCGTCGGCCCTGGTGATGAGGGCGAAGCAGTGTTGACGATCATGCTGCCGGGAGACGATTAGCCATGGCCGCAGATGAACCTGATGACCTGGATGCGCTGGATGAACTGATTAAACGCCTCCGGCCACTCGAGCAGCTTTTTAAGCTTATGGGCGAAGTTGCTCAGGATGCCGACGGCGCTGAGCTGGCCCGTGGATGCTCGGAGATCGGATTGACCCTCACAGCTCGATTCCGTGAGTATCTGGAGCTATCTTTCAAACGAGACAGGGCGGCTGGTGGATCAACCTGAGAGCTGTCTCGTCTCCTATTCGAGATACCTTCCGATGGTGGCGACTGTCGACGTCGCGTTCCGTCTGTTAAACCGGCTATGGGGAGTTCCCGGTCCATTGGGTCAGGGGACTCCCATTGGCCTTTCCCCTCCTTCCCCAAGGGGGGCCCCAAAACTCCCCCCTCCTGCGCGTTTGTAAAAATTCTGACCCCTAGTACCCCCAAACCCCAAAACGGGCAGGAGGAGCGAAATATGCGCGTTTAAAAGGGAATGGCAATAAGAGATGGAATATTCTTCATTCTTTTTCACCGTGATATATTGCCCATCTACGTAGAGATATCCTCTGTTACAACCCCAAAGGAGGCATCTCAAATGGCAAAAAAAATCTCTTCCGAAGTCAAGAAGCAGGTGATGGAATCGAAGTACGATCCGGTTAAGCTGCGGCGACTGTGCGAAGAAGGCGTTCCAGCCCAGGAAGCAAAAAGGGAACTGGGCTTAAGCTCAATGCAGAGTTTACGCCAGCACTTAATGCGACTTTCCGTCGAATCACAGAACCTGATGTCACTTCCTGGCTTGTATGAGCGCAGCTCGACTCAGGTCAGGCTGACGAAACATGGTATCAAGTTGAGCTTATCCAAGCTCAAGGCCGCCGGGATCGAATATCCCGAGCATACCGAGTTTCGCATGGAGTTCGATGATGAGAAGGAGCAAATCCTTCTCACCCGGACGGGCATAGGCACCGGCCAGGACGACCAAGACGAATTCGCCGACAACATTCCGGGTGGGTTGTAAAACGGGGAGTCACAGCAATCATCCCGCTGTGGCTCCTCCTTTCTGTTTGCAAAATAATACTTTTTCTTTGAACGGCAGGAGACTCAGCGTCTTGTGCCGTTTTTACTTTCTATTGAAATAGATATTGAAAATACATAAATATTTCAAAGTGTTATCTCTCTAGAGCGTGTTTGACCATCAAATTTGAAAAAAGTTTGCTCCAGCAGACCGGCTCCCCTGGTCGCTGATGAAGTTCTTTACCCACATGAAGGAGCTGATGATTGAGGTGTTGAAGGTCTTTGCAGGAGCAGTCTTGTATAATTTACAAGCTATTTCAGTGTGTTAATCATGCTCCATGGACATGAGCACGCCTGTTGGCCCTTACCACACCACGCAGTCGGCAGCAAGCTATCTGGACTACAACTACGATTACTTCCGAACGATTGTGACGAAGTACCGCATCCCTCGTCGCGGCCCCAGCAAGAACCGGTTCGCACAGTCGGACCTGGATGCTTTCATGGCCGATCCTCAGTGCTTTCTAGAGAAGCCAGCTGAGGTGAAGCCGATCAAGCGCAAGATTCAAACTATCCCCTTGTAAGGAGGACAGCTCATGAGCGTGCATGAACGCGCCAATGGCACCGTGTTCGTCCGCTACCGGGAAAACGGTAAGCAGCAGAACCGGACTTTCGGTAAAGGACCTGAGGCGCTCGCCGAAGCGAAGGCTTTTGACCTAGCTGTGAAGAAAAAGAAGGAGGCCCTGAACCAGGAGCTGAGTCCATCGACACCGTTTCTGCCAGGGCAGCCTGTCTACGCGGATCAAATCGCCGTAGCATGGCACCAGGACAAGAAGGCCGCTGGCCGAGCCCTTTGGGTTGACGACTTCGCTCACATGCTGAACAAGGAAATCTTGCCCGAGATCGGCGTGATGCCAGTGGAGCAGTTGACACAGCAATACTTGGTCAATTTCATCCACCGTATCCGCAAAGGGCGCTCGCCGATCACCATTGATAGATATATCAGTTATCTCAAGTGCATGTTCCAGTGGGCTGTCAGACACCGGATAATCACCCGCAACCCGCTGGAGCTTTGGTCCAAGCGGAGGGAAGCGCCCAAGGACTTCAAGCTTACGCACGAGGACGTGAAGAAGATCATTGAAGTCGCTCCCCCTCATATCGCCTGGGCGGTTGAAGTTGCTTACAACCTCGGTGTCCGTACTGGACAGTCCGAGTTGTTGGCCCTGGAGTGGCGTCATGTGGATTGGGAAAACGGCTACGTCCGTGTCTACGGTAGAAAGACCAAGACCTGGAGACGCGTGAAGGTGTCTCCGAAGTTCCTGGAAAAGCTGAAAATCAAGAAAGCTGAGGCTCAGACACCGTATCTGGTGGAATACCAGGGACGTCAGGTCAAGCGTATCAGCAAGGCCTTCAGAGCAGCTTGCAAGACAGCCGGTATCTCAGACGACATCATTTCGTATGACATCCGGCACTTGTTCTGTTCCACGCTCTTGTCCAAGGGCGCGTCGGTGCGGACAGTCAGTGCGATGATGGGCCATAGCAACCCGTCCATGACCCTCGGCCGGTACGGGCACATCATGCCCGGCGACGAGGAACGCGCTGCGGCCCTCCTGCCGGAGCTGGACTAGCTGAACCGCATGAGAACCAAGTTGAACAGGGAGGGGCAGAAATGTCCCTCCCTCATTTTTTTAAGACAATGAAAAATGAAACAGCAACCCGTACCAAATGTCTCATCCGGTGATGGAGGGTGTATGGGTATCTTGCAGGAGGGTGTCTGAGGGGCATTGGTAATCAGGGGTTGACACTTTACCAGGTCATACACCTTCATACACAGTGATTACAGGATCTTAAACAGTTCTCTCCAACATCGCGGTCAACGCAAGGTTCACCAGGAGGTTGACAGCAATAAAAAAAGGACCAGTCAACTTTATGCGTTAACCGGCCCATTTTCTTGGGGAAATTTGTGGTCGGGATGAGAGGATTTGAACCTCCGACCCCCTGAACCCCATTCCAGGAAAATGGCACGAAAGTGTCCAATTTATTTGAATAATTACTTCGAGTGTCAACATTCGGCAAGGGGTGTTGAATAGGTGTTAGAGGCTTCCGGTTCACCAGGTGGTTGACCACGGTTGCTGCGCCGTTATGAGCTGTTGGCGATAGCTATTGGAATCGTTCTGACGCTGCGCCTTATGAGGGTCAAGCGTGAAGACGTCGGTAGATTGGCGAGTCAGCCCCTCAATGTATCCAAAGAAACTGAATCAGCTAGCAAGAATAGGTAGAGTCCACGAAGGTGGTGTAAATTCTGGAGTCGTCCAGGCCGGGGGGAGC
>CAZHFN010000075.1:4309-6009 GCA_964531105.1 uncultured Treponema sp. | reverse complement strand
ATCAGTTTGTCGCCGCGTTTATATCTCATGGCTAGCGCACCATCCTGCCCTTCCACTCCACGGCCCGGCCCGTGGAGAAAAGCCTGGCTGCCCTCCAGGCCGTGGAAAGCACATTTATCAGAATAAGCGGATACGCTAGAGGAACATACCAGGGCAGCCTCCTGTCCAGGGCGACGAGTACCCATGTGGCGAACATGGCAAGGCTGGCGAGCCTGAAAATGCCCTGGACGGAGATCAGGAAAGGCGGAAGCCATAATGAAGCCGCGACAGGCAACAAGAGGAAGATGCTTATGCCCGCTGTGGCGGCCAAAAGTACGGCAGGATTCTTGCCGAAGTAATCGTAGACGTTCTTGGACAAGCCTACGATGGCGCTGGCATAGTCGCTGTACATTCTGCAGGCTAGCCGACTTTTAAGATCGGCAAAGAGGACACGGCCGTTTTTCCTCTTAATCAATCTTGCGATGCGCACATCTTCGGATACCTTATCCTTGATCGGCGAAAAACCGCCCAAGCCATCTATGCAGGACCTTTTGAACAACATGGACTGGCCAATAGCGTGGGAGAGGGCTGGAATGCTCGAAGTATGGATGAGCTCCAGTGGCAGAGCGAACATAGAGAGGAGATAGATAGCGGGTACTACCAGGGCTTCTCCGACGGAGCCCAGGCGCTGCTGGACATAGCCTGAAACCAGGTCGGCCCTATATTTCAGGGCGAGGCTCATGGACGCCCCGATGCTTTCGGGACTATGAAGGGTATCGGCGTCGGTATAGTAAAGCCAGTGGCCCTTTGAAGCTTCATAGAGCTTCTGCATAGCTTGGGGCTTTCCATACCAGCCTTCAGCTAGGCTTTGGCCGTGCAGAACTTTCAGCGTGCCGGGATAGCGGGCGGCATAATGGTCCAGAATAGCAGCGGTGCCATCCTTAGAATCATCGTCGTAAACGATAATCTCAAAGTTTTTGTAGTTCTGGGCAAGAAGGGAGTCCAGGCAGGCTGCGATACCTTCCTCTTCGTTTCTGGCAGGAATGAGTACGGATACTGCAGGTCCTTCTTTAAGCGCTTTCAGCCCTGCGCTTCTGCGCATCCAGAGGCTGTTGAGAAGCGTGAGAATACATGAATACGAAGCTATGCCGAGGCAAAGATAGGCCAGAAGCCTCGCCATCTGCTCAACGCTCATTTTTCTACCTTAGCTAACTCTTCGCGGGCATAGCGATTCGCAGAGTAAAGCTCCAGGGCGGCGCGAAACCAGAGCGCGGCATTAGCCTTGTCGCCTTGCTTGGATAAGGCTGTGGCCATGCAGGTTCTAATATCGAAAAGTTCATCCTTTTCAAAACCTTCCGGGTGGGAGGCGATAAGGGCTTCCAGCATGGCAATGGCTTGGCTGGGGTTTCCGCCGAATATGCCCGGCGGGTAGGCCTTGGAGGAAGCGAGGACGATGACAGCGCCGGAGTGCCCGGGTTCAATAGAGAGTATTTTTTCTGCGTATTTAGAAATTAAGGGTCCGTTGCTTACCAGGAATCCCAAGCCCTTAAGCAGGCAGAGCTCCGAGAGGGGTTTGACGAGTACCATGATGCTGGACGGCGATTCTGTTTCGGCCATACAGGCTTTGGCATAGCTGTAAGCCGCCTCGAATCGTTCGATGGCCTTTTCCTTCATGCCGGCTTCATTGAGCGTCCGGCCTGCGAGAAATTCCACCCGCGCCA
>CAZHFN010000075.1:1697-4209 GCA_964531105.1 uncultured Treponema sp. | reverse complement strand
TCCTTCATGCCGGCTTCATTGAGCGTCCGGCCTGCGAGAAATTCCACCCGCGCCAAAAGCAGAAGACGATCCAGACTGCGCAGGCCGGGCTTGGCTTGCATGGAGAGTTTCGCGACAAGACTGTCGGCCTTTTTTTCTACAAGGCCTATATCTTCATTCATGTAGACTGAATCTCTGAGCGCGTAGACTGAGGCCGAAATGGAAGGATCCGTGCCGGAGGGCAAGGGTTGGCCGGCGGGAGCGTTGGGGTTTTGGCGAAGGCTTCCCGGGGATGCGAAAAGACAGGATGTCGTGCCGCTCAAGGCTAGAAGCAGCAAGATACATGTATTCCTGAAACTTTTCATATTCCATAGACTATGATCCCTGAGCTCGGGGGTCAATCGAGGTGTTGCGATTCCTATGCCTTGGATTTACAGTAGCTCCAGGAGGAATGCCCATGTGCGACACTCTTTTCTGCGTTCCTGACCAAAGCGGCTTGTCTTCCAAGGCTTTCTTTGGCAAGAACTCCGACCGGCATCCTACTGAGCCCCAGAGTCTTTGCATCGTTGGCCGGCGAGGAGCTTCCGGAACAAGCGTCGTAGGAGGCAGGACCCTGCCCCTGGCCGATGCAGGTCATTCATTTGTGCTCTCCAAGCCCACCTGGATGGGTGGGGGAGAGATGGGCATCAATGAAAAGGGAGTAGCTATAGGCAACGAAGCGGTGTTCTCCCGCTTTAAACCCGCCAAAGACGGAGTGCTGGGCATGGATATGCTCAGAGCTGCCTTGGGCACGGCGGGTACGGCCAAGGAAGCCCTGGATTTTTTGTGTCGCTTCGTGGAAGCCTATGATCAGGGTGGTAACGGAGCCTTTAAAGGGTCCCTTTACTATAACAATAGTTTTATCATTGCCGATTTTAGCGAAGCCTATATATTGGAAACGGCGGGGCGGCGTTGGGCTTGGAGGGCTGCCGGAACGCGGGAAGCTATTTCCAACGCCTACTCAATAGAAGAAGACTACAAACGCTTGGATGTGCAGACCCGTAAGGAAATCGCCCCGGTGAACGAAAGGGCAGCCTGCTCCGATGAGGCCGATCCGGGCCGCAAGGGATCCAAGGAATCATTCAAGACCCATGTGGAGAATCGATTCTATCTTCGGTTTACCAAGGGCGAATCCCGGCGAAAACTCTCTCTTGCCCTCTTGGAGGAATTCTGGCGCGGGTCTGCCCGGGCGGCGAGTCCCGAGCCCGTACTGGCTTTTCAGGATATCCTGCGTTCCCACGGCCCCTTCGTGCCAGAACATCCGGGCAGTCATCACATGGAGAGCCTCTGTGTGCATCCGGGGGGCTTGCCCGCGACGGCTACCACAGCCTCATTCGTAGTAGATTATCGAGGTGAGGATAAGGCGATTATCTGGTTTACCGGAACGTCCACACCTTGCCTTTCGCTGTACAAGCCCTTGTTGCTGTATAAGGGAGAGTTTACAACCCTCTGGAACGAATACGATTACGCCGAAGGCTCTGATGGCGCCGAGGCCTACTGGAAAAGGTGGAAGGCCTGGATGGATAGGTCGCGCAGCCATCGCCGCAGCTTGGACTCGAAGGCGGTGGCTTCCCGCACCCAGGCCCAGGAAGCCCTGGTCCTGATAGCGGAGAAAGCCTTGGGCGACCTGGAGGTTTCCAAAGACCTTTCTTGGCTGCCTGTCCTGCGTCAGGAAGCTGGGGCTGTCGTATCGGGCTGGGAAAAAGACCTGGGGCTGTAAGACCTCCGGGAGGTCTTGAGATGGAGCGAAAGCAGAATATTGCGCTCCTGGCTCTGCTCTGTAGCGTATGTTTTATTGCAGCGACTTTTTTCGTCTGGAGAACGGTAATTGCCTCACGTCCTACCATTTCAGAACGTTGGGCGCTTTATATCGAAAATCTCAAGCCTGAGAGCAAGATTGTTGTTCTTTCATCATTGCAGCGTTATGCGGCATCGAAAGAGTTTAAGGCAAAACTTTTGGCCGTAGTAAAGATAAGCGCTTCCATAGAGTTGTCGGCATGGGCAGATGTTTTTTATTATATCGATGCGGAAGATCTTGATTTATGGGATATAGCCTGGGACAAGAAATCGCGCATCCTTTCTATTTCTTCTCCCGAGCCTGACTGCCTTCCTCCGGCTGTACGTACCGAGACCATAGAAATCACTAGTAAGGGCGCCAACCTCGTTACCAATACTGTGTTCAAGTTGAAGAAGGAGGCTGAAATTTTAAAAGACGAACTTTCAGTCGATCTTTTAACCAAGGCAAGACAGTCGTTGCGCGATCCTGAACTGAGGGAAAAAATAAAAATGGGTTTGGCGGAGCTGGGCAGAAAATTTTGTGCAGGAATTTTAGGGGTAGAACCCGAAAGGGTGATCGTGGCCTTGGCGGGAGACTGAGTTGGCGAAGGGTGAATTTGGAAAAAAAAAGGCCGGCGCATCGAGGATGCGGCCGGCTTTTAGTTTTAAGTGATCTGCGGTCGGGCTGACTATTTCGCCTCGGCCGGCTTCAGGATGC
>CAZHFN010000075.1:0-1597 GCA_964531105.1 uncultured Treponema sp. | reverse complement strand
TTTTAAGTGATCTGCGGTCGGGCTGACTATTTCGCCTCGGCCGGCTTCAGGATGCCATCGATTGCTGTCATGATCTCAGGCGTAAGCTTGGGCAGCACTTCCAGGGCGCCCAGGTTTTCCTTGAGCTGCTCAAGCCTGGAGGCGCCGGTGATTACAGAGCTTACCCTGGGATTAGAGGCAGTCCATGCCAGGGCCAGCTGGCTCATGGTGCAGCCGAGCTCAGAGGCGACGGGCAAGAGGTTTTTTACGATGCCGTCTATATCGGCATGGGAATAGCGGTTTCTGAGCCAGGAATAGCCGGAGAGAGAAAGCCGCGAGCCTTCGGGCACTCCGTTCAGGTATTTGCCCGAGAGGAAACCAGAGGCCAAGGGGCTGAATGTGGTGAGGCCGAGCCCGATACTGTCGTAGAGATCGGCGAATTCCTTCTCCACCTTGTCGCGGACGAACATGTTGTAGTGGGGCTGTTCCATCTGGGGCAGGTAGAGGTTTCGCTTGTCCGCAATCTTCCAGGCTTCCAGGAGCTTGTCGGCCGGCCATTCACTGGTACCCCAATACAGGGCTCTTCCCGAGGCCACAATATCGCTCATCGCCCAGACTGTCTCCTCCACGGGGGTGTCGGGGTCGGGACGGTGGCAATACAGGAGATCCACATGATCCAGCCCGAGGCGTTCCAGGCAGCCGTCTACGGCTTCCAAAAGGTATTTTCGGTTGAGGGTATTCTTTTCGTTGGGGCCTTCGTTCAAGCCCCAGTAGAGTTTGGTGGAAATGAGATATGAGCCCCTTCGCAGGCCCAGCTTCTTTATTGCCGCGCCCATGATGGTTTCGGCCTTGCCGGCCGAATAGGCTTGGGCATTGTCGAAGAAATTGATGCCATTGTCATAGGCGAGCTTGATCATGTCCGCCGATGCGTCGACATCCACCTGAGGTCCGTAGGTTACCCAGGATCCAAGAGAGAATACCGAGAGTTTGATACCCGCGGAACCAAGCCTTCTATAGATCATTCATATCCTCCTTGCTGTGGTATATATCGTACTTTTTCAAATAGAGGCTTTTGCAAAAGTCAGACGAGTTTTGCAAAAGCTACCTTTATGATGCGTACGTTACGTCAATTTTTATACCTTTGGCATGAAAATTGACGTAACTACAAAGTCACTATTAAAAGTTTACAAACTTTTAATAGTGACTCAATATACCAACATTTGTCGGCATGATGCCAGTGTCCATTGCCCGATAATCATACATTAGGGTGTTTCGTTAGACCAGGCATGGCCAGCCGGATATCCTGAAAGGCAGAATGTCCGTCCTTGACCTTGGCCGGTAAGGACCCCATGCTAGACCCATGCGATTTTTCCATATCTCCGACCTCCATTTGGGTAAGACTTTGCGGGGCTATAATCTTCTGGACGATCAGGCTTTTATTCTGGATAAAATTGTACAGGCGATACTAGAACGAAGGCCTGAATGTCTTCTAATTGCCGGAGATATCTACGATAGGGCTGTGCCCCCAGTGGAGGCGGTACAGCTTTTCGACAACTTTATTCTCAAGGTGCTGACGGCTTTACGCAGGAATGGCTGTGAGTCAGATCGGACCGCGGCT
>CAZHFN010000074.1:0-6127 GCA_964531105.1 uncultured Treponema sp. | reverse complement strand
AATTATTCAGGCATTGTTATTCTTAGCTGCCTCCATATCCATATTTACCACCCTGGGCATTGTAGCCAGCCTGGGGTTGGAAGCCTTCGCTTTTTTTAAGGTAGTGTCCCTGGTTGAATTCTTTACCGATACAGTCTGGCAGCCAGCTATAGAACTCTTTGGAATTCTGCCACTCTTGAGCGCCACCCTGGCAACCAGCTTCTGGGCCATGGTTCTGGCGCTGCCCTTGGGGCTCCTCGTTGCGATCTATCTCTCTGAGTATGCCCCTCGGAAGGTGCGGAATATCTTAAAACCTGTCCTTGAACTTTTAGCAGGCATCCCCACGGTCGTCTACGGCTATTTTGCCCTCAACACAGTCACGCCCCTCATACGAAACCTCTTTGGCCAGCAGCGGGTGGATGTCTACAACACCCTGTCCGCCGGTCTAGTAATGGGCATCCTCATTCTCCCACTCATAGCCTCCATGTGCGAGGACGCCCTTTCTGCGGTACCCCGTTCGCTCAAGGAAGGGGCTTATGCCATGGGAGCCAACAAACTGGAAGTTTCTCTTACTGTCGTAGTGCCCGCCGCCTTTTCAGGCATCGCGGCAGCCTTCATCCTTGGGCTTTCGAGAGCCGTGGGAGAAACCATGATAGTGGCTATGGCGGCGGGCGCCGGCCCTAACCTCACCTTGAACCCATTCAAGTCAGCCGAAACCATGACAGGTCATATAGTAAGGATATCAGGAGGCGACCTTTCCTACGACTCCATGGATTATCAAAGCCTCTTCGCCATAGCTCTTGTGCTTTTTATTGTAACCCTCGGCCTCAACATGCTTTCCACGCGGATTGTGCGCCGTTTTAGGGAGGTCTACGAATGAGTTCCTCGCTTCCCTCTTCGGGCCAGCTCGATTCCAGGCTGGAGGAGCGTCGCAAAAAATCGGGGCGCTGGAAAATTATATTTTTAGTGTGCACGATCGTCTCGGTGTTCTTTCTTGTCGCCCTCCTGGCGGGAATCGTGAATCAGGCCTTCGGCTATGTCTTGGTTCAAACCGAAGAAGATCCAGCGAGCCTGGTTGCGGAGGGAAAGGTTTTGGCCGATCTGGATGCCCTACAACTTGACTCGATTCTCCAGGAACGGCTTTCTCGCCGCCTTTATAGAAAACTCGTTGCCGAACTCCCCCCCATGGAACGAAGCAAGATCGAGCTTCTTGGCATTATAGACGCGGAAATACTTAAACCCCATGTGGTCGCCACATGGAGCCTCTTTGAGAGTATCTTTTTCAAGAAAGCGATACTGGAAAGTTCTGTCAGTGATTACCAGGGAGGAAGCCTGCAGTTCCGTTCCTGGGTGAACGGGAACCTTTTCACCAACTCCCAGTCTTCGGACCCTCTGCGGAGCGGGATTCGCGGAGCGATCTTAGGCTCCCTGCTGACCATTTTCTTCACCATACTCTTCGCCCTTCCTCTGGGCGTGGCTGCCGCTGTCTGGTTGGAGGAATACGCCAAAGACAACTGGCTCAACCGAATAATCCGTACCAATATCTACAACCTAGCGGGGGTGCCTTCGATCATTTACGGCATGCTTGGCCTTACACTCTTCGTGAGAGCCATGGCGCCCCTCACCTCGGGTTCGATCTTCGGCATACAAGCCGAAGGAACATCCCTGGACGGCAGGACAGTACTCGCGGCTTCCCTGAGCCTGGCCATCCTGGTGCTTCCCATCATAATAATTAACGCGCAGGAAGCCATGAAGGCCATACCCCAAGGCCTGCGGCATTCCAGCCTTGCCCTGGGAGCCACCAGGTGGCAGACTGTCTGGCACCATGTCCTGCCCGCATCGGCGGACAGGATACTCACAGGGGCTGTGCTGGCCATATCCAGGGCTCTGGGTGAGACAGCGCCATTAGTCGTAGTGGGAGCTTCTACTTTTCTTTCCATGGATCCGAGTGGCCCGTTCTCAAAATTCACCACCCTTCCCATACAGATTTACCAATGGAGCGCCAGACCTCAGCAGGAATTCCGAAACCTTGCCGCCGGAGCCATCGTCGTTCTCCTGGTGCTTCTTCTGTCGCTCAATGCCAGCGTCATCTACATGCGCACCAAATACAGCAATAAAAGGGCACTCTCTCAATGAAGACAACAGCTTGCCTCGAAATAATCGACCTCTCGATAGAGTATTCCAACGGGCACCAGGCGGTAAAAAGCCTGACCATGAATATCGATCGCAACGCGGTTACGGCGATAATAGGCCCTTCCGGCTGCGGCAAGAGCACAGCGTTGCGGGCCTTCAACAGAATGAACGAGCTCATACCAGGCACTAAAACCTCGGGCAGAGTCCTCTTTCGTGGAGCCGACATCTACGGAGCCGGAGTAGATCCCGTAGAAGTGCGGCGTTGGATAGGCATGGTTTTCCAGAAACCCAACCCCTTTCCAAAAACCATTCATGAAAATATCGCTTGGGGAGCCAGGATCAATGGCTTTAAGGGAGATATGGACGAACTAGTGGAATCCAGCCTGATGCAAGTAGCCCTCTGGGACGAGGTAAAGGATAAGCTCAAGCAGAGCGCCATGGCTTTATCCGGCGGACAGCAGCAGCGCCTCTGCATAGCACGCGCCCTGGCGGTGAGCCCGGAAGTAATTCTTATGGACGAGCCCACCAGCGCCTTAGATCCCATTTCCACCGCAAAAATCGAAGACTTGCTCGGCCAGCTTAAGCGCCGCTATTCTATCGTCATTGTTACGCACAATATGCAGCAGGCCGCCAGAATATCAGACTATACGGCCTTTCTTCTCTCCGGGGATCTCGTCGAGTACGCCCCTACAAAGGAAATATTTTTCAATCCCAAGGATGAACGCACCGAGAACTATATCTCGGGACGCTTCGGTTGATAGAGGAAGGAACCCATGAGCACCAGAACTGCGCTCCAGGAAGAGCTGGCAAAACTCCGTTACGATTTGCTCGGCATGTCCACCAGGGTCGAGGAAAACCTTGCCAAGGCGATAACCGCCTTGAAAAACCAGGATGTATCCCTCGCGAAAGAAGCCAAGACGGGGGACAAAGAAGTCGACAAGCTTCAGTTGGAAATAGAAGACGCGGCGGCGGTGCTTATCGCCACTCAGCAGCCCGTAGCCAGAGATCTGAGAGAACTCGTCACCATCTTTAAAGTGACATACAATCTGGAAAGGGCGGGTGATTATACTGCCCATCTGGCCAAGACAGCCATCAAGCTGGCGGGCGAGGCTCCTTTCCGCCAGATCGGCAGGCTCGACCTCATGGCCGGCGTGGGCTTGCGGATGATCAAGGGCGCTGTGGGCGCCTATCTTAACTGGGATGTGTCGGCGGCTCGAGCGACAGCCTCGCTGGATGACGAGATCGATCACGAGCACAAGTCCCTCATCGAGGAAACCCTGGGACTCATGAAGGATCATCCGGAACTCATCCAAAGAGCATCCAAGCTGCTTACCACCTCCGGATATCTCGAGCGCTTTGGTGACCATATGACCAACGTGTGCGAGGCCGTTGTCTACATGGTGGAAGGGCGTCACCTGGACCTGAACGACTGATCGTGGTCGCTTAGTCGGCAAGGCGTGATAGGGTTGGGGAAACCTTGTTCTGCAAGCAGTGATAAGTATACTAATGACACGTTGAGTAGGAGGGGCTATGGCCAAGGCCAGAATCCTTGTCGTTGAAGACGATGGAGATATACGGGAATTGCTCTCCTACACCCTCCAGGCCGAAGGCTGGGAAGTACTGCCCGCCGTTTCCGCCGAAGAAGGACTCTCCTTTTTGCAGACCAGGGACTTCGACTGCATTATTCTCGACCTAATGCTGCCGGGAGTCGATGGATTTGAATTTTTAAGGCGCTCCCGGAATCTGGCAGACAAGAACCGCATCCCCATCATCATCACCACCGCCAAGGGCGAGGATGCCGATGTTGTTGCGGGCCTCGAGCTAGGCGCCGAGGATTATGTGATAAAACCCTTCAGCCCCAGGGTACTGGTAGCGCGGATCAGGACTGCCCTAAGGCGGGGTCAAGAGCGGACTCTTGGGCAAAAGGTCTCCACTATGATCCGTAGAGGAGCCCTTTCCCTGGATTCCCTGCGTCACGAGGCTTTTTTTGAGAACCGGCCGCTGGAGCTTTCGGCCACCGAATTTGCGCTCTTGAAATGCCTCATGGCTGAGCCGGGCAGGGTTTTCTCTCGGGGCCAGATCATAGATGCGGTTAAAGGCCAGGATTACCCTGTCACCGACAGGTCGGTGGATGTGCAGGTACTCTCGATCAGGAAGAAGTTAGGCGAAGGCGGCGCTCTCATAGAAACGGTCAGGGGCGTGGGCTACAGATTCCGGGCCGAAGCATGAAAACACTTTTTGGCAAGACACTAGCCTCTCTTCTTGGCTTGAGCCTTGCCCTATGCCTGGTCTTCGCCCTTCTATCCATAACGTTGATAGGGCAGATCCACGACGAAATCAATGACAAGGCCTTAGGCGAAACAGCCCGACTGCTATCGGCCTACCTGCCGGATCCCTCCAATGCTGATACCCTGCAGCGCTGGACTTTGGAAGCTGGAGGGGCATCTTCGTACAGGATTACCATCGTATATCCCAATGGTAAAGTAGCCGCCGACTCTAAGGCCGATCCTGGGATAATGGAAAACCACGGCGACCGACCCGAGATAGCGCAGGCTCTCATGGGGACGGAATCTAAGGCTACTCGAAAATCTAACACTCTGGGCATGGAACAGCGTTATATAGCCATACCCATAAAAGACAGCGAGTCTAGAATCATCGCCGCGTTCAGACTGTCTCTGGACACCCCGGCCATGGAGTCCAGGCTCTCGGAATTGCAGTTCCTCCTGGTCACCGTGATTGCCCTCGCCGCCGCCCTTGCGGCCTTGGTAGCCATATTCCTTTCCCGGGGCATCACTCGACCCCTAGGCCTCCTGGCCGACGCGGCCGAATCAGTGCCCCGCAGCGGCTTTAAACTCCAGAATAAGCGGCAGTTCACCCGCAGCTCCCGGGAAATACGGGTCTTAGGTCAAGCCCTGGACTCCATGGCCGGTGAGCTTTCCCTGCGGGCCGAATCGGCCGAAGCCAGGGAGAGGGAGGTGGAAGCTATCCTTGAAGGTATCTCCGAAGCAGTACTCGCCCTGGATTCCGAGCTCAACCTTCGCCTGGCCAACAATGCTGCCAGGCAGCTCTTCGATTTTTCCCCAGTCTCGAGCACAGCTGACTTTGCACCAGTGGCTTCCAAGGCCACAGCAAGTAGTGCTGCAGCCCCCCAGCCTGGGGCTTCGACCGCGCCTAAAAAATCCAAGCTCTGCCTGCTCGAAGTATCCCGTTCGCCTGAACTCGAAGAAGTGGCACGCAGGGCTCTGGAAATAGCAGCTGCCGCGGAAACTGATATCAAGCTCTACCGCCAGGGAAGCCAGCGGAGCTTCCAGGTTCTTGCCGCAGCCTACGGAAGGCAAAACAACTCGGATAAACCGGAGGGCGTTGTGCTGGTGCTAAACGACCTTACGGTTCTGCGCCGCCTGGAGACTGTCCGAAGGGATTTTGTAGCTAATGTATCACACGAACTCAGGACGCCCGTACAACTGGTAAAGGGCTTCGCCGAAACACTGTCGGGAGCTGCCCTGGAAGACCCTGAAAAAGCTAAACGCTTCGCGGAAATAATAGGCAAGAACGCAGCCAGAATGGAGAGGCTCATCGACGATTTGCTTTCCCTGGCCAAACTCGAGCAGGAAGAGAGGGGAAGCCTAAAAACGAGGCCGGAAAATCTACGGGAGCTCATCCAGGAGGCTGTCGCCTCGGTGGAGTACGCTGCGGCGGCCAAAAACCTTAAGCTTGATATGGATTGCCCCAAGGAAATCATCGCCGAGGTGAATGGCGGTCTCATCATCCAGGCAGTTTTTAATCTTCTGGATAATGCGGTCAAATACTCGCACAAAGCCGGAGCCGTCTCAGTCTCAACCCGGCTGGCTGACAGCCTTGTCCGAATCGAGGTCAGAGATAAAGGTCCTGGAATCCCCGCCGCCGAGTTGCCCCGTCTCTTCGAGCGTTTCTACCGTGTCGATAAGTCCAGAAGCCGTGAGGTAGGCGGCACCGGCTTAGGGCTCGCCATTGTCCGCCACATCGCCACCGCCCA
>CAZHFN010000073.1:0-6227 GCA_964531105.1 uncultured Treponema sp. | reverse complement strand
TTGTACCAGTCGTTCTCGGGGTAGGATTCCTGCTGAAAGCCATCGGCATTGAGATACTGCTTGAAATATCCCTGACGATACAGAAGCCCCACGCCCACCAGGGGCAGCCCCAAGTCGCTGGAGGTCTTCATGTGGTCGCCCGACAGAATACCCAGGCCGCCCGAATATGTGGGCAGAGATACATCAATGCCGAACTCCATGGAGAAATAGGCGGTAACGGAGCCCTTGGGACCCTTGTACCAGGCCTCGCCCTTACGATAACGCTCGAGTCTGGTCTTCACATCCTGAAGGGCGGCGACAAAGGAGTCATCCTGGGCCAATTGATCGAAGCGTTCCTGGCTCACCATGCCGAGCATTTTTACCGGATTCTGGCCGCTCTCGACCCAGGCATCGGGATCGATACGGATAAAGAGAGAAATCGCATCGAAGTTCCAGGAGAGCCAAAGGTTTCTGGCAATGAGGTCAAGGGCCGCCAGTTCACCATCCAGTCTCGGTTTTACCGTATGGGTCAATATCTTCATACTCAGTCCTTGTGTGGTCCAAAGAGATTTTGGAGTTTGCCCAACAATCCTTTACCCTGATTTTGGTCTTTATCCTCAATTTCCCTGGTTTCTGATCGAGTGATTTCAGGGCCTTGCGATTCCAGGTGGGGAACGGTAGCCTCATCAGTCATAGCCGTCTTTTCAAGCCTTTTCCCATAGCGGCGCTTATAGAAAGCCAGCCTCTCTTCCATGGACATGGCGTAAGGATCGCGGACGGGCAATTCTCGGACAGGGCTTTTTTCAGGTGCGCGGGCGGCGTGGGTTTCGCTTCTCCGCAACTCCCTTTCAGGCCTGCGCTCCGGTCTTCTGCGAAAATCCTCAGAATCCCTGCGGCGTTCTTCGGGGGGCTCATGCCTGTCATCCCGGGCCCTGGGACTTCTACGCTCGTCACGTCCCCGGAAGCGCCCTTCGGGCATTGGGATTTCCTTGCCCGCGCTCAGGTCTTCGGGCAGCGATTCTTCCATATCTAGGGGGGCTATGGCCAGGGAGGACTGGATTATCCTTTCTATGGCAGGTATGCCGTACATATAACGCTCGCAGACCAGGTTATACACCATGGCATCATCGCTGTCCCTGTCCAGGAAGGCGAGCCTGTCGAAATAGAGTTCCGGCTCCAGGGGGATATCGTAATTGACTATCGAAGAAAATCCGGGCTTTTGCGCGGTCTTGGCCCCCTCATCGGTGAGCACGAGCACATAGGGACCCTTCCAACCTATGGCTTTGTCCACAATCTGGCGCTTCCTGTCCGGATTCAGGTTGCCGCCTATGTAATCGGAGGCTAGTCCGTTCATGACCAGCCTGGCCGAAAGCTCGGCCGCCGTGGATTTAAGATTGCAGAATACGCAAAGATGTAGATCGGCTTTAGCCCTGGCAAGGCTCAGGAGTACTCTCAGCTTCGCGGACTCATCCAGCTTGATGCTCTTGGACGGGATGGAGCCGCCGAAACCCAGGGCTTCAGCCAGCTTTATCTCTTTTGGGTTGTCGGCAAAATCCCAGGCGAAGTTCTTGGACCTGGGAGTATGCTTGTTCGCGATCACAAGGCTCTTGCGCTCCCAGGAGGGGAGGAGATGCCCTTGAATCCTGCGCAGCAGATCGCCCGGCTGTTCGGCCAGTAATTCGGCCTGGTCGGCTACGACAAAGCCGAACTCCCTAGGGGAGAGTTCGCCCCTCTCGAGGCTTGCATCGAAGGCGGCGACGCTCGCGATAAGGCAGTCGGCTGTGGCCAGGGATGAGGCCGTGCTATTGCCGGAAGCCGCAAGGCTCTCTGGATTGGCTGCTCCGGATTCCGCGATGAGCAAGGTTATCCGCAGGCCGTCGTTCGCTATATCAGCCATACCTACAGCAGCATCGTAGACATCCTTGGCAGCTTGGTCCTCGGCGCAGAGATAGAGCGCCCTGGGCGCTGGGGAATTGGGCTTTCTTTGGGTATAGAGCCAATGCAGGAGGGCAAAGGAAAAAATCGATGCCCTATCCCTCTTAATATCCGTCTTGACGAAAAGATTTTCTCCCTTTTCAAAGAGTTCCGATAGCACTCGTTCGTAAAATACTGATCGATAGGGGTCCGAAGCCGCAGCGCGCTCAAGGAGAGCAGGGGCGACGGAAAATCGCGATAAGTCCATATGCGTTCCTACATTATAGGTTATGGCCCGGAGTTCCGGAACCTTTGCATTCCTTCCAAGAAAGTCGGGTTCATATGCCTGAACCAAGCTGTAACCATACTGTAAAAATGAAGGAAAGTGAAGGGCTGAGAGGATTAAGGATATATCGATATAAGCATATAGTAATTTTTAAAAACTCATGCTACACTTTTTCGTAATTTCCATGTTTACCTATTCAATCGGGAGTTTCTCACATGAATGATGTCAAGAAAATCCTCATCATCGGCGGCGGCTATGGCGGTGTCTGGGCAGGGAAGATCCTGGAAAAACATTTCAGGAAAAATCCTTCAGTCGAGATTACCCTTGTGGATACCAAGACATTCCACACCCTCATGACCGAGCTCCATGAAGTAGCAGGATGGAGGACCGAGCCAGAGTCGGTCCAGGTGAGCTTTCGCAAAATATTCGCCACCAAGAAAATCAATGTCGTGCAGGACACAATCAAGACTGTCGACTTCGAAGCCAAGAAAGCCCTTGGCACCCAGGGCGAGTACAGCTTTGATTTCTGCGTCGTCGGCGCCGGCGCCGAACCCGAATTTTTCGGTATTCCCGGCATTAAGGAAAACAGCTTTTCCCTCTGGTCCTTTGAAGATGCCATGAGGATCCGCAATCATGTGGAGCATGTCTTCTACATGGCTTCCAAAGAATTGGATCCTGCTGCCCGCAAGCGCATGCTTACCTTCGTGGTGGCTGGCGCAGGCTTCACCGGCATAGAGATGATTGGCGAACTTCTGGAATACAGGGACGTGATGTGCCGCAAGTACTACATGGATCCCAAGGATGTCCAGATCACCAATATTGAAGCCCTGCCCTCAATCCTCCCCATACTGGAAGAGCCCCTGAGGGCCAAGGCTGAGAAATACCTGGCCAAGAAAGGCTGCAAGGTTATGCTCGGCCAGGCTATCGTGGGCGCCGAACCCGGGAAGGTGCTGCTCAAATCCGGCGAAATCGTAGAAACCGACACCTTTATCTGGACCTGCGGCGTCAAGGGTTCCAGCTTTGCCGGCTCATTGGCCTTGCCCATGGGCAAGCGCAACCGCATCGAGTGCGACGATGGGATGCGCTCGACCAAGTACCCGAACGTCTACGTGGTGGGCGACAACGCCGGCCTTATGGTAAACGGCAAACCCATGGCACAGGTGGTCGAATCGGCCCACTTCTCTGCAGAAGCGGCGGCTAAAAACATCATCGCCGACATCGACGGCGGCGAGCGGCACTCCTTCAAGCCCAATTACCATGGCTTCATGGTATCCATCGGCGGCCGCTACGGCGTGGCCAACGCGATGAGCTGGAAGACCTCGGGCTTCATAGCCATGTTCTTCAAGCACTTCATCAACATGTTCTACCTTTTCAACATCGCAGGCATTAATCAGGTATGGGAGTACTTCAAGCACGAATTCCTGGACATGAAGAACAACAGAACCTTTATAGGAGGCTTCATCTCCTACAAAGTACGCTCATACTGGGTGCTTCTGTTACGAATGTGGCTCGGTCTCATGTGGCTTTTCGAAGGCATCAACAAGATCGGCGAAGGCTGGCTCAATTTTGCCAAGGGCTCCAGCTCGTCATGGATGTTCTCCCCCGGGGTAGTGCAGAAGGGCGTGCAGGCCGCAGCAGACGCGGGCAGCGCCGCCAGCGCCTGGGAAGGCGCGGCGGAAACGGTGACCACAGTCGCGGCTACCAGTGCAGCCAGTGGAGCATGGGACGCCGCGGCCGAGGTGGCCACCGAAGCGGTGACCGCCGCTTCAGGCGCATGGGAAGCAGCCGGCGAAGCCGTAGCCGAAGGCGCTGAGCAGGTATTTAAGGTGGTGTGGAATCTGGCGAAACCTATTCTCGATCCTCAGTCAGGATTGGTTACTTGGTTCAGAACCACTTTCATGGATGGCATTTTCGCCTTCCTTCCCTTCAGCCTTTTCCAAATAATGATCGTGTTCATGGAAATCGCCATCGGCCTGGCTCTTTTCGGCGGTTGCTTTACCTGGCTAGCCGCTGTGGCGAGTATCGGCATGTGCGTCATATTCACTATGTCGGGCATGTTCGCCTGGAATCAGCTTTGGTTTGTCTTCGCCGCGATAGTCATGCTGGGCGGAGCGGGAAGGGCTTTCGGTCTGGACTACTGGGTTGTCCCCTTCTTCAAGAAGTGGTGGAACGGCACTAAAATAGCCCGCAAGTGGCACTTCTACGGCGACGATCCGACCAAGTAACAGGCCATCTTTCTAATGCAAAGCCGGAGCTCCCTTTGCTTTTGTTTGGGGATCTCCGGCTTTTTTAAGGCCTGAAAGGTTTTATAAATAAGATGAAGGATATCTGGAAGAACACTCCCTCCATCGGCTCCAGGCTCGACAAGGTAGAGGCGGTTCTAGCCGCTACCTTGAATGATCCGAGCTTCCCCCTGGCTAAGGCCACTTCCACCCTGGTTTTGTCTGGCGGCAAAATGCTTAGGCCCGCCTTTGTCATAATTGGCTCAGGCTTCGGCTCAAAAGGCAGAGGCAAAAACCGGGAAAACCGAATCCACCATATAGCGGCTGCTATCGAATTAATCCATGCGGCTAGCCTTGTACATGATGATATAATTGATGATGCCGCATTCAGACGGGGTGTGCCCACGCTCCACACCGAATTCAATGTCACCAACGCCATTCTGGCCGGCGACTGGCTTTTTTCCCGAAGCTTCAGGCTCGTGGCCGACTATGCGGATTCAAGCAGCGCCAAAATACTAGCCCGCTTCGTAGGTGGGATCTGTGCCGCCGAAATAGGCCAGGACTTGGGCAAATTCAGCTTCTCCATCTCCAAGCGAAGCTACCTGCGGACCATTGCCGGAAAAACCGCAGCCCTTTTCTCGCTTTCCCTCCATGTGGGAGCCAGTGAAGCCAAGGCCGATCCCTTTGTTGTCCAAGCCCTGCGGAGGACAGGTTACGACATAGGCATGGCTTTCCAGATAATCGACGATATTCTGGATTACGAATCCGATGACAAGACCCTTCGCAAGCCCGTGGGCAACGATATACGAGAAGGTCTCTGCACCCTGCCCCTTATTCTAGCCCTCAGAAAGGACGAGTCAGCCTTGCGTCCACTGCTGAAAGCTCCCATGGACGACAAAAAAGTATCCGAAATTCTGCGCCTTGTTGTAGCCACCGGTGCCTTGGATGGGGCAAGGGAAATCGCCCGTCACTTCAGCAGCAGGGCCAAGACTGAAATTGCCCGGCTTCCCGACTGCCCCGCCAAGGCAGAGCTCTTGAACCTCACTGAAACCCTGCTCCAACGCAGGTACTAGAGGAGACTTGGAGTGGATTCCATTCTTTTTACAAGTTTTCTTTTAGGTTTGGCGCTTTCCATGGACGCTCTTGCCGTTTCCATCTCGGCTTCAATCTGCACAGATTTTATCCCCCGTTCGGTTGGCCTGCGGGCAGCCTCTTTCTTCGGCATTTTCCAGTTTGCCATGCCTCTGGCGGGCTGGCTTTTAGGCTCTACCTTCAGACAGTTTATCCAAGCCTACGACCACTGGATCGCCTTCGGGCTTCTGGCCTTCGTGGGCGGTAAAATGCTCTGGGAGGGCATCAGGCTCAGAATCCCGGCATTCTGCCCCGACCCCGACGATGTAAAAGATCATGGCATCATGAAGATCCAGAGCCTGGCCGTCCTGGCGCTGGCCACCAGCATCGATGCACTGGCGGTAGGTCTCTCCTTAAGCGTGCTTGGATCCCCCATTCTTTGGCCCTCGGTCATAATCGGACTCACTACCTTTATCATATGCCTTCTGGGAATTCAGTTTGGGAAAAACCTTAAGCGACTTTTCGGCGACTGGGCCGATATTGTTGGTGGAGTCGTGCTGATAGGCATTGGAATTAAAATTCTCACAGAGCACCTGATCAATAAAATTTAATAAGTTCCTCGAACCTTGTTGGTAACGAGGCCGCTCAGGATACCCTGGGCGGCTTCTTTTTATCTTCGGGTAGCTACATCAGCGCATATCCAGGAAGATAATCAGGCTCCTTCATAAGCGGTGTCCTTCGTACGCGTTCCCAGG
>CAZHFN010000072.1:0-6285 GCA_964531105.1 uncultured Treponema sp. | reverse complement strand
GAACTGCTGAAGGTAGATGGCAGGGTTTTACATTTCAAGGTGGAAGCCTGGGACGAGGTGGAAAAGGTGGGTGAGGGAGAGCACACGAGGGTAGTCATAGATGTGGAGCGGTTCCATGGAAAACTGCAGACCAAGAAAAACATGGCCCGGGATGGAGGGAAACAGCATGATTAGTCTGGAAGAGCTTTCCAAATTGGACGAAGCGGGAGCCATGGAATTACTGCTGGCTTATACGACGGATATAAAGCGGCACGATAAAGATATGGAAACCCTGGAGAAGGATATTTCTCTCTGGAAATCCAGGGTGAGCCTGGCTGAAAGCAAGGGTTTGGTCGAGCTCGCGGCGGGAGCCCGGTCTCAAGTGGTTCAGGTGGAGGCTAAGAAAGCTGATATTCTTGCTGCACGGCAGGAGCTCCAGGCCGATGTGATCAGGATACGGGAAGCCCTGCCTTCCATAAAGGCCAGGCGCAGGAGCATTGATCCCGATATGCTCAAGGCAGAGTTGGATATGCTCCAGGGTCTGGACACTGATTCCAATGAGGCCGCCGTGGATCGGGAGTTCAAGAATCTCGAACAGAAGGCTGATCCGGCCGATCCTCTCGAGGCACTCAAGCGCAAGATGGGTCTATGAAGGCATCCTTCCTTCCCGGGTTCCCCCGACCCCTCGTCTTTGCCCATAGGGGGCTTTCCTCGCTGAAGCCTGAGAACAGCATGGCCGCCTTCAAGGCTGCCAGGGATGCCGGGATTCCAGGCATTGAATTGGATATACATCGCTCAAAGGATGCTAAACTCGTCGTTTTTCATGACGATACCACCGCGAGAATCGTCCCGGAGACCAAAGCCCCGGGACGTGAAAAGGGTTTCTCCATCGAGGGTTCGGAGTACGCGTTTCTGTCCAGTCTCGATATAGGCTCCTGGATGGATTTATCCTACGCCTCCGAGCGAATGCCCCTGCTGGATGATGTGCTGGAGGAACTGGGCAGGGATATCTATTTCGATATTGAAATCAAATGTCGTTCTATTGGAGATACGGGACTGGAGTCTCTTCTGGCCGACACCTTGCGTCGCCATGAAATGCAAGGCCGCTGTATTGTCTCTTCCTTCAACCCTCTTAGCCTGAGGCGCTGCGCAAAATACTTGCCCGAATTTCCCACGGCGATAATCTGGAGCAGATCGGAGGAGCTGTACTGGTATTTACGTAGAGGCGAGGGGCGTTGGATAGGGGCTGCAGATATTCTTAAACCAGAGTGCACGCTGGTTGCTAGGCGGCGTGTATTCCATAGCCTGCGAAGACCCCTGCTACCATGGACTGTGGACAAGCTGGAGGACGAAGCGAGGGTGCTGGCTGCAGGGGCAGAGGGAATTATCTCCAATTTTCCCCAGAGCTTGAGCACTTGGAACAGAAAAAAACCTTAGCTTCTTAAGTTCTGGTTTCGTGGATCTGCCTTGTGAGGGGCAGCCGCCTGCCGATGCCGAAGGCCCGCTTGGACACCTTGATTACGGGAGCGGCCTGTCTGCGTTTGTATTCGGCCCTGGCCACCATGCCTAAGACCTTGGTTACCAGATCCTTCTCGAACCCCAATGCGATAATTTTCTCAAGGGAAGCATTTTCTTCAATGTAGAGTTTTAATATTCCATCCAGGATGTCATAAGGGGGAAGGCTGTCCTGATCCTTCTGGTTCTGCCTGAGTTCGGCACTGGGTGCTTTGTCAATAATGGGCAGGGGAATAGGCTCGGGACGTCCTTCGGCCAGGGCGAGGGCGTTGAGGTGCCGGGATAGTTCGTAGACTTCTGTTTTGTAAAGGTCGCCTATGGGTGCAAGTGCGCCGCACATATCGCCGTAGAGGGTGCAGTAGCCCGCCGCTAGTTCGCTTTTATTGCCAGTGGTGAGCAAAAGGGAGTTGAATTTGTTGGACCAAGCCATGAGGAGGGCTCCCCGTATCCGAGCCTGGAGGTTTTCCTCGGCCAGGTCGAAGGGGAGTCCTGCAAATGCCGGGGCTAGTAGGTTGAGATAGGCGCTGAAAGGGCTTTCTATGGAAAAGCGCTCCAGCCCAATGCCCTGGCGCCTGCAGAGTTCCACCGAGTCGTCCACAGATCCATCCGAGGAAAAGCGGCTGGGCATGGTTATGCAGCGAAGGTTTTCCGGACCCAGGGCTTCGGCCGCCAGGACTGCCACCAGGGCCGAGTCGATGCCGCCTGAAAGACCCAGGCAGGCCTTGGTAAAGCCTGATTTAGCCATGTAGCCTTTGATGCCCACGATCAGCGCCTGGTGGATATCTTCCATGGGGGCGCTTTTCAGGTTTTTGACCTCAGGACTGGCTGCCGCATCGGTACAGCCCTCGCAGGCCATGGAATCGGTATCTACGACAAGGAAGCCTTCCTCCCATCCACAGAAGGCTAGGGGCTTACCTTCGGTATTTACCACAAAGGATCGGCCGTCGAAGATGAGGGAATCGTTGGAGCCTACGGCGTTGCAATAGAGTACAGGAATGCTCCCCTCCCTGGCCTTGCTTTTGGCCAGGCGCAGCCTAGTTTCCAGTTTGGCTTTGACGAAGGGTGAGGCCGAGGGAACGATGAGAAGATCTATCCCCGAGTCCAGAAGTTCCTTGACCGGGTCCACAGGATATTTAAAGAAGGGGTCGGGAGGGGATTCCCACCAAAAATCTTCGCAGATGGCGAATCCGATTCTGCCTTTGGAATGGGCGTAGACCTTTCTGGTTCTTGCCGGTTCGAAGTAGCGGGCTTCGTCGAAGACATCGTAGGTGGGCAGGAGGGTTTTCTCCTGAGTAAAGACAATCTGTCCTTCCGCGATTACCGACATGGCGTTTACAAGGGCGCGGCCCGCACTAGAGCGGTTGCGATCCACGTAACCGATGGCCACGGCGGAGTCCCGGGGCAGTTTCTTCTGGAGGTAGCGCAGGGCCTTGAGATTGGCGTCCACGAAGGCTTCCTGATCCAATAGATCCATGGGCGGGTACCCGCAGAGGCAGAGTTCGGGAAAGACTATAAGGTCGCTTTTAGCTTTCGCTTCAGTACCTGAGAGCAAGCGTGTAGTCATATCCAGGATGCGCGCGGCGTTACCGCTAAAATCGCCGATGGTGGAATCCATCTGCGCGAGGCTTACGATCATTCCATCCCCCTATTTGATCCGTTTCCGCAATTTTCGGGACGTGAATTTCTTGGAGCTCTGAAGGCTTTCCCGGGCTATTCGCTCTCCTCTCATTCGGCAGAGTATGAGAATAACAGCCCCCGCCAGGATCATGAGAACGCAGAGGATCTGGCCCATGGAAAAGTTGAAAAAGCTGGTAAATGCATAGGTGGGAGCGCCCAGATCGCCGAGTTCGAGGATGTAGCCCAGGCCGGAATCGGGTTCCCTTAGGTATTCGATAAAAAAGCGGGCTGTGCCATAGCCTATGATATACAAGCCGGTCGCCTGGCCATCGTAACGTCGATGTTTGCGGACCAGGAACCAGAGAATTGCCCACAGCACTATGCCTTCAAAGATAGCCTCGTAGAGCTGGGAGGGATGCCTGGGGAGATTTACGATGTCATTCATCGATGAGAGAGAAATTCCCACCTTGGCGGCAAATTCCTGCACCCAGGGTTCGCGGGCTGAAAAGCGTTCGGCATAGGGAAAGACCATGCCCCAGGGCAGGTCGGTGATTTTGCCCCAGAGTTCTCCATTGATGAAGTTGCCAAGGCGCCCGAAGGTGTAACCTAGGGGCACTGACATGGCGATGAGATCGGCCCATTCCAGCCATCGCTGTTTTTTTATATTGGCCCAGATGAGGGTGGAGGCTATGAGGCCGACAAAACCGCCATGGAAGGACATTCCCTGGTAGCCCACAAATCGTCCGGTTTCGTCGAAGGGCCAGAGTATGAACCAGGGGCGGCGCCAGTAGTAATCGGTGGGTTCGTAGATTAAGGTGCCCGCAAGCCGGCCACCTAATAGTATGCCCACGATCGCCCAAAGGAAGAAGTTGGCCGACATATCCTCGGTCCATGGTTTGTCCAGGCGTTTGGATTCTCTGCGGAAGAGAAGCCAGGTAGTGCCGAAGGCTAGCACATACATGAGGCCATACCAGCGGAATGGCAGGCCGGGGATTATCTCCGGCTTTATCCAGGAAGGGAATTCTATCATCGCCGGCATCATGACTCCTTGTTTGGAATTGCGTTGGGCGCTAGAGGCTCTTCGCTAGTACGCATTTTAAGCCCCTGGCGCCGAGCCGAGGGGATAATGGTCAGCAGACAGAGCAGGTCTGCCGCAAGGGCACCCAGCACAGAAAGCATTAGGCCTAGAATCCCCCGCGCATCTTTTGCGATCAGCAGAAGCAATTGAAATTTCCCTGCAGCCTCTGCGACAAGTAAAAGCAAGAGTACGATGGATCCTATCCCTGCGAGGGCCACTAGGGGTTTGAATGCCTTGTATTTATCCTCGTCTCGCCAGAGAAAGTAGAGGCAGAGCGCGGGCAAGGTTTGGGGAAGAAGGAGGAAGCGGAGAAAGGGCGAGGAGAGCTGGCCGAGATCGCTCAGCTGGATGCCCGCCGCAAGGCTGCCGATAAAAAATGGCTTCGCGAGGGCGGCGGCGCCTGCAGCCAGATACCTTGCCTTTCTCATATGGCCACCAGTCTAGACAGGCCCCGGCATCCGGGTCAATAGAGATGGCCCTGGAAAGAGGGAAGGTCGGCGGAATGGATGTGGCGGATGTTCACTAGGACATGGATTTACATTATACTCTTTTAAAGGATGTTCATGCGATGAAATGGTTTTTGAAAATAAGGCATTCCGCCGTACTTTCATGGAGTCTGGCGGGTCTTCTGGCCCTTGCGATATGTTTTATGGCCGTTTCCGTGCCGGGGGTTTCGGCGCAGCCTGCGGGTCAGGACCTTGCCCCACAGGCCGAAGAGGCGCCTGCCCAGGCTTCCCATGCCGCGCAGGCTGCGCGCCCCAGCCCTGAGGATGCCCGGCGCTATTCCCAGCTTCTGCAAAATATTTACCAGTTCGTGCTCCAAAATTATGTGGACGAGATGGATCCCGCGGTCCTCTATGAGGGCGCGATGAAGGGTATGTTCGAAGCCCTTGGCGATCCCCACTCCATATTCCTGGACGAACCAATGCTCTCGGATTTGATGCGTGAAACCGATGGTACCTACGCGGGGGTTGGGCTCTATATCTCCAAGCCTTTTGTTACCGAAGGTTCGAAAACACCATCTGAAGTCCTGGTTGAAGTGGTTTCTCCCATAGAGGACACCCCTGCGTGGAAAGCTGGAGTGCTTCCAGGGGATTTGATAGTGAGGATAGATGGAAAGAGCACCGCCGACTTGAGCGTGGACGAGGCTTCGGCGTTGATTCGAGGCCCGGAGGGCACAAAAGTCACCATGGTTTTCCGCCGGGGCGGGAGTTACGAGTTTGAACTGGTGTTTGAGCGTGCAGTGATTGAAATTCCCGCCATAAAGATGGGGATTATCGAGGAAGAAGGAGCCAAGATCGGTTACCTGCGAATTATCGAGTGGATTCCCCAAACCTCCGAACGGATTAAGGAAGCCTTGGATGAGATCAGGAAAGCTAAGGCTGACTATCTCATTGTCGATGTGCGCTCCAATCCGGGTGGTCTATTAAGCTCGGTGATTGATGTGAGCAACCTATTTATGGACTCGGGCACTATCGTTTCCACAAGGGGCAGAAACTCCAGAGAAAATTATGAATACAAAGCCGACCGCTCGCTGGCTTTGCCTAAGGACGTTAGGATGATCGTTTTAGTGAACCAGGGCTCGGCATCGGCTTCGGAAATATTCGCCGGCGCCATGAAGGACACTAGACGCGCCCTCCTTTTGGGAGAGAAAACTTACGGAAAGGGTTCCGTGCAGCAGGTTTTCCCCCTGGACAGCACAGGCTTCAAGCTCACCATGTCTCGTTACTATACGCCCTCTGGGGTCAATATCGATAAGTCGGGAATAGAGCCCGATATAAGCGTGCCCGATTTCACTTTTTCCGATGCCCAGCTGGAAAGCCTCCAGAAACTCTACGAGGCCAATCTGGTGCAGGAATTCGCAAAGGCTAATCCCGATAGTAGCGTTGAAGCCCGCAAGGCAAGGGCGAAGCAGATTCTGGCTGAGGGCTATGATTTGCCCCTGGAGTATGTGGATCGGCTTTTAAGGAATGAGCTTGAACGCACCAAGACAGCTCCGATTTATGATTTGGAGTTCGACTTCCAGCTCAAGAAGGCTATTGAAACCATCCTGGGCGATGAGTTCGATACGCTTCTTAAAAACAGCAAGACCTTGA
>CAZHFN010000071.1:0-6868 GCA_964531105.1 uncultured Treponema sp. | reverse complement strand
CCGCTTTTACACAGACATTTAATGTTACCGTCCGAGCCAAGTGTTTATCAAGATAATAATTATTGACGAAAATCAGATTCAATGCCACTGTTATATGTGTACGCGTTCTTTTATGTCAAAAAAGTTAAAAATATTTTAGGAGGACTACTCGATGAAAAGAACATTTGCGGTGCTAACTCTCATGTTCGCGGTCTTGTTGGTCTTCGGCTGCTCCCTTGGTGGCAAAACTTTTTATTCAACAGACGCCTGGTCCTGCGAAGAGATTAATGCAAAGGATCCAGAGCTAATCGATATACTCGAACGCATGGGTTATACCAAAGGAACATGTCCGACTTCCTACAAAGCATCCAAGGGTTGCGCATACTTCAACGACAGCCTCGATACGACCGTCACAATGTATTTTCCCAATTATACTAACGATGAGATGGTATCGTGGTGCGATATTGCGGATGGCGAATTAGTAAATTGAGTACGATATCGCAATAAGACAACAGGAGGTTTTAAATTTTAGGCATAAATCTATTTACAAACTAAAATAGCGGTGGGATACTGACTGTAGCATAACGAATGGGGCAACCATGAAACACAAAAGCTTCTTAGTTCTTGCATCTGTTATTTCAGCTCTTTTACTAACAGGATGTCCAGAAGTTCTCGAAATCATAAACAAAGATACTACCACTACTACAACAACAACAACTTTAGAATCGGATACGACTACAACCTTGGAATCGTCTACAACGACGACCCCGACGACGACCACAACATCGGAACTAGAATCAAGGACTCTCTATAATGAAGATGCAGCATCAGGCTATGGCGGGAAGCTCGCTATCGTCTCCAGCGGCAGGCAGTACATTGTCCAAAACAACATAATAGACAATGTAGCAACGCAGAAGGTCGAGTATTCAACTTCAACTGGCAATTTTGAGATTAAAGAACACACTGGATCCTCTTCTACTATGGCTGTGAGCTTTCCATCGATATTCATTGGCAACAACAACGGGCATAAAACAACAGACTCTAACCTCCCAAAACAAACGAGCGCTATAAGCAGTTTGCAAACAAGCTGGACATGGTCGGATTCGGGAGTCTCGTCATCGGCAGAGTTTCTGCCTTTGATCAATTTATGGTTTATGGCATCAGATACCGAAGAGATTCTTGGACCGGAGAAATGGATTGAAATCTGGATGTTCAAGCCGGCAAGCCGCAATCCATCCGGAAGTCAAATAGGGGTTGCATCTATTGAGGGATCAACATGGAACATATGGAAATATGGCTCTAATATTACGTATGTAGCCTCATCTGAATTATCGTCGGTCAACTTTGATGTGTATGCGTTCATCAGAGACGCAATCCCAAGGGGGACTATTTCCAATACTGACTATCTCCATGATGTCTTCGCCGGATTTAGGATATGGTCCAATGGCGCAGGACTATCGAGCAGTGGCTTCAGTGCTGTTGTAAGATAAACAATTCAATCGGTTGTTACTGTATTTTCTTTCACGTATTTTTTCGCGTGAGGTCGCTTTTTTCGGTCGTAAAACTCTCATTCCAGGGGGATTCCCCATTTCAATGCCAAATCCTTCACATTCAATAGAGACAGTACCGGTATACCCTCCTCCATCATCCTGGCCATGACTCCCCGCTGTTTGCCCAAGTCGAAGGATCTGGGTTCTAGGAAACCGCTGGACAGTTCCAGGGCGGCATCGCCCTGCCCCATGGAAGCCAGGGTGCCCCCGATATTGACATAGAGGGAAATACGGCTAGCCCCGGATTCTTTCTTGTAGAGAGCCAGCCTTTCATCCACCGACACTGTCAGTCCATGGCTACCGATATTTTCCGCCCCCAAGACCTTGGCGCTCTTAACGGCTATGGAAAGTGCCGCTTCCTGCCCTTCCAACTGGAGATCTTCAGCCCTATCCTCTTCTCCCCCAAGGCTTATCCCTTTTGTAACGGGCTGGATAATGCCAAAACCTGCGAGTAATACTTCTATTTCTGGCCAGGTAAAGCCTTCCTGGTTAGCCCCATACGTAGAGGCCGTTACCGAAGAGACCGCCGCCACCTTTAAGCCCAAAGCCTGGGCTGCGCAGATAAAGGCCAGGTTTAAACCGGGGAAAGATCCCGACATGCCCAAGGCCACAAAATCACCTCTGGACAGTCCCTCTCTCCACAGCTCCTTTGTCAGCACCGAAGCCCAGGCTGAATTCTCCGCCGTCATTTTTGCAGACAGACTGCCCAGGGTTGTGGTGAGGTCATTGTAGGCCTCGCCTACAAGGCCACGAGAACCTGGAGGTATTTCCAAGCCGGCTGTTTCCTTGGCCTTCCGTACTGCCTCCAACGCCGATTCCATGATACCTGCAGCTTCGGCAGCAGCCTGAAGTATTGGTTCAGGTACTTCGAGGCCGAGGCGGGTAGGCAGCTCCAGCCTGGATGTGAGGAGGAATAGAAGGATAACGACGAGAGCAAAGGTCAATATGGTTAGCAGTCTTGCGTATTTTTTTTTAAACGTCGCGCCTGTCCAGGCCTCCTGAGTATTGGACCCCAGAGCTCGAGCCAGGAAGGGAAATGAGCCGTGGACAGGCCTGTACCAGTCCCTCATAAGCCCGCCAAGCCCAGGAGAACAAGGACTATCCTTACAATGGCGGCGCCTAGTAGCGACACCAGGGCCGTGGGCAGCAGCCCTTCGGCCAGCATTCCCGCAGCTAAAAGCCCCGGGATTAGATGGCCGATAGGCCTGAATTCCATGGACAGCCATGGAATGATGACCAGCAAGTGTTCTGCTGCCATGGAGATTATAAAGCCAGTGAGGAGGCAGAGGGCAAAACGTCTTCTGCCGTAGAGTATTAGTAACTTCTCCATCACCAGACGCATGAAGGCCCAGGTGATGAGAGCCAAGCCGAAGGTGGCGGCAATCCTGAGCGGCCTGTGAAGATAGAGGGCCAGGTATCCAGGCACGATAAAGCCCCCAGAAGGAAGGCCGAGGAGTTCGGTGAAGAGCAAATTGACAAGAAGTCCGAGACCTATGGCCACATCCTGTATCATGCCTTCCCTGCCTTTTTCCCGCTGTCATAGAGATCCATATTCCATCCCTTGGTATTGCCGCAGAGTACCACGAGAGGCTTGAATCCTTTTTTTCTCTCCTCGGCCAGATACGAGACGGTCTTAGATTCTAGGTCCTTAGGTTGCACGTAACACAGGCCTTTCGAGCCCTTGTATCTACTCAGGAGTAATCCCGGATTGGAGCCGGTTATCCAGAGTTGGTGATCGATGGATGCCGATAGAAAGGAGACAAGGCGGGGCATCCTGTCCTGTCTATTATTATATATAAGCAAAAGTGAATCGTAATTGCTTTTATAAATATTAATTAACGAATTTAGGGATTCGGGGTCATTGGCCGCCGAGACGTCTAGAACCTGTATTCCCTTCCACGCTTCCACGAATTGGGCAACTCCAGGATCTGGCCGTGCTTGGAGGACTCCCTGCAAAGCCTTATCCCGATCGACACCGCAATGAACCGCGACGGCCATGGCGAGGGCTGCATTCTCCAACCACCATGAGGGTAAATCAGGGTAGCCTTTGAAAGAATTCTCATCTGAAGCTCGGACGAGACGCAGAATGCTGTGGCGAGCCAAGGCCAGTGGCGCGAGGGTCGCAGCCACAAGAGGGTCGGCGGTAAAAAGAACGGCGTTTTCAGGAAGGGTGTTGCCTAGGCTCAAGGCTATTTCAGCCTCCGAATTGCCCATCTCCTCCACATGGTCTATTCTCGCATTCGTGATGACGCCGATGGTGGATTTGACAATACGATGTTCGGAAACCCACTGAAGTTCAGGCTTGATGGCCATGCATTCCAGTACCAAGGCCTGGGCTTTGAGAAGCCGGGCGCGATTCAGCGCTACGATCTGTTCGCGTATCGATGGATTGGCTATGCGGAACACCGGCTCTTCACTGCCATCAGGCAGGATATAACGGGCTGCCGTGCCTGTTGTCTTGCCCAGGGCTGAAATGCCTCCCTCGGCGAGCGCGGCACGGATAAGCCTGGTGGTGGTAGATTTTCCCCTGGTCCCGTTGACATGAATTCTGATCTGGACAGAACCCCGAGCCCTGTCCAGACGAATTCTTTCGATTAGCCCGCCCGCCGTGGCCATTACGAGGGCTGAGCCCAGGACTATTTCGGGGTTCATTCCACAGGAGGTTTAAGCCAAGGACCTATTCCTTCGGCTAAGAGCTCTCCATAGCTTGGAATGCCTGCGAACTCCAAGGGAGCTTCTGGGTTGCCAAGAGTCCAGGAAAAGGCCAACTCGTTTATGCCTGTGAGGTGCCGCCCCACCCTTTCCTCCAGAGGATGCCCCTTTTCGTCGTAGGGCACGTAGAGCCTGCCCAGTTTTTCGGCTTTCACATACCAGGGATCGATGCCTGTGAGAAC
This sequence comes from uncultured Treponema sp., assembly GCA_964531105.1. Classification (GTDB taxonomy): domain Bacteria; phylum Spirochaetota; class Spirochaetia; order Treponematales; family Rectinemataceae; genus UBA2256. The sequence continues at coordinate 2,445 of CAZHFN010000071.1, read as the reverse complement.
CAGGGCTTCGTTAGTCCTGCCCCTGAGCCTGCCTTGGGATGCATTGGGTGTTTCCATAAGGACCGGAAGAGTTTCTGTAAAGTCACCGAGTTCCCTATGGGTAAGACCCCTTAGGTTGACTGGCGAGGGCTCCAGTCTGATTAAAATATCCTGCATCTCCAAACCGATGACTGTTTCCGACGCAAGTGTCATCGCATTGGGATGTGCCACCATGGCCATATTGACAGGGTATTCAGGCGATGCCTCGTGGAGGTCCACCGTTATGGTCACCCCTTCTTTCTTGATAAGCTCGGTGATGCCATAGCAGACTCTTTCGGTAAGCGTGCCATCAGGCCTACCTGGGTAGCCGCGGTTGAGATTTCGTGTCTCGTTGCCAGAGAGGCTCTGCCCCGAGGATGCATGGATATAGACGTCTGGATCGGGCCATTGGTGAATGGGATTAGTAGCCCTGGAGCCATAGCGGAACACCCGTTCTCCACCCGGAGTATCTATGGAAAAGCGCTGAGGGGAGCCTTCCTGGGGATCATTGTGGGTAAAGGCCGATGCATTGGCTCTGGGAATGACATAGAGAGTTCCCGATACAGGAATGGCATTTTCAACCAGCAGCACTGCGGCCATGAAACCCGCCGGTTCATTGGGATGAGTACCGCCCAAAACCAACATAGAAGCAGTATTTTCCTGACCTGCCTCGGCCTTTAGGATGTACACCTCAGTATCTCCGGGGCCTCCGGCCAAATTGGGAAACCAATGGGACAGCATTTTTACTTCAGCAACACCAGGGCTTTTGGCGATGTACTCAATCTGTCTCATGGAGAGGAAGGATGCCCCTGCTATGCCCGCAGCTGCCAGGGCTAGAGCTAAGAATATGATTGCACTAATTTGATGTCGTTTCACCTGCTTGCCTCCTAGTTGATGAGCAAGAGTCTGAGCACGAGGGGCACGACAACCATGGCTGCGGTAGCCTGCATGCTGGGTTTCTTGGAGCTGAAGAGTGACCAGAGGCTCAATGCAAGCACTGCGGCGAGAATGGCCAGATAAATCCATTTCATGAACATTGCAGCCTCCTTATAGTATGCCGCGTATTTGCTTGGAGAAAATAATGAAAATCAAGGCCCAAGCGACTACGACAAGCGATGGAACGATCAGTTTCTTGAGTGTCGTACCGTAACCCTTGAGTCCCACCACTTGGGTGGCGAAGATGGCTGAAAGGGCTGTAGGCGGCATAAAATCACCCAGGGCACAGACTAGGGAAAGGGCTGCGGCGGTGATGATCTGATCTTGCTGGAGAAGAGCCAAAAGGAAGGGTACTCCCAGAACGCTGGCCGAACCAAAGGCCGATACGGCTCCAAAAATGGGAATGGAAACCGCAATGGCGAGATAGAGAAGAGCCGGTGGGACGGAGAGGGCGTTTACGACTATAAAGCCCCGTACTCCGGTGAGGGTCATAATCTGTATGAACATGCCTACACCCACCAGGATTCCCAGCACGGGAAGAGCCTGCTCCACCGCAAGCTTGGCCGAGTGCAGGACGTTGAAACGCTTGCCGGTGAAGGATGCGAGGATTGCTCCCAGCGTGAAGATAAGGGGCATGCCTAAACTTATAAATCGGGGGAACGCCCGGTCTGCTACCATAAGCACAAGTACAATGATAACTGGTGAAAAAAGGCGCAGGGCTCCGTACTTATCCAGCACCGAACTGTCCAAGGAAGAGAGCACCTTTTTCATGTCGGTGCGCTTGGCGTAACGGTATCCAAACCAGAGAGCCGAAAATACAGCCAAAGGCAGGGTGAGGAGAAGAAGAGGTATTTCAAATCCCACATAGGGCATGTCGATACCCCCGCCTATGATCATGGCAGGAATGTTAACCGGCGGGGCTATCATGCCCAAAATTCCCGCCATGGCGATGAGGGCTGCAGCCTGAGGCCCGGGAATGCCCATGAGGGCCAAGATGGGTGCCACAACGGCTCCTGCCGTGAGCACAGCCGCACTAGATGAGCCTGTAATCATGCCGGGGAACATAGCTACCAGCATTAGAAGAATCACTAAAATTGAAGGCCACTTGTGGAATCGACGAATGACGGCCGTGGAAAGAGCCTCCAGGCCACCTGATTCCTTGAAGGCATTCATGAAAACCATGGCGGTGGCTATGGTAAGAATAGTATCCACATAGCCGAAGGTACCTTCCACAAGATGACGGATCGGCAGGCCGTTGCCTCCAGCCAGGGCGCCAGCGACGGCCGCCAGCAGCATAGATATGGAGACCGGCCATTTCAGAACAAAGGAAACGGCGATAAATACGCCAACCATTATAAGAAAAATAAGTAGTTCGGACACCTCATACTCCTCGCACGGGTAAACCTGTCAAGAAAGCGGGGCGCCGCCTTGGCAGGCGGCGCCCCGCTTTGTTCACGTTATTTATAAATCAGAAGGCCGCTGCCTGGCCGT
>CAZHFN010000070.1:0-7110 GCA_964531105.1 uncultured Treponema sp. | reverse complement strand
ACGTTGTCGCCTCCCCTCCCTGCTTCAATCCCAACAAGGTTCGAGGAACTCTATAGGCTCATTCCTCCGGCAGAATCCTCACAAGTTCCGGTTCGAAACTCAGGGATACGTTTGCGCCCTCCGCCCAGACCTTCTTTCGGGCGGGATCATCGATCTGTACGAGGATATCCCCCAGTTCGGTGCTGACAAAGGTTTCAACACTGGATCCTAGGTAGATGTTGACCGACACTGTGCCCTCCAACAGTCCCTTGCCCGGCTCGTCCAGCCTGAGTGATTCAGGTCTGGCCATAACCGAAGCCTTGGAGCCGGGGACGAGCCCGGCCATGCCCTTGGGCACCATGAAACGCTGGCCTTGGAGGTCGCAGGCGTAGCCTTCTCCTTCCTTACCCAGGATTTTCACGGGAATGAAGGCAACTTTTCCAACGAAGCCGGCCACAAACTTCGAGTTAGGATTCTGATAAACCTCTGCGGCTGTGCCCATCTGCATGATTACACCATCTTTCATTACGATCACCCGATCCGAGAGGCTCATGGCCTCGGTACGGTCATGGGTGACGTATACGGCAGTGATACCCACTTTTTTCTGGATTCGCCTGATCTCTACACGCATCTGTTCCCGTAAAAGGGCATCGAGATTGGAGAGTGGTTCGTCTAGCAAGAGCACAGAGGGTTCCACGATAAGACTCCGGGCTAGAGCGACACGCTGCTGCTGGCCGCCGGAGAGCCTTCCCGGCGAACGGTTGGCCAGTTGTTCCAAACCTACCAACTTAAGGGTGTCCATCACTTTGGTCTGAATTTCTGGTTTGGGCATTTTCATGATCTTGAGCCCGTAGGCCACGTTGTCGAAGACATTCATGTGGGGGAAAAGGCCGTAGCTCTGGAATACCGTAGCCTTGTCCCTGGCGTGGGCGGGCAACTGCGTGACATCGTCATCCCCAATGAATATCTTGCCTTCCGTAGGCAGTTCGAAGCCGGCGATCATCCTCAAAGTTGTGGTTTTGCCGCAGCCCGAAGGCCCTAAAAGGGTAACCAGTTCTCCCGGTTCGATGACGAAGGAAACATCCTTGACTGCGGTGACAGTCTTTCCGCCCGAGGGATCCTTGAAACGCTTGGTGATATGGCTGACTTCTATGGAAACGGATTTTTTCTCCATGATCATCCCTCCTGGGTGCTGCTCTTCTCGAGCAGGATATTGTGCTTGAAGAGCAGGTTGATTATCGCGAAGGCCACCAGGACTATCGCGATGAGTGTTACCGACATGACGCTGGCAAGGCCGAATTTGACGTTTTCTGCGAAGTTGTAGACCAGGACCGTCATGTGGTACCAGCGGGGTGATACGAGGAAGATGATTGTACTCACTGCGGTCATGGCGCGGACGAAGGTATAGGACATGGTCGCGACAAAGGCCGGGCGGATCAAGGGCAGAGTTATTGTGCGGAATATGGTTGCAGGGCCCGCCCGTAGATCCGCCGCCGCCTCTTCAATGGCGGGGTCGACCTGCCGCAAGGTTGAAGATCCGTTCTCCAGGCCAAAAGGTAGCTCCCTGATTACGTAGGCGATAACCAGAATGGCTCCCGTGCCCACCAACACTATGGGCGCTTTATTGAATGCCAGCACATAGCTGATGCCGATAAGTGTTCCGGGAATGGCGAAGGGAGCGAGGATGAGAAATTCCAACAGGCGTTTTCCTATGAATTTCTTCCTCACAAGTATGTAGGAAGCCATCATGCCCAGGATACCCGCTATAGGGGCTGCGATAACCGCCAAAAGAGTGGTGTCCTTGATGGATTTTCCGCCCCTTCTGAATGCTTCGGTAAAGTTCTCCAAGGTTAGGCTGTAGTCTATGCCCCAGTTCTTGACAAAGCAGCCGGCTAGAATGGTCAGATACAGTGCGATGATGAAGGCTATGAAAATACCGATAAAAATCCCCAGTGCGGTTTTTACCGGCTTCGACGTAAGGTCGTAGAGCCTGGTAGAGGGCTTTCCTGTCACTGTTACGTAGGATTTTCTTGTAATCCAGTAACGCTGCACAAAGAAGGCTAGCACTGTGGGCAGGAGCAGCACCAGGGCGTACACAGTGCCGTAATTAACCCTGCTCATGCCCACGACTTCCAGGTAGGCCACTACCGAGAGCACCGAAAAGCCGCCGCCCAGCAAAAGGGGATTGGCGAAATCGGCGATGGCGGTAGTAAAGACTAAAAGCCAGGCACTCAAGATTCCGGGGGTGGAGAGGGGTAGTGTGATGCCTAAAAATGTCTTTAATTTTCCAGCTCTCAAATCCATGGAGGCTTCTTCAGTGGTAGCATCTATTGCCTGCAAGACTCCCTCTATGGACGAGAAAGCGATGGGAAACATGGTGAGAGTCTGGATGGCCAGCAATCCTTGGAGGCCATAGATTGGCCCTGAAGTGATGCCAAAGAGGCTTTTAGTGATAAAGCCGTTATTGCCGAAAAGCAATACCAAGGCCAGGGTAAGGGAGAAGGGGGGAGAGATCACCGGCAGATTTGCCAGGGCTTTTATAAATCGCCTCATCCTGGGAGAAAGGACTGTTCGAGTAGTGTAAAAGGCGAAGATATAACCTACTAAAGTGGCCATCGTTGCCGTGGTGACTCCCAGTATCACCGAGTTCTTGAGAGCGATCCAAATCTTGGACTGGGAGAGTATGAGCTTCCATACGTCCAGCGAAACCTTGCCTTCGGCCATCACGCTCAACTTGAAAGCTTCATAGAGCGGATACACCACGAATACGCCCACGATGGTGAAAAGGATGATGATCGCATAGCCGATGATCGGTTCCCTGGAAAATACGACAATCCAGACTGCAGCCAGTACTGCGAAAGACATTATAAGCGCCAGGAAGAAGAGCAGGGTGTTGAAATTCTTTGCGCTGGAATCACTGCTCAAGATTATGACCGTACCCGCAATATCATAATCGTTGACAACAAGAGGAACGTAGACGGGACTAATGATCATCCCATCGACATCATAACTGTTCTTGGAAAAGAACTTTTCCTGATAGGACACGCTCTCTATGGCTTGGTTGAAATCCGAGGATGCCTTTAGTTCGGCAAAAAGTTTTTGCTCCTGGGGGCTGTTGGTCTCCAGGACAGGGTTATCCATTGGATCGCCAGAGAGATAGAGAATCTTCATGCCGCTATCCTGGGATTCGATCCGTTCTTTCCATGAATGGAAATCCTCAGGGTTGGAGGGCACCGACTCGGCGAGTGTGACTATATGCTCCGTCTGGGAAGTCCTGCTTATGTCATTGAAGGTTTTAGAAATAGTACTGAATATCCATATGACGAAAACAAGAAATATGGTGGCAATCAAACCGAAGAGGAGAAGCTTCCTTCGTGTAAACATAGATACCCCTTAGACAGAACGATATGCATAGAGCTCAGGAAAAAGCCGCCTTTCTAACAACTGAACGAGGAGATGAATAATGATTATATGGAGTTCCTGTACATGATCCGAAAATTTACCCGCCGGGGTGGCGATGTCGATATCTGCCGACCGGCCGAGTTCTGAGCCCGGCTTTCCAACAAGGGCTATGACCTTCATGCCTTTTCCCCGGGCTGTCCTTGCCGCTGCCAGTACGTTGGGACTTGATCCACTGGTACTTATGGCCAGGAGCACATCTCCAGCGGATCCATGAGCTTCTAGGTAGCGGGAGAATACCTGGTCCCAACCAAAGTCGTTAGCTGTACAGGAAATGTGGGATGCGTCGGCAATTGCAGTAGCGGGCAGGGCCGGGCGATTGAGTCTGAATCTGCCCGAGCATTCTTCGGCAAAGTGCATGGCATCGCAGAGTGATCCGCCGTTTCCGCAGGAAAAAGCCCTACCACCAGAAGCAAAGCACTCGGCTAAAAGGGCTCCAGCCTTTTCTATCAGGAGAAGGTTATATTCATTACCTAGTAATGCCTCTACGCTGTCCCTGGACTCCCTTATAGAGTCTCTCACTATGTCGACCATGGGAATTCACCTTATTCTATTGGCTCTACGTATGCCCAATTATACCATATATTGGATTTTGATATAGATGGATAGTGCTTTTTCTGTGGTACGAAGGATTATGTAATACTCATATTCTGCTATAATGCCTTTATGTACGATGTCGACCTAAGGAAAGCCAAGAACACTTTGCGAAAATCTATGAAAGCACTTCTCTCCGACTTGGACACCAAGACCAGGAGCAGGCTTAGCGTCCAGACAGTCGAAAACTTCATGATACTTTCAGAATATAAAGCGGCTACTATTGTCCTGGCTTTTCTGTCCATGAGTGAAGAGTTACAGACCGACAGCCTGATAGACCGAGGCTTAAAAGATGGCAAGATAGTGGCGGTGCCAAGGATGGGGTATTCGGAAGAACTTGGCGATTTTCTCGAATTTATACCACTTCCGCACAACTATAAGATCTGGCCTCTAGACCGCTTCGGCATTCCCGAGCCTCCCGAGGACGCCCGGGTGCTCTCGCTGGAAGAATTGGGAAGATCTCGTGTTGTAGTGGCAGTTCCTGGGCTTGCCTTCGATCTGTGCGGTGGAAGGATGGGGAGGGGCAAGGGCTATTACGACCGCTTTCTGGCCTCTGCGAGGGCTGCGACAGCCCGATATGGCGGCTCGCTCGTTGCCTGCGGCATCTGCTTCGAATCACAGATAGTGGAGTCGGTGCCCATGGGACTATGGGATCAGCGGGTGGATTTTTTAGCTACCGAAGCGGCGCTGAGAAAAATTGAATGCTAATAACGGACGGCTCATCGGCGTCAGAACTACCGAACCATGAGTGCCTGGAAGATTTTTGTTCCTTGGCTTTTAAAAGGCCCTCATAGCCCTGACAAGCAATTTTTCAAATTTAAGACTCGTCTGATTATATAGATCTGCCCGATTGTATGAGCCTGCTACCCCTTCATTTATTTGGTTTGAGCTCCAGTACTTTTCCGGCTTCAGGGAATCTGGGTTGGAGGAGCCATAATACTCTGTGAAAAGGCTCAACTCCTGCATTGATGGCAAATACCAGTCATCGCAATCGTTATATACAAAGTCAAGGCAATTTTTTGCCGCTACCGAACCATCGCCCACGACTTTTATGTTGTTACGAACGTAACCAGTGGGGTATTGGTCAGGGTTGGTATAATAATCCCCTCTGCCTGGATATATAGTGACGAGATTGTTATAGTACTTGATTATCTGCTCAGTATTTAAGGCACCCCCATAAATACTATTTTCCTGTGCCCAGGGAGGGAATTCTCTCGAGACTCTATTCTCTCCTTTAACCAGATACCCTTGTGCACCCCATTCCGCTGTCCATTCTGTCGATGCTGGTGCCATCTCCAAATACCGCCAGCCATCGGAATAGTATCGCTTATCGTAGAAAACCAAACCACTGACAGATCCTGGAAAGGGATTTCTAGTGCTTTGAAGAAGTTCGTTTTCCTCAACAGCTTTCCAATTGGCATAAAGGTCGATAGTTTTATTTCCCACGATTAATTCTTGCTCATCCATAAAATCCAGATGGGTTCCATCCGGCTCGGTAGCCATCCAGCCGGCGAAAGAATAGCCTTTATGAATGAAAGCATTGGGCTGAAGCAAGACTCTTTGCTCTGGTTGAACAGACTGCACAATTACCCTGTCAGTGTCATTATTGGAATGGAAGCGGATTTCGATTTCGTGCGTGAAGGGAGGTGCCATGTCGCAGCCTCCAAGTAAAATTATAGGAAGAAAAATGCAGGCAAGCGCAAGATAGATATAGTGTTTCATCAGAACATCCTCACCGGTCTGACCCTGAACCGGGCGCCTTTTTCGGTATAATTGGGACCTGAATAGTCTATACCAAAGGATAAAATTTTTGCTTTATCGGAATTATATACTTCTGTAGAAGTCCAATATACATAACTTGAAAAACTTCCCTTGCTGTTTCTATAAAGGACGTAATGCATGCGGGATAATTCATACGAACTCGGGAGAAACCAGTCATCGAAGACCTGTCCATCGTTATTTATGACAAGGTCGTCGCAGAGTTTCGCAGCCGAATCTTTCCCTTGGCCGGCGGCCAGAATGGATGCTGTATTATCCTTTCCCTTGCCAAGACCATCGCTTGTAGTTATATATTTCTTTTTATTGTTTTCATCTGTATAAGCTCTTGGGAAATCTCCCCAACCGAATCCATAGGGATCTTCCACAAAAACGGCTCCGGAAGCAACTTCGATCTTTACATCTGCGGGAGCTGCTTCCATGTATTGCCAGCCATCGACGAATTTGCCTTTATTGAAAAATATATACCCTCCGGAAGGACCAATTCCGCCTACTGCATATGCCTGGTTGGAACCCTGCAGCAATCGAGGCCAGCAGGCAAAAAGCTCCAGATCATACTCCGGCATTTCAATAACTGCCCGGTCGTCAAATTCTAGAATCGTTCCATCAGGGCTAAGCCCAAACCAGCCTTCAAAGTCACCTGCTTCATTTGTAAATGAATTTAGTGGAAGCATAATTTCATCGCCGGCCTTGGCAGATATAGGCTCCATGGTGCCTATACCTCCGTCGGGATTGAAACTTATTGAAAATTCTTGAGATCCTAGCGAACAACTCGCCGCCAGATAAACTAGCAATACTGATAAAACTAAAATCCTGAACAGGCTAAAGAAAGTCCATTCGCAGTGTTTCTTCAAAAATAGACTCCAGCGATTATAAGATTGTAGCTTTATTAGACGATGAGTACTTAAGAAAAGCAAGGGGTGTATATTTATTTAATAGTCGAGGCTTTTACAAAAGTCAGACGAGTTTTGCAAAAGCTACCTTGAAGGTGCGTATGTTTCGTCCATTTTCATGCTTTTAGCATAAAAATGGACGAAACTACAAAGCCAATTTCAAAAGTTAACAGATTTTTGAAATTGGCTCAGTCTTTAAGGAATTTATGTTGGGCTTAAACTCCAAGACTGGGCCAAATCGTTATGGATAGGTTTTAGGCATTCAAATCCCGGCATTGACTTCATCCATGAATGGACTATTCTGAATCTAGGCCCCGCTTCCGTAAGCAAACAATAACAAACAGTGTAAAGTACCCGATTGCCTTGGGAGGTTTTCCCATGAGAGAACAGTGCGATCGCAGCTTTTTAA
>CAZHFN010000069.1:0-7347 GCA_964531105.1 uncultured Treponema sp. | reverse complement strand
GCCCTGGACAACGCCGGCATCGACGCTTCCGAAGTGGACGGAGTATGGGTAGCCTCCTGCGCGCCTGGCATATTCGCCAATCAGGAGCACATCGGCGCTCTGGGCCTTGAAGTCGCCCCTGCTGCACTGCGCTTCAAGCCCATGACCAGGGTTGAGGATGCCTGCGCCTCCGGATCGGTGGCGCTCTTCAGCGCCCTCTATGCAGTGGAATCAGGGAGGGCCAAGGTGGCCTTGGTAATAGGCGTGGAGAAGATGAACCTCCTGGATACCAAGGGAGTAACCCATGGCCTGGCCACCTGTTCCTACTGGGCCGAGGAAGGAGCTAAGGGAATGACCTTCCCCGGGCTCTTCGCCGAGTACGCCAAGGGTTATGCCGCCCACTATAAACTGGATGACGAAACCCTGGCCCGAATGCTAGCCACGGTCGCGGCGCTCAACTATAAAAATGGCCTGGACAATCCCCTGGCCCATTTCGGCAAGGGAGGCCCCTCGGACAGACTTGGACTTACGACTGCCCAGGCTATCCTCTCCCTGCCACCTGAGAAGAATCCTGTCATCGCTCAGCCGTTGAGGCTTCACGACTGCTCCTTGGTCACAGACGGAGCCGCCGCCCTGGTGATAGCGGCCTCGGACTCCAGTCTGGGCAGAGGCCAGAAGGCAGTGCGAATTGCCGGCATAGGGCATGCCAACGAACGCATAGCCATATCCGCCAGATCCAACATGCATGAACTCATGGCCGGCAAGGTAGCCGTCGCTAAGGCTTTCGCCGAGGCGGGCATAGGCATAGGCGATGTGGATATCGCTGAGGTCCACGATTGTTTTACCATCAATCAGCTGCTCTGCACCGAAGCCCTCGGGCTCTCCACCGATGGAAGAGCGGGCTTCGATTACATGGAAGGCCGATTTAGCAGGGACGATCCGCATTGTGCCGTGAACCTTTCAGGAGGCCTGAAAGCCAAGGGCCATCCTGTGGGCGCCACAGGCGTTTCCATGAACGTCCTACTTTACAAGCAGCTGGTTGGCCAGGCGATTGGAGCTACCCTCAGCGGGAAAAAACCTCTCGTGGGTGTAAGCCTGAACGTGGGAGGATCCTCGGTCACCAACTGTGTCACCGTACTCAGACGCTGAGTGAGTAGCCAGGACTTATCTCTGCTTCACACTGCCCGGCTCTCTTCCCCAAGGTGTCGAGACCGGGCTATTCTTGAGTTGGATGAACGATGGCAATGACCTGGTGGCCGAGACTAGCCGCATCAATCTCTATTCAGAGTATAGCCTCCACGACCAGCTCAAGCGCCAGGCGGCAGGCCCGGGTGGCCGGATCGAGGTCGCCATTGAAGGAAAGATTGCCGACGCGCTGAGGCCTGACGGCGAAATAGTAGAAATTCAGACCGGTTCCTTGAGCCCCATTGTGGACAAGGCTGAATTCTGGTGCAGCAAAGGCTACCGACTGCGCATCCAGATACCCCTGGCCGCCCTAAAAACCATAGTCAGCATCAGGCAGAGCTCCGGTGAAGTTATATCCAAGCGCAGAAGCCCTAAAAAGGAAGCACTCTGGTCTGTCTTCGACCGCTTTGTAAGGGCTTCGAGCCTCTTGAGCCTGCCGGGTTTGGTTATCGAACTGGTATACATCGAGATGGAAGAAATCCGCACGGTGCTGGAAGAGCCCGTTCGCCGTGGCCGTTTTCTCAAATCCTACGCTACCGTCGATAGGAACCTCGTGGCCGTAAGGGAATCGAGGGAGTTCGTGAGCCCTGCGGACTGGCTGGCACTGCTTCCAGATTGCGATAGCGGATATTGGACCTCGACATCCCTGGGTAAGGCTGCGGGCATAGGCACAAACCAGGCTCGAAAAGTGCTCTATACCTATGCCAGGGCGGGTTTTCTTATAGAAATTCCTTCCGAAGGCAGAGCGAAGCGCTACTCGCCAGGAGTACCGCGCTAAGCAATGAAAGGCTAAGCACGATGCGCTAGCATAACCCGACAATAATTAGTCAGACAGGATGCGTCTCTTCAACTGGGCTGTATTGGGCCAGACTAAACGTTATAGCGCTTAACCTTCTTCGTGGTGGTCATCTCCAGAGGCTTGCGTAGCACCTGTACCCTCATGATCTTCTGATAGGGCAGGAGCTTCTGGTTTACCTCGTCGACAATGGCTTCCATCCGAGCTTCCGCAGCCTTATACGCTGCAGCTTCCGTATCGGCAAGCTTCTTCAGCCACTCTTGCTCTGGGTAGATGAGGGCTTTGATGAGCTCTACGCTTTCGTTGGCCTTTTCGTGGTAGCCCTTTACGAGAATCTGGTCTATTTCCACATAGAGCTGGAAGCGGTTTTCGATTTCTTCCGGGTAGACGTTCTTGCCTCCCTCGGTGACGATCAGGTTTTTAGCCCTGCCGGTGAGATAGACATAGTCTTCCTCGTCCATGTATCCCAGATCCCCGGTCTTGAACCAGCCATCCTCGGTAAATACTTCGGCGGTTTCCTCGGGCATTTTGTAGTAGCCCTTCATCACCATGGGACCTTTGACGGCGATTTCGCCAATGCCGTCTTCATTGGGCTCCAGGATTTTCATCTGGACCTGGGGAATGATCTTGCCCACCGAATCCACCTTGTAGTGTTCCTTGGGATTCAAGGTGAGAATGGGAGAGGTCTCGGTGAGACCGTAGCCTTGAATAAAGTCGATGCCCAGCTCGTTGTATTTCTTGAACACCGATGGCGCCAGAGGGCCGCCGCCGGATATGCAGATGCGTATAGTAGAAAGACTGGCCTTGTCCAGAATGCTGTGGAAGATTTTCTTGCCCGGATTTACCTTGAATATTTTTTTTATCGCTCCCGATACTCCCATGAGGAAGGAAATCAGGCCGAATACCAGAGCTCCCTTTTCCTTTACACCCTTCAGAATACCATTGAGCAGCTTGTTGAAAAGCAAGGGCACACCCAGGAACATTGTCACCTTGGCTTCCTTCAAATCCTTGAGTATTTGCTTTACCACCATCTTTTTGCCGAACACGATTTCAGCGCCGGTGGAGATGGCCTCGATAAATACTGCGAGCATCGTGTAGGAATGGTGTATCGGCAGAAGGGCATAGAATACATCGGTGTGAAGTACCGTGAGGTTGGCCTGGGCGAGGTAGCAGTCGGAAACCAGATTGCTGTGGCTCAGCATTACCCCCTTAGGTACTCCAGTTGTCCCCGAAGTGAAGAGAATAGCCGCAGTATCGTCTTCGGCGACTGCGTGAGCCTCTGGAAGGGTATCTCCCGCTGGAGGCGACAGCTCATAAATGTAGCCTTCTCCATTTTTGAAAAGGGACAATGTCGTTCTCAGCCAGGGGCAGGAGGCCTTGAGCTCCGCGGACTTTTCCTCATCTACGAAGAGAATGCCCGCGTCGCTGGCTTTTATCAGATTTGTGATCTCTGGTGTGCTGATCTGGTAATCGATGGGGACGACGATAGCTCCGGCTTCCAAGATAGCCAGGTAGGCCACTGCCCACTCGGGCGAATTCTTGCCTGTGAGTGCAATCTTTTCATCTTTTTTTAAGCCGAGACTGCGCAGGTATGCGGCAACGCTGCGAATACGGTCGTAGGCTTGGGAATAGCTGAGACTTATCCTGTCGGGAGAGTACTCGGTAAAGCAGGGTCTGTCGGGGTAGCGCAGGACTGTAATTCTAAACATTTCTGGAATAGTTGGCCACGTTCCGGAGAAGACCTTTGTTCTGTAATCGTCCAGGAAAGTCCAGGGCATTGAACCTGCCATACATCCCGCCTCGCGGCCTTGGCATTGTGACCGCTTATATGATTCTCGCCGGCCTAAAAAGCCGGCGCGGATCGCCGACTTCTGTCTGCACCGCTGGATACCGACGTAAGCCGACACCCATTCAAATAATACGATATAAGGCAGGAAGTGAAAAGATGCGTACGCTTTGGATAAAGCCTTCTCAAGGGACTCGTGAGGCATGAAGCGGCATTCCCCTTCCACAGCCTGCTGATTTTCGCTATGCTTTGCCCAACGAGTCCAATTGTTCAGCGCGGAGGAGATTCATGAAGGCGATCGAGCTGGCCAAGGCCTACGATCCTAAAAGCTTCGAGGACACAATTTATGCGATGTGGAAAAACGAGGGACACTTTCTGCCCTCGAACGACAGAGCAAAACGTCCTTTCACTATTGTAATTCCTCCTCCCAACGTAACGGGTGTACTTCATCTGGGTCATGCCCTGGACAACAGTCTCCAGGACATTCAAATTCGCTACAGGCGTATGACCGGCCGGCCCACCCTATGGGTGCCCGGCACAGACCATGCCGGCATTGCTACCCAGAATGTGGTGGAAAAAAAATTAAGGAAAGAAGGCAAGGACAAGAGGACTCTGGGCCGTGAAGCCTTTATTGAGGAAACCTGGAAGGTTGCCAAAGAACACAAGGCTATCATTAACAAGCAGTTGTCCAAGATCGGCTGCAGCGTCGACTGGAGCAGGGAACGCTTTACCTTGGATGAAGGCTTGTCCAGGGCGGTTCGCGAAGTTTTTGTCAGTCTTTATGAGCGGGGTCTCATTTACAAAGGAGAGTACCTGGTCAACTGGTGTCCCTCTTGCGGTACCGCCATATCGGACGATGAAGTGGAGCATGAGGATGAATCGGGCTCCATGTGGCATATCTGGTATGAACTGGCAGACGGCCCATGCCCCGAATGCCCTTCGGGCAAGATCGAGATAGCGACAACGAGACCCGAAACCCTTTTAGGCGACACCGCGGTAGCCGCTCATCCCGACGACGAGCGCTATAAACCGCTTATAGGGAAACTGGTCAAGTTGCCCCTCACCAACCGTCTGATTCCCCTGATCGCCGACTCCTATGTGGATAGGGAATTCGGTACGGGATTGGTAAAAATAACCCCGGCACACGATCCCAACGACTTTGAAGTCGGAAATCGGCATAACTTGGAAAGGGTAAATATTCTTAACCCCGATGGCAGTCTTTCAGATAAAGTGCCGGAACACTACAGAGGCATGAAGGTTCTGGACGCCCGAAAAGCCGTACTGGTCGATTTGGATGCCCAGGGTTTGCTCAAATCTGAAGAAAAACTCGTCCATGCGGTAGGCCATTGCTATCGTTGTCATACTTCGATCGAACCCTACCTCTCCAGCCAGTGGTTCGTGCGCATGAAGCCCCTGGCCCAAAAGGCCCTGGCCGCTTGGAAGTCCGGCGATGTGGTCTTCTTTCCCCGGAAATGGGAAAACACCTATGCCCACTGGATGGAGAATATAAGGGATTGGTGCATTTCCCGACAGCTCTGGTGGGGTCACAGGATTCCTGCCTTCTACTGCAAGCATTGCGGCGCCATTCTGGTAGAGAGAGAAGATCCCCTCGTCTGTTCCAAATGCGGCTCCGAAGAAATTTATCAGGATGATGACGTATTGGACACCTGGTTCTCCAGCTGGCTGTGGCCCTTCAGCACCCTGGGCTGGCCCAAGGACACGGCGGATCTGCGGCGCTTCTATCCCACCAGCGCCCTGGTAACCGGCTACGATATAATATTTTTCTGGGTAGCCCGCATGATCATGGCGGGCATGGAATTCACGGAAAAAAGTCCCTTCGACGAAGTGTTTATCCATGGCCTCATAAGGGACAAGCAAGGGCGCAAGATGTCCAAGAGCCTGGGCAATGGTATCGATCCACTGGACGTGGTGGAAGAGTACGGAGCCGATGCCCTCAAGTTCACTCTTGCCTACAACTGTGCCTCCGGCCAGGATATCCTTCTGGATAAAGACTCCTTCAAGATGGGCTCCAAGTTTGCCAATAAGGTCTGGAACGCATCCAGGTACATACTCATGAACCTCGAGGGCAGGGAATTCCTGCCTCCTGAAAAGATTTCCTATAATGACCTTGACCGCTGGATTCTTCATAGACTCGACATCGCCGCCGTCCAGACCGCCGAAGCACTGAAGTCCTGGCGCTTTAATGATGCGGCTCAGGCTGCATATGCTTATTTCTGGGATGATTTCTGCGACTGGTACATAGAAGCCAGCAAGCTTTCCACTAAATTTGGCGATGAGGCGGAGAAGGACAGGGCCACTACCGTTCTGCTGCAGGTATTGGAAGAGTCGCTTCGCCTGCTCCATCCCTTCCTTCCCTTTGTCACCGAGGAAATCTACGGCATGCTTCCCAATGCGGGAGGAAGACTGATAGCAGCAGCCTGGCCCCGGCACGAGGAATCCCGACAGGTGCCCGAGCTTGCCGCCAAGTTTGAAAGCCTGCGAGAATTGGTAACCATGGCTCGCAGCTTGAGATCGGAGTTCCAGATAGCCCCTGAAACTCAAATGCCTCTTTTCATCAAGCTCGATTCAACCCTGGATGCCGGGGATTTCCTGAAACGCAATGCTCCCCTTATAGGATTATTAGTCAGCGGACCCCTGCCCATGTTCCTGGAACCCGGGGCGGTAAAACCCTCAGGTTCCATAGCGCTGGCAGGGAAGGGCTTCGAACTAATCGTCCAGGTCAAGGAGCTTATCGACGTCCAGAAGCTTCTGGGCAAGCTGCGGAAGGACATCGAGAGAGAAGAGGTTTTTGCCCTGAAACTCAAGGCAAAATTAGCCAACGAAGCATTTACCAACTCGGCTCCTCCCGACATTGTAGAACAGGAACGCCGCAAATTAGCCGACACCGAAAGCCGAAGCGCAAAACTGCGCCGTTATGTGGAGGACTTATCATGAACCCTAAGGGGGAAACCGGAGTAAGCCTTGAAACCCTGGATCTCTCGGGTATCAGGCACTCCAACCTCCCCCTGCGTTCCGAAAGCGTCCCCATGGACGGAACCGCAATGCTGCGGCTTAAAAACATGCATCTGGCTCCTTATATCCAACTCGCCACCAGCCTTATAGGCAAGCTCAGGCGTAGCGGCGGCAATATGTTCCGGCATCAACTGGACACCATGGCTATACTCATGGACTACGGCTATATCGACTCGGTACTGCTCAAGGCATCGGTAGTCCATGATCTTATCGAAGACCTGCCCGATTTTGACCGGGATACTCTCCTTTCCATTGACGAAGAATCCCCGGATGTCTACAGCCTCGTTCTGGAAGTCACCCGACGGCCCATAGAAAATAAGATAGATTTTTTAGCCCGAATCAGGGATTTCGGTACCATGCGATCCAAGGTGCTCAAATCGGCTGACAGAATCTCCAACATGATCAGTCTGGGCTATGTAACCGACATCGCCTTCATCAAGCGCTACACCGACGAAACCGAGCATCATGTCTTTCCCATAGCCAAGCTGGCGGACATCCGCATGCTGGAAGAGCTTAAAAAACTTGTCGCCACACGTCGCGAATACCTCGCGCGGCGCTTTGAGATATA
>CAZHFN010000068.1:0-7385 GCA_964531105.1 uncultured Treponema sp. | reverse complement strand
ACTCGGTCTGTGTGGTACTATATTTTCCCATAATGAGCACATCAGATACGGGGGAAACCTTGAAATACAGCCTTCCTGTGGCATATCTGCTCTGGGCGGTGTCCGGATTCGGCGCCCTGGGCCTTCACCGCTTCTATCTGGGCAAGTCGGGAACAGGCTTGCTTTGGCTCTTCTCAGGCGGCCTGGGAGGTTTGGGCGGGCTATACGATCTTTTTACCATGCCCAGGCAGGTCCAAGAGGCTAATATTCTCTACGAAACCAAGCTGGCCATAGAGGCAGGGGCATCTGCCAGGGTCAGACCCTTGGATGGAAGTGCAGGCTATCGCTTTGTATCCCCTGACACCCCTGAAAAAACCATCCTCAAGGTGGCTAGGAAGAACGCCGGTCAAGTAACCCCCGGTGAAGTGGCCATAGAAGGCGATATGACGGTGGAAGAAGCGCGCAAGGCCTTGGACAAGCTGGCCAAGGAAGGCGTGGCAGAAGTTAGGATCCGCTCTTCAGGTGTCTTGGTTTACTATTTTGCCGAGTTCGCCGACGATAAATCCGAGTTCGTGAATCTATAGTCCAAAAGCCTCATTTTGTGCCCAGGCAGCCGACCCTCTGCAGCAAACCTCAATTAAGATCGAAGAGCACCAAATCCCTCAGCCCTCCGCTCATGTGGGGGTAGAAGGCTGTCGATCGACTTCCTGTATTATTCCACGCTTCGTCGATGGCTCGGGCGGTGTAGTTGTAGGCCTCGGTGCATGTCACGTAGCCATCCCCGTTACTGTCCCCCAAGTGAGCCGATTCCAGGAGGTAGTAGGTGAAGACTCCCTGCTGGAGAATCGAGGATTCCCAGGACTCCTCGGCAACTCCTGCCGCGCTCAGCACTATAGGAGTTAGCGCTCCGGAATCGGCGAAGTTTTTTGCCAGAAGGGTGCCGAGATTTTCCAGGCCGGCAATGGCTCCTGTGGTTACGGTATTTCCTGTTACCGGGTCGAAATTGTTAGCGATGAGATCGAGGGAGTCGGACTCGCCAATAAAGCCTCCAGAATTGCAGGAATCGGCAATCACGATGATGTTGGAGCTGCGGGGCTTGATATACCGGACGATCCAATCAGAGAGTTCTTCGAGAGAAATAAGGGAACTAGGGATAGAGCTTTTATAATCGCTGGGCACTAGGAAGCCCGCAGTGCCCTCGCCATCATCGGTGCCATGGCCGGAGTAATAGATTAAAACAGTAGCCCCTAAAGGAATTGAGGAGAAATAGTCCCGTATCCCCTCCTCGATAGCCTTTTTAGTCGCTTTGTAGTCGATGAGGCTGGTGGAATCCACAGTCCAACCTCCGGTTTTCAACAGCTCTCCTAAAGCTTGTGCATCCGAACTAGGGTAGTCCAGATCTGAAAATCCTTCGCTTGAACTGTACAAGTAATTGCTTATTCCGATTAGAAGAGCATAACGCTCAGCCTTGAGGCTCTGGTTTTGGGAACAGGATAGGAGGAGAGAGAGAGACAGTACCAGAGCACCGGCGAACAGAGAGAGCTTTGTAAGCCTGCCGGCGGTAGTCCTTGCAAGCGCTTGCTTCATCTATACCCCACAGAGGCAGCCAGGCCGACTATTACTGCCCTGCCGCCTGATTTCCATGCCAATTCGAAAGGCATTGCCAGCGAAAAGGTTACAGGGCCGAAGATGTCCACGCCCATGGCCAGTCGGCCTAGCATGCTGGGATGGGCGGAAACCAGTCCTGTGCCACTGTATTTAGTGATTCTCAGTCCGGCACCCATACCAAGCTGCAAATGGGTCGGGAGGGATAGGAGGGGAAGGGGAAAGTCGCCGAATCGTAAGCCTGCCAGAAGGCCTAGACCAGTCCCGTTCCAAGCCCTGTAAAGGTTGCCGTCGGTCTGGGGTACAGAGGCTTGGAGACCGAAAAGGTCCAATTGCAGGCGTCCAATAAAGCCTAAGCTGGGACTTGTCTGCAGTCTTGTTTTAGCCGATCCGGCGGGAGATTCCTGCACGGCTTCAAGGTTTCTTATCTGAGCCTTAGGGGCTATGCTCCCTTCAATCCCCATGAAGGCATTCCAGCCTCCCTGCCGCCCTGTTTCTAGGCCTGGGAGGGAGGTAAAAGACAGGAGTGCCCCCCCACCTCCATCCAGGCTTAGGAACTCTTCAGAGAAGGCTGAAGGACTCGCCCAGATCAGAAGTAAAGATATAATTAACCAGGTAGCCTGGAGTTTAGGTTTTTGCTTCATTTCTGCCTTCTAATTTACAAGTAAAAGCGGTAAATTCAAAGAATACTATCATGGGACACGACAAAAGAATAGAAAAACAGCTTTCCAGGTTCTCACCCCGGGCTTCTGGCCGCACAGTTTTATACATGACGCTCCTGATGCTGATAGTGGTCGCAGCCTCCTGTTCCAAAAGCTACAGCCGGAATATGGAACTCCCCGATGATCCTGCGGGCATTTCCAATCTGGGCTGGGCGGTGGTAAAAACCACCTATGCCAAGCTCAGGACAATCGCTGATTCCAAGGCATCCGATTCTGGAATTTTAAGAGGGGGAAGCATTTTTCGCTGCACAGCCCGCTCGATCGATCCTCAAGGGCTAGAGTCAGGTGGTCTCTGGTACCGTTACGAAAGCGAATCCCTCCAAGGCTGGATTCACCAGGATGAATTGATGATTTTCGATACGGAAGAGCAGGCCAAACGCTTTGCCCGCGGTCTTGGTCAGGCGCTTTAGCATGAAGGCACAATAATGGAATTCCTGAAAACCTGGATTATCCCGCCTGTGGTGGGTGCGATAATCGGCTATTTTACCAACTGGCTCGCCATAAAAATGCTCTTCAGGCCTCTCAAGCCAGTTTATCTGGGCAAATTCAGGCTTCCCTTTACTCCGGGCATTCTGCCCAGAGAGCGCAGGCGCCTGACGGATTCCGTGGGGGAAACTGTATCCAGGGAATTGCTCACCGGCGAAGTATTCCGGGGCCGACTGGAAGATCCTCTCTTGAAGGAGCGAATAGAGGAGGCCGTATTCGTTATTGTGGACGAAGCCCTGCGAAAGGATGCCCGGGATTTTTTTATAAACCTGGGTGAGTCGCTTGGTTCCCGGAAAGGATCCGAAGGACTTCCCACGGCTGGTAGCCTGGCCTTGAGATCCTTAAAATCCCTCCTGGACTCCGGTGAAATAAAGCAAGCTTTAAGCTCGGCTCTCGCCCAGACGGCCCAGGAGCTGGAGGCTATCCCTGCTGGAAGGCTTTTGAGCCCTGAAATGCTGGAAAACTTGACCAATACTTTTTTGTCTTCCCTGGGCGATGAAAAAAGACAAGAGCTTTTAGGCGATATACTTGCATCGGGAGGGACTGCAGGAGGAATGGCCTCCAGCCTCCTGTCCAGGGAACTCAAGGCTGCTCTCTTGGGTTATGGCACCAAGGCCCTTTACGCGCGCCTCTTACCCGTAGTAGAGGCTGTGCTGGCCAGTCCCGAGCTCAAGACCGAACTCAATACCCTAGGTATATCCATACTTCGCAAGGCTATAAGCAGGCTAGGCCCCATCCAGCGCCTGATAGTGAGCGCGGCCAGCTATGAGCGCACGCTGATCGAATCCATGCCCGAGACGGTACAGGATCTTTCTTTGGCCATGGTCAAGCTTCTAAAGGATGAGCGCACGGCGGAAAAGCTTGTCGACTCCATAACCAGGTATGCCCTCAGCCCAAGGATTAGCCAGGATCAGCCCTCCGAACAGGGAGGGTACAGCTCTAGCAGCGACAGCGGAAATGACAATCCGCCTCCATCCGGCTCTGATCAACTTCGCGAAGCACTGAAGATTCTCCTGGACGGTCTTGAACGGGAAAGCCAGGATTTTGCGCAAAAACTCACCCAGCGTTATGAAGCCGTGGCCGATAAACCCTTAGGCGAGCTTTTACCAGGTTTGGCCGGAGCCTTGGCCTCAAGTCTATCTGCCCTGATTACTAAACAGCCCCCGGCTTCTGCGGATGATTTTCCAGGCAGCCTGGCGGCTGAAGGTTCGAGTCTGGCTAAGGCTTCGGGCTTAGCTGAAAGCCCAGGGATAATCGGAGGCTTGGGGGACGAGCTGTTTTCAAAAGCTCTGGAGAGTTTTCTGCAGGCATACGCACAGAGTGTTGAAGGCAAAAACCTGGGTGATGTGCTTCATCTCGGGCAAGCAGAAAAACGTAGTCTTGCCACCGAGATTTCCCGGGCAGCGGTCAATGGCTTGGCAGCCTATTCAGAACGCTTGGTGGAAGCCCTGGATATCCAGCGAATGGTGGTGCAGAAGGTGGATAGCCTGGACATGGCCGATGCCGAGCGCATCGTGCTGCAGGTGGTTAACAAAGAACTTACCTGGATAACTATTCTGGGCGGAGTTCTAGGCTTCTTTATCGGATTTATTCAAAGCTTCCTGTCCTTGCTCTAGTGTGTTCTTCGCCAGCCACTGTTTGACTTCGGCGCAGAGGTAGAAAGAGCCAGCGACAACAAGCACTGCCTTGCGACGCTTGGCCATCCCAAACCCCAAATCAATGGCTTTTTCCGTTACTTCTTCCAGATGTGCGGGAAAGCCTGCGACTACAAAGCTAGTATGGACCAACTCAGGATCGCTGGCCTTGAAGCTGCCCGGCCTGGTAACGATTATCTCATCAAAGAAGGGTGCCAAAATGGCAGCCATCTCTTGGTGGCGCTTGTCGTGAGCACAGGCGAAGAGAAGCACCTTCGGCCCATGGAAGAGCTTTTCCACCGTTTTAAGGCAGAGTTGGATGGATTCGGGAGTATGGGCTCCGTCCAGGACGACGGTGGGGAGTGTAGGGATAATTTCAAAACGTGCGGGCAGCCTTGCTTGTTCTAGCCCCCTCTGGACTGCTGCGGCCTGGAGCCGGGGGAGGACAGCTGCACAGGCTAAGGCCGCCAAGGCCATATTCTGAGCTTGGATAGCACCCGGCATGGGGCTTCTTATTACCAATCCTCCCGCGGGGATCATTTCGGAGAGCGGCGAGCTTATTCCCGAGGGGACAAAGAGCCTGCAGTGCGTTCCACCCAGGTCGATCTCTGTTCCTTTCACATCCCCATGGACACCAATCTTCAAAACGGGGCTATTCAGAGCCTTGGACTTCTGGTCGAAGACGGCCATGGCTTCCTCGCTCTGCCTGGAAAGGCAGAGCATTTTACCCGGCTTGATGATTCCCGCTTTTTCACCGGCGATCTTGGTAATCGTATCGCCTAGAAACTGGGTATGTTCCAGCTCGATAGTGGTTATCACTGAGACATCGGGATCGACAATATTCGTGGAATCGAGCCTTCCTCCGAGGCCTACTTCGATTACCTGGGCACTGCATCCAGCCAATCTGAAAGCACAAAACGCGATAAGGGTAGTCAGCTCGAAAAAGGTAGGCAGTTCCCCGCCCGGGAAGTCTTCAGGCTCTCGACCTTCCACCAGGGGCAGAATCTCGCTGGCGGCGGCGATAAGGATTTCTTCAGGCATCTCCCCGTCGGCCAGGGCTATGCGTTCCTTCCAGCGCAGAATATGGGGAGATGTGTAAACTCCTACCTTAAGACCCGATTGAGCCAGTATAGCGGCGCACATAGTGGATACCGAGCCCTTGCCCTTGGATCCGGCCACATGAATGGTAAGTCTGCCTTTCTGAGGCTCTCCCAGCGCCGCGGCAAGGGCTCGCATCCGGTCCAGCTTGAAGACCGTGGCCTGACCTTTTTCCACATTGATGTAGTCCGATAGGAACTCGTATATTGCCTCGGAAGAGGCGAATCTACCCTTTGTCATAGGGCTCGAGCATGGAATGCAGAGGGTTTCTGGTCAAGGGCTAAAATCCGGGTTATATCAAGTAGCCTTCCGGCCCTGCCGATACTTGGCTCATGGGAGAGCCTTAGTGCGAAGCGCTACAACACTTGATACTCTGACAGGGGAGCGCTTTTCCACCCGAAAACGGGTAAGGCTGGCCTCAACCCGAAGCCATTGGCCCGAAAGCTCCCAGGACCAGGGCAGGCAGGATGGGAAGGCAATCCTGGGAAGCAGGAAAGCCCTCTTGGTTATCGAATCAGAGGGGGCTGTCTTCGACAGCCTTGCCCTGCGGCACGAAAAAGCCTACCTTCCGGCCTTTGTCGGCTGTTTCTCCCTGGGCTTGGATCCCGCCAAGGCTGCCCTTTTATGGAGAAAACTCTCTCTCTTCTCGCGCCTCAGAGGACAGGAACCCTTGGTTATTCTCCAGGCTGCCCTGCGCATTCTCAACAGAAACTATCCTTCGGTGCGAAGAACTGCGGTGCTGAGAGCATTGGAATCCTTCCTCAGCTCACCTGGCAGCGACCCCTTGCTTCTGGCCGAGGCAGGCGAGGCAGCCCCTGAGCGTCTGTTGCTGGACTGGCTCTCCATGGCCGAGGCGCTCATGGAGGAAGAGGGCTACGCTCCCTGCTTCCAGGAAGCCCAGAATTTCCTGAAAAATTTAAATTTAAGCGCGCCAGGAGTGGATCTTCTGGTGCACAGCAGTTTTTCCGAAAGCCTGGCTTTAAACGAATGGGAGATGGCCGGCTTGGGTGGCAGTTTTATGCGAATAGCAGGGGCTGAACGGGGAGGCTTTGCCTCATACCTGCGTAGCGCCCTGAAAAACGGCTATGAAGCCGTTCCTATATTGATAATTGGAACCAGCGGCAAGGCTTGGCAGGCCGCCCAGTCGGTGGGGGCCAGGTTTTATCCCATAATGCCGGATACAGAGGAAGAGGACTGGCGTCATTTGGCCCAGGAATATTTCCCTGCATTCCTGCGAGGCGAGGGCTACCTGCAGGGAATAGGAGCCAATTCCTTTATGAGCATGATGATAGAGGATTTGGACTCAAGCCTTTCGATCTAGTTGGAAATACCTATGCGAATATGGATAGGCCAGGCCGCTCTGGTTCCCAGGTCCCCGAGAAGGGTTTTAAGGGTCTCAAGACCTGAATCGCCCAAAGTTTCCACCAACCCTCGGACATAGTCCGAGTCCTTATCCAGCCAGGATTCTATATCCTCCCCCGAAATGCTTCGCTCATAGCTAACGCTATCCTCATGCCAGCGTAGATCCAGTCCCGGCACGGCAGCCAGGGTATCGAGCAGCCTGGATCGCTGCTCTTCGGCGTTCTGGAGGAAGGCTTGGGGCAGCAGGGGCCCCCAGCCAATCTTAGTTTCGTAGGCCTGGAGCGCTTCCATAAAATCAGGAGCCCTAGTATGGGCCCCATTCTGCATGAGCATGGGGTGAAGCCGGCTGGAAAGCTGCAGGTGAAGGTCGAAAGCGCAGGCCCTCGTTTTAACCTTTTTATGGCAGGCCAAGGCCTGTGCGGCGTAAGCCCAGTAGTCGAATCCCGGATCGTGCCGGCCTTCGGCTTCGCAGAGCAATATCATATCGAAATTCTTATGG
>CAZHFN010000067.1:6400-7496 GCA_964531105.1 uncultured Treponema sp. | reverse complement strand
TCTACCACCTGAGCTACACCCACCGTGCAATCGGCAGGGACTACAATGCCGAAAACCGAAAATTATGTCAATAGGGATATGGAAGAACCAAGTGGACATTGTCGAGGATTCCAAAGGCAGGCTTGGCAATTGCCTCTGTCGCTTGCCGGGAGAGCGCTGGCCTACACCAGTGAAAGGCAGGATGATAGGATGTTATATGAAGGGGAATAGCCCTGGACACCGATGCGAGATATGTAGCGATGGCTTCGATCTGATCGGACCTGTCTAAAATGTCGGGCACCAGAAGGGATGTCACTTCCACATGGCAAATTTCATGGGCTGCTCGTATGAAATTCTGTACAACCTGAATATTGCCGCTCAAGCTTTTTTCATAGATTTCGGCTGAATCGGTCTTGAGGTCAACATTGACCGCATCGCAGAGAACAAGAATATTCCTGGCTGGCTCCTCCAGGATGCAGCCATTGGTGACCAGTATGGTTTTCAAGCCTGCTTTTCTTGCCAGAACCATGGAGTCTTGGAGATACTCGGCATGAAGGCAGGGTTCGGAATAGGTAACGCTGATAGAGGGACAGCCAGAGGTTATGGCTCGCTCGATGAGTGCCTCAGGTTCGAGCACAAGACCGCCGAGGCTGGAGCCTCTTTTAGTGGAATTCCGGTCAGATGAAGGATGGGCTATCTCCCAGTTTTGACAAAAGGGACAGGCCATTGTGCAGTGCCAGAAGCCCACGGAAAAAGTGATAGTGCCGGGAAGAAAGTGGCGCAGAGGTTTTTTCTCTATGGGATCCAGAGCCAGCGCCGATATATGGCCATAGAAGGGAATGGTCATGGTGCCGTCTATATTCTGCCGGGCTTCGCAGCGACCCCAATCATTTTCTCGGAGTATGCAGCACTGAGGACAAAGCCTGCACTGGATTCTGCCTTCAGTGAGCGCTTTCCAGTATTCGGCCTTTCTTTTCATTGCGCCGCCTGCCGCAGCCTCCATCGCGCCGCCAGTTTCAATCCGGGCACTTTAGTGTGCCGAAGCGCCCTTGACGGGAATGGAAAACCGCTGTTTCAAGGATGCCGACTCCATTGGCCCCGCCAAGGTGTCGCCTAC
>CAZHFN010000067.1:0-6300 GCA_964531105.1 uncultured Treponema sp. | reverse complement strand
GTGCCTACAAAGGCTACCGCATCCATGGCAGACTGTTTCTTGTAGCGGACAATATCGAAGAAGGGGGCGGACTCGAGGTATTCGGTAATACTCACTGGATCCTCCTTGTAGTTGGCTAGGTGCTTATACTCCCGGATCGCCCAATTGGTTTCCCAAGGGCCGGCTTCCTTTCACGAAACCTCTATAGGTAATAATAGCCCACAGCAATAATAGTAACAGACACAATAGGGCAAACCAATCGCCAAAGCGTCCATACAGCGTCAAACCTTCACCTTCATATACAGGAATGTCTACTATCATGAACCCCGCTTCAAACTGGGGCAATTCATGAAGATTGATTCCCTTGGGATCGATTACGCAGCTGATGCCCGAATTAGTGCTGCGCACCAAGGTTCGGCGGTTTTCAATAGCCCTGAAGCGGGCGATAGCCCAGTGCTGAATCTGGGCACTCTCGGTGCGTGACCAGGAATCGTTGGTGAGATTGATTAAAAGCTGGGCGCCCTCGGCAAAGTAGAGGCGGCAAAGCCCGGCAAAGGCGTCTTCAAAACAAATCGGCGTGGAAAAACGAATGAGGTTTCCCGGATCGCTCTCCGGCTGGAGCGTGAACACGGTGAGTCTATCTCCCATAACCCAGCCGCTCTCCAAACCCACTACGTTTTGCATGAAATCTCTGAACCAATCGAATTCCCAGAAGGGAATGGCTTCGGCGAAAGGCACTGGATGAATCTTGGCGTATGAATCGATAGTTCGCCCTTCAGGAGAAACCAGTATTACAGAATTAGTGGCTTCGTATTCATCCCAGTCCAGCACGATGGGAGAACCGGTGAGAAGGGGGATTCCGCTCTCCGCGAGAAAGGGTAAAAAGGGCATTTCGGCTGGGTTGCGGGAATACCACTGGGTAAAATCTTCCAGGGGACGTCGAAGGCTTGTCTCGCTGAAGACCAGGATATCTGGTTTTGCTTCTCCTGCCTTTTCTATCTTCTCCAGAGCTTCTTTTGTGAGCTCTAAATTGGCTTTGAGTGCAGTGAGCTCGCCTGATATCCAAGGATCGGTATTCTGCTGGACAAGCAAAGCCTTGAAGCGGGTTTTCTCCTCCAGAGGAGTTTTCAGAACCCATAGCCCATAACCGAGACTTACAGACAAAAGAATAATGAAAAAGAGCGTGTGCCGGATTGCTTGCCCCGGCTTCCTTTCTTTTAATAACCATTGGGCAAGGATGGCAGCTGAAAGGGCCAGCATAAAGGAAAGCCCGTAAACTCCCGTGCGGTCGGCGATCTGCAGCAGAAGAGGCTGGGAGCTCAAGGAGTAGGGAATAAGACCCCAGGGATAGCCCAGGAATCCTATGGATTTGAAAAACTCCAGGACTGTCCATCCCAAGGCGAATATAAAGGGCCTGTAGGCCTTGTTGCCCGAAAGCAGGTACTGGGCATACATGGCCGCAACGGCATAGACCAGCGCATAGGCTATGGTGGTGGAACCCAGGGTCCAGAATGCGAAGCCCCGGTAGAAATAAAGCCAATAAGAACTCAACGAATGGTGAAGCGCACCGAATACAGCCCCAGCGAGAGCCGCCTCCCCGGGTTTTCGGCATCGTGAAAGACAGACATAGAGGGGGGCCAGAGCGATAAAACCCAGAGGCCAGAGACCGTAGAGAAAAACTTCGTTGGGTAGGGCGAGCACGCAGAGAAGCGCAGAAGATGCTGAAAGGGCTAATGAAAGGAGCATCGTAACCTCGGGAAGCATTATGGCAGATAAAGCCCGGTGCGAACAGTATTGACCTGCCCGACCGGCGGTTATACATTCCAATCCATGAAAGCCGTCTTTGCCGGAACCTTCGATCCCCCCACCTGGGGCCATGTGGACATCATTCGCCGGGCTTCTCCCGTATTCGAAGAACTCCGTGTCGTGGTCGGCCTCAACCTTTTAAAGAAAACCCTTTTCAGTCTGGAAGAGCGCATGCAGATGCTGGAGCAGCTCATCGCCGAGGAATCTGTCGCCAACGTAGTGCTGGATTCCTGGGAGGGCTTGATTTCCGAATACGCCCGCAAAAACAGCTGCGGCGTTCTTTTACGAAGCGTGCGGAGCATGGCCGATATCCCCTACGAGCAGATGATGGCCGCCATGAACAGCCGCTTAGGCAGGCCCCTGGAAACTATGATAATGTTCTCCAGCCCCGAGCTCTCGGATATCAGTTCTAGCGCGGTGCGAGAACTGGTGGTCTCATGGAAACGGCTTCCCCATGGCATTGTACCTCCTCTGGTGGAAAAAGAACTTAAAAAGCGCTATGGCCCTCTTTTACAAGATTGAATTATAGGCTATTGTAGCCTGCGGTTTAGAGTTCCTCTGTAAAGAGGCGCTCTTGACAAAATTGTGAATTTTGTATATCTTCGCCAGTTGTTCTGACTGGCAAACATAGCGCGAATGAGGTTATATAATGGCTGTACCTAAATTTAGAACTTCGAAAGCTAGAACTCGCAGGCGCCGTGCCGTCAACATGAAGCTCACTGCTCCCACTATTGTGCAATGCGGCAACTGCGGAAACCCTGTTCTTCTCCACCGAGTCTGTCCGAAATGCGGTTTCTACAGGGGCAGGCAGATATTCACTCCAGAGTCTAAGTAAGGAGAAATCGATGGACGAACTCTTTGAGAAGGTAAAGAAGATCATCGCCGACAAGCTTGAGGTAGAGGACAGCAAAATCACGCTGGATGCTTCCTTCAGACAGGATCTCGGCGCCGATTCCCTGGACACCTACGAACTGGTGTATGGCATTGAAGAGGAACTGGGCATCCAGATCCCCGACGAAAAAGCCAACGAGTTCGAGACTGTCAGGGACGCCTACGAGTTTATCAAAACCCAGGTAAAATAATTTTACGCGAAAGGGGCGCTGAGTATTTGTCCAATAATTTCCATGATGTGGAAAAAGGCCAAGACACTCGGCGCCTTGAAACTCTCCTTGCTTTCCAGAACTCGCTAAATCTTCAATTTTCCAATCTCAGCCTTCTCGATACCGCACTCACCCATAGATCCTATGTCAACGAATCGGGCAAGAAAGCTAGATCGGCGCATAACGAAAGGCTGGAGTTTTTGGGGGATGCAGTATTGGGTCAGGCTGTGGCATCCATTCTCTTTGCAAAGATGCGTGAAGGTTCGGAGGGTGACCTGGCTCGCATCAAGAGTCTGGTGGTGTCCGAACAGGCTTTAGCATCCATAGCTCTCTCCATAGGCATTCCTCAGGCCTTGAGAATGGGGAAGGGCGAGGAGATGTCGGGAGGCCGGGCTAAGAAAGCCTTACTCGCCGACGCCGTGGAAGCCCTGATAGGAGCCTTGTACCTAGATAAGGGTTCCGAGATCGCACAGGCCTTTATTGAGCGGCTGCTGCATGATGTAATCCAGCGATCAATCGAGGCACCCAGCAAGGATTACAAGACCCTCATTCAAGAATACGCCCAGAAGTACCTAAAAACGCTTCCTGTCTATGATCTGGAGAAAACCGAAGGGCCTGAGCATGAACGGCGTTTCTGGATAAGCTGCAGTTTGGAAAAAAGAAAGTTCGGTCCCTTTTCTGGGAAGACCAAGAAAGAAGCCGAACAGAAGGCCGCCGAGGGCGTGTATTCAGCCCTGGAGGCAACATCACCCGAAGAGGCTCAGCGACTTAGTTCCATCGCCGGCTAAGACCTCAATGTAAACCGTATTTCCCTCTGATTCCTTGGGCTATCTTTAGCAGCGTCTCTTTTTCGTTCTGCCCGGGATCATCGAGCACAGTATCTAAAAGCTCGGTCAAAATTCTGCCCATGGCTGGTCCCCTGGGTATTCCTAGGGAAGCTAAATCTTCGCCATTGATCCGCAAATCCTTGATCTTCAGGGCTGAATCCTTTGTAAGCAAGGTCTTTATTCTCCCACGCAAGGGATCCAGGCCTCTGGGATCGGCCGGCCTTCCGCCCGTGCCAGCCGTATCGGCACTCCGCAACAGAAAAAGATCTTCCAGATTCTCCTGGCCTACGGCAGCCACGAATCGGCGTACCGCCGCATCGCTCCATTCATCCTGATAGTTGAACATGTGATGCTGTATGAGGTGTTTCACTCTATCGATAGTTTCGTTGGGATATTTCAGCCGTTTCAGAATATCGACGCTCATGGAAGCAGCGATCTGCTCATGACGATGGAATGTGGGTTCCTCCCCATCCCGCTCCACCTTGGCGGCAGGTTTGCCTATATCGTGAAAGAGCGCAGCGAGACGCAACGAAATATCAGCCGGTGCTGCATCGACACTGGCAAAGAGATGGTCCAGCACATCGAATACATGGGCACCCCGCTGGCTGCAATTTCTGCAGGCCAGGAGTTCAGGTATCATCTGGGCCAGAAGGCCTGTAGTTTCCAGCAATCGCAATCCGACAGAGGGTTTTTCGCTTACAAGAATTTTATCCAATTCGTCCCTCAGCCTTTCCTTGGAGACCTTTTTGAAGGTATTCAGCGTGAGGGGAATGGAGCGCAGAGTGGCCTCATCAATTGAAAAACCTAACTGGGAGGCAAAACGTATAGCCCTCATGGGGCGAAGTCCGTCTTCGGAGAAGCGGAGGAGAGGATCCCCTACGGTCCGTATCAGCTTTCTGCCAATGTCGAGCCTGCCGTCGTAAGGGTCGATCAGTGCTCCGCTCAAGGGATCGAAGGCCATGGCGTTCATCGTGAAGTCCCGGCGCCCCAGATCGGCTTGGATGTCGTCCAGGTACTCCACGGACTCGGGGCGCCGGCCGTCGCTGTAAGCCTTTTCTGCCCTGAAGGTTGTCATCTCCACCGATATGGTAGCCCCTAGGATAGTAACCGTACCGTGCTTGATTCCCGTAGGTATGACCCGTCGGAAGAGCTTCATGATATCTTCGGCTCTTGCATTGCTCGCCATGTCTACGTCGCTGCCCGAATCTCTTCCCAGTATGTGGTCTCGCAGGCTGCCGCCCACCACATAGGCTTTCCAGCCCGCCTGGGCGAGACGCTGGGCTATTTCCCTCACTTCCTTAGGGGGACGGTATGGTCGAGTGTTCATCCTGCGAGAGTGTACACTTCTGCGCCTTCCCCTGTCCACGATGGGGCTTGTTGACAAAACCCTTACTTTGCGGGGATTCTCAAAATCATGAAAGCCCTGATAATAACCGGGGGAGAGACGCCGCCTGAGGAATTTCTCCGCGCTCTCGCGGCACAGTGTGCCATAGTGATAGCCGCCGACTCGGGTTTTGACGCTGCGCTCCGCGCGGAACTACAACCCGACCTAGTGGTGGGAGATTTCGATAGTCTCAAGGCCAAGAGCGCGCTGGAAGGGCTACCTAAGGCCAAGGTGCTGGAGTATTCCCGGGACAAGGATGATACGGACACAGAGATCGCCATGAAAGCCGCGTATGAGAGGGCTGCTTCTCAGGTTGTGCTGGCCGGTGGCGGCGGCGGCCGCATGGATCACCTTTTAGCGATTATCAGGTTATTCGAGGGGTCAACTCCTCCCGCCGAATGGCATACCCGGAAGGAATCCTCGTTCTATATCCACGCCGGCCGGGAAACGCGCGTTTCGGTGAGTAAAAACTCCCTGATTTCGGTATTCCCCTTAGGAGCAGCGCTTTGCGAGGGCATGCACTCCGAAGGCCTGCGCTGGTCACTGGATGGTCTTGTATGGGGCAGGGGACAATTTGGCATAAGCAACAGAAGCTTTGGCGAAGAATTCGTGATTCGAGCGGGCACAAGTCCCCTATTGTTGATGCTTCCCCTAGGAGGCAAACTTCTTTCGTAGAAGTTCCAGGGTTTCCAGTGGATTTTGGACAAGAACTTTCTTGCCTCCCAAGAGCTCTGCGATACCTATTTCATTACTATAACGAGGAATAATATGTAAATGAAGGTGCTCGATACTCCCGCCTGCAGCCAGGCCTTGGTTGTAGCCTATATTGTAGCCAGAAGGCTTGAAGAGGCTGTCCAGATGATCCAGGCAAAGCTTTGTGAGCGAATCCATGGCATCTTGCTCTTCCCGGTTCATTTGACGGATGTCGGTTATATGACGCCGGGGAAGCACTAAGAGATGGCCTGGATTGTAGGGGTAGAGATTGAGCGACACTATAGCATGTGCATTTTCGTATACGACTAAACGCTCCACGTCTGATGAAGCCGCGACAATACTGCAGAGAATACAGCCCGAGGGCTTGTTGCCTTTAAGATAGGCTAGCTTATTGAAGTTAAAAAAATACTCCATCCCCGGCTCCTTGCATTTACGCTTGTCGATGATAGGATACTAGCATGGATTCCAGCACGACAGTGATACCCGAAGC
>CAZHFN010000066.1:0-7679 GCA_964531105.1 uncultured Treponema sp. | reverse complement strand
ATAGAGCGACCGATGGGAGTCGAACCCACGTCTCCAGCTTGGAAGGCTGGGGTAATAGCCGTTATACGACGGTCGCGATTTTGATGCATCGCTTTTCGCGATGCGAAATCAGAGGAAACCGTCGTGAGCCGGCAGTCTGCCTCTTCATTCACCTGTTTAAGAACTCTCGCGCCGGCTTACGACGGTCGCGATTTTGATGCATCGCTTTTCGCAACGATAGGACAGGAGATTATTACATTCTTAACCTCATCAATGTCAAGGCTGATCTGAAGGGTCTCGGGGGAAATCTCTCCTTAAAGCGCTATACCAGCATTGACGAGCCTCTCCTGAGGGTTTATAAAATAAAACAATAAAGAATACGCCCAGCCGAGTCGGCGGATAGCGTTTCCATCCCAAATCTACAGTCGCAAGACAAGGATAATGTTCGTATGGAACTACAGGTTCAAGAGCTTCTTGAGAAAATTAAGGCCGAAGGAGTCGATACCGCCAGGAAGGAAGCCGATGCCATTCTGGAGGATGCCAAAGCCAAGGCCCAGGCTATTCTGTCCCAGGCAAAGGCACAGGCTGCTGATATGGAATCTGCTGCCAGACAGAAGATGGATTCCATGGAAAATGCATCCAGGCTGGCTTTGGTGCAGGCTTCCAGGGACAGCATACTGGCCCTTCGGGAGAAGGTAGAGCTCTTCATGGCCGAGGCAATCAAGACAAGCACCAAGGAAGTATTCACTCCCTCCTATCTGGAAAAAATTCTTCCCCAAATCCTCGCCCAATTGGCCAAGGGTGCACAAGGTGATCTTTCGGTCCTCCTGCCCGACGCAAGCCTTA
Organism: uncultured Treponema sp.; assembly: GCA_964531105.1. Taxonomy (GTDB): domain Bacteria; phylum Spirochaetota; class Spirochaetia; order Treponematales; family Rectinemataceae; genus UBA2256. The sequence continues at coordinate 6,854 of CAZHFN010000066.1, read as the reverse complement.
AGTCTTTGGACTCGGCTCTTTCCGCCAGGTTGAGCGCCGAATTGGCCAAGCCCGTGCTATTCAAGCCCTTTAATGCAGTGGATGCGGGCTTCCTCGTCGCCACCGAGGGCTCTTCCCTCCGCTACGATTTCAGCGCCCAATCGATTGCTCAAATTCTGGCTTCCAGGGTGAACGCCCGCCTCGGCGAATGCGTAAAAGCCGCACTCGAGGAGGGAAAGCTTACGTGAGCCGTTACTGGTACCTTGCCTCAACGCTGCCTGGCCTCCTTTTTGCAGCCCAGCCGCCTATATCTACCCAGGAGTTCTTGGGAACCTGCAAGCGACTCATGTCAGACCAGGACTATGCAGAAGTAGAATCCGCCCCCCAAGCGCTCACAGAAGGACAGGAGAGAAAGCCGCGCTCGGAGTTTCTCTGCGCATATGTAGACTGGGCACGGGGTTTCGGAAACGAGCTTTCCAGGTTGAGGGCCCGAGGTATTGGGAAGAATGAAGAAGCATTCTTGAGATCCGGCTCGCAGTCGGATGAAGCAGCCAAGGCTGCTGCTGCCTGCTTTGGGGTAGAGGATCCCTACAAGGCAGAACTGGCTATCGCAAGGGAACGTTGGACCGCCATTGAAAGGTTTTCCGCCCTTAACGCATTCGATTTGGATTATCTTGTCGCATATCGAATCAAGCTGGCAATAAATGAGCGCCTCGCCCGTTTCGCCCCCGAAGAGGGACAAAAGGGGTATCGGCGTTTATATAAAGAAATTTTCGGCACTCCGGCCCGGGAGGCTGGATCCGATAGTCTGGGAGAAAAGGCATGAGCCAAAAACGAGGCCGTGTAGTCGCGGTCAACGGTAATATGGTTTCCATAGGCTTCGAAGGCAATGTCGCCATGAATGAGGTTGCCTATGTGCTCTCCGGTGGTAAAAAACTCAAAAGCGAAATCATCAGGGTAAAAGGTTCCGAGGCTCAAGCCCAGGTCTATGAGATGACCAAGGGTATCCGCATCGGCGATGCCGTGGAATTCTCCGACGAAATGCTTTCGGTGGAATTAGGCCCCGGATTGCTTGGACAGATCTATGATGGACTCCAGAATCCCCTTCCCGAGATCGCCGAACAAAAAGGATTCTTTCTCGAATCCGGAGTGTATCTTAAAGCCCTTTCCAGAACCAAGCGCTGGAGTTTTACCCCCCTGGCCAAACCGGGAGATATCCTTCACCGAGGCGACATTCTGGGCTCTGTGCCTGAACTGCATTTTACCCATAAAATCCTCCTCCCCTTTGATTTTTTCGGTGACTGGAAACTCCTGGACATCGCACCCGCTGGAGAATATGGAATTGAACAGGGTATTGCCCATGTGGAAGATCAGCGCGGAAATACGCGCGAACTGAAGATGATGTTCAGCTGGCCGGTCAAGCGGGCTGTGGACTGCTATGTGGAGCGGCTCAAACCCGAACAGCCCATGGTTACCAAAAACAGAATCATAGACACCTTTTTCCCCGTGGCCAAGGGAGGTACCTACTGCATTCCCGGCCCCTTTGGCGCAGGCAAGACAGTGCTTCAGCAGGTGACGAGCCGCAACGCCGACGTGGATATTGTCATTCTGGCAGCCTGCGGAGAGCGAGCGGGCGAGGTTGTCGAAACCCTTAAGGAATTCCCGGAGATCAGCGATCCCCGGACAGGCCGATCTTTGATGGAGCGGACAATCATAATCTGCAATACTTCGAGCATGCCTGTAGCCTCCAGGGAGGCTTCCGTCTACACAGCCGTGACCATCGCCGAATACTACAGGCAGATGGGCCTGGATGTGCTGTTGTTGGCCGACTCCACCAGCCGCTGGGCTCAGGCCATGCGCGAAATGTCGGGGCGCCTGGAAGAAATCCCCGGCGAAGAAGCCTTTCCGGCCTATCTTGAGTCGGTTATCGCCGCCTTCTACGAAAGGGCAGGCATCGTAAGGCTTTCAGACGGATCCCTTGGCTCAGTCACCATAGGCGGAACCGTTTCGCCAGCGGGCGGAAACTTCGAAGAGCCGGTTACCCAGGCTACCCTTAAGGTAGTGGGAGCATTCCATGGGCTCTCCAGGGAAAGATCCGACGCCCGCAAGTATCCTGCCATTCATCCCCTGGATTCATGGTCCAAATACCCAGGCATTATGCCCGCCGACGTGGTGGCATACGCCCACTCTTTCCTCGAACGGAGTTCCGAGGTAGAGGCCATGATGAAGGTAGTAGGCGAGGAGGGCACCAGCCTGGAGGATTATATACTCTATCTCAAGGGCGAATTCCTGGATGCAGTCTATCTCCAGCAAAACTCCTTCGACCCCGTGGACGCCTCTGTATCTCCGGGGCGTCAGAAAGCCATGTTCCGCCTGGTATTGGAAATACTGGGTGCAGGCCTGGCTCTGAAAGATAAGGACGATGCCCGCTCCTGGTTCTACGAATTGCGCCAATCCTTCCTGGATCTGAACGGAGCGCCAGAGGGTTCCGATCTTTTCCGTAGTTCCCTGGAAGTGATCCGCAAGGCATTAGTGGAGCGCAAGCCCGAATATGAATCTAAAGCACAAAAAATGCTGGCCAGGCTGGAGTAAAGGATGAACAAACTCTATTCCCATATTGAATCCATTGTCGGCAACGTCATCTCGGTCAGAGCTGAGGAAGTGGCGTATGGCGAGTTGGCTGAGGTTAAAAGCCGTTACGGTGTTTCCCTTGCCGAAACCATACGGTTGGACAAGGGGCTCGTGTATCTCCAGGTTTTCGCAGGAAGTCGGGGCATTTCCACAGGCGATGAGGTGCGCTTTTTAGGGCACCCCATGCAGGTGAGTTTCTCTGATAATCTTCTGGGCCGTATTTTCGACGGAGCAGGGGATCCCAGGGACGGGGGACCCAATTTAAGCGACAACCTCATCTCCATTGGCGGTCCTTCGGTAAATCCCTTCAAGCGTATTATTCCTAGGGAGATGATACGCACGGGCATTCCGATGATCGATCTATTCAACACCCTGGTGAAAAGCCAAAAGCTTCCCATATTCTCGGTGTCCGGAGAGCCCTACAATCAGCTTCTGGCTCGCATCGCCATGCAGGCTGAGGTGGATCTCATAATACTGGGCGGCATGGGGCTTAAATTCGACGACTATCTCTTCTTCAAAGAAAGCCTGGAAGAAGGCGGGTCTCTGGCCAAGACAATCATGTTTGTTCACACGGCAGCCGACCCCATAGTCGAATGCCTCCAGGTGCCTGATTTGGCCCTGGCGGTGGCAGAACGCTTCGCCCTCAAGGGCAAGAATGTCCTGGTCCTTCTCACCGACATGACCAACTTCGCCGATGCGCTGAAGGAAATTTCTATTACCCAGGAGCAGGTGCCCTCCAACCGTGGATATCCTGGCGACCTCTACTCCCAGCTAGCCTCGCGCTATGAAAAGGCGGTGGATTTCGACGGTGCCGGTTCCATCACCACCCTGGCGGTAACCACCATGCCGGGCGACGACGTAACCCATCCCATTCCGGATAATACCGGCTACATCACTGAGGGTCAGTTCTACCTTCATGGCGGACGAATAGAGCCCTTCGGCTCCCTGTCCCGGCTCAAGCAGTTGGTCAACGGCAAGACCAGGGAAGATCACAGAGCAATTATGGACGGCATGATCAAGCTATTCTCCGCCTACCGCGACACCTTGGAGAAAAAGTCCATGGGTTTCCAGATGTCTGCCTGGGATAGAAAACTTCTGAAGTATGGGGAGTTCTTCGAGTCCAGAATGATGGATCTCTCGGTAAACATCCCCCTGGAAAAAGCCCTGGACGAAGGCTGGAAAATACTCGCTACTTGCTTCGAACCCCGGGAAACGGGATTGCGGAGCGAGCTCATACAGAAATTCTGGCCCAAGAACGCCCCCAGCGAAGCAGCCGCCGGCTGATGATGGCATAAGAGAATCGGAGAGAGCAAAGTGGCCAAGATAAAGCTTACTAAGAATGAGCAGAAGAAACTCAAGGATTCTCTCAAAATGTATATTCGCTATCTTCCGACGCTCCAGCTCAAGAAGCAGCAGTTGCAGATGGAGATACGGGCGGTAGAGGCCAGGCTAGCCCAACTAAGGGCCAGCATAGACTCCATGGAAGCCGAAATCGCACCCTGGATTGCAGTTTTTGCGGAAGAAGACGCGATGAGAACCCAAGAGGGCGCATCTATTCTTTCCATCCAGGGCATAAGAAGCTCCGAGACCAACATCGCCGGCGTGGTCATACCCACATTCGAATCCTTGGAGTTCCAGGCTGCCGAGTACGACCTCTATGCGAAACCTCTCTGGATAGACAAGGGCGTGGAAGTCATGAAGAGAATTCTCTCGGTTCATGCGGAATACACCATCGTGGAAAAGGAAAGAGACCTGCTCTTCAACGAGCTTCGCATCACGACCCAGAGGGTGAATCTTTTTGAAAAAGTCAAAATTCCAGAAACAAGAACCGCGATAAAGCGGATAGGCATATATCTAGGAGACCAACAAACAGCCCAGGTGGTCAGAGGCAAGATGTCGAAACGAAAGGTTGAGGGGCAGCGCGCATGATAGCAGCCATGAAGAAGTTCTTCCTCGTTATTTTGGACAGGGAAAGGCATGCTGCGCCGCTTCAGCTCAGAAAACTGGGTATCGCCCATGTGGAGCGTTTCCAGAGCAGCGGAGACAGCTGTGCGAATCTTGAATCGGAGCTCAAGAAGGCAGCTTCCGCCAGATCAATCCTGATTTCCAGCAAGGATAAAAACGTCAAACAGCGCTCCGGAGGTACAGATAATCCCAAGGAGCTTATAGCCCGGACACTTTCCACCCAGACGGAGCTGCAAACCCGCAAAGACAGGCTGGCAAGCCTGCGGAAGGAAGCGGAGCGTATTTCATCTTGGGGAGACTTTTCTCCGGAGCTGCTCCATTCACTGCGTTCCCAGGGGCTGGTTCTCAGACTTGTGGAGTGCAGCGCCAAATTGAGTGGAAGCCTTGGCCAAGATTTGAGGTATATTCCTCTACCATCTCCCCGGGGCAAACGGCGTTTTGTCCTTTTAGACGAAGCTGCACTGCCCGAAGGCTGGGAGGAATTCAAGGTTCCCCTCACTAGTCTGTCGCAGATAAAAATGGAAGCAGCCAGCTTGGAAGAAGAGCTCATTACGCTTCAGAAAACCCTGGCTGAACAGGCTTCGGGAGTGAAGAGTATCGATGCAGAGATGGAAAGGCTGGAGGCCGCCTTGTCGCTGGAGCGTCTTCGTTCCGGTATGCCTGCCCATGAAAAGCTCTGTTATTTTTCAGGCTTTGTGCCCGCCAAGGACTGCGAAAGACTCAAAGCCGAAGCCAAGGCACGCAGCTGGGCACTTATGCTAGACGATCCAAGCCCAGAAGAGCTCCCGCCCACCAAGATTGAAAACCCCAAGGCTATTCGAATCATACAGCCGGTTTTCGATTTTCTAGGCACAGTCCCCGGCTACAGGGAATACGATATCTCTCCATGGTTCCTAATATTCTTCGCGCTCTTTTTTGCCATGATATTCGGGGATGGAGGGTATGGCTTCCTAATGTTCGCAGGAGCCCTTGCAGCCGCTTTCTCGTCCTTAAAGAAAAAAAAGCCTCTTTCGGATTTTACCAAGCTTCTCTTCCTCCTCTCTGGGAGCACGATGCTCTGGGGCTTGTTGACCGGCAGCTGGTTTGCCTTGCCGGTGGAAAGCCTTCCCGGCATTCTGCGTGTCGGTATAGTACCCGCGTTCTCGGCAGCCAACCCCGATTCGGGGACGAATATAAAAATATTCTGCTTTATTATTGGCGCAGTACAACTGGCCATTGCCCACCTTAAAAATATCAAGAGGGATTTTCCTAATCCTAAGTTTATTGCCCAGGTTGGTTCCCTTGCTCTTGTAATAGGCATGTTCAATGCTGTGCTCAACCTGGTGGTGGATTCATCCCGATTTCCCCTGGGCACTTCAGCTCTCCTCCTCATAGGCGGAGGCTTTTTAGCGGTGCTTGCCTTTGGCGCATGGAATGGGAAGCTGGGGTCGAGCATTCTCGAAGGCTTAAAGGGCATTATTCCCACTTTCCTGGGGACTGTAAGCGTATTTGCCGATATTGTCTCCTACATTCGTCTCTGGGCAGTGTCTTTGGCTGGTGTGGCCATTTCCCAAACAGTGAATGGCATGGTGACCAACATGATAGGTGCCCCGGCGGGACGCCTTCTGGCTTTTATCGTGGGCTTAGTAGCCTCTTTGGGGCTCATACTCGCCGGACACGGTCTCAATTTCCTTATGACAGTCCTCTCCGTGCTGGTGCATGGAGTGCGGCTCAATATGCTGGAGTTTTCCAGTCACCTCGGCATGGAATGGTCGGGCTATGCCTATGATCCACTCCGTGAAATATCCGGGGAAACTGATACACAGGAGTGAGAACATGAATTTCGCAATGATCGGCGCCGCCTGCGCCCTCGGACTCTCGGCCACCGGTTCCGCTATTGGCGCGGGTATCGCCGGCCAGGCAGCCATCGGGGCCTGGAAGCATTCGTACATGACCAACAAGCCGGCATCCTTCCTCCTGGTTGCCTTCGCGGGAGCTCCCCTCACGCAAACAATCTACGGCTTTATTCTCATGAGCAGAATGCTGGTTTCAACCGTAGATCCATTCTTTGTGATTGCCGCCGGCATCGCCGGCGGCCTGGCGATCGGCATGTCGGCCTACGCCCAGGGCAAGGCCGCCGCAGCGGGCTGCGATGCCTTCACAGAAACGGGAAAGGGCTACTCCAACTACCTTATCGTGGTAGGCCTCTGCGAGACCATTGCCCTCTTTGTCCTCGCCTTCCTCTTCGGCGCGGTCTGACAAGGCTTAGGCGGCGGCCGCAGGGTCTTTCCGCAAGGAAA
>CAZHFN010000065.1:0-7948 GCA_964531105.1 uncultured Treponema sp. | reverse complement strand
GGGCATTCCCTTCCTCTCCATAGCCAGGAGCTCTTCGAAGGCTATAGCCGGGCCTATGTCGGCTACAGTCCAGCTGCCATTCTCTCGCTCCACTAAAACTCCACCCTTGAGGTCCATTTGGCTGCGCTTGGAGAATTCGAAGCCAGCAGGCGAGCCTTGGAGGGCCATGGCAGCCAGTTCCGCTGGATCCACGGTATAGCCCAGATTATCCACATTCCCCAAGCATGCGTAGCGAACTCCCGACTCCCGCAAGGAAGTGAATATATCGGCAAGAACCATGAAGCATTGGCCGTGGCCTCCAGGGAGAGGAAGGCAGGTGTCGGTTTTGCCATAGGCCTTGTTAAAAATTCTGCGGGGTAGGCCTCCTGAAGAATGGGTGTAGGCGCAGATAAGGGGTTGAATCCCGCTTTTCCAGGATGCGGGTTCCAAATCTAGGTTTTTGGCCAGGGGAGCGATAAATTCAGAAGCCGAAGCAGTTCTATAGTGCTCATCAAGAAGTAGATGGGTGGAATCACTGGTCATCTGGTAGAGGGGGAGAAAATCTCTCCCTCTCTCCCCCCTGGGAACGCTGCGAGCGGCCAGGAGGCGATAGCGCATTTTAAGTTCTAGGAATGAAGGTCCAGGGCTTCCGTCTGGGTTGATAAATGCAGGGCTGCAGCCCTTGGGTAGCCCCTTGCAGGTTGGTGCCAGGCGGGCAAAGTCTTTATACACGATTTCAAAGACAGCCTTGCCTAAGCCGAGATTCTTCTTTTCGTCGGCGTAACTGGTAGCCGAGCCACCGTTCAAGACCCCATAGGCGGTGAAAGGTAGTAAGGCCTTACCCAGGCTTCGTAGATCCTGGATGGTGAAAAAAACTTGCCTGCCAGAGCCCAGGCTTTCTGTCCGCGCCACCGAAGAAGGAAGCGCTAGACCGAAATCCGAAAGCCTGGCCGTGGCCTCGTCCAGCCCTAGCTGGAGCACCGCGTGCCCGGGTTGGGCAGCTAGATCATCAAAGGCGAGAATCCTCGGGCTGGCGGTTTCGGGCAAGCCTTTTATTCCTCGTGGCGTAGCTTCCCCATAGGCGGTGGAGTTGACTCTCCGCAGTATTTCGAGACTCAAGGGTAGGTTAACGCCTTTGCGCTCCATGTCGGCTTTAAGCGCCGCACTAATGTCATTCATGGGGCTTATACCGCAAGCTGGACTGCTGCGTTGGCGGCGCCAATCAGGGAGATGGAGTAATCCCTCACAATCATGACCGGAAGGGTGGTAAGGAAATTCCTCATGTGGGCCGAGTAATTGCGCTCAAAAATACGCATGAACCGGTAGTCCTCCATGAGGAAGGCCTCGTGCCGTGAAGAAATGCCACCCGCTAGATATATACCTGCAGTGGGCATGAAAATTGTCGCGAGACTGGACACCTTGGCGGCGTAATAGCGGGCAAAAACCTCCATGGCCAGCCTGCAGCGGGGCAGTGTATCCATGGCTTCGGCTATCCCTGAAGGCTTGTCCTGATCGGGCAGGGCTAGTATGGCCGCCTCGGCAGTTGTTGGCCGCGGTTCCGGCAGGTTATCGAGCCTGTAGTGCAGGGCCATGGAGGGCTGAAACGATGTATCGCAGAGAAATGAAAAAATCGAAGCTATGCCTTGGCCTGAAGCTGCCAGCTCGATGCCTGGCTCTGTGCCCAGTTTGGACATAAGCCAGCGGTGGTAGGCGTAGCTGAGCTCGTCCCAGCAAGGGAGTTCCGAGTGGCCACCCTCGCTGGGGAAGGCTAGGCAACTTCCGTCGCCTCTTTTATGGAGGAATCCGACTCCCAGGCCGGTACCAGCACCCACAACGAGGGCAAGGCCTTCCTTAGGCAGGTCAGGCTGGGTTCCGTCACAATGGGGAAGTCTGGTTATCTGCCGCGAATCTAAGGGATCTAGAAGGGCGACTGCGTAGGAAATGGCTGAGAAATCATTGATGAGTCGCACGGGAATACCTAAATATTTCTCCACTTCGGTGGCAGAAATGACCAAGGAAGCGTTGGTTAGCTGGATCCTGTCGCCCTGGACGGGGCCTGCCCCGGAAATGCAGCAGAGTTCGGGGTTTGCATCTATCCCATTTTCCCTGGCCGAAGCGAGCAGCCTGGTTATGGGCTGTATCAGGGAGACTTCTTTTTTTGTAGAAAAACGCAGGGAATGGATGATTGTGAAGGCACCAAGAGAATACTGCACCAGGGCCAAATTTGTATTGGTACCGCCTATATCCCCCGCGAGGATCAACCGGGACTTTGTAGATTCACGCATTAAAAGAATTTTACCCGCTGCCACGTACCTTGAGAAGGGCTCTGAAGGTGAAGCGCTCTGAAAGAGAAGGACGAAGTAAAAGTGTGGCTGTTTAGCGGAAAACGATTCGGGCTATTTCGTAGTTTTTAAGAAATCGGGACTGAGCAGCCTCATAGATCTCCAGATGAAGGTGCTCGCCATGGCCTGGCTTCCGGGCATTGACCCCCGTGTTGCCTCCCCGCCCTAGCGGATAGCCTGCAGGTAGGTAGTCGCCGGGACTCACCGACACATCGTACAGATGAAAGTACAGATAGTACCTACGCTGACCAGGGGAATAGAGTATTACGCCGTTCCCAGCCTTGGGGGTTATTCCTCCGGAATGATACTCCGACAATTCCTCTCCGCCCCTCCAGTTGGAACTGGTGGCCAAAACAATGGAATCGGTGAGGGAGAAGAGGAGGGGGCCTTTCTCCAAGCCGCTTATAGGGAGTGTTTCCACGTCTTGTAGAAAGATGTCCAGGGCGAAGGTGTGGGAGTAATCGTATTCCGATTCCCTGGGTTTAGAAGACTGCCTGGGTAAAGTGACTCCGCTCTTATAAAGGGCCGCATCTTTGGATATATCGAGGGCATTCTTTTTTCGTCCGACTGCGTCGAGCCCTACGGTAAAGCCTTCCAGAAGCCCTTCGTACCGGCTCCTTAGGGGCTTCATGGAGGGAACCAGGTCGACCACATGCTGGTAGTAGTTGCCCGCAGGGCCTTCCTCGGATGCATGCTCTAGATAGTCATCCACGTCCCTGTCCCTGGCTAGCATTGCCAGCACCCCCGAAGTGGAAGGCAGCACCGAGGCGATCTGCCGCTCCGGACTTTTTCCGGCTAGGATGGCTCTCTCAATCAGGGCTTGGCCTAGTTTTTTCGCGCCGGAAGGCTCCAGCTTTTCCATCCCCGATCTGGATACGAGCTGTTTAATTTGAGTCTTGTCCAGGGAGGCGAGTATTGATTCCAGACCATCCGTCTCTATGGATTTCCAGAGCGCTTCCATGTCGGGGCTGGGAGTTGGAACTGCCGCAGTATCATTCTGGCTCCTGGCGCCTGCCGAAAGGGTGAAGAGAAAAACAGCCCCAAAGAGCACCAGGAGTCCCGCGATAAGAAGAAATAAACGTCTGGCATTAGGTGCCAGGGATACAAAATAGTCCAGGAGCCTTCTCATGCTTCGGCTCCTCTCATGGACAAACACCAGCCAGAATTCTGGCGCAATGGGCATATATCCTCATGGAGGTTTTAGCATCGTCCAGGGCGCGGTGGGATACGCCTCGTTCAATACCCAGAATGAAGGCGGCCTTGCCCAGGCTGTAGGAGAGCATGTTGGGCGATGCTTGTCGTAAAAGAGACAGGCTATCCGCCACTTCCCCGAAGGGGCTTGCCACTCCAATACGCCTGTATTCCGCATCGATAAAGCCAGTATCAAAGCTCGCGTTATGAGCCACGGCCACTCGGGAATCGAGGAGAGAGTCCAACATTTCCCGGATTTCCGAAAAGAAGGGAGCGCCTGAGATTTCCAAATCCGTAATACCATGGATGGCCGTGGCCGATGCGGGAATAGCTATACCGGGATTGATGAGGCTGGACCAGGACTCCCCTTCTACCAAGGCTCCCTCGGGATCGAAGCTGAAAAGCTGCACACCTATCTCTATAACCCTGTCACGGAAAGATTCCAGGCCAGTGGTTTCCACATCGATGGCGGCATAGCTCCGCTTCTCCCACTGCAGGGGGAGGGAACAGCCCTTCTGTGGCTCGGGTTGCGAAGGTGCTTGCCTAGAGTTTAAGAACCGGGACCAAAGCGGTGAACCTGCCTGATAGTCTGGCATTTCTTCTAGCCTATTACCTTCTTGATATCCGCTTCTATGGCTCTGATCTTTTCCTTGGTCTGGGCTTTAGCTAGGTCCAGGCCGTCTTTTCCAGCCTCGGTTTTACAGAGGATGTAGAACTTGATCTTGGGCTCGGTGCCCGATGGGCGTACCGTTACGAGGGTTCCGTCCCTCAGGCTCCACTGGAGCACATCGCTTTCAGGCAGATCGATTTTTTTTGTGTCCCTACTGCCGGTTTTCCATTCCAGACCGGTCTTGATATCCCTAACGCTCACCACCGGGATTCCTCCCAGGGCGATGGGCTGTTTAGCCCTGTAGGCCGCCATGATGCCGCTCATAATCTTCATACCTTCGGGGCCCTGGAAATATTTGCTTATGCCTCGTTCTTCGTGGTAGCCGAACTCCCTATACAGGGCTTCGAGCCTGTCCAGAAGGCTCATGCCCTTGCTGCGCCAGTATAGCGTCATTTCGGCGGTAATGGCTGCGGCAGAAATGCCGTCCTTGTCCCGCACCTCGGTTTCTATGAGATGGCCGTAACTTTCCTCGGTGGCGTAGATAAAATCCTTGCCCTGGGCTTCGAACTGACGCATGAGATCGGCTATCCACTTGAATCCCGTGAGGCAGTCATGACATTCCACCCCGTACTTAGCCGCTATGGATCGCTGAAGGTCGGTGGTCACCACGGTTTTGATGCAGTAGGGCTTGGGAGGAAGCCTTCCCTGTTCAGCCAGGGAGGAGAGAATGTAATCCAAATGGAGTGAGCCCAGCTGATTACCCGTTACAAGTATGTAGTCGCCATTCTTGTCGGGTACCGCGATGCCCAACCTGTCGGCGTCTGGATCGGTGGCCATGACCACATCGGCTTTAACCCTGGTGCCTAATTCTATGGCCAACTTGAGCGCCGCGGGCTCTTCGGGGTTGGGAAAAGAAACGGTGGGGAACTCGCCATCGGGCTCCCGCTGCTCGGGAACGGTGAGGACCTCGAGGCCGAGATCGCCCATGATGCGCTCAAAGAGCATGGCGCCAGTCCCATGGAGGGGAGTGTAGACAATTTTCGCGTTCTTAGCTGTCTTGGCTATGAGCTCAGGGCGTAATAGCCGGGATTTGACCATGGCTACATAGGCCTCGTCTATCGAAGTATCCAGTATGACGAGAAGTCCCTTCTTGAGGGCTTCTTCCTTGCTCATGATGGCTACCTTGGGTACTGATTGGACCTTTTGGATAATGCCTTCGTCATGGGGGGGCACTACTTGGGAACCGTCATTCCAGTAGGCCTTGTAGCCGTTGTACTGGGGCGGATTGTGGCTAGCGGTGACGACTACTCCCGTGTCGGCATGGAGCGCACGGATGGCGAAGGAGAGCTCCGGCGTGGGGCGCAGGGAGGGGAAAAGATAGGTTTTTATGCCGTTGGCGGCAAAAACGCAGGCAGTCGCCAAGGCGAAGTCGGAAGATCGGCGCCTGGAATCATGGGCTATGCACGCCGACAAGGCCTTCTCTGGAAATTGTCCCTTGATATAGTCGCAGAGGCCCTGGGTCGCCCTGGTAATCACCAGGGTGTTCATGCGGTTAAAGCCTCCGCCTATAATGCCCCTCAAGCCTCCAGTGCCGAATTCCAGGTCCCTGTAAAAACGATCTTCCAGTTCCTTCGTATCGCCTTTGGCCAAAAGATCCTTAACTTCCTGGGCAAAGCCCTGATCTTTTTCCTCTTTCGCATACTCCTGGGCTCGGGCTATAAGGGCTGACATTTCCATTTTTTGGCTCCTTTTTCAATGAGGTTTGGCAATTATCCGCACAAGCCTGGAATGAGTATAAATGTTCATCGAAATTTGCGCAATCAAAGGCTTCTATACAGGGTTTCAGAACCGGGAGATCAGGTCCTCTGGATCGTGCAGCAGTACTTTGGCGCCACCTTCCTCCAGTTCCTGCCGGCCGCGGTACCCCCAAAGGGCAGCGCAGGGCAGCATGCCCGCGGCGCAGGCTGTTTTCATGTCCACTCCCGAATCGCCCACAAAGGCCCAATTACCGGCGGGAATCCCCGATTTCGAAGCGATGGACAGGGCTGCGCTGGGATCTGGCTTGTGGGGCATGTTGGGCTTGTTACCATCGGTGGCGATAAAACCTATCGATGGAAAAAGGGAGCGCACAATGGTTTTCACCATTCTGTCCGGCTTGTTGGAGAGCACTGCCAGGACTATGTCTTTTTTGCCCAAAGTCGCCAGAAGTTCCGGAACTCCCGGAAAGGGGCGAGTGAGATCCAGAAAATGTTTGGAGTAGAGTGCTTCGGCCTCAGCGTTGATGCGTTCGACCAGGGTATCATCCGTTGCCGCCTCAGGCGGCAAGGCCTTGCGGGTAAGGGCGAGAAAGCCATTACCCACCATGGTCTTATAGCTCTCCACGGGAAAGATGGGGTATCCGTGGGATTTAAGCACAGCATTGAATGCCCCGCCCAGGTCATCGATTGTATCGGCGAGTGTTCCGTCCAGGTCAAAGAGGACGGCCTGGGGGGAAGGAATCATCCCGGCCTGCCGTCGCCGTCTAGATCGGCATCCTTGCCGCCGGCCAGCCTAAAGGCCGATTCCTTTTCGGTAATCTCCCGCTCCACGCTTTTAAGTTGGTTTAAAAGCTCAACGATGCCCTCCGAGCTGGCTCCGATCATGGGCTCGCCCTTTTCCACTAGGAGTTCGTAGACATTGGCCCCCAGCTTGGAAGTGAGGGATTGAGCCTTCTGCCGCAGACGAAGGATTTCTATCCTCAGCTTGCCCATCTCACCCCAGGTCTGGGCCTGGGCCCCAGCCTTATTTAAAAAGTCCTTGGATCCATCGAAGGTTTTTTCAAGAAATGATTTCAGGTTGTCAGAAAATGGCATTGGGTTCCTCCATTCACATAAAATAAGGAATTATCGACGTGACAGTAAAGAAAGGAGTCGCTATATTGTACTAAAAGGAGGCGCGTAATGTCGATATTCTACACGCTCTTCATTGTGGGATGTCTCTGGTGGCTGGGTTTCGCCCTGGTCGCCATACTGCGAAAGCAAAAACCCGTATTCTTTCTTTTACTCGCCCTGGGAATTGCCTGGGCGGTACTGGGTTTAATGCTGGCTCGCTGGGAAGAACCTCTCGCTGCATCGATCTTCGCCCTACCAGTACTGATCATGGTGCCCATGATGCGCATCATCAATGAATATCAGCGAGGCGTACTTTTCAGGCTAGGCCGCATGATGGCCGTGGTAGGCCCAGGCTTCAACCTCATCCTGCCCTTCGGCCTGGACGTGATGCGCAAGGTGGACATGCGAACCTTCACCATCGACGTGGCCAAGCAGGAAGTGATCACCCGAGACAATGTACCCGTGGTCGTGGATGCGGTGGTCTACTTCAATGTCCTAGATCCCACCCTGGCGGTCAACAAGGTCGCCGATTATACCAAGAGCACGAGCCTCCTGGCCCAGACAATCCTGCGTTCAGTCTTAGGTCAGCATGAACTGGACGAGATGCTCGCCAAGCGGGCCGAACTGGGCCAAATACTCAGGGAGCTTCTGGATGTAGCCACGGATCCCTGGGGCATCAAGGTGACTGCGGTGGAAATAAAGGCCGTGGAGCTGGCCGAGACCATGAAGCGAGCCATGGCCAGGCAGGCCGAGGCTGAGCGAGAGCGCCGGGCTAAGGTCATTGCGGCGGAAGGCGAGCTCCAGGCATCGGAAAAGCTGGCTCAGGCCGCCACGGTAATGGCGCAGGCCCCTTCTTCGATACAGCTTCGCTATCTTCAGACTCTTTCTGAAATCGCGGTAGAGAAAAACTCCACTATCGTATTCCCTCTGCCTATCGAGTTTCTCAAGCACTTCGC
>CAZHFN010000064.1:0-8365 GCA_964531105.1 uncultured Treponema sp. | reverse complement strand
CAACTGAAAGCGTCCCCTGCGCCGGAGGTTCTCTGAATCAGATGCCTGTGTAGGGAAGGCGCATTTGGGCATGAAGCACCGAGTCAACCGGAACCGATTTCCGGATGGCTCGGTGCTTTTCATTTAAACGGTTGATTTGCCGTTTTCCGTCTCCATACTCGCTGCACAAAGGCGAGTACTTCAGTACAGAGGTCTTAGAGCATTTATAGTCCCCGTAGCTTCAGCTGGTATTCGGTGATAATATGCACCATATTCGTTAAAAGTGCGGGAGAGTGGAATGAGACGACATGCCAATATACTTCTTGGATTATGCCTTGCCATAGCTACGGGTCTTTTTCTCTCCTGTGCAACAGCTGAAAAACCATCTGAAACCAGCGCCTCGGATAACGTACGTTATTGGAGCCAGGCAGGATCGAGCCCAGGGCTGAAGGCAATGACCGTTCAGGACCAAGAACTCAAGAACCAGGATTTGCCAGTAAGAGAAGATCCCAAACTGGTTATTCTCATGTACCATAATCTTGTCTACGGAAGAACCGGGGGCGAGTACAATAGGGACATCTACAATTTTGAGCACGACCTGGTATTTATTCGCAAGCGCTTTGAGATTATCGATTTTAAACAGCTTCTAGCCATACAGCGAGGCGAACTGGAGCTAAACCGCGACGCAGCCATCATCACCTTCGACGACGGCGATCTTTCAATGTACGGTATTGCTTACCCCCTTCTGCGTGAATACGACATAAAGGCTACTTTTTTTATCATAACCGGGTCGGTGGGAGAGGTGGGCTACATGAATTGGGAGCAGATACGGGATATAGCCGCCTATACCAATACATCTGGAGAGAGAATTTTTACCATGGGTTCTCATGGAATAAACCATGTAGCCATGGGTGAAGTAGATCGGGACACTCTTATACAGGAACTTTCCCAATCCAAACAGATACTCGAAGAAAAGATTGGGCTCAAGGTGGATATATTTGCGCTTCCCTATGGCTCGGGGGCAGGCAGGAAGGACATAGAAGCCCTAGCTGCTGGCTTCGGCTATAAGGCCTTGCGCACCTCTGACCGCAGGGTTCCCCTCTTGAGCGAGAAATATCCGTTGAGGCTTCCTGGCATATACATCGACAACTCGGGCACCGACAAGTCCATGGGCGAGGTATGGCGGCTTGCAGGTCGTTGACAGGCAGTTATTTTAAAAGCTTTTCTTCGGTTACCTCGTTATTGCCTTGAACCAAGGGCTGATCCTTGAATCTGCGCTCCAGTTCCTCGAAGGGGTCGACCAGGGCTTCTAGATGGCCTTTTTTCAAGTCATCTATGTAATTGGAGAGCTCCTGGGAACGGGTTTTTACCGAGGAAAGAAGAGATTGGGGAAGTAACGCATCCATACCCACGTCGGCCGCCTTGGCCTTGGCAAGTTCGAGCTTAAGCTGCTGGAGTTGGTTCACCGATGAGCGAAGGCGCAAATCTATAAGTTCCCGCTGTTCCGCCAAGGCCTTGAAGGACTCCTCCTGGGTCTGCACTTCTTTTATGCTTTCCTGGTATTCCGTCCTCATCCCCGGGCTGGCTTTTTCAAGCTTGGCTGTAAGCGTCGCCTTGTCTTTCTGAAGCGCTTCTACGGGTATTTGTCCAATGATCGAGTCCAACTCGTTGGCCGTCTTGGCTAAAAGAAGAACCTGACCGAGATAGTCCTTGAGCTGGGGCTTCATGTCCTCTCTGAACTGGGCATCGTAGTCGACAAGTCCCGCTTCTATTTCAGCTACCGATTCCTCGGCGCCTCTATACAGATCGGCATAACCGCCTAAATCGGTAGTGGTGGACTGTCGCCTCGCACGGGCTTCCTCCAGGCTTTTTTTGTTTCGCCTAACCCCCAGGCTCGCAAAAAACCACCGCGCCTTGGCTGGCCATACAGTGAGGTAGGAAAACAGATGAATCACATAGATGAGGGATAGGACACCAATAGGGATCAAATGCCATGGATCAGAGCTTTCAGTAGCCATATTTATAACGGTAAGACCCGCTGATATGCTGAGAGTGCTGAAAAAGTGGCTCGATACCGAGCTTTTAGCCTTGTGAATTTCCTTGAGTTCTTTGGTCTTTTCATCATCCAGGTCGGGAAGGGCTTCTGTCTCCCTGGCCTGCTTGCCCAGCCTCCAGGCAGAAAAAATATTCTCCAAAAGCCCGAAACCCCAGAATGTGGAGACTATGGGAGCCCAGGCAAAACCTCGGGCTACGTTAATATTAAGAAACCACAGTCCTGCGTTGATAACCAGAAATGCAATCAAGTTTCCTGCCAGGCCCTTTCTTTGCTTATCTGCTTTAGTAGTTATTTCCTTCCTGTATCGTTCAATAGCTCCATTGGGAGCAACGGCTTTAGAATTCTTCTTGTCCCGGGGTCGGCGGGCTGGCTGCTTGGCCTTGGTTTCCACTGCTTTTTCTATTTCTTTGACAATTAGATGAACTGCCGACTCTATGCTTTTTCCTATTTCTCCTGCCAGTGCCGATGAGGAAATGCCTTGGGAAGACTGGCTTCCCTCAGTACCGAAATTGCCCTGTGTTTCGTTATAATCACGTCTATCTGTATAAGCTCCGGTTCCACTTACTCTGGAGGGAGTCCTCTTACCCACTAAGATACCGGCATCGGCTAGAGAGGCGATTACCTCCATGGCTTCGAGCCCATACCAACCGAATTGGGATCTCGCCTCATCGACACTGAGCCTGCGGCCTTGCTTCTTTATTTCATCCAGAATCGCCCGGCGTATTTCATCGAGGCTAGCCACTCTTTCTTGCTGCGGGTTTACGCTACCCTCGGGAATACTCTTTGCGAGGGTATAAGCCTTGATACCCTGAGGGAGGCCTCTGAGATCTTCCTCGGGCAGGGGTTCGACTTCCAAGGCGGTGCTATCTTTTAAAAACGAGAGCACTTCCCCTGAAATACAGAGCTTGCCTGGCTGAATGGCCGAGCGTAGGGCTTCCGCGCTGTCCACCGTAGGTCCGAAAATGTTTTTTTCATAGTAGGCCACATCGCCCACATGGATACCCATGCGGGGAGTGAGGAGTCGGCCTTCTGTGGAGAGCTTTGTGGCCAGAGCGGGGAGGGCTTCGGCCATGGCAAGGGCGGCATCGACGGCCTGCTTGCAGGTGGAAAAGACCGCAAGGCTGCTATCGCCTATCGATTTGACCAGTTCACCCCCGTGTTCGGCGAGAATGAGACCGATGACGAGCCGGGATTCCTCCAGGAGCCTGGATGTGGTGCCTGTGGTGCCCGAAAGCCCGAGCTCCGGTAGTTCTATAGAGAGTACAGCGGAAAGTCGCAAGCCCTTGTGTTCCATAATGCTTCCGTCAAGCATAGGTAGAGCGGCGATTCAGGTCAATCGGCGCGCTCGAAGCTTATTGTAAGGGTAGCTGGATAGGCGGCCAGGGCTTTAAGGTTTACCCATTGATCCAATTCCAGGGCGGGACGGTTTGGTATTGAGCATTCATAGCCTAGTTCGGGGATGAGTACCCAGGCATCCCTTTCCCTTGTTTCCAAAACGACAGCCCTTACAATAGATCCTGGATTTACCTGGAAATGCCGGCAAATCCAGTGGAGCCGGGAGTCCCGCTCGGCCTGCCGAGTACAGGAAGCCCCTTGGGCGGCCACAATACAGCGGCGAGATACCTCGTTTGAGGAAAGAAAAGTGTAGACAGGCTCGCCAGGAAGCTCTCCTGCGGTACATTGCCCAGCCAGCCAGGCCCTGATCTGATAGTGCGCCAGCAGATCCTGGTATCTGCGTAGAGGGCTGGTCACCTGGCTGTAGAAGGAAAGACCGAGCCCCCTGTGGGCCAGAGCCTCGGTACCGGTTATGCTCGCCCGCATTCCTTTGCGCCGCAGATACTGCTCTGAAAGGACAGCAGTCCCCTCATTGCAGAGCTTGGTGGTCGCTGAAAGCTGCGGGGGTTCCTGACTGGAGTAGACAAAGGGAATACTTCTCTCCCTGGCCCAGCGGGCAGCCGCTTCGCCTGCCAAGAGCATCATTTCACGTACTATTTCTGAGGATCTGGCAGGGGCTATGGGGAAAAAGGCCGGGATGTTTTCGGTAATTCGTATACTCGTTTCCGGTAAATCAATGTCCACAGCCCCATTGGCACAGCGGCGAGCATGACGTTGTTGGGCTAACTCATCCAGGGCTACGAGGAGTGCATCGCCGGTCTTGAGAAGTTCATCCGCCTCGGCGTAGTTCATTCTTGTTACCCGCACGAGGCTGGGAACTATTGTAGTTTCTTCGATCGTCCCCTGCTCAGAAATTTTAATACCGAAGGAAAGAGCGGTAGATTCCTCTGAAAGTCCAAGCGCTGCTATCTCCACGGCCTCGGGGGGTAGCATGGGTATTGTGCGTTCCGGCAAATACAGAGTGGCACCTCGGTTGAGGGCTTCTTCGTCTAAGTCGGAGTTGGGGCCGAAAAAAGCAGCCGGGTCTGCCACATGGACCCAGATAGTACCATTATCAAAACCTATGGCGTCATCCGGATCTTTAGACCAGGCATTATCGATGGCCAGGGAGCGAAGGTGGCAGAGATTCTTTCTTGGCAGCCTGCCTTGGGCTAATTCGGTTGTGGGGAAGGCGAGGCGGGGAGGATGAAGCAGGGCCTTGGCTCTGGCAGGCCAGGGGTTGTAATAGGGTTCCCAAAGCCCTGAATCCACCAGGGCCTTGTGCACAGCCTCCTGTGTCTCTGCAATGCCCGCCTCGGCAGCCAGGGTGCAGCGCTCTTGCTTTCCCAGGGCGAAGCTTTCCAGTTCGGCAATGAATGAGGAATTTTCTTGACTCCTACTTACCGTACGCTCACTTTTATTTCGTATTGCCGATACCAGGGTTTCGATAAAAGCCCTTCGCCTGGTTTCGGCATTGAGTCGCTCTTCTTCTTTTTTTCTGCTTCGCTCTATTTCAGCACAGCCTAAGGGGAAAGGCCCCTTGTCGCCCAGGGCAAATCGTCGGCCTTCCAGGGCCTCCAGGGCACAAGCTGCGGCTGTCTCAACGCTATAGTCACCGAATACCAATTCCGAGAATTCCTTCCATTCCAGAGGAGTCCCCGATCCCTCCTGATCTCCGATGAGCATGGCGTGGGCCGTTTCGAAATCACCTTGGGGTTGATGTGCAGGGATCTTGTTCGCCGGACCGGGATGCAAGAGGAGGACATCCTTCTCCCTGAGTTTTTTCTGCTCTCCGCCTTCCACCTCTACCACAAGCTTGCCATCGCTGTAGGATACGAGCCGGGCCAGTGAACGTTTATACAAAAGGAGCGCAGATAAAGGGATCATAGGCTTAGGTTATAGCCGGAAGGAAGCGAGTGACGCAACTGCGCTTATTGCGAAAGTGCTGGAGTGCTGTTATAATTTCCAACGCATCGGGTCTTTATACACCCGCAGATCTGCTAAAACTAAGGAGCATTGAATATGGTAGCCCTTGCAGTTGGAATAGCCCTTGTTGTAGTTGCTGTCGTTCTTTGTCTTCCTTTCATCGGCTGGTGGGCCGATGTCCTGGCATTCTTAAGAGGTTCTATACCCGTTATCGCAGTCCTGGTAGGAGTAGTCGCCATTCTCATAGGTGTGGCCGATATCAAGGACAAGCGCGAAGCCGAAAAGGAAGAGAAAGAAGAAGAGCTCGCCGAGAAGAAATCTGAAGAGGAAGCCTCTGGATCCTCCAAGGGTGATAGTGAGAAAAAAGACTAAGCAGCGCTAGTGCGGCTCCACGGCCTATCCTTTGTTGGCATTTCGCCGGAGGGGTTTTGTCCGTATATAAAGCGCTTGACACATTCCAGCTTATATGGGATTATGCCACGCGCATTTTCGTAGATTGCTGTTACAAGGTAAAGGTATACATTGATGAAGACTATTTTCGTTACCTCCGCCACCGCTGATCGCAAGTGGTACCTCATCGACGCCGAAGGCAAGCCCATGGGCCGCGTCGCAGTCAAGGTAGCCAGCATGCTGCGTGGCAAAAACAAGCCCACCTTCACGCCCAGCCAGGAAACCGGCGATTACGTCATTGTAGTCAACGCCGAAAAGGTAGCTCTTACCGGCAGGAAGCGGCAGAACAAGATGTATTACAGGCACTCCGGCTATGCTGGCGGGCTTAAGGATTTCACTTTCACCGAGCTTGCTCAGAACAACCCCGTAGCTCCCTTGGAGTTGGCTGTTCGCGGCATGCTGCCCAAGGGCCCCCTGGGCAGGAAACTCTACAAGAACGTGAAAATCTACGCAGGGTCCGAGCATCCACACAGCGCCCAGGCGCCCATCGCAATCGATCTGTAAGGGAAGGGGAGAGTAATGGTCAGGAATCTTGGAATCGGAACCGGAAGAAGAAAGTGTGCCATCGCTCGAGTCTTTCTCCGCGAGGGGACTGGCAAGATCATGGTTAACGATATTGAAGCAACCAAGTACTTCAAGGTTGCTGAATTGGCCGCCAAGGTGATGAAGCCTCTTATCGTCACTTCCAGCGAGAATAAGTACGACGTGCTCATGACCGTAGTGGGTGGCGGCGTCAATGGCCAGGCCGGTGCCTGTGCTCACGGTCTTTCCAGGGCTCTTGCCCAGGTAGATCCTAGCAACCACGAAGCCTTGAGATCCGGCGGACTTTTAACCCGCGATCCCAGAATGGTCGAGAGAAAGAAGTACGGACAGCGTGGAGCCCGCAGAAGGTTCCAGTTCTCCAAGCGCTAAAGCTACAGAATACTTTGCGGTGCGGATTTTTTCCGTACGCTTCTATGCCTCCGGAGTTGCGATTCCAATCGCCTCCGGAGGCATTATTTTTTCTAAGCCCTTATAATGGGCTGGGAAAAGGCGGAGCATGAGTCAGGAGCGAGAAGGAGAACTTAAGGAAGCTCAGAATAAGGTGCTGGAGCTCTGCGCCAGAGCTGAGCAGTACAGCCAAGGTTTGAAAACCAAGCTGAGAGCCAGGGGTTTTGAACCTGAGGTCATTAGGGAAGCTATAGAAGTGCTGGCACAAAAAGGTATTGTCGACGACCTGCGCTATGCTACGATCTGGGCAAGGACTCGAGCCCAGAGGAAAGGCGAAGGCCCGGCTATCATCGCAGCCGGTTTGCGTGCCAAGGGGCTGGAGGCCAAGATTGTAAAAGAGGCTCTGGCCTACATCGATTTCGGCGCGATCATTCCCCATGCAATTGAAAAAGAAGTAAAGCGGCTATCCAAGCTCCTTGCATCGGGTAAACTCAAGGGAGGCGAGGAGTTCAGGGACGAGCTCTACAGAAGCCTCAAAGCCCAGGGTTTCGACGCCTTTCAGCTCAAGGATGCCTTGGAATCCTATTGGGAAAACGATAAATAAAATTGTATTACTTGACAGAAAGGGACAAAGTCTTCAATAATATGTCATTATATTCCAACTATAGGGGGCCTTTTGCATGGATGACGATATCCTGACCATCGAAGAAGTGGCTCGGTATCTGCGTGTATCTGAAAGGACAGTCTACGACTGGGCGCAGAAGGGAGAAATACCTTCAGGCAAAATTGGCACCGTCTGGCGTT
Source organism: uncultured Treponema sp. (assembly GCA_964531105.1). GTDB lineage: Bacteria > Spirochaetota > Spirochaetia > Treponematales > Rectinemataceae > UBA2256. The sequence goes on along the minus strand of CAZHFN010000064.1, from coordinate 846 downwards.
TTAAAAAGAGCGATATAGAGCGTTGGGTGAACGAACGGCTCTCATCCAACCGCCCCGCCGGTCTCATTGGCTCCATTCAGATTCAGAACATTATCGCCCCCAACAGGGTAATCTTCCTCAATTATCCCAGAAAGAAGGATGCCCTTGTCGCCCTGGCCGAAAACCTGGCCAGTGCTCCCCAAATAAAGAACAAGCAGGATCTGATTGCCGAAATTCTCAGAAGGGAAGACCTTATGAGCACCGCAATCGGCAGGGGAATAGCCATTCCCCACGTGCGTCTTTCCTCGGTAACAGATCTGGTGGTATCCGTAGGCGTATCCAAATGCGATATCACCGATTTCCAGTCCTTGGACGATGTGCCTGTGCGGCTTTTGTTCATGATCGCCGCCGCCTATAACCAGCATGCCTACTATCTCCAGACTCTTTCCTTCTTCTCGGCCAGGCTCAAGGCCGCCGATCTGAGAGATTCCCTGCTTGCCTGCACAACCCCCCAGGAAGTGTACGAGCTTTTAATCAAGCAGGACGAATAGGCGGCCTTGGCCGACGCTTTGGGCCGCCCGCGGCGTATGGTCGCGGGCGGCCCTTTGTATTGTGATCGACCCTTTTCATATGCTATCCTCACTCAGTAGGGACTACCTTCTACGAGGCCCCGTAAAAGGAACGAGCTTTGTTTCTAAAGAGTTTAGACATATTTGGTTTCAAGTCATTTGCTGACAGGACAGTCATAGAGTTTTCCGACGGCATCTCGGCCCTCCTGGGTCCTAATGGTTGCGGCAAATCCAACGTGGTGGACGCGATTAAATGGGTAGTGGGCGAACAATCGGCCAAGAGCCTCAGGGCCGACTC
>CAZHFN010000063.1:0-8412 GCA_964531105.1 uncultured Treponema sp. | reverse complement strand
CTTTCGTGCCATGTACGCCTACCTTACTTTCTGAAGGGCATGCCCAACATGCCTAGAAGGCTCTTAGCCTCCCTGTCGGTTTTCGCGGTCGTAACGATCGCGATATTGAGCCCCATGACCTTCTCAATCTTGTCGAAGTCGATCTCCGGGAAAATGATCTGCTCGTTCAGGCCCAGGGAGTAGTTGCCGTGACCGTCGAACGCGTTGGCGTTGACGCCCCTGAAGTCCTTTACTCGGGGAAGGGCTACGTTCATGAGCCTGTCCAGGAACTCCCACATATAATCGCCACGCAGCGTTACCCTGGCACCGATTTCCTGTCCCTGCCTGATCTTGAAAGTGGCTATGGACTTGCGGGCCTTGGTCTTTACCGCGTGCTGGCCTGTGATTATGCCCAGATCGGCGATGGCGGCGTCCAGGATTTTCTTGTTCTCCTTGGCTTCGCCTACACCCATGGACACGACAACCTTGACCAGACGGGGAACCTGCATGATGGACTCGTATCCCAGCTCCTTGAAGAGCTCGGGCACGAGTTTCTCCTTGTAGATTATCTTGAGCCTGGGCGGAATGGCTTTCTCAGTGGACTTGGGCTCATCCGCAGCCTTGGGCTGAGCTTTTGCCTTGGCCTTGGCTTCTGCCTTGGCTTTGCCTTCAGCTTTGGCTTTGGCTATGTCCTTGGACAAGGTTTCCGCCTTGTCTTTCTCTTTAGCCATCAGAGCACCTCCCCACACTTGCGGCATACCCGTTTCTTGGCATCACCGTCGAGCTTATAGCCAATTTTCACGGGACCGCATTTCTTGCATACGATCATCACGTTGGATATGTGCAGGGATCCTTCGATCTCGGCAATGCCGCCGCGGTCGTTCTGGGTTTTTTTCTTCATGGCTTTCTTGATCATATTGACCCCTGCCACGATTACTCTGCCCTTTTCCCTGTCGATCTTGAGGATCTTCCCCTGCTTGCCCTTGTCCTTGCCGGCTATGACCTGGACAAGGTCCTCTTTCCGGAGCTTGTACTTTATTTCAGCCATATCCTCTCCTTACAGGACCTCGGGAGCCAGGGAGACTATCTTCATGTAGTCCTTGTCCCTCAGCTCACGGGCGACCGGTCCGAAGATGCGCTTGCCTTTCGGATTCTTGTTGGCATCGATGACGACGCACGCGTTGTCGTCGAAGCGGATATAGGTACCGTCGGGACGACGGTATTCCTTGTGGGTCCTGACTACCACCGCTTTTTCGATGGTTCCCTTCTTTATGGATGAATTGGGAAGGGCCGACTTGACCGCCACGACGATGATGTCTCCCACGGAGGCATAGCGTCGGCGGGTTCCGCCGAGGACCTTGATACACTGCACGGTCTTGGCACCCGAGTTGTCAGCGACCGTGAGCATGCTTTCTACCTGAATCATAGTATTTCTCCCGTTCGCCTATTTCGCCCGTTCGACGATTTCAATCAGGCGCCAGTGCTTTTCCTTAGACAGGGGTCTGCACTCTTCCACCCTTACGGTGTCGCCAATATGAGCGTCGTTTGTCTCGTCGTGCGCCTTTACTCTCTTGGACCTGGTCACGTACTTCTTGTACAGCGGGTGCAGTTTGCGCTGCCGGATCTCGACAACGATGGTTTTATTCATCTTGTCGGAAGCGACGATGCCCTGGAGCACCAGCTTTGACTTCTTCTCTTTCTGAACGTCGGTATCCACAGTTTTCTCCTAGAACCTTAGGCCTTCTCGCCAGCAGGGGCTGAGCGCTTGGCCTGAAGGATCAGCGTCTCGAGCCTGGCGATCTGGCGGCGAAGGTTGCGTTTCTCGACAGGGTTTTCGACGTGCCCCACTACCATCTGGAAGCGGAGGTCGAAATACTTCTTCTTGAGGTCTTCCCGCTTAGCGAGAAGCTCCTCGAGCTTTAATTCCTTGAACGAATTTTTCATCGACTCACTCCGTTTCCGCCCGTAGGGCGAACCTTGTCTTGACGGGAAGCTTGGAGCCGGCCAGCCTCATGGCTTCTTCAGCCACTGCGGGCTCTACGCCGGAAAGCTCGAAAAGAACTGTACCTGGGCGCACTACCGCCACCCAGTACTCAGGTCCGGGCTTTCCTTTTCCCATTCGTGTTTCCAAGGGTTTCTTGGAATAGGGTTTGTCGGGGAAAATCCTGATCCAGAGCTTTCCGCCGCGCTTGATATAGCGGTTGAGCGCGATACGGGCGGCTTCGATCTGCCTGTTGGTGAGCCACTCTGGCTCAAGGCAGATAAGTCCGTACTCGCCGAAGGCTATGGTGTTGCCCCGCTGGGCATTCCCTGTGGGTCTGCCACGCTGCTGTTTTCTGTGTTTTACTCTCTTGGGGATAAGCATGACTTAGCTCCTTGCCCTCTCGTCGCTGCGGGGAGCATCTCCCCTAGGCGCGGACGGGCGCCTGGGGCGGCGTTCTCCGCCTTCCCTTCGATCCGAATCACGGCGTTCCCGGGGTTCTGCCGCCGAGCCTGCGGGCTCGCGTCTGGCCTTGCGGGCCAGCATTCCGGCGTCCTCGTTCTTGTCGGCGTTGTAGACCATGCCCTGATAAATCCAAACCTTTACACCAATCTTTCCAAAGGTGGTCTGGGACTCATAGAAGCCGTAATCGATGTCGGCTCTCAGTGTATGAAGAGGAATTCTTCCATCCTTGAGCTCTTCGGTCCTGGACATGTCGGCGCCGCCTAAGCGTCCCGAAACCCTGATCTTGCAGCCCTGAGCTCCACCCTTCATGGCGTTGGAAATGGCCATTTTAAGGGCCTTGCGGAAGGATCCGCGGTTTTCCAGCTGCCGGGCGATATTCTGGGCAACGATCTGAGCGTTGGTATCGGTTTTTTTGATTTCCTTGATCTTGATCTGCACCTTCTTGGTGGCGACCTTCTGGATCTCAAGACCGATGCGCTCGATATTGGCGCCCTTGACGCCGATAAGCACGCCTGGCCTGGCGGTATGGATGATGACGGTGATGCGCTGTGGATGTCGTACAATCTCGACTTCGGCTACATCGGCACCCTTGACCTCGGGCAGCTGGTAGATGCGCTTGCGGATGGCCAGGTCCTCATGGAGGGTCTTGGCGTAATCCCTGGGCTCTACGTACCACTTGGAGCTCCAATCCTTGTTGATCCCTATTCGCAATCCAATAGGACTTACTTTATTGCCCACCTTAGGCCTCCGACTTCTTGCCGATTTCTTCCACCACACAGGAGATGTGGCACATTCTCTTTACGAGCATGTCAGCTCTCCCGCGTGCCCGGAACCAGACCCTTCGCATCCTGGGCCCCTCATCTATCCTGAGCTCTTTGATATAGAGCATGTCTTCGCCCAGCTTTTTGTTAGCATTGAGGGCATTGGACACCGCGGAGACGACTACCTTTTTAATAAGGCCGGCGCCCTTTTGCGGCATGTGGTCGAGAATGGCTACGGCTTCGGTATAGGGCTTTTCCCTTATAAGATCGGCAACGGGGCGGATCTTGTAGGGGGAGCCCATGAGCCATTTAGCGGTGGCTCGGAATCCTTTCTTTTCAGTCATGGTCGAACCCCTATTTCTTCTCGGCTTTTTTGTCGCTGCCCGCATGCCCGCGGAAAATGCGGGTGGGGGCGAACTCGCCGAGCTTATGACCGACCAGGTTCTCCGTTACGTACACGGGAACCCAAGTCTTGCCGTTATACACTGATATAGTCTGTCCGACCATTTCAGGGATAATTGTAGAAGTCCTGGAATAGGTCTTGACCATTTTCTTGTCCCCGGACTTGCTTCCTTCTGTCACTTTCTTGTACAGGCTCTTCTCGATGAAGGGCCCCTTCTTTACGGACCTTGACACGAGTATGCTCCTATCTCACTTGCGGCGCTTCGTAATGAAGCGACCCGAGGGCTTGTGGTTGTCCCGCGTCCTGTAACCCTTGGCCGGCTGGCCCCAGGGTGAGACGGGCTGCTTGTATCCCTTGCCTTTTCCCTCGCCGCCTCCATGCGGATGATCGACGGGGTTCATGACAGTGCCGCGGACGGTGGGTCTGATGCCTCTCCACCTATTCCTGCCTGCTTTGCCTACCTGCTCGTTCATGTGCTCTTCATTGCCCACGATACCGATAGTGGCCACGCACTTCTTGAACACCATGCGAAGCTCACCCGAGGGCAGCTTGAGCACGACGTAGTCACCTTCGGAACCGGCGATAAGAGCGCTGGCCCCAGCCGAGCGAGCCATCTGGCCGCCCTTGCCCAAGGTGAGCTCCACATTATGGACGGTGAAACCGAGCGGTATGTTCTCCAGCGGAAGCGCATTGCCTACATCCAGGGCGGCCTGTGGGCCGGACATTATCTTCTGTCCTACGGTGAGTCCCTTGGGGCAGATGATGTAGCGCTTTTCGCCGTCGGCATAGTTGATGAGGGCGATGTTGGCGCTGCGGTTGGGATCGTACTCGACGGCCGCGACTGTGCCGGGAATTCCGAACTTGTCACGCTTGAAATCGATAATCCTGTACTTGCGCTTGTGCCCGCCGCCATGATGCCGCGTGGATATGCGGCCATTGGATGCTCTGCCGCCTGTGCTCGCCTTTCCCTTGGTAAGGGATTTTTCGGGATTACTCTTGTTGGAGCTAATCTCATCATTCACCACCTGAATTCGGTGGCGCAGACCAGGCGTTAACGGTCTGAAGGTCCTGATACCCATATTTTCCCCTTACTCGCTTAGGCGCCTTCGAATACGCGGATCGTCTCGCCCTTCTGAAGCTTGACGATGGCCTTCTTCCACTCGGCGGTCCTGCCAGGACGACCCCTCAAGCGCTTGGGCTTGGAGGCTACGTTGATAATCCTGCAGGAGACTGGATTGACCTTGAAGAGGGTCTTCACCGCCTCCATCACCATGATCTTGTCTGCACGGGAATCGACTTTGAACACATAATGGCCGGTCTCGCGCATGATATTGCTCTTTTCGGAGAGCACCGGTTCGATAAGAATCGACTGGTAGTCCATTATTCGGCGCTCCTTTTCTCGTCGGCATAGAACTCGTTGAGCTGCTTTGCCGCAGACTCGAGCATGACGATTTTTCTTCCATAGAAGAGGTCGTGAGCCCTGAGCCTGTTATAGGAGAGAAACTTGAGCCAGGGAATGTTCCGGGCTGCCCGCTTGAGCATGGGATCGTCATCCTTGAGGATGAGGACCGTGCGCTCAGGGGTCTTGGCATTCACAAAGGGAGACAAGGCTTTTACCAGATCCCTGGTTTTACCCGACTCGATGGTGAAATCCTCCACCAAAGCAAGCGTACCGTCCTGGGCCTTCATGCTCAGAATAGTCTTGAGCGCGAGGCGCTTGGCTTTCCTGGGCATCATGTAGGAGAAATCCCTGGGCTTGGGACCAAAGGAAATTCCTCCGCCCACGTACACGTTGGACTTGGTATCACCATGGCGAGCCCTACCGGTACCCTTCTGGCTGTAAGGCCTTCTGTTGGTGCCGTGTACTTCGCCCCTGTCCTTGGTGGAAGCTGTGCCCAATCGCTTGTTGGCCAGCTCGTTGTTTATGGCGTAATAAATTACGTCTTCATTGATGGGAAGTCCGAAAACGGATTCGGAGAGCTCGATGCTCTTGAGCTCCTTCCCCTGCGTGGAAATAACTTTGCTTTCCATTGGGTCCTCCGTCCTCAGCTCTTCTTGACCGCTTTGCGGACTAGAAGATCACAGTTGCGGGCGCCTGGAAGCGCGCCTCGCACCAGCACTACGCCTTTTTCGGCATCTACCCGCACGACTTTAAGATTCTGTACCGTCACGCGCTCGTTGCCCATGTGGCCCGGCATCTTGTTGTTCTTGAAGGTCTTGTGGGGATAGGTGCTCTGACCTGTAGATCCTGGTTCCCTATGGAACTTGGATCCGTGTGTTGCCCGGCCTCCGCCGAAGTTCCAGCGTTTCATGACGCCCTGGAATCCCTTACCTTTGGAATTGGCCACTACATCTACGTAGCGTACCCCTTCTAAAAGGGCAATATCCAGCTTTTCGCCCACCTGGACATCTTTTTCAAAATCGCGGAACTCGCGCAAGACTCTGGTGGGGGCCATGCCCTCGCCAAACTGTCCCGCGTAGGGTTTGGTCACCCGCGTCTTCTTCTTCTCGTAGACACCTACGACAATGGCGTCGTAGCCGTCCTTTTCCGTCGTTTTCTTTCCGACGACGAGATTGGGTGCGACCTGGACGACGGTGACGGGGATAAGCTTTCCCGTATCGTCGAATACCTGGGTCATCCCAAGCTTCTTTCCGATTAGTCCGATCATTCGGTACTCCTGCGTTGAACGCGACCGGCACAAAAAGCCGGGCGTTTCAGCATTTGCGCGTCGCCTGGTAGCGTCGCGACAGTGTTTCAAGCGCTAACAGCGGCGCCTAAATTACTGCTTTATCTCGACATCGACACCCGCGGGCAGTTCGAGCTTCATTAGGGCATCCATAACCTCGGGAGTGGGTTCCAGTATGTCGATAAGGCGCTTATGGGTCCTCATCTCGAACTGCTCCCTCGATTTCTTATGCACATGGGGCGAGCGAAGCACGGTATACTTGCTGATTCTAGTCGGCAAGGGAATGGGACCCGACACTTTGGCGCCGGCACCCTGAACCGTCTTCACAATACCGCTTGCGCTGTCGTCCACAAGACGCACATCGAAGCCTCTGAGCCTTACACGGATTCTGTCTTTCATACAACCTCCAAAGAACTCTTGCGCAGGCAATACCGAGCCGTACCCTGGCGGGCGCGCTCATACCCCATGCGCCGCGGAACCCAAGGAGCCCCGCCGCTTAAAATGCACGGTATTATCGCAGAAAAAAAAAGGGCTGTCCAGTCCCTAAAGGGATGGACAGCCCGCTTTACGCAGAAATCTTACTCAAGTACCTCGACAACCTGGCCGGAAGCTACGGTGTGCCCACCCTCGCGGATAGCAAACTTGAGCCCCTTCTCCATGGCGATGGGGTAGATCAGCTCAACGTTGATCTCGGTGTTGTCGCCGGGCATGACCATTTCCTTGCCCTCGGGCAGGGAGACGGAGCCGGTGATGTCGGTGGTCCGGAAATAGAACTGAGGTCTGTAACCGGTAAAGAAGGGGCTGTGGCGGCCGCCTTCCTGCTGGTTGAGCACGTAGACCTGACCCCTGAACTTGGTATGGGGGGTGATGGTGCCGGGCTTGGCCAGAACCTGTCCGCGCTCAACATCTTTCTTGTCGACACCCCTCAAGAGGGTACCGATGTTGTCGCCAGCCTGACCTTCATCCAGAAGCTTGTTGAACATCTCGATGCCGGTTACTACGGTGGACTTGGTCGGCTTGATTCCAACGATTTCGACAGTCTCGTTAAGCTTGATAATTCCACGCTCCGCACGACCGGTTACGACGGTGCCGCGGCCGGAGATGGTGAAGACGTCCTCGATGGGCATCAGGAAGGGCAGGTCGGTGAGGCGGACGGGGTCCGGGAAGAAGGAGTCCATGGCGTCCAGCAGATCCTGGATGCACTTGGTCGCCTCGGGATTGTCCGGCTCGGACATGGCTTTGAAGGCCGAACCCTTGATGATGGGGGTTGTGTCGCCAGGGAATCCATAGAACTTGAGGAGGTCGCGAACTTCTTCCTCAACCAGTTCGATGAGCTCGGCATCGTCAACAAGGTCTACCTTATTGAGGAAGACCAGTACCGAAGGAACGCCTACCTGGCGGGCCAGGAGTACGTGCTCACGAGTCTGGGGCATGACGGAGTCGGGGGCCGATACTACGACAATCGCACCATCCATCTGGGCGGCGCCGGTGATCATGTTCTTGATGTAGTCAGCGTGTCCGGGGCAGTCGATGTGGGCATAGTGCCTCTTGGTGGACTGATACTCCAGGTGCCTGGTGTTGATGGTGATACCACGTGCCTTCTCTTCCGGAGCGTTGTCGATCTGATCGTAGTTGAGAACCTTGTCACCGAATTTGCGGCCGCAGTACATGGTGATGGCTGCGCTCAAGGTCGTCTTTCCGTGGTCGATGTGTCCGATCGTACCTACGTTCATATGCGGCTTGGTACGCGCGAATTTTTCTTTGGCCATATCTTGTTCCTCCTGCCATGGGTATTCTAATTAAAGCTCTCGGATTATAGAGGAACTGTCAAGGCTTATCAAGTGGCCTAGACGAGGATTAGATTATTTTAGTCTTTTGGTTTTTAGAGCCATAAATTTTCCTGGGCTCATAATTACGGCCTTGCAGGCTCGTAACTGGCAAAGCGGGCCTGGAACTGCGCCCTTCCCTTGCTCATGGACCTGAGTTCCGACGCGAAGCCGAAAAGCCTGGACATGGGTGCTCTGGCTACAATGCTTTTAGATCCTGTTACTTCCTCCACCGATTCAATCCGGCCACCCCTAGTGGAAATGGAGTTGAGTACTGCGCCAAAATGTTCATCAGGGCAGTCAATATCGA
>CAZHFN010000062.1:0-8490 GCA_964531105.1 uncultured Treponema sp. | reverse complement strand
GTTCTCAACTGAATCTCCACCACGTTGCGTTCAAGATTGGGGCAGAGGTGAATAATATCCTCGGGTATCCGCACCAGGAGATGGATGGACTCATAGCCGAACTCCCTGAATGAATGCTGGGAACCCTTGCGCTCAATTTCTTCAATGGAAAAGGATTCGGCGATGATGCGCTCTGCCGACTCCATATCCCCCAAGAAAGGACATACCACCCTGACGGCCAATACATCATTGACCGGAATAGGGCCGGCCTTTTCCGACCATGCCTTTTTAAGGAGCCTGAGTTTTTTGCTATAATAGGAATCGAATTCCTTGACTCTCCCCTTCAAAGTTGGCTTCAGTCCTCTCTCGGTAAGCACTTTACCTACTCTGCCTAAAAAAATGGACAGGGCATCCTCATACCCCTTTCGGGATTTGGCATAGAGTGCTGAAAGTTTAGCCTTATCTGGAATTAGTAGTACCGATTCTTCAATCATCATACTTCAATAATACTGCAGATTCAGCGTTTCAGGCAGAAAGAAAAACCGGGATGGGAAATTTTTTAGTCAGCCTTCGAAATGCTCGACAAAGTCCACGATGCCATTGTAAATCGCATCGCCAATCTTTCTGAGATAACCCGAGCTGCCCAAGAGCCTGCCTTCATCGGGATTAGTGATAAAGCCCATTTCGATAAGTATAGAGGGCATCTTGGCATTCCTCACCACAAACCATTCCTCAGCCCTTATGCCCCTGCCCGGACTTGTGCCCCCAATGGCGGCGCCCAGCCTGTCATAGACCTTCCGGGCTAAAATGATGCTTTCCGTGGTGAATTCCTCTTCCAACATTGCATTGAGTATGGGCGCTATGTCCGTGCCCTTTTCCTTCACAGTTTCGGCGTCTACTACGGTGCGCCGGTATTCGGGGTTCAAATACCAAACCTCGTAGCCTTTAGCGTTTTTATTGAACGAAGCATTGGCATGGATAGATACGTAAATGACCGCTTCTTCCTTGCCCAGACCGGCGGAGTTGGCCATGGCCACCCGCTCGTCCAAGGTGGGATACCTGTCGCTGTTCCTGGTGGTCAGTATTTCGCGTTCGGGATAGCGATTCTTAAGCAGCTCTACCACCCTCCTAGATACTTCGAGGGTGAGGTCCTTCTCCAGCAGCTTCATGCCTCCAATCTCGGCAATAGCCCCAGTGTCCTTTCCCCCATGACCAGGGTCGACGAGAATTGTAGTCACAGAATAAGCTTCCCGTTTGGGAGCGTTGCGCTGGGAGAAATACTTCGTTGTTTCGCTTATAAAACTCTCGGGCAGCATGAGCACACCCTTCTCTATGTAGGGGGAATCCACTTTGCGAAACGTCTGCCAGTCCAGAAGAATAAAGGGCTTGTCCAGGGCGAAGGAAACAAAGACTCCTCGCTGCTCCAATAAGCCGCTTGCGGTGAGGGGGTCGTAACTCACCTGGATTTTATGCTTGGATCCGAACTCCAGAAGCGAAAGCGACTCCATGGCCGAAAGACGGCAGACTCCCGCCAGGAGCAGAGTGAGAACTAATGCTGACCTGATGAGACGAATCCGCATAGTTTCTCATCGGAATAAATTTATAAAAGGATGAATTTTTAGCGCTCAAGCTATTGCATTCACCCCGGTATTCGACTATACCAATGGACGGTAACACGAGGACACCACTACATATTGTAGTGGTGTCCCATCATGCCGTTACAGGTTGTATCAATATGTATACAGGAACGCCACTATGCAAGAAGTGGCTTATTGGCTGGAGGAATAGGGATGAAGTTTGAAAGGAAATTCACGGCGAAGGGAAAAGGGCCATACGAAGGCATACAGTGGGAAAGCAGATCCAGCGAGATCCGCAACCCCAACGGAAAAATTGTCTTTCATATGGACTCTGTCGTAGTTCCCTCCTTCTGGAGCCAAATTGCGACTGACATACTGGCCCAGAAGTATTTCAGAAAAGCCGGCGTAAGCGCGTCCACCGAGCTCGCCTGGACTAAGTTCCTTCCCAAATCCCAAACTGAACTGGCATCTAAGAGCTCCATCCCCGGATCCGAGCACGATGCGCGGCAGGTGTTTCACCGCCTGGCCTATACATGGAAGCACTGGGGTCATGAAGCCGGATACTTTGACGGTCCCGAGGACGAGAGCGCCTTTTACGAAGAAATGCTCTACATGCTCGCCCATCAGATGGCCGCGCCCAACAGTCCCCAGTGGTTCAACACGGGGCTTAACGCGGTATACGGCATAGAAGGACCAGCCCAGGGCCATTATTATGTGGATCCTATTAGCAACGAGGTAGTCAAATCCGAATCGGCCTATGCTCGGCCCCAGCCCCACGCCTGCTTTATCCTGGACATCCAGGACGATCTGGTAAACGAGGGCGGCATCATGGACCTTATTACCCGTGAGGCCAGGCTTTTCAAATACGGCTCGGGCACGGGCTCTAATTTTTCCAAGATTCGCGGAGCCAACGAAAACCTCTCCGGCGGCGGCGTTTCCTCGGGTCTTCTTTCCTTCCTTAAAATCGCCGATCGCTCGGCGGCGGCGGTCAAGTCCGGGGGCACCACCAGAAGAGCGGCCAAGATGGTCATACTGGACTCTGATCATCCAGATATAGAAAACTATGTAACCTGGAAATCGGAGGAAGAATACAAGGTCGCCTGCCTGGCCGCGGGGTCAGCAGTGCTCAAGCGCTATGCCGAATCCATGATTAAAGCCGTGGAGGAATCGGGCATGGACAGTGAATCGGCCCTATCCTTCACCCAAAACCGCGAGCTCGGGAAGGCTGTAAAAGAAGCCCTCTCCGCGGGCATTCCCTCGGCATGGATTCATCAAGTGCTCTCCCACTATCGCCAGTCAGGCGAATTGCTCTATCTGCCCCAGTATGACACAGCCTGGGAATCCGAAGCCTACAATACCGTCTCGGGCCAATCCTCCAATAACTCGGTACGGGTGGACAACGCCTTCATGAAGGCCGTGGTGGATGACAGCGACTGGAGTCTAAAGGCACGCACCTCAGGTAAAACTGTCAAGACTATCAAGGCTCGCCATCTCTGGAACAAGATTGCCCTCGCAGCCTGGCAGTGTGCCGACCCAGGCATCCAGTTCCACAGTACGGTCAACCAGTGGCACACCTGCCTGAACGACGGAGAAATCAGGGCTTCCAACCCCTGTTCTGAATACATGTTCCTGGACGACACCGCCTGCAACTTGGCGTCGCTCAACCTTATCAACTTTTATGACTATGGATCGGGAACTTTCGATGATGAAGCCTACCGCCATGCTGTTCGTCTGTGGACTACAGTGCTGGAAATATCCGTCGTCATGGCCCAGTTCCCTTCCAAGGAAATAGCCCGTCGAAGCTATGATTACAGAACCCTGGGCTTGGGCTTCGCCAATCTTGGAAGCCTCCTCATGGTAATGGGGCTGGCCTATGATTCCGATGAAGGTCGCGCGGTGGCAGCAGCCCTTTCGGCTATCCTCACAGGTGAGGCCTATGCCCAGTCCGCGAGAATGGCTGCCGAATGGGGAGCCTTCGCCCGCTACCAAGCCAATGCCCAGACGATGCTCAAGGTGATACGCAACCACCGCCGAGCAGCCTATGATGTCAAACCAAGCGAATACGAAGATCTGGAAATCCTGCCCAACGGGCTCAAGGAATGGGCTTGCCCCGCCAACCTCATCGTAGCGGCCAGAGAATCCTGGGATCTGGCACTGGATTTGGGACAGAAACACGGCTACAGAAACGCCCAGGTCTCGGCCATCGCGCCCACGGGCACCATTGGGCTTCTCATGGACTGTGACACCACGGGCGTAGAGCCCGATTTCGCCCTGGTTAAGTTCAAGAAGCTTGCTGGTGGCGGCTACTTCAAGATTATCAATTCCTCCGTACCCCCTGCCCTGAAAGCTCTGGGCTACGGCGACAAGGAAGGAGAAGAAATCCTTCGCTACGCCCTCGGTTCTGGCAGCCTGGACAAAGCCCCGGGCGTCAATCTTACGGCTCTCAGGGAAAAAGGACTCACCGAGCTGAGCATCACAAAGGTTGAATCTGCCCTGAAAAGCGCCTTCTCCCTTGAAAGCTGCTTCTCGCCCTATGTGCTGGGCTCCGATCAAATGGAAGCCCTGGGCATTCTAGCAGAAGAATACTCAGATCCTTCCTTCAATCTGCTTTCACACTTGGGCTTTAGCCAGGAGGATATAGAGGAAGCAGAGCTCCATGCCTGCGGCACTATGGGTCTGGAAGGCGCCCCAGGCCTTAAAAATGAGGATCTTTCCGTCTTCGATACCGCTACTCCCTCGGGGAAGAAGGGCACGAGAAGCATAGACTGGAAAGCTCATATCGCCATGATGGCCGCCACGCAGCCCTTCATCTCCGGCGCGATATCCAAAACTATCAATATGCCCAATACGGTCTGCACGGAGGATGTAAAGGGCGCCTACATGCTGGCATGGAAATCCATGCTCAAGTCCATAGCCCTTTACAGGGACGGATCCAAACTCTCCCAGCCCCTTTCGGCTCTTTCTCCTGGCGTAGACATGATCGCCGATTCCATAGTCGCCCTCCAGACCGGCGAACTGGATGTGCCGGACACCGAAGAAACCGAACTGCCCTTCGATCTCGTGCGCGCCCCCAAGGAGCCTGAACTGCCCGGCATGCCTTCCAGCCCCAGGGGCATACGGAAGTCCCTGCCCAACCGCAGAAAGGGCTATACCCAGAAAGCCAAGATCGCTGGTCATTCAGTCTTCCTCCGTACTGGCGAATACGACGACGGCAACCTAGGCGAGATATTCCTGGACATGCACAAGGAAGGAGCAGCATTTAGAAGCATCCTCAACTCCTTCGCTATATCAGTATCCCTTGGGCTCCAGTACGGAGTGCCCTTGGAGGAGTATATCGACGCCTTTACCTTCACCCGTTTCGAACCCAACGGCGTAGTCCAAGGCCACGACTACATCAAAATGGCTACCAGCGTCCTGGATTATATATTCAGAGACCTAGCTATTTCCTACCTGGATAGGCACGATCTAGGCCAGATAAAGCCCGAAGACCTAGTATCCACATCCCTCCAGACCAAGGTAGAGGGAAATGGCCACAAGACGGCCTTCGATAACGGACGCTCATCCCACCCATCCAAGCCCGTCCAGACCAAGGTAACGCCTAGCCTCATAAGCTTGACTGAGACGAAAGACGAGGCAGTGCAGAGCCCGCCTGCGCCTCTCCTGTCCGTTACTGGAAATGTAAAAACAGAAAAGAACCAGGGATTAAGCCCATCGATCAAGTCTATGCGGGCGGCGCGGCAGAAAGGCTACGAGGGTGATCCATGCCCAGTCTGTGGAAATTTAACTCTTGTTCGTAACGGAACATGCTTAAAGTGCGAAACCTGCGGATCCACCACGGGATGTAGCTGAGTTGCTTTAGCTTGTATTATATATAATACATTATAACGTTATAACAGGCCTTTTCGAATAACGAAGAGGCCTGTTTTTTATTTACAGGAACTTTTTAAGCCGGATAGGGGTCTTATCTCTAATCGAGAGGAGAGCGTTCCACTGGAAGGGTCATACAGCGGGCTCCGCCCCCTCCCCTGGCTAATTCGATGCCATCGAAGGTGACAGCCAGCCTGGAGTAAGCATTGACTGAATCCTTGCCCTTTATGAAGCGGTCAGAGGACACAATGGCGAATCCCTCTTTGGAGAGGGCCTCGGCGGTGGCAGTATTGCATGAATAGACGAGAATCTTGCCGGGAGCAAAGGCAAAGGAATTAGCGCCTGAAAGCCACTGCTCTCGCTGCTGCTGTATCCTGTGCCCTCCCCCACAGAGAATGGGCTTGAAATCCATGCCCAAGTCCTTTAACCCCAGGGGGAGGGAATCCACCTCGGAGAACTTCAATTTCCCCCGCCTGCCGGCGTCGATCCTGTACACCGGGCTTCTTTTGGGACCTATCATTACGGGCTGATATACCAGAACCGCATCCCTGTCGATGACGGTAAAAACCATATCCAGATGTATAGTCGCCCTGGTTTTTGGAAGATCCACTGCAAAGATTGTCAAATCCCTTCCAAAGTTTTTCGCTGCATTGCGGGCAATCCGCTCCACCGCATAAGGTGTGCTGCGCTCCGAAAGCCCCATGGCTAAAACTCCGGGGCTTATAACAATTATATCGCCACCCTCCACGGTCACGTAGCGATTACGCTCGACTGGGCCATCGAATAGCAAGGCTCGGGCTGTAAAGTCGGGATGATGGGTAAAAATAAACTTTGTAATCAGGGCCTCGGCCATGCGCACATCATAGGCGGTGGCGGCCGAAACTGCGCAGTCCCCGATTATTGCCGCGCTGTCCCGCATAAAGTAGGCATTGGGCAGGGGCTTGGAAAGAAAGCTGTTCTCATCCAGCTTTCGGGCCAGAGAATCGACTGGTGAAGGTAATCCCTGCACCAAAGCCTGAGCGAGGGCCTTGGGAGGCATGGCCATGAGGGCTTTCATGGAACCGTGAATAGGAATGCATCGAGTAAGAGAGCTCAAGAACTCGAACTTATCCCCGACATCATCCAGGCAGACAACCAGAAGGTCCAGCAACTCGTGGACTTCCGTCACCAGTTTGAGAAACTTCTTGAGCTGGTTATATTCGCCAAGCACCGATCCTAAGGGAATAATATCGTTATAGAGATCCTTCTCCGCCTCATCGGGAGTCATGGCCTCGATCTCCGGTCCGGGACTATGAATAACTACACGCTTGAGGGAGCCGATTTCACTGTCTATCGCTAGGCTTGCCATGAAAGGGAGTATGCACCAGGAAAAGGAAAAAATCTTCCGGTCCGCGCTCTACCCCATTTCTGCATATAGATAATAAGCGGGACTGGAGTTTCTGCATTATCCCTCGTGATCGAGGAATTCATCCTGCATTTATATGCAAAAACACCTGTCTGCATCGGTTTGTTAATTTTTTCGCATTCTTGACAGCTCTTAAAAGCCGACTGATGATGGATTTAAACGCATTAACGTCCGTGCAGGAGGATCCATGGAACGCAGAAAACTGATAATCATCGGAGCGGCGGGCAGGGATTTTCATAATTTCAACGTCAGGTACAGGCAGGATTCTTCGGTGGAAGTAGTAGCCTTCACGGCTGCACAGATCCCCGACATCGACGGGCGGAAATACCCCGCAGAATTGGCCGGTCCACTCTATCCCCAGGGCATCCCCATTTTCGCCGAATCAGAGCTTCCTAGGCTCATCCATGACTTAGGCGTACTGGAATGCGTCTTTTCCTACTCCGATGTACCCTATGCCCATGTCATGGCCATGTCGGCTATCGTCAATTCGGCAGGAGCTTCTTTCTCCCTTCTCGGCCCGGCAGAAACCCAGATCAAGTCAACAAAACCCCTCATAGCCGTATGCGCAGTGCGCACTGGCTCGGGCAAAAGCCAAACATCCCGGAAAATAGTCCAGATGCTCATGGCCAGGGGCTATAAGGTGGTGGCTATCAGACATCCCATGCCCTATGGGGATTTGAAAGCCCAAAAAGTCCAGCGATTCGCCACAGTGGAGGACCTAGCCCGGCATCACTGTACCATAGAGGAGATGGAGGAATACGAACCCCACATCGTTCGGGGTAACGTCATCTACTCGGGCGTGGATTACGAAGCCATCCTGCGTCAGGCAGAACAGGAAGCGGATGTCATACTCTGGGATGGGGGCAACAACGATTTTTCCTTCTACGTTCCCGACCTTCTCATCACCGTAGCCGATCCCCTGCGATCAGGTCATGAGTCATCCTTCTATCCCGGGGAGGTATCCCTGCGCATGGCCGATGCGGTGGTAATTAACAAGATCGACAGCGCCGCTCCCGATGATCTCCAAAAGCTGAGGGAAAACATCACGCGCCTTAATCCACAGGCCATGGTGATAGACGCAGCCAGCCCCATCAAGGTGGACAAGCCGGAGCTGATACGCGGCAAGCGGGTCCTCTGTGTAGAGGACGGCCCCACCCTCACCCACGGCATGATGAAACTGGGTGCAGGTATTGTCGCAGCAAGAAAATTCCAGGCTGCCCAAATAGTTGATCCTCGCCCCTATGTAGTGGGAAAACTGGCCGAAACCTTTAAAACCTATCCAGGAATTGGCCCCCTTTTGCCAGCCATGGGCTATGGCAAGGAGCAGATCGCCGATTTGGAAAAAACCATCGATGCCACCGACTGCGATACGGTTGTGATCGCAACGCCTATAGACCTGTCCAGGGTGGTGCACATAAAAAAACCCATCGTGAGGGTGGATTACGAACTCCAGGAAATAGGCAAGCCTGACCTGGACGATCTTTTAAAGGCCTTTATCGCCGCACATCTTGTAAAGCACTAAAAGGATGCTGCGCGTGTGAGCTTTCCCTCTGAAGGCTCGCAGGCCTACGTGAAGGGCAAACAAAGGGCCGCCGCCCGGGATAACTACCGGGCGGCGGCCCTTGCACAAAAACGCCTCGGTAAGGCAGAACCGGCGGCCTC
>CAZHFN010000061.1:0-8548 GCA_964531105.1 uncultured Treponema sp. | reverse complement strand
GGGCTGCCTCCGATGCATCTTTTTATAGGGACCAAAGATATTCTCCTGGCCGACGCCCGGCGCTTCCATGAGATCTGTCGCGCCCAAAAAGCCAATCTCAGCTTTTATGAGTATGAAAACATGGTACACGTGTGGATGCTATTGGAGTTTAAAGAAGGGAAATTGGCGGCGGAGCGCATCGCTGCAATTGTGAATAGCGTCCAAAGCCGCTCCGAATAAGGCTATTGGGCGTTCTCCACCGCATAAACCCAGTATTCATCGTTATGTCCGTCGTCAACCTGATAATCTCCTGGCAGCGTAGCCGCAAGGCTGGAGAAGGCAGGGATAGTAAAATGCTGAATCCCTTCTGGAAGTGCTGCCAAAGGCTTCTCGGTCGCCGGTACCGCATCCGACACCTGGGCTGTTGCCTTAGGTTCTTGGTCGGGATGATCCTTTTTCCATTCATCGATGCGCCGGCCCTTCAGGAACTTTTCTGCCACCGAAGGAAAGAGCTCTAGAAGCAAGGCTTCCTTTTCATCCAGGGCCAGAAGGCTTCCACCCGCTTCGGCCACGATAGGATTGGGCTGCTTTTTATAATTGGAAGTATCATAGGGAATCTCTTCCTTAGTGCCGCAGATCTTGAGGCGGAAATCGGGATCCACGGGCCAGGGAGTCTTGCCGTAAGAACCTTTTACCAATTCGGCGAAGTTTTTGGATACGTTGGCATAGCCATCCTCACCCTTGATCTTGGATACCACGTAGTTTACTGCCTGAACTCCTACAATCTGGCTTGTAGGAGTAACCAGGGGAGGAACTCCCGCGTCGAGCCGCACCAGCGGAACGGACTTGAGCACCTCTTCCAGGTGCTGCTCCAGTTTAGCTTCCTTAAGCTGGGCCATCATATTCGTGTACATTCCACCGGGAATCTGGGCTTTCTGAACTATTGAATCGGGTTCCGGATAGTTGTAGGCGGCTTCGATTTTCCTGCAGAGCTCCAGTGCCTTATCCAGCTTTCCTCCCACAGTGCATTCCAGGGCATCGTCGTACATTCTGTTGAGCTCGGGGCTCGGGCTGTACTTCGTGAGATCCACCACCGGTGGGAATTTCTTGTACTGATCATAGACAGCCAACTCTCCACGTATGTCCCTGAGCAATGTATCTATCTTGGCTACCGCCGCATTATCCACACCCGTATCCAAACCCAGTTTGTCCGCGAATATGCGGATGATCTCGTAGCCGGGGGCTGCCGGTCCGCCGGAGAATGACAGAATCGCCGTGTCGACTATATCGGCACCGTTCACCATTGCCGCCAGAATGCTGGCCACTCCATACCCCGGCGTACAATGCGTGTGCAGATCTATGGGGACTCCTACCTCGCTCTTGAGGGCTTTAATGAGGCTGGCGGAACGATGCGGATCTATGAGCCCAGCCATGTCCTTGATGGTTATCATGTCGGCGCCCAAGGCTTCTAATGCCTTGGCTTTCTCCACAAAGTATCTGATGTTGAAAATGTCCGAAGGCAGTTTCTTGCCCGACAGGAAAGCCCGCAGCTTCTCCCCGCCGGTGAATTTGGGATCCACCGTGTAGCAGACTGCGCAATCGGCCAAGCCTCCGGCTTCCTTTACGAAGCGAATGGATGATTTCATGTTTTCTATATCGTTCAGGGCATCGAAAATGCGCATTATATCGATACCCGATTGGACTGCATTTTTGCAGAATCCTTCGATGACCGAATCGGGATAGGGGTTGTAGCCGAAAAGATTTCTTCCTCTGGAAAGGGCCGTGAGCTTGGAGGATTCGCCAACACCGCGCTTGATTGATTCCAGGCGATCCCAGGGGCTTTCGTTGAGATAGCGCATCACGGAATCGGGAACCGCTCCGCCCCAGACTTCCATGGCATAGAAATGGGCTTCCTTATAAAAAGGAAGCACCTTGTCCACCTGAGCCTGGCTCATCCTGGTGGCAAACTGCGACTGCTGTCCGTCCCGAAGAGTTAGATCCCGTATCTTTAATGTATGCTTCATCCTGGAATTCCTCCGGAAAATATTCTATCCCTCATGTACAACAAGTATACTGTCAGGGTCAAGTTTCGAAAAGGAGGCCGTAAAATGCCCCTTTTCTTTTGACAGAATCGTCCTTTTAGGCTAGAATCAAAAAACATGCCGCATTTCCAGGATCCTCGAGCCCAAACGCTCCGCTGATTCGATATCGCGGGGCCTTAAGGCGGGACTGTCCGTGCCATTAGGTCCGGACGCGGCTAATCAAAGTCACAGAGCAGGATATGGCTGAACAAAAAAAGGGCTATTTCCACGTTATCCGGGAGAAGTATTGCAAGGGCTGCGGCATTTGTGTCGCCTTCTGTCCCAAGCAGCTTCTTGTTTTAAAAAATGGCAAGGTCTTTCCCGAAAGACCGGAAATCTGCATTGGCTGCAGGATGTGCGAATTCCGCTGTCCTGACTTTGCAATCGCAATCAAACCACTCGAGGACGATAAAAATCATGTCAAGGATGTGAATTCCATCGACCTCAGCCTTCCTCCGGAGGCCCACCATGGCTGAAAACGCAAAATTGATGCAAGGCAATGAAGCCTGCACGATGGGCGCCATCGCTGCCGGCCTCCAGTTCTTTGCCGGCTATCCCATAACCCCATCCACTGAAATAGCGGAGATGTGCTCCGAAGAACTGCCCAAGTTCGGTGGTAAGTTCATACAGATGGAGGATGAGATAGGCTCCATAGTCGCCTGCATCGGGGCATCCCTCACGGGCAAGAAGGCCATGACAGCCACATCGGGTCCCGGTTTCTCTCTCATGCAGGAATCCATCGGCTACGCCAGCCTTTGCGAAATCCCCGTGGTCATCGTCAATGTCCAGCGAATGGGACCCTCCACCGGAATGCCCACCAGCCCTGCCCAGGGCGACATCATGCAAGCCCGCTGGGGCACTCATGGCGACCACCAAGTCATAGCCTTGGCCCCTGGCAATGTAAAAGAATGTTTCGAGCTCACCTTCAAGGCCTTTCAGTATGCCGAAGCCTACAGGGTTCCGGTTATCGTCCTGGCCGATGAAGTTATCAGCCACATGAGGGAAAAGGTTGTCCTGCCCGATCCCAGCAGCTACAAGATTCCCATGCGGGCTATGCCCAGCAATCCCGCGGGTTACAAGCCCTACGGTGCCGATCCCGATGGTGGCGTGCCCCTCATGGCCCCCTTCGGTCAGGGCTATCGCTGGCATTGCACGGGCTTATTCCACGACGAATCCGGCGCCCCATCAGGCAAGGCCGCCGTGGCTGAAAAGCTCCTTCACAGACTAGAGCGCAAAATCGAGAAAAACGCCGCTGCTTTGGAAGATTACTACGCCGAGAAGATGGAAGACTGCGATGTCGCTGTCATTTCCTTTGGTTCTTCTGCCATGGCCGCCCTTTCGGCTGTGCGAAGGGCCAGAAAAGAAGGCCTCAAGGCGGGCATGCTCAGGCTCAAGACTATTTGGCCCTTCCCCGACGAAGCCCTGCGCAGACTCAGCGCCAGCGCTAAAAAGATCATCGTCCCCGAAATGAATCAAGGCCAGTTAGTTCTGGAAGTGGAACGAGCTATTCATGGCAAGGCCGAAGTACTCAAGCTCGGCAAGGTTAACGGCGAGCTCTTTCATCCTGATGAAATCTATAAGGCTCTCAAGGAGGCCTTCTGATGGCAGAATTCCTCGACTACTTCCGCAAAGAGCGGTTACCCCATATCTGGTGCCCTGGCTGCGGCCATGGTACCGTCACCGGCGCCTTAATCCGTGCCATCGACAAGCTCGGTCTGGACAAGAACAAGATTGTCATGATCTCAGGTATTGGCTGCTCGAGCCGGGCGGTGGGCTATCTGGATTTCGATACCCTCCATACAACGCACGGCCGCGCCCTTGCTTTCGCTACTGGAGTAAAGCACGCTAAACCCAGCCTGAAGGTTATAGTAATGACCGGCGACGGCGACTGCACGGCCATCGGCGGCAACCATTTCATCCACGCGGCTAGGCGTAACATCGACATCACGACCATCATCATGAACAATTCCACCTACGGAATGACTTCCGGACAGTACTCTCCCACTACGCCCCACGGCATGCTGGGCACCACAGCCCCTTATGGCAACGTGGAGCACGAATTCGATGTCTGCGAATTGGCAAAGGCCTCCGGAGCCAGCTATGTGGCCAGAGCCACCAGCTTCCACGTCACCCTCCTTACCGAACTTATCGAAAAAGCCCTCATGAATAAGGGATTCTCGGTGGTAGAAGCCCTTACCCAGTGCCCCACCTATTTCGGCAGAAAGAACAAGATTGGCGGTCCGGTGGAGCTTCTGAACTGGATCAAGGACAGGACGGTAAACGCCAAGGCAGCCGCAGCCCTGCCGCCGGAAAAACTGGCAGGCAAGCTCCTCATTGGAGAGCTGCACAAGGCCGAGAGACCTGAATACTGCGCCAGCTATGCGGAAACGACAGCCAGGGTACAGAGGACATACAACGACTACAAGGGAGGTAACCGCGGATGCGAACTGAATTCAGACTGAGTGGCTCAGGCGGCCAGGGCCTCCTGCTCGCCGGCATCGTATTGGCAGAGGCGGCTATCCTGGAAGGCAAAAACGCCGTACAGACCCAGAGCTATGGCCCCGAAGCACGGGGCGGCTCCTCCAAGGCAGAAGTGATCATCTCCGAAGAAGATATCGATTACCCCAAGGCTACCGACCCTGATTATCTCCTCGCTTTGACCGCTGACGCCTACAAAACCTATGGCCCCCTCATGAAGGGCGGCCTCATCGTTGTGGATAGCTCGGTTGTCCTGGATTCCGAAATCAAGGCACGAACCCTAGCAGTGCCTATATTGGCTGCAGCCGCCGATACGGTAGGCAAGAAAGTTACGGCCAATATCGTCGCCCTAGGCGTACTCGCTGGCCTCGCAGGTCTAGCCACGAGAGAAACCCTCCGCAAGGCTGTTACGGCCAGAGTGCCCAAGGGTACTGAAGATCTCAACCTCAAGGCCCTGGATGTGGGGCTCGGCCTGGCATCCCAATCAGGAGTGCCCGCTGCCAGCCTCAAGTAAGGAGATTTTCTAATGAGCGATTCCGAAAAACTAAAGCCCGCCGTAGATGCGTGGAATGCCAAGGCCGACAAGGCAGCCGCCAAGTTCCCCGAGCGCAAAAAGACCTTCGTCACCGGCAGCAATGCGCCGATAAACCGCCTTTACAGCCCCCAGGATACCGAGGGCAAGGATTATCTGGAAACCGTAGGTCTTCCTGGGGAATTCCCCTACACTAGGGGAGTCCAGGCTACCATGTACAGGGGCAGGTTCTGGACCATGCGCCAGTATGCCGGCTTCGCCAGCGCCGAGGAATCCAACGCCCGCTACAAGTACCTTCTGGCCCAGGGACAGACAGGCCTCTCGGTAGCCTTCGATCTCCCCACTCAGATAGGTTACGATTCGGACCATGCCCTGGCTGCCGGAGAAGTAGGCAAGGTGGGCGTGGCCATCGATTCCTTGGAGGACATGGAAACCCTCTTCGGGGGCATTCCTCTGGACAAGGTTTCCACCAGCATGACCATCAATGCCCCGGCTTCGGTACTCCTGGCCATGTACATCGCGGTAGCCGAAAAACAGGGTGTAAGCGCCGACAAGCTGGAAGGCACCATTCAGAACGACATCCTCAAGGAATACATAGCCCGGGGAACCTATATCTATCCGCCTGCGCCTTCCATGCGCCTCATCACCGATATCTTCGCCTTCTGTTCGGCCAAGGTGCCCAACTGGAACACTATTTCTATCTCCGGCTACCACATCCGCGAGGCGGGGGCTACGGCTATTCAGGAAGTAGCCTTTACCCTGGCGGACGGCATCGCCTATGTCGAAGCCGCGCTCAAGGCCGGTTTGGACGTGGACGATTTTGCCCCCAGGCTTTCCTTCTTCTTCAATGCTCATAACGACCTCTTCGAGGAAGTGGCCAAGTTCAGGGCAGCCCGCCGCGTCTGGGCTCATATCATGAAAGACCGCTTTGGCGCCAAAAATCCCAAGAGCCTCATGCTCCGCTTTCACACACAAACTGGCGGCTCTACTCTCACAGCCCAGCAGCCCGAGAACAACGTAGTGCGCGTGGCTATCCAGGCCCTCGCCGCAGTATTGGGCGGCACCCAGTCCCTGCACACCAACTCCAGGGACGAAGCCCTGGCCTTGCCCTCCGAGGATTCGGTGCGCATCGCCCTCAGGACCCAGCAGATCCTGGCCTACGAATCTGGCGTCGCCGAGACCCCAGATCCCCTGGCCGGCTCCTACTATGTGGAAACGCTCACAGATTCCATCGAGAAGGGCGTGCAGGACTATATCCGCCGCATCGACGATTTAGGTGGAGCGGTCAAGTCTATTGAGCAGGGCTATATCCAGCAGGAAATCCAGGATTCGGCCTATGCTTGGCAGATGGACGTGGAAAAAGGTGAGCGCATAGTAGTCGGACTCAACAAGTTCCAGGTCAAGGAAGGCACACCCAAGGGGCTTCTGCGCGTCAATCCCGCGGTGGGAGAGCAGCAGGTGACCAAGCTCAAAGCGCTGAAGGCTAGGAGAGATAACCTTGCTGTAAAAAATGCGCTGGCAGCCTTGAAAAAGGCCGCAGAGGGCGAAGACAACCTCATGCCTCCAATCTTAGATGCGGTAAAAGCCTATGCCACCTTGGGCGAAATCTGCGATGTGCTCAGAAATGTGTTTGGCGAATACCGCCCCAGCGTGATGTTCTAACCAGGGAGCTAAGAAGTATGGAACGAAAAATTCGCGTTATAATCGCTAAACCAGGCCTCGATGGTCACGATAGGGGAGCCAAGGTCATAGCCCGGGCGCTCAGGGACGCCGGAATGGAAGTGATTTACACAGGACTGCGGCAGACCCCGGAGCAAATTGTCCAGGCGGCCCTTCAGGAGGATGCCGACGTGGTGGCCATGTCCATTCTCTCCGGAGCCCATAACCATCTCTTTCCCAGAGTCGTTGAACTCCTGAAAGAAAATGGAGCCAACGACATCCTCGTCTTCGGCGGCGGCGTAATTCCCGAAGAGGACATTCCTTTCCTGAAATCCAAGGGAGTAGCCGAGGTTTTTGGACCCGGTACCCCCACCCAGACCACAGTGGACTTTATCAAGACCCACGTTAAGCGGAGCTAGGTTTTCCATGTATCAGGATCTCGCGCGACGCTGCCTTGGCGGCGAAATCCGCGCCGTAGCGAGGTTTATCAGCCTTTTGGAAGACGGGGATAGGCAGGCCTACGATGCCATGTCCATCCTCGCCCCTGCCATGGGCCGCGCCCAAATCGTGGGCATAACAGGCCCTCCGGGTTCGGGCAAAAGTACTCTCACCGACAAGCTCATCGGCTACTTTCGCGGCCAGGATAAAAAGGTCGCGGTTATAGCAGTGGATCCCTCCAGCCCCTTCTCCGGCGGAGCCATCCTAGGCGACAGGCTTCGCATGCAGTCCCATGCAGTAGATCCCGGTGTTTTTATCCGAAGCCTGGCATCACGGGGGCAGCTGGGAGGTCTCTCCAGAGCCACAGCCTTCGCGCTCAGAGTTCTGGAAGCTGCCGGCTACGACATTGTCATCGTGGAAACCGTCGGTGTAGGTCAGTCGGAAATCGATATAGTCAAAGTAGCCGACACCGTAGTCTTGGTCTCAGTGCCGGGCTTAGGCGACGACATTCAGGTAATCAAAGCCGGCATAATGGAAATAGGCGACATCTTTGTCGTCAACAAATCCGACAGGGATGGGGCCGACAGGGTTTTGCGGGAGATACGGGCCATGTTGGAAACCCAGGCTGCCCTCAAGCGGGGCAGAAGCCCCTCGGCCGGGCCCGATACCCTGGCCTCCCGAAGCGCCGAACTTCTCCATCATGGCCAGAACGCCGCCCCAACTCTCCAGCCTCTCGAGCCCGAAACATTCGAAAACCTGCCCCCAGTGATGAAGACCATCGCCGAAACGGGGGAGGGGGTGCCGGAATTGGGAGCGGAAATCCTCGCCAGCTATGAAAAGGATAAGGCCTCAGGCGCCCTGGAAATCCGGAGGCTGGGCTCTATCCGGGCACAGCTCAAAGACATAGCCGCCCTGCAGCTGATTGAATTATTCGCCGGCAAAGAGGGCAACGGCCGCTTGGATCGTTTAGCCAAAGCGGTACATACGCGAAAAATGGATATTTACGGCGCCGCGAAGGAACTGGCGGCCGCTGTGGCAAAAGGAGAAAAAGCATGAAGCTGGAGAAATTAGATCATATAGGCATCGCTGTGGAAAGCCTGGATGCAGCCCTACCCGTGTGGGAGGGCATCCTCGGCCTCCCCTTACATGGAACCGAAGAAGTGGCGGAGCAAAAGGTCCGCACCGCTTTTTTCCCCATTGGTGATACTGAAGTGGAGCTCTTGGAGTCCACCGATCCCGAAGGCCCCATCGGCAAGTTTATCGCCAATAAAGGCCAGGGAGTGCACCACCTCGCCTTCAGAGTGGATGATATCGACGCCGCTCTGGCCGAACTCAAGGCCAAGGGCGTGCGCCTCATCGACGAAAAACCCCGTTACGGCGC
>CAZHFN010000060.1:7107-8888 GCA_964531105.1 uncultured Treponema sp. | reverse complement strand
GACTAGCATAGGCTTGTAACCCGTGGCCTCCTCAGGCCTTACTAGCATTTAAGGCCATTAGCCTGTATTCTGCCGGTAAGAGGAGACGCCATGTACAAGCTTGAAGATATGACCCTTGTGGAATTAATTGAAAAGGGCACCCTGCATTACGGCAACAGGCCGGCCTTAAGCATGTTCGGTGGCGACAGCATAAACTACGAGGAATTGGGGAAGCTCTCAGCCTCCATGGCTGTCAAGCTCTCCTCCCTCGGGGTACTGCCGGGCGACAGGGTAGCCCTACTTTCAGAGAATTCGCCCCAATGGGGAGTGGCATTTTTTGGAATCATCCGCGCAGGGGCAATCGCCGTCCCCATTCTCGTGGATTTCAATCCCGAACAGATCGCCAATATCCTCGGGCATTCGGGAGCAGTCATAGTCATCTGCTCGGACAAGCTGGAAGCCAAACTTAAACCCGTACACCTCCATATTCTTATGGTGGATATCAAGGATGGCAGCCTCAGAAAGGGAAGTAAGTCCAAGAAGAGCGATCACGCCCAACAGGCTTTACCCAAGATTCCTAAACCCAAGGCCGACGATCTGGCCATGATAATCTATACTTCAGGCACAACCGGTAGTTCCAAGGGAGTCATGCTCACTCATAGAAACGTACTCTCCAATGCCATTGGATGCCGCTCCATCATAGTACTGCACCGCACCGACAGGCTTCTCTCCATACTGCCCCTCGCCCACGCCTATGAATTCACGATAGGGTTTTTAATTCCCCTTTTGGCTGGTTCGCACATCCACTACCTTGACAGGCCACCTTCGGCTACGGTGCTCCTGCCTGCCCTCAAGGTAATCAGGCCGACAATCATGCTCTCCGTACCTCTGGTTATTGAAAAAATCTACCGCTCCAGCATCAAGCCAACCCTGGAGGGAATGAGACTGTACGCCAACAAGTTCTTTAAACCCCTCTTGATTAAAATCGCCGGTATCAAACTCAAGAAAACCTTCGGGGGCAAGCTGCGCTTTTTTGGCGTAGGAGGGGCTCCCCTTTCCGCCGAGGTAGAAACCTTCCTCAAGAAGGCTGGCTTTCCCTATGCCATCGGATACGGACTCACCGAATGCTCTCCTCTTCTAGCTGGCTGTTCGCCTCAGAGAACGCATATCCGCTCCACCGGCCCGGCCCTCAAGGGGGTGGAGATAAGGATAGCCAATCCCAACCCCTCCACCGGCGAAGGAGAGATACAAGCCAGGGGTGACAATATTTTCAAGGGTTATTACCTGGATCCAGAGAAGACGGCGGAAACCTTTACTCCCGATGGTTGGTTCAAGACGGGCGATTTGGGATTTATAGATGAACAAAAACGTGTTTTCGTACGCGGAAGGATTAAAACCATGATTTTAGGCTCCTCGGGGGAGAATATTTATCCCGAAGAGATAGAAGCCGTCCTGAACCAATCGCCCTATGTCATGGAGTCCCTCGTGGTGGAAGGCGATGCCGGACTCACCGCCTTCGTATACCTAAAAAGCGAGGTTCTGGAAAACCTGGAGGCTAGAATCCAGGATGGACTGGACGCGGCGGGAGAACTATCTTCCCGGGTAGGGAACGCCATAGCCAATGCGGAAAAATCCATGGCTTCCAGTCTCGGCCAAGCCTTGGACAGCGCGGAAAAACGGATCTCCCATTTGCTGGAAGGCATCCGCAAGGAAACCAATGCCAAGCTCTCCTCATTTTCCAGGATTCAGAACATCAAGCTCCAGGACGAGCCCTTCGAAAAGACACCTACCCAGAAAATCAA
>CAZHFN010000060.1:4601-7007 GCA_964531105.1 uncultured Treponema sp. | reverse complement strand
ATTAACCCCTATAGCAGAGCACGGGATTCCTGGCTGCAGCCACCTCATCCAGCCTACCCACGGGTGTAGTGGTGGGAGCCGCGTGGAGGAGTTCGGGATTCGCCAGGGCCTCGGCCGCTATCGCAAGCATCGCATCTACGAAATCATCCAGGGTTTTCCTGCTCTCGGTTTCCGTAGGCTCTATCATCAGGGCTTCGGGCACTATAAGAGGGAAGTAGATTGTAGGCGGATGGAAGCCGTAATCGATGAGGCGTTTGGCTATATCCAGTGTGCGAATTCCAGGAGCTATATCCCCCATGGCCACAAATTCATGCATACAGGGCCTCGTGTACTTTAGCTTGTATGTTTTTTCTAACTTTGATCGCAGATAGTTGGCATTCAGGACTGAATTCTCGGCAATTCTGCGTAGGCCATCGGCTCCTTGCATCTTTATGTAGGTATAAGCTCGAACCAATACGCCGAAGTTGCCATAGAAGGCCTTGAGCTGTCCAATGCTTTTCTCGGGCATCAGCAACTGATACTTTCTGCCCTTCCGCCCCGCGATGGGACCCGGAAGGAAGGGAGCCAGTTCCTTGACCGCCGCCACCATCCCCGAGCCCGGACCGCCACCACCGTGGGGAGTGGAAAAGGTTTTGTGGAGATTGAAGTGCATGACGTCGATGCCGCTCTTGCCGGGCTGAAAAACGCCGGTGAGGGCGTTCATGTTGGCGCCGTCACCATAAACCAAGCCCCCTGCCTCGTGCACCATCTTCGCGATCTTGGCAATGTTCCGTTCGAAGAGTCCCAGGGTGTTGGGATTGGTGATCATTATTCCGGCCACCGTATCGTCCAAGGCCTCGCGCAAGGCCTTGAGATCTATGTTGCCGTCCTTGCCCGAGGGGATGGTCTGGGTAACGAAGCCCGCCATCGTGCAGGAAGCAGGATTGGTTCCATGGGCCGAGTCGGGGATGAGCATTTTCTTGCGTGAGCCCTGTCCCCTCGCTTTCAGGCAGTCCCTGATCATGAGAACACCGGCCAGCTCCCCGTGGGCTCCGGCCGCAGGCTGCAGGGAGACCGCATCGAAGCCCCCGATCTCGGCAAGGCTTTCCTGGAGTTTGTAGACCAGCTCCAAGGCCCCCTGCACGCTGCCTATATCGGATAGTGGATGGATGTTCTTCCATCCCGACAAGGAAGCGGCGGCTTCATTGGCCTTGGGGTTGTACTTCATCGTGCATGAGCCTAAGGGGTAGAAGTGGGTGTCTATGGAGAAGTTTTTCTGAGAAAGCCTGGTAAAATGACGCACCACGGTGAGTTCGTCCAATTCGGGCAGTGCCAGGCTTTTCCTCTTGAGCTTTTCAGGCAAGGGAAAGGAAGGCACATCGGAATCAGGCAGGGCACAGCCTACAAGCCCAGGTCGAGATAGTTCGAATACGAGGGGTTCCTTGACCAGGTTCATCGTGCTGCCTCCTTGAGTGCCGCGGCCAGAGCTTCGATTTCCTTTTTGCTGTTCATCTCGGTAACGCAGACCAGGAGTTCGTTTTCCCTTTTTTCATCGTAGCGGGACAATGGCAGTCCCGGAACAATCCCGCGCCGGGAAAGTTTTTCGGCAATTAGGCCGGCCGATACTGGGGTGGAGACCAGGAATTCTTTGAAAAACTCCTTGTTCAGAACCTTGAAACCCTTGAGCCCCTGGATGAGGGATGCGGCATAGTGAGCCTTGTCATAGCAGAGGGATGCCACGGTTTTCAGGCCCTGGGCGCCGAGGGCCGCCATGTAGATGCAGGACTGTAGCATTACTAATCCCTGATTTGAACAGATATTGGATACTGCCTTCTCGCGCCTGATGTGCTGTTCCCTGGCGGTGAGAGTGAGAACAAAACCCCGCCTGCCATCGTGATCCTTGGCTTCTCCCACAATACGGCCTGGCATTCTTCGCATGAGCTTTTCCGTAGCGCCCATCATGCCCAGGCCAGGCCCTCCAAAATTCATAGGATTGCCCAAGCTCTGGCCTTCGGCTACCACAATATCGGCACCCTGGGCTCCTGGGCTTTCCAGGAGGGCGCACATAAGAGGGTCGGCCACGACAATGTAGAGGGTTCCTGCGGCATGGGCTTTTTCCGCCCCCGGGCCGAGGGGATACAGTTCTCCAGAAAAGCATGGATACCCAGCGACAAGACAGGCACAGCTATCGTCCACCCAGGCGCTTTCGGGAGCACCCTTGTATTCCGCTATCTCGGCCTCGAAGGAGGAGAAATAGCTTGTAAGCACTGCCTTATACTCGGGATGTAGATCGGCGGGGATAAGAACCTTGTTGCGGTTTTCATCCAGCTTCCAGGCCATTATGGCGGCTTCGGCCAAGGCGGTGGCTCCGTCGTAATGGGAAGCGTTGACCACCGAAACGCCGAAAAGCTGGGCGGCCATGCTCTG
>CAZHFN010000060.1:0-4501 GCA_964531105.1 uncultured Treponema sp. | reverse complement strand
ATCGTCCGGAGCATTTCTGTCCGGTCTGACTCGGCGTTGGGGATAAAGGGCACGGTTTTATTCCTCCCCCACCATCGACGCATAGGCGGCCGAATCCATGAGACTATCCAGATCCTTGGGGTTGGCGGGCTTAATCTTGATCATCCAGCCCTTGCCATAGGGCTCCCGATTGACCAAGGCTGGGTCGGCCTGAAGGGCATCGTTCACCGCCGTTATGCTGCCGCGCACGGGCATGTAGAGATCGCTGGCTGCCTTTACGGACTCGATAGTGCCGAAAACCTGACCCTTGTCCAGGCTTTTCCCGGCTTCCTTGAGCTCAATAAATACAATATCCCCCAGCTCGTCCTGAGCATGATCGGAAATTCCCACTACCGCTACATCGCCTTCCAGCCTCGCGTACTCGTGGGACTGGGCATACCTTGCCTTCGCATCGACGCTCATTCGATTCTCCTTTTCATCATGATGGCCGCCGGTAGGCGGGAATATAGAGAGGCCGCTTCACGACCATGGCATCCTTGGCTTGTCCGCGGATAATAACCTTGAGGGCAGTGCCGGGCCTGCCCAGGGAAGGCTCCACAAACGCATTAGCCGCGTACTTTTTCACCGTCGGGCAGAACATGCCCGCGACACAATTGCCCACTACCCTGCCCTCCACAGTGGCCACCTCGTAGCCTTCCCTGGGCACGCCACCGGTAACCTCCAGCCCCACAAGCTTTCGCTTCAGTCCCCGAGCGGCAATTTCCATAAGCGCTGCCTTGCCCACGAAATCCTTTTCAAAATCGCAAGCCCACTTGAATCCGGCTTCTAGGGCATTGATCGAAGGGCTGATCTCGTGCCCATGCAAAGGCATGCCTGCTTCAAAACGCAGGCTGTCCCTGGCTGCTAGCCCAATAGCCTTGGTTTCGATTCCCAAGTCATTGCCCCGGCTTAGGAGTTGTTCCCAAAGAAAATGAGCTTTATTTTCTGGGAAAAAGAGCTCGCCCCCATCTTCCCCTGTATAGCCGGTGCGGCCGAAGAGTATGGGTACGCCTGCAATCTCGGTTCGGCACCAGCCGAAACGCTGGGTTGAGGACACAGGAGTGCTTGCCAGGGCATCGAGAAGCTCAATAGCCCTGGGGCCCTGAACAGCTATCATATAGGTGCCATCGGAACGATCCACAACCTCGACACCCTTTCCAGCTTTGGACTTGAACCAGGCCACATCGGCCTCTCGATTGGAAGCATTGACGACTATCCACCAGGAATTCGGGAGGCGATAGACAAAAAGATCGTCCAAGACGAAGCCCTTTTCATCCAAAAGGAGAGAATACCTTGACATGGGTGTTTTCATGTCCGAAATCCGGGCGCTCACCATGAGGGAAACAAAGGCATCGGCTCCAGGCCCTGAGATTTCCAGCTGTCCCATATGATCTATGTCGAAGAGCCCGACGGATCTGCGGGTGCTATGGTGTTCTTCTATGGCTCCCGAGGGGTAAGAAATAGGCATATCATAGCCGGCAAAGGGAGCCATCTTGGCACCCTGGGCTACATGCCATTCATGCAAAGCTGTAGTCTGCGTAAGAACCTCCTGGTGAGGATTATGTAGTTAAGAGAGTATACCATCGTCGGCCAATATCCGCAATTAATGGCTGGAGCGAAGCGACCTCACTTGGCTGCAATAGAACCGAGGGAGATCCTGGATAATGGTTTTTCTATGTACACGCCTTCTTCTCCCAGAAATTGCTTCTTGCTCCCCTCGATCAGTATTTGCACATCCTGAACCGAGGAGAAGGAGGTGGCCGTATAGACAATCTGCCTCAGTTGGGCCATGTATCCCTCCACCCCATAGTGGTTGTACATGAACTCCTCGCTGAGATCGATAAAGGCAGTATTGCCCTTCATCACAATGCCCAGAAGCCTGGTGCCCCTGGGAATCAGGGAGACCAGCCCACTGCGTATTTCTCCCTCGCTGGGTCCTTGGAGCAGGGCATTGACTGCATCGGTGAGGGGCGAATCGCTGACGGGAATACTGCGCTTGACCTCGTTTCGGGAAATGAGCCCGTCCTCCCCTATGCGCACAAAAAAGAGACTGCTCTGCCGGGCTGGAGCTTCGATTGTTCCGGGAATCTTGGTCGGTTCCAGGATTTCCGATTTCTCTTTATCCTGAATCTCAGTGCTGGGCGAGGACTTAACCGTAGTGGATGGAGTTTTAATCGTAGTCGGTGTTGTTGTCTCTGGCTTATTCGATTCAGGTGACTCCGGGACAGCGATGGTGGTGCTTACGCTTTTTTGTTTAATCTTTTCGAGAAACTGGGTCTTTTCCAAAATTCCCTTGATATCGGGAAGCTTGATTGCAAAAACAATGGCTATGGCTATGAAACCAATCAGAAACAACAGGCATCCAGGGTTATTGCCTAGGGCGCCGGCCTTGCTCTTTTTTCGCTTTTTTTTGCTTGCCATGTGGGAAAATACTAGTCCCGACCCGCCCCATGGTCAAGCCCGAGAGGAGTCCTGATTTGGGCGCTTTGACGCAGAATTGACTTCCCATGGACGATTTCCACTATCTCCATTGTCCCCACCGATTCGCCTTGAGCATCGTCCACCCAGGCTGCCTGACGGCGCAGAGGATTGTGGATCTGTACTAGCCTCGATTCATCCCTGAGTGCGTATGCGCTCGATACAGGCCTGTGTCCAACGATCCATCGAGGGTCTCCAGCCCAAGTCTCGGTTGATAAGGAAGGCTTAGAGTCCAGATTTTCTTCAGCCTGGACTGGGTATAGAAGAGCTTGTAGGCATTGTTTTGCGGCGCCTGAAAGGGCGTCACCGTTATCTGTCCAGATGAGGGCTTGGACTACCTCAGGCCTAATTCCATAGTTCAGAATATCATCATATCCTAAAGGAAAAGCCGGCTCGGCATGGCTCGCGCAGTACGTTCTTCCGCAGGCCACTAGGGGCAGGAGCCGCTCGTAGCGCCTGATTTTTTCCATGGCCATCCGGCCATAGACTGAATAAAACCATCCGGCACCCAGAATCCCTTCCATCCCATATTTGTGGAAGGGGAAGTCCCCGCCATCCTCCAGGTTTCCCATATTGTCATGATTTCCCTTAAGACAATGGAATCCTCTGCCCAACTCGATTTTAAGGCTCATAACCAAGGCCAGGGTTTGCACGGAAAGGCTCATTTCATCTTTTAAATACGGGTTATCTCCATGGTCTTTATCGGGATTGGCCAGGGCGTATTTACCAGCTCTAGACCAGCGCAAGGCAGCCTGCTTCCCCTCGCTGTGCGGAATATCGCCTAGGCAAATCAGGCTTAGCTGTCCCTTGATGATAAGTTCAATAATTCTAATGTCAGGCCTGGCTGGAAGCCGGGATTCCAGCAAATCCACCAGCAAATCGCCACGGGCGTGGAGATCGGGCACTATGAGTGTCCACGGGCTTGTCACCCGGACCAAGCCGCCGGGCTTTCCATCGGAGGAGCGAGGCCGCACTTCCCAGGAGTCGGATTCAAGGGCAGAAATAGCCCCGTCGGTCAGCTCGTTCAGTTCGTGCAAATCCAGTGCCATATCCGGATCTGCAAGACTACGAATGCGGTCCATGATCCTGTCGGCCTGCAAACCTGCAGCACTGGATTTGCTCATCGCAGCCTTCCCTTTCCCCCTGCTTCCTAGTCTCCCACCTTGGCCAACCAGTCCTTGGCCAAGGAATCGTCGGGGTCTATCTCCAGGGCGCTCTTGAAGAACCCCCTGGCCTCCCCTTTCTTGCCCATCCTATGGGACAGAGCCCCCAGATTGACGATTATTTTGACATTTTCGGGTTCAAGCCTTAGGGCTTTTTCCAGGCTGACCTTGGCCGCATGAAGATCTCCCAATTCGGTCTGGCAAAGCGCCAATTCGTTGTAGCAATCCGTATCGTCCATATTAAGATCCAGCGCCTTTTTAAAAGCCTTGGCTCCTTCCTCCCAGTTTCCGAGCCGGCGGTTAGCCCAACCCACTAAAAACCAACCATTCCAAACCTCTGGATGGAGGGCAACGAATTCCAAAGCGCGTGCAAGACCCTTTTCTTCCTGGCCCAATTGGATGAAGTCATAGGCTTCCTTGAAGGTTCTGTCCAACAAACCCATATCCTGAAGCTTTTTTAGTATAGACTTGGCTTTACCGGCCTTTTCATCGTCATCTTCCAGCCCGATATAACTGGTCAACAGCGACACGGCGCGGTCGAACTCCTTCTTTTTCATGAAGAAAAGAGCGGCGTGGTAGTAGGCTAGAGCGAAGGGAGGTTCCATGCCCAGGAGGCTGGCATAGCATTCATAGGCCAGGTCCTCTTCCTCCTCGGCCCTTTCGTCCTGGGATTCCTCCCTCAGCAGCTTGGCCCTTTCTTCCCGCATAAGGGCTAAATCTAAAAGCGGCAGAGGCGATTCGGGGAAAAGCCCCGCGAGGGCCAGAAAAATTTCTTCCGCCACATCCCAATCCTTGGCTTGGGCCCTGGACACCGCTGCATCCGAGAGCTGGGCTAAAAGTTC
>CAZHFN010000059.1:0-9195 GCA_964531105.1 uncultured Treponema sp. | reverse complement strand
GCTTATAATGGTTTTCAAGGTAAAGGAATTCGTTGTTCCTTCGCCAATTTCGGTATTTAAAAGCCTTTTTTCAAATGAGCTGGTTGCCGAGAATACCTGGTGGGTGCATATACGCACCACACTGGTAGAAATTGCCGTAAGCTTTTTGCTGACAGCCCTCGTAGGCTTTTTCCTGGCACTCTTCATTTCCTGGTCTAAACTGTTACGAAATATATTTATGCCTGTGATCGCTGTTTTAAATTCACTCCCCAAAATCGCCCTGGCGCCTCTCTTCCTGATCTGGCTCGGCTATGGGTTTACGGCGAATGTGACTATCGCGATCATCGTGGCCTTCTTCCCTGTCGTCCTCAACACCATTGCCGGATTGAATTCGGTAGACGAAGACCTGCTGGATCTTATACGCTACCTCAACGCGTCCAAGCTACAGATATTCATGAAAATCAGGATTCCCAACTCCCTGCCTTATATTTTTTCTGGCCTCAAGGTCAGCGCGACCATGACCGTAGTCGGAGTTATCGTGGGAGAGTTCGTAGCATCCAGCCAGGGCTTGGGCTTTCTTATAAAAGATTCTCAGGCGATGATGAATACGCCTCCCATGTTTGCCGCACTTTTCCTGATTTCAGCCATGGGGCTGGGATTATTCGCATTGATAGATTTCCTCGAGCGCGTACTCATGCCGTGGAATACTGAAAAATCGGAGAGTGCGACATGAAAAACCTGCCTGCCTTTAAAATGAATTCTATCTGGGCGCGCCTAAAAACCCCTGCGGTCATTCTCGTGATGCTCGTGATCTGGGAATTATGCGTCAGGATATTCAAGGTTAAAGAATATATTCTCCCTTCTCCTATCGTGGCCCTCGAGCACCTTTTCCTTCCCCAGCCCGACGCGAACTACAGCTGGATCGTTCATATTCGCATAACGCTGAAGGAACTGGTTATTTCTTTTATCGTAACCTCTATACTCGGCATTTCCATCGCGATTGGCCTGGCATGGAACGCGACAATAAAAAAAATAATAATGCCGGCATTTGTATTTTTGAACTCTTTGCCCATCGTGGCGATAGCCCCGCTCCTCGTGCTCTGGTTTGGCTATGGCCTGAAGACGAACATACTGATCGCCTTCCTCGTTTCCTTTTTCCCCGTGGTGATAAATACCACTGTGGGGCTGTTCGAAATAGAGGATGACCTGTTGGACTTGGTAAAGTATCTTAACGGAACTAAACTGCAAATATTCTTGAAGCTCAGGTTGCCTAATTCGCTCCCCTATATTTTCACCGGGTTAAAAATCAGCTCCACGATGTGCGTCGTCGGAGCGATAGTCGGGGAGTTTGTCGCTTCCGACAAGGGCTTGGGGTACATAATCATCAATTCCCAATACACCATGGATTCCCCACCCATTTTCGCCGGTCTCATGCTCGTGTCCCTGTTCGGTGTCGCGTTGTTTGGCATCGTATCGGGGCTTGAGAGGCTCTGCATGCCCTGGCAGTTCAGGGGCAGGGATGACAATTGATCTTAGCGCTTAATGCAGGATCGCCTTGGCGCTCCTGCGGAATTTCATATTCTCTCGAACAGGAGGTTCTCTGATGCGAAAACGGATCATAGCCACAGTCGCGCTCACGCTGCTGGTTCTAGCAGGGATTTCGGCACAGGCAACAAAGGTTAACTTTCAGCTGAACTGGAAGATTTCCGGCGACCATGCTCCCTACTATGTCGCAATGGAAAAAGGTTGGTTCAAGGAAGAAGGTTTGGATGTCAATGTCATGATTGGCCAGGGCTCGGGATTCACCGTGCAGATGGTGGATGCCGGTAAGGCTCATATCGGCATTTCCGACGCCCCGGTTCCTATCGAGGCTAGGGCGAAGGGCGCTAACGTGAAGATCGTAGGCATAATCTTCGATAAGCACCCCAACTGCATGTTCTTCTGGAAGGACTCCGGCATCAAGACAGCCCAGGACCTCAAGGGAAAAACAGTAGCAGTACCGGCATCTGA
Source organism: uncultured Treponema sp. (assembly GCA_964531105.1). GTDB lineage: Bacteria > Spirochaetota > Spirochaetia > Treponematales > Rectinemataceae > UBA2256. Next base: position 7,206 of record CAZHFN010000059.1, on the reverse strand, counting down.
CGGGCATAAGGTTATGTGGCCGGCTTTCGCCAAGCTCATCGGCCTCAACGCTACCGACGTGAAGTTTATCAACATAGAACCGACGGCAAAACCGGCCGCCTTGGGATCTAGGCAGGCCGATGTAGTATTCGAGCTTTTCACCGGCAAGCCCTTTATGGAAAAAGCGGTTCCCGCCGATCAGCTAGGCGCGATCATATGGGCAGACTATGGTTTTAATGCCTATGCCCATAGCTACATCGCCAACGCGGACTTCATGAAGAGCAACCCTGAAACCCTGCGCAAGTTCCTCAAAGTATCTTACAGGGCCTGGCAATATACGCTCAACAACATTCCCGAAGCGATTTCCATTCTCTCTAAGTATCACCCCATCAACACCGACGATTTTATCGCCAATTTGACCGCGGTGAAGGAATTCTTCAAGACCGATCGCTACAAGAACTTCGGCATCGGTTATATCGATCCATCGAGAATGCAGGATACGATCAACATCGTAAAGGAAAAAGGCTTGGCTATGAATCCGGACCCCACATACTATTATTCTCCGGAATTCCTTCCCAGCCCTCCGTTCAAGTTTAGCTTCTGAGTAGTAACGCCGAATCTGTGATTCGGAGCGGGCGTGGCTGGGATAACCAGCCACGCCCGCATATTTCGACTTTCTGATTCCTATTTGAAGTCAAGGTGGTGGCCAGCGATGCGCGACGAAAGTAAGCCTTTGCTTTCTCTTAAAAATGTAAAAAAAACCTACACAACAGGCGGCACCGAGCTGAAAGCCCTCGGCGACGTTACCTTCGATGTCTTTCCAAAGGAATTCGTCTCGATAGTGGGGCCTTCGGGTTGCGGCAAAACTACGCTTCTCAAAATCATAGCGGGGCTGTTGCCTAAATCTTCGGGAGAAATACTTGTCGATAAAGAAGACTTCGATATTACCCGGGAAGTCGGATTTGTGTTCCAAAAACCCCTGCTCCTCCATTGGAGAAAGGTGATCGACAATGTCCTTCTGCCGATCGAAATTCTGAAGAAGGATCGAAGAGCCATGGAGGAACGGGCTCGCTATCTCCTTGCCCTCGTAGGCTTGGAGGGCTTCGAAGATAGGTATCCCGGTGAACTCTCTGGAGGCATGCAACAGCGCGTTTCCATAGCCCGAGCCCTTGTCCACGATCCCAAGCTTTTATTGATGGACGAGCCTTTCGGAGCCTTGGACGCAATAACCAGGGAAAGGCTGAATATCGAGCTTTTACGCATCTGGCAGGAAACAGGCAAGACAATACTCTTTGTTACCCATGGCATCAACGAAGCGGTCTTTTTATCAGATAGAGTGATTGTGCTCTCGGCCCGGCCATCCAGAATGATCGAATCGCTAGATATAAAATTGCCCAGGCCTCGTCTTCAGGAAGTCCGGGTACAACCTCAATTCGGCGCCTATGCCTTGGAAATATACAAAAGCCTCGAAATCGGCTAAGCGGAGGATTTTAGATGGATCATGAAGGAAGACTAGGAGTAGGAATACGAGGCGCGGGGCAGGTTGCCAACCAGCATGCCGCAGCGATTCTCGCCAATCCCAGGCTGCGCTTGGCGGCTGTCTCTTCCCGGTCTCGCTCCAGCTCGGAAAAGCTCGCGAAAGAGTGGGCATCGGCCGGTAAAGACGGAATTCCTATTCGAATTTATGATCATTATAAAGACCTGCTCAACGATCAATCGGTGGATATTGTATCCGAGTGCATGCCCAACTATCTGCACGCCAGCGAGGCTATACTCGCGTTCAATGCGGGCAAGCATGTAATACTAGAAAAGCCTGCGGGCATTAGCCGCGAGGAGCTAGGTGCGTTGCGCGACGCCGCTACGCGGTCTCAACGAAAAAGTGTTGTAAGCTTTGTGCTGCGTTGGCATCCCTTGGTCGTGAATTTAAAGAACCTTCTAGGCACCTCGGCCATTGGAGATGTCTATTATACCGAGATGGATTATTGGCATGGGATCAAGCCTAGCTTCTCCAGTTACAATTGGCTGCGACGCAGAGAATTTGCCGGCGGCGCCATGATAACCGGTGGTTGCCATGCGACAGATCTAGCCCGCTACCTTCACGGGGAATTCGATGAGGTATCCGCGTATTCCACCCAAGTGCGCGAGGATTTTGATTACCCTGCCACAGTTGTGGCGGCGGTACGATTTACCGATGGGTCGGTGGGAAAAATCTCAGTATCCCTGGATGGCTTGAATTTTCCCTATCAGTTCAACATCGATTTGCTGGGAACCAAGGGCGCCTTGCGGGACAATAGAATTTATTCAAAGCCCCTATTCCCCTCACAAAAAGATTTTATCGCAATCCCCTGCGACACACCCAATTCTGGTTCTGTCGAGCATCATCCGTTCAAGCAGGAAATCGACAATCTTGTAGAATGCATCGACAAGGGCATTCCTGTGCTTTCAGACGTGATTGACGCCTGCGAGTCCATGAAGGCTGCGATCGCCATAGCCGAATCCGCAGCAACTGGCAAGCCAGTTAAAGTCCAGCAAGGTTGAATCATGGTAAATACTTTAGTAAGCGCTTCCATTTCCAAGACCCGATGCATAGACAGGATGACTTCTCCGCGTTTCGCCGAAGCATTAGCCCGGTGCGATACGCTCATCCTTCCCTTGGGCTCGGTGGAACAGACAGGACAACATTGTCCGCTGGGCACCGATCTCTATGTCGCCCAAACCGTATCCACCTTGCTCGCCGAAAAGGCGGATTGCCTTACTACGGCCCCCATTACCTACGGCGATACCTTCGAATTGGATTTTTGGCCTGGAACGGTCCATGTGGACTCGCCTGTATTGGGCTCATATCTCGAGGCTGTTGCTCGGTCATTTTTAAAACAAGGCTTTTCCAATATTGCGTTTCTCTCCTGCCACTCTCTCAACATGAAAACAGTGGATTTGCTGTGCCGTCGCCTGCATCGCGAAGGTTATGCTGTTTGCGCGATAGACTGGTGGAAAGCAGCTGCCGACGCCGCGAGGGGTGAGACAAAATCAAAAGAACCCTTTGGTCATGGAGGGGAAGTGATAAGCTCCATCATGAAGGCCATCGCCCCGGATTTGGTGGATTTGGACAGTGCGACCGATGAAGCTTCGCTGCCCGGTCTTGGCAGGGTTGCTGCCCATCCTCTGGGCTCAGCATTCGTCGCCTACGGTGATTTTAGAGAGTACTGCCTTACTGGAGCCTGGGGAGAAGTGCGCAGCACCGCTTCAGGCGAGATGGGAGAAAGGTGGTTGAATAAGGCCCTTAGCACCTTGGGGGATCTGATTGCTGAATGGAGAAAGAACATTCGCAACAAATCTCATTTAATTAAATAGTTTTAGTATTTCCTTATTTAAATTAGAATAATGTAAACTCCTATTTCGATATATCATTCTCTATGCGTATAAAATGCAGCGCGAGCTCTATGAAAAGCTCTCATATTGACACTATGTTATAGTTAACATAGGATACATTCATACTATAGGAGATGGTATGAATGTATCTATCGAGAGTCTGAAGGCACTGCGAGAACTGAGTGGCGCCGGGATGATGGACTGCCGAAAGGCACTGCTCCAGACCGAAGGCAACCAAGAGGCGGCAGTGAAGCTCATCAATGAGTGGGGTCTGGCTACGGCCAAGAAGCGGGAAGATCGCGCAACAAAAGAAGGCAGGGTTGCCATAGCCCTGGGCGAAGGCGCCGCTTCATTGGGCGAGTGTGTAGCTGCGATGGGCAAGGGTGCAGCCGCTCTTGGAAAAAGCGCAGCCGCTCTGGCCGCACTGGCCTGCGAAACCGATTTTGTGGCTCTCAATACAAGCTATATCGAGGCGGTGAATGCCATCGCCGCGGAAGTGCTGCGCAATAACCTGGCAGCTCCCAACGAGACGATAGCTTCCCTTGTCGCCGATACAACCTTGCGCATGAAGGAACACATCGTACTCAAAGGCATCGCGTATATCGAGGCCAATGACGGCGAATTCCTGGATTCCTACATCCATGGGCAGGGAAGCATCGGGGTCGCGCTCCGTGCATCAGCCCAGGATCCCTCCTATTTGGTCAATTCAGAAGTCAGGCGGTTTATCCACGATCTGAGCCTGCAGGTGGCTGCCAAGGCGCCCCTTTTTGTGAAAAAAGAAGATATTCCCCAGGCGGTCGTGGAGGCCAAGCGTAAGGAGCTGATAGCGGCATTGGAGGAAGACCCCGCCATGAAGGCTAAGAGTGCCGCAATGAAGGATAGCATCATTACAGGCAGGCTGCGGAAATACCTTTCCTCTGTTTGCCTTTACGAACAGCCATTCATAAAGGACGATTCTATGACTATCTGCAAGGCCATGGAAAACTTTGCTGAAGCAACAGGCGCGCGATTGCATGTGGGCGGCTTTGTGCGCCTGGCCATCGCCGATACCGCGAGTTGACCACGGCGTCATGAGATTTCTTGACTCCTGGAGATGGCATATATATTTTTTAGAATATTTTATGCACTCCAGGAGGTTTTAATGGTACGTAAAAGATATAAAGGACTTTTCTCCAGAAAGGCGTTATTGGCGTTTCTACTTATCTTCAGTGTGGCGGCAGGTCAGTCCGCCTTCGCGCTAAGCGGCGCCGAAGGCAAGGAAAGCGACAGTTTCCAGACTGGTAAAGGCGAGCTTAAAATAACTTTTTTGGGACACGCCAGCCTGGCACTAGAATTCGGCGGAAAACTGCTTTATATCGACCCTGTCAAGCAATATGGAGACTTCAACAAGTTTCCCAAAGCCGACCTCGTGGTAATAACCCACGAACACGGCGACCATCTCGACTCTAGCTCCATAGCCGCTCTGCGAAAGGATGACACGAGAATCATCCTTAACGAGTCATCCCGTAAAAAGCTGGGGTATGGCGAGGCGCTGGAACACGGCAAGGACCTGCAGATAGCCGAATTCGCCCTTCACGCGGTACCGGCGTACAACGTCACTGCTGGGCGCACCAACTACCACCCCAAGGAAAGGAGAGACAATGGTTACGTGGTAACGTTGGGCGATCTTAGAATTTATGTGGCCGGCGACACCGAGCCCATTCCCGAGATGGCCGATCTCGGACCTATCGATGTGGCCTTCCTTCCCATGAATCTGCCATTTACGATGACCCCCGAACAGGCGGCCCAAGCGGCCCGCATGGTAAAACCGAAGATTCTTTATCCCTATCATTTCGGAACGACCGACACTAATATTCTCCTGAAAGAATTGGCGAAGGAGTCGGGCATCGAGGTGAGAATCAGAAAGCTTCAATAGCGGCTAACGCGACTACTTTAGGCCATGTAGACGCCGCCGTTAATATCCAATGTAGCGCCGGTGATGAAGCCGTCATATTCACAAGCGAAGAAGGCTACTGCCCGGGCTACATCTTCGCAGGTTCCGGCCCTGGCCAAGGGAATTTGTGCGATTGTAGCCCTTATGGACTCATCGGTACTGTGGATTCTGTGAAAGGCCGAACCCAGGATGAGGCCAGGGGCAACGGCGTTTACCCGCACGCCATAAGGGGCTAACTCGGTGGACAAGGCTCTTGTAAGAGTGAGGATGGCTCCCTTGGATGTGGCATAGAAGGCCGAGCCCCCGTGACCTCCCTTGCGACCGGCCAGGGATGAAAGGTTCACCACCGATGAGGCGCCCGCCTTTTTGAGCAAGGTCAGCAACGCCTTGGTAACCAGGACGTTTGAATCGAGGTTGACTGCCATTACCTTTCGATAATAGTCCATGTCCAGTTCTTCCAGGCGCTGGCGTGCGATAAGATCGCCCGTGTTGTTGACCAGCACATCCAGGCAGCCCCAGTGTCCTGCCACATAGGTGGCCAGGGACGCAACCCCGGTTTCCGATGACAAGTCAGCGCTGACGGTCTGGGCATCCAGCCCTTGAGCCCGCAGCTCTGCAGCGAGGGCTTGGGCGCTTTCCCCGCTCTTATGATAATGAATGAGAACATTAGCGCCCAAGGAGGCCAGCTCCCTGGTAATGGCAAGGCCTATACCTGAGCCTCCACCGGTGATAAGCGCATTTTTTCCCTTTAGTGTGTTCATACTTCCTCCATATTCCATAATATGAAATTTGTAATTACTATATGGACTCCTGCTCAATCATAGATTATAGTTTTGACTGACAGTTAATGAAAGCTGTCTCATGTCCGTATCCGGATTGTCAATCCAGGAGGTCTCGCATATGAAGAGGAGATTTATTTTAGTGGCGCTGCTGCTAGTGGCCGTGGCATTCGTTTCAGCCGCCCCCAAGTACAACTGGAAGCTGGCTTCTGTACTGCCCGATAGCCACCCCGTACATCAGGCACTGGTATTCTTCGCCGATGAGTTGGCTAAAAAGAGCAATGGAGACATCAAGCTTACCCTTTTCCCCGCCGGACAATTGGGACAGGAGAAGGACTATATCGAAGCCATTAAAATCGGCTCTCTGGAATTCGCCAAGGTCAGCTCAGGTCCGATGGGACAGTATGCCCCTACCCTGCAGGTAATTTCACTGCCCCTGATTTGGAGGAGCCTAGAGCATCAGCACAATGTGCTGCAGGGCACGATAGGCAAGCGCCTGATGGCTGATGTGGACAAGGCTGGCTACAAGGGTCTGGCCTTCATGGATGCCGGATTCCGCTCCATTACCGCAACAAAACCCATCAATACTCCATCGGATCTTAAGGGTTTAAAAATCCGTGTCATGCAATCCAAGCCTCTTATCGATACCGTAAATGCACTAGGCGGCAACGCAGTGCCCATGGGTCAGTCCGAGGTATATTCAGCCCTCCAGACCAAGGTTATAGACGGCTGGGAAAACAACGAGCCCACGGTGCTTTCTTTCAATATGCAGGAAGTGGCCAAGTACTACAGCTATACTCGCCACTCCTCCATCCCCGATTTCCTTATGATGAGCAAAAAGCTTTTCGACAGCCTTCCCAAGAATCTGCAGACGGTGGTGGAGCAGACAGCCTTGGAGGCTATGCAAAAGCATAACAAGCTCTGGGGCGAGATGATCGACAAGACGGTATCCGATCTCAAGGCCAAGGGCATGATCTTCAACGAGGTGAAGGATGTCACCGAGTTCCAGAAGGCCGTTGGCGGCGTGTGGAAGGAATTCGAGCCCATAGTCGGCAAGGACCTCATCGACGCCATCGTCAACGCGAAGTAGACCGGCTGAGTATTTGATTGTACTCTAGCGAATGGGCGGGCGCGGGCCTTAGGCCC
>CAZHFN010000058.1:6922-9259 GCA_964531105.1 uncultured Treponema sp. | reverse complement strand
GTACCCAGCCCCGGCCCCGCCGATGTCCTCATAAGGGTGGAATCCTGCGCCATCTGCCGCTCCGACCTGGGTATGATGGAAAAACCCTTCCCCGGCCAAAGCCCCTACGGCCAGACCATTCTGGGCCACGAATATGCCGGCACCGTTGTCGCCCTGGGCGATACTGTGGACGAATTCGAAATCGGTGACAGAGTCACCGTGGAAGCCCACTTAGGCTGCGGCCGCTGCCGAAACTGCCGGCTAGGGGACTACACCTCCTGCCTCAACTACGGCAACAGAGCCAAAGGCCACCGCTGCAACGGCCATGTCACCCCCGGCGCCTACGCCCAATACGTCGTCAACCACATAAATACCGTCCACAAAATCCCCGATACCGTATCCTTCGACGAAGCCAGCCTGGTAACCAACCTGGGCTGCGTGCTCTATGGCATCGAAAACTTGGGCGGCTACATCGCCGGCCAGCGAGTCCTGGTCATCGGCGCAGGCCCCCTAGGCCTGGCCGCCGCGGCCGCCGCCAATGCCCTGAGCGCCGATAAGGTATATTTAAGCGATGTGCTGGCCGATAGACTGGAAGTGGGCACAAAAATTGGCGTCCAGCGCACTATCGATGCATCGGTCGAAGATCCGCTCGAAGTTATACTGGGCGACACCAAGGGCTTGGGCGTCCATTACGCCATCGAATCCTCGGGTACCCAGGCGGGTCTGGATTTGGCCGTCAAAGCCACCTGCCGCAACGGCAAGATACTCATGCTTTCCATTGCCCACCATCCCCTCAAGGTAGACCTCGAAAACCTCTCCCTCAACGACAAGGACATCATCACCAACCGGGGAGAAAGCCGGGCCAACGTTGGAAGGGCGGTAAGCCTGCTCGCCAAAGGCCTGGTGGATTTGAAGCCTCTTATCACCCACGGCTTCCCCCTGGAAGAGTACGAAACCGCCCTGGCAGTATTCAGGGAGCGCAGGGACGGGGCAGTCAAGGTTATCCTCCATCCCCAAGCCTAAGAAATGACTCATCCCGCAAATAAAAAAGCCCGGCACATTTACCGGGCTTTTTATTAATTTCAGACATTTGGCGTGACTGGCGGGCTGGCTATAGCTCCTGGGCATCGGCCAGGATATCCACGATCCAGCCCGCGGCCTTGCCCACCACATTGGTGCACTTATCCACGTAAGCGCCCTCGGCCATGTACTTGGCCTTGTCATCCTCATCCCTGAGGTAATATGTGCGACCGAAAAGCTTTCGGTGAATATGCTCACAAGTGACCGATCCGTACTCGTCTATGAATTTCTGATGAAACTCCGCGGCGTAATTCCGCGCCTTGTAGCGCTTCTTGTCCGGATCGAAAAAGGCTTCCCTCTCTCGGCCGAACATATAGCCCAGCATGAGCACGCCGCCCGAGTAAGCTCCGCAGTGCCCGTCCGCCTCGCCGGCCACTCCCCCTGCCATGGTGGAAGCAGCCTTGAAAATCGCGTCAGTCTCGGGGTTGCGCATATCCAGAGCTTCCTGGAGAGCGGCGAAACAGCATTGGGCACAGCCCCTGTTATCCCGCTCAAACTCGAAACCCAGGCGGCTCGCCTTAGCCTTGATATCGTTCCTGTCCTTCGCCATATTGCCCCTTTAGTACGCCGCGCTCTTCACGCCCATGAGCCCCGTGGGCTTCACTAAAATTACGATGAACATGGCGATGAAGGGAGCCACATAGGCCAAGGGACCCCAGATCGTGCCTCCCACGCTTATTACCTGGCCTATCAGGATAGCCGACAGGGCTGTGCCCTTTATCGAACCCAAGCCTCCAACGATTACCGTGATGAATGCCAAGAGCAGCATGTCAAAGCCCATGTAAGGGCCTACCATTATAAGCGGTGCGTTGAGCGCTCCGCCCAAACCCGCGAAGGCCGAGGCCACTACAAAGGTACCGGTGAAAATCTTGTTGATGTTGATGCCCAGAGCCTGGACGTTGTCCCTGTTCTCCACGCCCGCCTGAATAGCCCTGCCTATGATCGTCTTGTTGAGCATGGTCTGAATCAGTATGTACGCCACGATCGCCGTCGCGATAACCAAGAGCCTGTACAGGGGGATATTGGCTCCTAGTACAGCGATGATAGCCGTGGTGGGAGAAGACACGGGCTTGGGCTGCAGACCCCACACCATCTGGATAATGCCGATGCCTACAAGAAATGAACTGTAGGTAGCCACCATGGTGAACATCATTTTCCTATGGTACAGTCTGCGCAAAAGTTGAGTTTCCACCAGAAGCCCCAGGGCCGCGCCAATGAGCATGGCCACTATCGCTCCCAGGATAAAACTCCCCGTCTGGGACACTACCACATAGGTAG
>CAZHFN010000058.1:0-6822 GCA_964531105.1 uncultured Treponema sp. | reverse complement strand
AACAAGGATCCCGCAAAAGAAGCCATCACCGTGGCCAGGGTAAAGCCCACCACCTTGATCCTGAAGGGATTGTAGCCTAAGAACCTGAGCTTTTCCTCGTTGGACTGGATCGTCCTGAACGCGTTGCCCAGCGCGGAGCGGTGCAACTGTCTGTATAAAAGCAGCACAATCAGGAGAACCGCCATTATGAAGAAGAAAAAGTTCTTGGGAAATCGTATATCCAGAAGCGGAGTCGCCAGCATTCTGGAGCGATACCACAGGCCGTCGTCACCTCGAGTAACCCCTATGAGGAGCCTCTGGAACATGAAGAGTCCCATGGCGCACAACGCTGCATTTATAAGGGTAAAGTAAGAGCTTTTCAGCCTCATGAAGATAGTGCCGAAAACACCGCCTATAATCAAACCGGTGACAATAGCCAAGGCTATGGCTATTAGTGGGTTTCGCCCAACGTAGGCAAGATACAATGCCGCTGTATAGGCACCGCTGCTCAAATAAAATGGCTGTCCGAAAGAGATATAGCCCATGTAGCCCATGAGAATATTATTGCCCATAGCAAATATGGAGAAGGTAGCTACCTCCACCAGAAAGGTCATTTTATTCGGTACGAGAAAACGGGCGATAATGAGAAGACCAACGAACAAGAAGGGGAATACTAGACTCAAGCCCCTTCTGTGCGGCGCTATGGTATTCGCCCTGACCTGTAGATTTTTCACTTTGCTCATAGGTACCTCTCGAACGCCAGGTTACAGATCTCGCTTCTGTCGGTGGTCTCGGCCACGATCTTGCCCTCTTTCATGGAGTACACCCTGTCGGCCACCCTAGCCACCAGCGGCAAATTCTGCTCCACGATAAAGAGGGTTGTCTTGGATTTAAGCTGCTGGAAAATGCTCACTAAATCTTCTATCACATGCGGAGCCAGGCCTTCGGTAGGTTCGTCCATCAACACGAGGGGCGGCTTGCCCAGCAGCGCCATGGCCATGAGCAGCATCTGCCGCTCGCCGCCTGACAGCGCCTCGGCTTTTCTGTCCATGAGAATTCTCAATTTGGGGAAGTATGGAAGCACTTCTTCAAGATCCTTATCCTTAGTCGCATACGAAGAAAGCTCAAAGTTCTGGCGTACCGTAAGGGATCTGAATACCGTCTTGTCTTGATGGATATACTTGACGCCTTTCTGCGCAACCTTGAAGGCTTCCAGAGCGCTGATATCCTCGCCGTTGAAGCTTACCTTGCCGCTCATCTTGGGCAAAAATCCGCAGATTGTCCTGAAAAGAGTGGTCTTGCCCGCTCCGTTTCTTCCTGCCAACATGACAATTTCGCCCTGATTGACGTTGAGCGATACATCAAAGACTACTTTCAGCTGTCCATAGCCCACATCCAAATTCTCTACTTTAAGCAATTCTTTTTTAGCAACGGCGCTCTTTCCTTCCGCTGCGCTGTCAAATGTTACACTGCCTTTTAAAATATTTTGGATACTTGCAGAACCTGCATCATTTTCATCGCAGCTTATCTTCCAGTAGCTTTCCCGCACCGCCGGATCGTTCATCGTCTTTTCGAAGGGACCCACCGCGATAAGTTTTCCATCGTGCATTACCGCCAGCTTGTCAACGATGCCGCCCAACTTCGAGACCTTATGCTCCACCAGGATAATCGTCTTTTTGTGCTGAATCCTCTGCATGATCGTGAGTATCTCGTCGATCTCCTGGTCTCCGATTCCGGCAAAGGGCTCATCCAAAATCAACACGTCAGGATCGGCGATCCAGGACATTGCGATTTCCAGTTTTTTCTTCAAACCCAGAGAAAGGTTGCCCACCTGGGTTTCGCGAACTGTAGTAATATCAAAAAGCGCAAGCGTCTCATCCACTGCCTTGGCAATATCTTTCGATTTATAGAAATTGACGAAAAACATATTAGTCGGCATGGAACTCTTTTCTTTTTTTCGATAGTAGGAGAGCGCCATGTTTTCGAAGACCGTCAGGTTGTCGAAGACCTGTACGATTTGGAAGGTTCTTAAAACCCCTGAAGCAACTCTTGCCTCGGGTTTTTGGGTAGTGACATCCTTACCCCGGAAAAAGACACGACCGGCTTCGGGTATATAGAGCCCCGTGAGAATGTTGAGGAAGGTTGTCTTGCCCGCTCCGTTGGGGCCTATGATGGCGAGGGTTTCATTCTCTTCCACATCGAGATCGACCCCGGCCACAGCCTTGAAGGCGGCGAATTGCTTCACCACGCCCTTGGTGCTAATGATTGTTCCCATGTTCTTGTATCCCTTTTACACGGCGAGCCCGAGGCCTTGCCTCGGACTCGCCGTTCCTAGAAACGATTGAATCTAGAAGTTTTAAAAAACCTTAGTAGCCGAGCGATTTGAGGGTGGGAAGCGGATCCTGGCCGCCGAAGGCTTTTTCTACCTTGTACAGGTCCCACATATTGGTGCCGCTTGCCTTGCCGGACACCAGATAGGCGAGATACTGGTTTACAAGCTGATGATCCTCGCGGAAGAAGGATTCACCCTTAATGGTCTGGAACTTTGCGGTAGCGAGAACATTAGACACCTTGTCCACATCGAAGGAACCGGCCTTCTCCACTGCCTCGAACATGATCGTGGCAGCCATGTAAGCCAGGGTGGTGTAGGCATCGGGAGGCTCGCCACCGAACATCTTCATATGCGCATCGGCATATTTTTTCGTCTTCTCAACAAGGGCCTGATCCTTCACGCCGCCGGCTACATCGTAGTAGTGGAAGGTGAGCGAGGGGATCTGGGCCAAAGTGGCTCGGGGAATGGTCACTGCGACATAGTTCATGGTCCAGGAATTGAAGACCGTGGTCACGTTCATGAGCCCCATGTCGTAGGCCTGCTTGTACAGGGCTATGGCATCACCGCCGGTCTGGACGGTTACGACTACGTCCGGCTTGAGCTGAATGGCCTTGTTGATGGCCGAGGAGAAATCGACGTTGCCCAAGGGGAACTCGGCAGAACCGATGACTTCGCCGCCGACCTTGGCCAGAGCAGCCTTGAGGCCGTCAAAGATTGTGTTGCCCCATGAATCGGAACGGGAGATAAAGAAAATCTTTTTCTTGCCCAGGCCATCCACGACTGACTGACCGGCTATGTATCCGATACTCCAGGGAGTAAAGGCTACAGAGAAGGATCCGGGAGCCGGATTGCCCTTCTTGAAGGTATCGAGGGCAGGAACGCAGGCAGAGATCATGGGCATCGGCTTGAGCTTGGATTCTTCGTTCAAGGCCGCGGCCATGGGATTCCAGCAGCTTCCGGTAAAGCCGTTGATACCGGCTTCTACCAACTCGCGATAGCGGCGGATGCCTACATCGAGCTTGGCTTCGTCATCCTTTATAATGAGCTTGACCGGGACCTTTCCCCACGGCATGTTCAGTCCGCCGCGTTCATTGATTTCGGCCACTGCAAGCAGGGTTCCCTTGCGCTGGGTTTCCGCGAGTGGGGCGAAAGTACCGCTCAAGGAAGTCATAAAGCCGAGCTTGAACTCTTTTGGATTGGCCGCGCCAGCCTGGAATACCATGGCTAGAGCAAGGACCAACGTTGCGAGAAAGAATACTCTTCTTTTCATCAACATGCCTCCTGGGACAGATTTGTCCTACATTTATACTGTCCTATACATATTTCGATTTGTCAACTTTTTTTTATCTACTTTGTGTGTTTTTCGCTTTTATAAGTCCTCGAAGCCCGAAATACTTCTCTTAAACCCCGAGTCATGCAAGTTCCACTATATAATTGAGGAATCGTTATTTCCTGGCTTGACAAATTTAAAGAATGGGGCTTATCCTGATCACGGTAGGACAATATGACGGTTCTACAATCACGGTAAACAAGGAAGTCCGCGTTTGTTCAGGATTCTGCTTTCGGAACCCATCGAAGCCGCCGGCATGAATGCCCTTCAGGGCAAAGCCGAAGTGCTTATCAGCCCAGATCCCTCCGGCGAAACCGTAGGCCGCCTTCTGCGGGATGCCGACGCCCTCATCCTTCGCACCGCCACTAAAGTAACTAAAGACATGATCGCCGCTTCGCCTCGCTTAAAGGTAATTTCCCGTACCGGCGGCGGCCTCAATAACGTGGACATAGACGCGGCCACAAGCCACGGTGTCGTAGTCGCCGGCGTAAAAGGCCCCCAGGACCGCTACGTCGCCGAGCACACCATCGCCCTCATCATGGCCCTCTCCAAGCAGCTGCCCTACCTGGACGCCCAGACAAGAAAAGGCAATTTTAAATCCCGCTTCGAATACAAACCCATGGGCGTGGACGGAAAAACCCTCGGCCTCGTAGGCCTGGGGCGCATAGGCAAGATTGTCGCATCGGTAGCCTTAGTCCTGGGCATGGAAGTCCTGGCCTACGATCCCTACCTCAAGCCCGAGCAGCTCCAGGGCAGCGGCATTAAGCTGGCCGAAAGCCCCGAGGCTCTTCTCGCCGCCTCTGATTTTGTATCCCTTCATGTACCCGCCACGCCGGAAACAGAAAAATTCATCAACACCGAACGCCTGGCCTGCATGAAACAAGGCGCCTTCCTTATTAATACCGCCCGCGGGGAAATTGTGGACGAAATCGCTCTCATCCAGGCACTCCAATCGGGCCATCTCGCCGGCGCCGGACTCGATGTGCTTGCTAAAGAACCCCCCGATGTAAACTCTCCCCTCATGGGTATGCAGTCGGTTATCTTGAGCCCCCACACTGCCGGGCTCACTAGAGAAGGCGTTGCCCTTCTGGCGAAGGGTGCGGCCGAAAATGCCCTAGCGGTACTGGAAGGCAGGGCACCCAGTTTCAGTGGAAATTGGGATCTGGTAAAGGGCAAAAGCGGCCTTTAGGCCGCATGAAATAGTCTTTCATAGAGATTTTTTTAGTAAGGAGAAGTACATGGCAAAAGAAATGTGGACCTACGCAATGGAAGAGATGTCCTACCCGGACGTCAAGGAAGTTCTCAAGAGCGTGGACACCGTCATCATCCCCATCGGATCCCACGAAAAGCACGGACCGCACATCCCCCTGGCCACCGATTCCTGGGTGACCATCGAAGTGAGCCGCCGGGCTGGCAACAAGGCCAAGGTGCCCTTCACCCCCCTGATGCCCTTCGGCTATTCCCCTCACCACATGGGCAACTGCGACGACGGCGTCGGAACCATCACCCTCACCGGCAACACCCTCAAGCGCGTTGTCTACGAGATCGGCCGCTCCCTCATCTACCATGGTTTCAGCAAGCTCATCTTCGTCAGCCACCACGCCTCCAACCAGAAGGTCATCGACGAGCCTCTGCGCAAGTTGGCCTATGAAACCGGCTGCTTCTGCTGCTGGTTCCTCACCCCCACCGAGCGGAAAATCGAAGTAGTCAAGGACTTCATGGAAGAGAAGATCGCCTGGCATTCCGGCGAGCTTGAAACCTCCACCAGCCTGGCTTACAACGAGAAGTGCGTACACCTCGAGCGCGCCCACGCCCACAAGGCCCACGCGCCCAAGTGGATGGGTCCCGCCTTCGACAAGTACGATGGCGTTCCCACCGTTATCTTCCAGGGCGCCGAGAGCGCATGGGTTCCCATGGAGCACCACGAGTACGTCGAAGAAGCCACCATCGGCGATCCATTCCTTGGCTCCAAGGAAAAGGGCGAGAGGTACTACGAAGCAGCCTCCCAGCACCTGGCCGATTTTGCCCTGGAAATCCAGAAAATCGACATCAAGATTCCCTACGAGAAGCGCCAGTACCCCACCAGGACCATGGACTAAGAATCCAGACAGCTCGCCCCAATGCCTGTGGGCAGGGGCAGCTGTTGTAGAGAGACTCGGTGCGGAAAAAAGCGCCACAAGGTCAGGAGAGAACATCTTCTGGCCTTTCTTTTTAGTTCTTTTACGCATTCAACGCCGGGTTTTCGCAAAAGTCTCTGACTTTTGCGAAAACCCATGCTATAAAGAAACCTACCATCGCCAGGAGGTCCTATGATCCGCAACAAGTACATGGTGCTCGGCATGACCTTCATGTCCCTGGGACTTCTCGGAGCCCTTATCTCCACCATTGGTGCCAGTCTTCCGCCCATCCAGAAGTATTTTAGCGTAGACATCAGCAAGGTCGGATCGGTTACTACCTATTACCAGCTAAGCTACGCCTTCTTTTGCTTTTTCGGCGGATTTCTCATTGACTTTTTTGGCAAAAACCGGGTCCTCGCCCTGGGCGGATTCCTCTACGGCCTCTGTACCCTCATTCTAGGCACCTTTGGCAGCTTTTCCACAGCCCTAACACTCTTAACCGTCATAGGCGTCGGCGGCGGCCTCTTCTTCATAGGCGCCAACACCATGATTGTCCAGCTCTTTCCCGAACAGCGAGGCAAATACCTCAACCTTCTCCATCTCTGCTTCGCCATCGGTTCGGTGCTTGCCTCCCTCATGGTGAGCGGCTTTGTGGCAGCAGGTTTCAAATGGAACAGGGTTTTCCAGGTTCTGGGCTCCCTTGCACTCTTAATTGGAATTCTTTTTAGCTTCACCAAGGCCGGAGCACCTTCATCTACCTTCAGCCCCGGGGTGATGAAAAATCTTTTCGCCAACTACAAGAAAATGTTCAGCAACAAACCTTTCCTCTCCGTCCTGCTCTCCTACACCCTAGCCATAGGCGCCCAGTTCGGAACAATTTATCTGCTGGTACTCTTTTTAAGCAGCGTCCGGGGACTTCCCGTCCCCTCGGCCAGCCTGGTCCTCGCCATCTTTTTCGTTCTTCAAGGCGCGGGCCGAATCGTCGTCAGCTCCCTGATTTCAAAAATCCGAATAACTACTATTGTCTTATTTCTGCTAGCTTTGCTCTTTGTCACACTTGTAGG
>CAZHFN010000057.1:0-9415 GCA_964531105.1 uncultured Treponema sp. | reverse complement strand
TTTCATTGTCTACCACCAGACTTAGGCGAAGGCTGGCGATCAGTTGCAGCAGTCGTCTGAACACCCGTCTCCGCATTCGTCTCCACAGCCGCACTCATCGCCGCAGCCGCAATCGCCTCCACAGCCGCCACAGCCTCCGGCATGGACATGGCCATGATGGAGTTCCTCTTCGGACGCATCGCGGACATCGACTATCTTCACGTCGAAATGGAGGGTTTCTCCCGCTAAGGGGTGGTTCGCGTCTATGGTAACCTCATCTCCAGCAATTTCTACGACGGTGACTACCTGGGATCCGCCCTCGCCACGGGCCTCGAACTGCATGCCTGGCGATATCTCGGCGTTGGGTCCGAATTCTTCTTTTTTAACCTTGAACACCAAGGCTTCATCCCGTACGCCGTAGCCATCGCTGGCTGGAATTATGCAATTTACCGTATCGCCTGAGGTTTTGCCCTCGAGTTCCTTTTCGAGCCCGGGGATAATGTTGGCGTTGCCGTGCAGATAGACAAGAGGCTCTCCGCCATCCGACGAATCTATGAGTTTCCCTGCCGCGTCACGGAGGCTATAGTCAATGGTGACAACTTTATCTTTCTGGATATTCATGTAGTGTCCTTTCGGGCTTGATTCCCGGGTTCATCGCGGCTTCAAGCCCGCGGAACTAGTCTCAGATTTATTCATTACTATAATCAAATAATAGCCTTGGAGGCAATCACCCGGACTCCGGTTGAAGCGCGACCGTGGGAAAGGCTATCATATACAAAAGCCCGGAGGTGACCATGACTGCAGCCAAAGCCTTGATTCTTGGCCTCATACAAGGGATTGCCGAATTCCTGCCCATTTCGTCCAGTGGCCACTTGGCAATATTTAAAGATATTCTAGGTCTCGAGGAGATCCCTCTGTTATTCGATGTGATACTCCACCTCGCCACACTTTTGGCAGTAGTGATTGTACTCAGAAAAAGAATAATCGCGATCCTGACAGCGCTTTGGGACTTTCTTACCCATGGTGCTCCGAACTCTTCCCGCGCCGCTTCCGAGGTTAAAAAACCCGCGGACAGTAAAAAAGAGCTCGCCGAAGCTCAGTCTCGGGCTCAAAACCTGGGATATATTCTTCCTATCCTTGTAGCGACAGTGGTTACAGGGATTCTGGGGTACGGGATTCAAAAATTCATTCCCATGGGCGGCACGAGAGCCGTTGCGACGCGGCTGCTTTTCACTGCAATTATTCTAGGATTGACAGCAGTTATGAGGCCCGGCACACGCGGTTCTGATGCTATAGGATGGAAGCGGGGGGCATTTATTGGTTTTGCCCAGGGAATTGGCGTTTTCTCAGGGATAAGCAGATCGGGAATCACCATATCTGCCGGTCTATTCTCGGGTTTAAACCGGGAAACAGCCGGCGAGTTATCCTTTCTTCTCTCTATTCCCGCAATTTTAGGGGCTTTTCTGCTCACCGTCAAAGATGCTGGTACAATGATGGGGGCGGTATCCTACTCCCATCTGGCGCTCTCGGCCTTGGCTGCTCTGATTTCAGGGATATTATCACTCAAGATTCTCTTAAAGATTATAAAGAGCGGCAAACTGTTTTGGTTCGCTCCCTACTTGGTTATTGTGGGAATTCTAGGTCTGATCCTGGGCTAATGATAAGTATTCCATGAAAGAGGGCTTTACAGCCCATTTGTATGAACTGAGTTTCCATTTCTGCCGATAATCGAAAATAGCCTCGAATGAAAGCCCAAAGGCTTTATTTTGGGGCAATTATGGAGTGTTCATGCCGAGATTTCCTGCAGCAAATAGCGAAGACGATGAGGATGACGAGGTTAAGTCTTCACAAGCCAATCCCCGTGAAGGGGTCCCCAAGGTGAGTGTTGTCAGGGCGACTAGGCCTAAGAAGACTCAGAAGGCTGCGCAAAAAGAAGTGAAGGCTATCGCTTCCTTTTTTTCCACCTTGGATGGCAGAATCTTTTTATTTTTCTTTGTCATTTCCATTTATCTCCTCCTCTCCCTCTCTCTCGCACCGCTTTGGACAAAGGGCTGGAAATGGGTCGTAGGTCCTGGGCAATTACTGAATGGGGCTTTTTCTTGGGCGGCATATTACATTCCTATCGCAGGACTCTTAGCGGCAATTTTAGCGATGTTCCCCAAATTTCTTCCCCGCTGCACCTACCTTCTCGCTTCTTCAGTCCTCCCATTTTTAGCGGTGGCGGCATTCGCCAAGATCACGACCGAGCCAGGGGCTTTTTTTGAAAACCACCCTGTGTTCGCCGCAGTGGGACTCTCTTCGCTTTATGCGGGACTCGGGTTTCTACTGGCCGCCGCTATCGGGGCAGTTGTTTTCGGCTATATCAAACTGGGCGCTTGGCTCAGATCTTCCGGCAGGCTTCCTGAAAAAAGAAAACTGAGTTTGAAACCCGAGAGCAAAGCTAAAAAGCCCTTGTTGGCGGGACTGCGCTCCAGGCTCAAGCAATGGGCTGAGGATAGAAAAGCCAGACGAAGCCAGGCTGAAATTAGACTTCGCACCGCCGAATCCCTTTCTGCTCCCGAGCCTCAAATTTCCTTGCCAACTTTGCCTCCCATCGAGGGTTTGAAAACTGGAATAAGTCGGGAACGTCCGGAAGTATCGCCTGAGTCCTTGGGCAAGGAAATAGAATTCACCTCAGTTCCGCCCCAGACGGTAAGCGGAGGATCTGGATCGACTCTTGGCGAGGAAGAAAAAAAAGCCTTGGTTCAGCGAATAATTGAAAGGAAGAAGAAAAACTATGCGGTGCCCGTGGACGGGATACTCAATACCTATCCGGATGGGCAGTATTGGATAATCGATGATAAAACCCGGCGGAACGCTGAAATCCTGCGGGAGACCTTGGCAGAGTTCAACATAGAGGCTGAGGTGACGGGTATCCGAAAAGGCCCAGTCATTACCATGTACGAAATTCTGCCTGCCCATGGTGTCAAGATTTCCAAGATCACCAATCTTTCGGACAATATCGCGCTCAGGCTCGCGGCCTCCTCAGTTCGTATCGTAGCCCCTATACCCGGCAAGCATGCCGTGGGCATAGAGGTGCCTAATGAAAGGCGAGCGATCGTTTCCTTGAGGGAAATCATAGAAAACGAGTCTTTCAAGGGCTCGAAAATGGAAATACCCTATGCGTTGGGCAAGGATATTTCTGGCGGGGTGCAGTTCTCTGACCTTACCCAGATGCCTCACTTACTCATAGCAGGCGCTACGGGCTCGGGAAAATCTGTCTGCGTCAACGCGATCATACTCTCCATCCTCTACCGCCGCACGCCCGAAGATGTAAAGTTGATTCTCATAGATCCCAAGATTGTAGAACTCAAGCTTTATAATGGAATTCCCCATCTCCTCACTCCGGTCATCACCGAGTCCAAGCGGGCGTTTCAGGCGCTTCAGTATTGTATCTGCGAAATGGAGCGACGATATTCGATCCTGGACAAGGCCGGGGTTCGGGATATCAAGACCTACAATAAGAGGGTCAAGGAACGAGGCATTGCCCAGGAGAAATTGCCTTACATAGTGGTGATTGTAGATGAGTTTGCCGATTTGATGGCTACTACCGGCAAGGAACTGGAGGCCACCCTGGCAAGGCTGGCCGCCATGTCCCGCGCCGTGGGCATCCACCTGGTTTTAGCCACACAGAGACCTTCCATCGATGTCATCACAGGTTTGATCAAGGCCAACATACCTTCGCGCATAGCCTTCATGGTGGCCAGCAAGTTCGACAGCCGGATTATCATCGATATGGTGGGTGCCGAAAAACTACTGGGCAGGGGCGACATGCTCTATTCGGGTGCCCAAGATCCTTTCCCGGTACGCATGCAGGGCGCCTTCGTGTCCGAGGAAGAAGTAGAGCGATGCGTGGCTCACGTGAAAACTTTAGGCGAGCCAGAGTATATAGACGATGAAATTTTTTATGACGAGGAAGAGGAAAACGCCGAGCCGGGGCTTTTCGATGACGGTGAGGGGGACCCGCTATTTGAGAAGGCTCTGGAAATTGTAATGCAGCAGGGCAAGGCGAGCGCTTCCTATATCCAGCGCCGATTGAAGATTGGCTATAACCGTTCGGCCAGGCTTGTGGAGCTCATGGAGGAAAGGGGAATCGTGGGTCCATCCCAGGGATCCAAGCCCCGGGATATCATGAGGAATCCCGAAGTATTTGCCGGACATTCAGATGCGGGGCAGCGACCCGTGCGGGGTCAGACCCCCGCGCAGGAAGGACTCAAGGTAGGCGGTGAAGGCGAGCAGAACTAAAGAGTCTTGGCCCAGCCCTCGATTTTTTTCCAGTCTCTGATGTCTAGCGGTAGATCCTTGGGCGTGCCGAACATAAACCTTGCAAAACCCGGAAGAGATTTTTCGAGCCTTCCGCCAAAGATTTCGGCCGATCTGGCATTCAATAGCGACTGGAGGCGACTTCTATCTTTTTGAATAGCCTTGCGCCACATGGGTCTACCATTTTCGAACAGATACGATACGATGAAAATATCCTTCGGGATCCCGTTGGATGCCGCCTGAGTCTTGCAGAAGGCATCGAATTCGGGCAGTACCTTCATACCATTGACCGGAGATCCCAGGATCAACCTGTCATAGCTCGAGATATCGCCTACTGTATCGAGACTATTTACGTCCGCCTTATCGCCCCTGGCTTGAAGAATTTCGGCAATTCTCTGGGCAATTTCTTTTGTAGTGCCGGTCTTTGAAATATAGCCGACAAGATAATTCATGCTGTGCCCCCTTGAGCAAGATCAATAGTAAAATTCGTTAATCACCGCAAGGCTATCGGGCTTGAAGCGTTCCGACGCCTTGTTGTAAACAATAACGGAATCCTCATAAATGCGACCGCCAGGAAGTATATCCACTAGTTTTGAGATTGTCTGCCTGTAGGTATGCATATCCGTTGATGCGGCAATAGACACCGAGCATGAATGTATATTCGTTATTCCCTTGTTCTGTATTTCGATTGTGGCTTTGAGAATAGTTTCATCCTCTCCTGTAGTTTCGTAGTAGGAGACGATGGTGGCAGACCCAGAAGGATACCAGGATGAAGTATCCTTGGTGCATGCGAAGAAGATGAAAACCATTAAAATCGCATAACTCACATTTCTCAATGGGCACCCTCCTTGAGCGAATATGAAAACTCCGTTCTTATGACGATTGGAGTGGATATATCGCTGAGAGATTTGGAAATTCCGATTGAAAGAGAACTGCTTTGGGCATGAAAAATAATCGATGCCGATCCAGAGATCGAATAATCGATTCGATCGCCTGCCGGTAAACCACTCAGATCTTGCCTTGAAGCGAGACTCTGCAATATTGCGGCGCTTATCGCCGTTGAACCATTCAAGGCCTCTGATGTAAATAAGCCAATTTTTGCTATTAGTGGAAGCGATGCAACTCCATAGCGCTCTATTTTATCGAAACAGTGCTCTAAGCCAATGCTAAAACCCGCCACAAGAGGATCCATATAGCGATGAGCCGAGAATAGTAATCCGATACTCTTATAACCGCTACCCGTTTGCAGTTTTACTCTTTCAGCCTGATATTTATTCCAAATTCCCAGTGGATGCGCATATGACGCCTCGGCAGAAAATTGCCAGTCGCCTTCTCTGAAACTGCCAATGACTGCAATTTCAGGATCGCCCAACGCTAATGTTTTGTAATTCCGCTCCAAATCGGAATACATGATTGCGCTGAAAGGCAGAGTGGCTTCCAGGCTGATTGTAGTGGCGAATACGATTCCAATACCAACGCATGAATCCAATCGAAAGTAGGGAATCCCGTCCTCCTGCGCCGAGCTGCAGGCTGTTGAAAGCGAAAAGCCGCAGGCAATGGGCGATTTATCGATGACTGCTGTGCGCTGATTCTGTGAAGCCTGTGAATGGGCAGTATCGAGTACTGTTAATACTATGAAAATTGCGCAAATTAATCTTTTCATCAATCTACCAGGACAAAGCGCCCAAGGTTTCCCTGGAAGCTAATTCCATCATGGAATTTCTACTAGCCGATACTTGGATAGCTTCATATAGAAAACTTTTATTAAGCTTTGCCTCGGGCTTTACCGCGGCAAGTACAGCTCCCGACCAGCGGTTCTCCAAAATTTGCCTACCTATACAGATACCTCCCTCGGCGGGGTCTGCTATGATAAGCCAATTTTCATTGGCTGAGAGCAGAAGGGCGAAATGACCATCGGGCTTTTCATAGTGGAGAATAAGTGGAGAGATAGAACGTATGGCTTTCAGCAACTGGCCATATTCCATTTTGTATGCTTTCCAGAGAAAGCCCTTAGCATCTAACATTCTAGCCATATCCGCGAAGGAGATGCTCAAATCGCCGGAAGCCATTTTTTCAGAAAGGTAGGCGCTGGCAAGAGTGAGCTCTGTTTCCTCGCAGGCCCAGTATCGCTCCATGAGGCAGGCCAGAACGCTTAGACCACAGGAGCTGTCGAAACCTTGTTCCGGACAATGACTGAAGCGGAGCGATTCTTTGTCCGACATTCCGCTGAGAAGAAGCATTAGCATGGAAATTTTTAGCATCATTCCTCCCTAGGTTTGAAGCAAAGCCTCATTCCCCCCACGTGATGGATTTGAAGCGTTGCTTCATTTTTTCCTAAAAATCTTCATGGAGGTGACAATGAAAAAGCTCGTGTACGGCACAATTCTGGTGGTTCTTGTGTTTTTAAGCAGGCCCGCCTGGGCCGCATCTGCAACCGAAGCTGACATTCCGGCTATTTTTTTCCAACTCGATGGCGAAAGCCTTTCTCAAGCCGACATGGAGGACATCCTTGGTGGCTTGCCAAGGTGTTGTCATTTAAGCAATTACGATAATATTGAGGATAAGTGTTTGAATAACACTGGTCAGTTGTATGAGCCAAGTATAAATGATTGCGATATATGGATTGAAAACGTTTTAAAAAAAGGAGGAATCGATATTTCTAGGCGATGGGGATCTGCTAGTAATACATCAGTAAAAGGACATGTGGAGAAATTGCGAGGTCAATTGGTAGATAGAGCTCCAATTGGATGGAGCATAGAGATAATTGATAATATTCATGTAGCACTTATAAGAGTTAATTCAGATGGTTCAGCTGATGTCTTCCACCAAGGTTATAATGCAAGTACCCCTACTTCTGAAGAATGGAATGGTTCAAGAGGTAGACATTATACAAATGCCGCATCAGCACAATGGGGGAAAAGTAGGAAGTATTGGAAATTTTAGCACCAGTTAATTAGGAGGTACTCTTTTGAATAAAAGGATAATTCTAATAGGACTATTCTTCCTTATGACTACCATAATCTTTGGGCAACAAAGCGAACCAAAGAATTTCCTTGGTAAATGGATTCAGGAAGATAAAGCGAATTCAATTGAAATTATAAAAGAACAGAATAAGTATTTTGTAATTGAATTCGTGTCCATTAAACATGAACTGTATTTTAGCGCAGATTTTCTTAGTGCTGTGTTTCTTGAATTTGGTAAAGGCCCTGGTATGGACATTATAATGCTTAGGCTTAATGGGAAAAAAATTGAAAGGTATTTCTTTAGAGAAGAAGGATATGATTGGATTCGATCAGCATACACTTACTTTAAATACTAGAGATATTTGCTAGATAGTTGTAGGGAAAATAGCGACAGCCAGAGATCTGCTCTGGCTGCCACTTTAGAACTGGAAAAACCTATTTTAAGCTTTTATCGTGGACACCCCTTAT
Organism: uncultured Treponema sp.; assembly: GCA_964531105.1. GTDB lineage: Bacteria > Spirochaetota > Spirochaetia > Treponematales > Rectinemataceae > UBA2256. Next base: position 1,703 of record CAZHFN010000057.1, on the reverse strand, counting down.
GGCACGGCCAGAGGGGTCGGCCTGGTTGGCCCAGGCTGCGTCCCAGCGGATTGCGGTGGGGGTTGAGCAGGCGATGGATGGGCCGTCTGGCACGGTGTCGGCGGCGCTGGGGTTTTTAAAATGCTCCTCAAAGATAGACCTGTAGAGATAGGCTTCCTTAGTGGGAGGTGTCTTTATGGGGAAACGATAGGCCGCGTTAGCCATGGCCGAATCGGAGATTTCCTTTTCAGCATACGCTTTTAGCGAGTCTATCCAGGAATAACCCACTCCATCTGAAAATTGCTCTTTCTGCCGCCATAGTATTTCATCGGGTATCCATCCATCGAAGGCCTTGCGGAGGATGTATTTTTCCATTCGGCCTTCTTTTGCGTGGATCATCTTGTCACTTGGATCGATGTTCATGGCTACCTGAAGAAATTCCGGATCGAGGAAGGGCACTCGCGCTTCGAGACCCCAGGCTGCCGTCACCTTATTGGCCCTGAGGCAGTCATAGAGATTCAACATTGAAAGTTTGCGCACCAGTTCCTCATGGAACTCGACACGGTTAGGGGCTTTGTGGAAGTAAAGATATCCGCCGAAGATCTCGTCCGAACCTTCTCCGGAAAGGATCATTTTTATGCCCATGGCCTTTATTTTTCTGGACATGAGGTACATGGGCGTGCCTGCCCTTATAGTAGTGACATCGAAGGTTTCCAGGTGGTAGATAACATCTGACAGCGCATCTAGGGCCTCTTGGATCGTGAAGACAATCTCGTGATGTTCGCTGCCTATATGGCTTGCAACCATTTTGGCGTAGCGGGTGTCTGGAGCTTCGGCAAGACCAACGGAGAATGAATGGATTCGGGGCCACCAAGCTCGTTCGGCTCCTTCCGTTTCCACGCGCCGTTCTGCGTACTTAGCTGCTATGGCCGCGATAATGGAGGAATCTACGCCTCCCGAAATAAGTAGGCCGTAGGGCACATCGCACATTAGTTGACGCTTTACCGCCGCGATGAGCGCATCCCGGAGTTCTTCATAATCGACGGGCTTTTCGGGGATGAATCCCGGGACTGCCCAGTTGGGATTGTACCATTTTACAAGCTTGCCTTCGCTTCCCTTGTAGTAATGTCCGGGAGGGAATACCTCGACCTTAACGCAGAGATCATGGAGCGCTTTCATCTCCGAGGCGACATAGAGTGTTCCTTCTCCGTCTCTACCCCAATAAAGGGGGTTTATCCCTATGTGATCGCGAGCGATGAAGAAGTCGCCATCCCGGGGGTCGTAGATCACAAAAGCGAAGATGCCGTTAAGGTCTTTCAGAAACTCCGGCCCATACTCGTCGTAGAGATAGAGCAGAGGCTCGCAGTCGGAATCGGTCTTGAAATCGTGGGGCTTCTTGAGCATGGCAGTCCGTAATTGGCGGTGGTTATAGATTTCTCCGTTAACTGCCAGCACCCTTCCGGTAATTGAGTCAATAAGCGGCTGGGCTCCATGATTTATATCGACTATTGAAAGTCGTTCATGGCAGAGTATCGCTCTTTTGTCTGAGTAAATGCCGCTCCAGTCTGGCCCGCGGTGCCTGAGCCTTTTGACGTTGACAAGGGCTTGCTTACGTAGTTTCGATACGTCTCCCTTGATGTCGGCGATGATAAAAATGCCGCACATGGATATCCCTCCCGGTAATAACGGGACACTGTAGAAACCCCCCTACCTGCATGTCAAGG
>CAZHFN010000056.1:6002-9725 GCA_964531105.1 uncultured Treponema sp. | reverse complement strand
CGCCGGGGAGGAGGGATCATGAGGCGTGCTGTGCTGCTGCTTGTGGTGCTCCTGGGATTTGGAGTTGCGGTCGGGGCGATTCCCGCGCCGGTGGCTCACTTCGGCTTCGATGTATACGATGGGAAAATTAGCGATTCGGTCAGTGGGCAGAGCCTTGCCGTGCCTTCAGCGGTTTCGGTTAAATCCGACGGTATCTCGGGCAGCTACGTCGCGCTGAAACGCCAGGGCGATTCGGTTATTTCCCTGGGCAAGAATTTTGGCTTTACCGGCGATTTCAGCATTTCCTTTTGGGTGCGGACGAGTCCGGGCTACAGGGATTCGGGTTCGATAGCGCTTGGACGCCACCTGGCAGGCTCGTACAACGGCTACTTTTTTATGATCAACGGCGAGTGGGGTTACGGAGCCACGGATAAGATCACCTTCTACTACTCCAATGCTTCGGCTATTTCCAAGACCTCGATAAACGATGGGCGCTGGCATCATGTGGCTGCTGTCTATCGCAAAACTCAGGGAGCAACTCTCTATATCGATGGAGCCCTGGATGCAAAAGGACCGGCCAATCCCATCATCATCCCCGATGTGCCATTCGTTGTGGGAGGCATTACCTGGGACAAGCCTAACGGCACGTTTGCAGGCGATATCGACGAGCTGGCCATCTTCGACAAAGCCGTGGAAAGCATTGATATAGGCGTTCTGGCAAAAAATCCCGGTTATTTCAAGGCTCAATCCAAAGGTTTTTATGGAAATGAAAATATTCCTTCCGCAGGGGGCACTACACCAGGGAGCCAACCAGGTGGAGTTCCCGGCGGACCGAGCGGTGGCATGCCAGGCAGCATCCCCGGCGGGGCAAGCACCGGTGTGAGCGGCGGTGTGAACAGCGGCGCGGTTATGCGGATCATCCTAAAATCCGGCCAGGTGATTAGCCTGTCTTCCAGCGACATCGCCAGAATAGAGTTCGGACCTTAAACGCCAGGATAGGTCCGATCGCCGTTAGGCCTTAGTAGAAAACATCGCTGAAAGACCAGCGTTGCCGGCTCTTCGATGTCAGAGCCTAACGGTTAGCCCAGCGATCAGCCTAGCCTCTCTAAAGCGAAATGGGAGAGTATGGATTCGGTAATCGCTCCCACCCTGTCCTCTTCCACCAGGATGGTGAGTATGTCACCAGGCTTTAGGATGGTGTTGCCCCGCGGCGCGATGATCTTGTCCTTTCGCGCAACCATGGTAACGCTTACATCAGGGGGCAGTTCCAGGCTAGCTAGGCTGGCGCTGCCGGGGTAAGACTCGGGATCAATAAAAAGCTCGATGAGTTCGTAGTTGGTGTCGTGAACCGTCACCAGTTCCATCTTCTGCTTGGTCTTGGGCTTTTCCTTGGAGCTGAGCCTCAGGAGATCGGCCAGCTTGCCTATGCTGGTGCCCTGGATGAGTATGGATAGGGTTACAGCCAGGAAGATGATATTGAAGATTTGGTGGTCGGGGTCGAGGCCCGCCGCGGCGGGGTAGGTGGCCAAAACGATGGGTACCGAGCCCCGAATGCCGCTCCAGCTTATGAAGAGTTTCTCCCTGAAGGGGAGTTTGGCCGGGATTGTGCAGAGGAATACCGCGGCGGGCCTCGCCACCAAGGACAATACCAGGAATACGAGGATACCTTCCTTCCACACCGCGCCAAGGCTTCGGGGAAACACTAAAAGCCCCAGCAGCACAAAGAGGCCTGCATTGGCTACAAAGGACAGGGTAGCGGTAAAAGAGGCTATGGAAGTTTTCAGCGGCAGCTTTGTGTTGCCCATGTAGTAGCCTGCGAAGAAGGCCGCCAGCATGCCGCTTGCCTTCACCAAGTCCGCTACGCCATAGCTGGCCAGGATGAGGCCTATAAGCAGAATATAGAAGTAGCCTGTCTCCACTTCTTTGATCCGCCGCAATAGCCGCACTCCCAGCCAGCCTAAGGCCAGCCCCAAGCCCACGCCGCCTGCCATTTGCCATAACAGCATCAGAAGGGCTTGGGTTGTATTTATATCCGATCCGGCGCTCAATTGGATTATCAGTGTTGTGGAAATAATGGCCATGGGGTCGTTGGCCGCCGACTCTATCTCGGTAATCGAAGATGGGCGCTTCTGGAGACTGCGGTTGCGTAAGATCGAGAAAACCGCTGCTGCGTCGGTGGATGAAATCACCGTGGATATCACCAGCGATCGCTGAAAGGACCATCCGCTCACCAGGTGGAAGAACAAGGCCGTAATCACTGTGGTAAGAAGTACGCCCAGAGTGGCCAGGGTCATGGTGGGCACCACCACGGGCTTTAAGTCCACTCTTTTTATGCTGAAACCCCCGGCAAAGAGCACGAAAATCAGGGCTATATCGGCCAGGCGCCGGGCCAGGAGCGCGTTGTCGAAATAGATGATCCCAGTTACATCCGAGCCGAAAATAATGCCCATGGCCAGGGCGAGGATTATCAGTGGTACATTGAAGCGGCGGAATAGCGCGGCGCTCAGGGCGAGAAAAACAAGTATTACGGCTATCGTGAGCAACAAAAAATCCTTCCTTTACACGTGAAATCCACTCGATGTCGATTCCTGGGCAAGGTATAGACTATACGCCCTACCGTCGTAGGGATAATCCCAGGCTCCCTGCCTGTGGATCATGGTGCCGCCAAAACCGCTTTTAAACCTGTATAAACCGTACATTGGATGCTCGGGATCCGGTCGCGGCGCTATGCCGAATAAATCGTAACTAGTGCAGCCCAAGTTTTTCGCCTGACGCATGGCTTCCCACTGCAGGGCATAGGGAGCCATGAGATTACTCTCCTCCCCCGATGAAGCGCCATAGAGATAGCTTGCCCTGTCCGCCGATGTGGAGAGAAACATGGCCGCCAGAGGCTTGCCGTTCTTCTCCGCGATGAGAAGCTTAGCCTCGGCATCTGTCTTGCCCATGCTCAATAGGGATTCAAAGTAGCGTCTTCCGTGAGCCACTATATTGTTGCGCCGAGCCGTGCAGGCGTAGAGCTTTTGCCAGGTATCCAGGTCGACCTTTCCGCCTTCCCGCACCTCCACCCCCCGCCGGGCAGAAAGTCCAATATTGTACCGTGTTTTAGGCTTCATGCGGCCTAAGAGGGCATCATCCGGTGCCCTGAGGTCCACTGTTATCGTATCGGGGGGCAGAATATCGCTGGGCGCCTTGCGCAAGCCCACCTCGGCGACTCCCCAGTTCATCCTCAGCTCCCTAAGCCGCGTTTCAGGTGGACCCAGCCAGTGGCCTTCATCGTCAAAACTGTCTTCTTCTTCGGCGTAAGGGGAAATCCATGGCAGGTCCCATCGAATAAAGATACAGGACTTTCCCAAAAATCTTTTCAGCTCCGCTGAAAGGGCGGCCAGATACTCTCCCCGCCTGTCATTGTCGGGTAATCGCTCAGGTCCGAAGGGAGAATAGGCGATTTGCCTGCCACCCCCCGCTTCACGCAGCAGAATGAGCACATCCCCGAAAGGCACGTTATCCACTTCGATATCGAAAGCCATAGCCGACCAGCCCAGTCTATTTTTCAGGCTGCTCCAGAAATTGGTCTGCTGGAGAAGTCGAGTGCTCATGAGGTCGTCGGGGGTTTTCAGAAGGACACGGACGTCCACGGGGCGTCTCCGAAAGGTATTGTAAGCCCAGGCCGCGCTGCCAGGTGCACCTGCACCCTGCTTCGCACTAAGCGGTGCGCCGCGCCGCAATTTTTCCGCGCTGCGCCGG
>CAZHFN010000056.1:0-5902 GCA_964531105.1 uncultured Treponema sp. | reverse complement strand
CTGCGATAGGCTACTTCGGTTCCTGTTACGAGCATAAGGAAAGAAGGTGTTTTCATTTTTGTTGTGTTGATTTTATCTTTCAGCGCCAAGAGATGTTGTGCGCCCTCTTCGATTGCTTTCTTGCCTAGCTTTATTTCAATTGCTGCCCATCGGCCGTCATTAAGGCAGATCACGGCATCTGCTTCCAGGCCGCTCGCATCGCGGTAATGAAAGAGTTGCCCATCGTTAGCTTCAGAGTATATGCGCAAGTCCCTGTGGCATAGCGATTCGAACAAAAAGCCAAAGTACTCGAAGTCATTCAATATTCTCTCAGGGGTTAGGCGCATCGTAGCGACGGCGATGGAGGGATCTGCGAATTGCCGCTTGGGCGAAGTTCGAATCGCAGTCTTGGAGCGTAGCGCCGGATTCCAGGCGGGCAGGTTATCTGTGACGAAAATCCTATCCAATGCTCTCAGATACTGCAAAATAGTCTTTTCTGAGATGTTTTCATCTTCGTCGCTCATGGCGATGTCGGCTCGAATCGTTGCATTGGAAGCCATGGTGGAAATGTTGCGAGAGAGGGAGCGCATAAGTGCGCGGACCCGGCTAGGATTCTTATTAATGCCGTCAACTCTTGAGACATCAGCGTTAATTACAGCTTCCACATAATCGATCGCTCGTAAAAGCGCAGTTTTTTCATTATTTCCTATCGAAGCGGGCCAGCCGCCCCGGGCGATGGCGTAGGCAATCCCTTCTATGCTGAGCGTTGAGAGGCTGTCGATTTCTTTCATTCCCTCGAACAAAGCCTTGATTGAGACTCTGCCGTTGGATTCGGATGATTCAAACAGGCTCATTGGCCGCATCACCATACGGGAGATTCGTCCGATACCGCTATGCTGAACGGCGTTATCCAATGGAACAGTGGAGCCAGTGAGTATGAATTGTCCTGTTTCTCCGCGCTGATCTACTGCGAAGCGCACGGCATCCCATAGGACGGGTGCGGTCTGCCACTCATCCAGCAAGCGCGGGGTTTCACCCTGCAGGAGCAGAGAGGGTTTTGTATCCACTGCTTTTAAATAGGACACCTGTTTGTCCGGGTCTTGCATGAAAAGCTGGCTATTCGATGCAGCTGTCGCTGTCCACGTTTTCCCGCACCATTTTGGGCCTTCGATGAGAACCGCTCCACTGGCTGAAAGTTTTTCCTTCAGTATATCGTCTGCGATTCGTGGACGGTATTTTTGCGGATCTTTTGCCGGAATTTCTGTCATAAGATAGACCTCTTATGATAGTAAACTACCAACTTCCCAAAATATCAAGACTTTACTTCCCATATTATTAAGCTTTTACTTCCGAGAATATTGGCATTTTACTTCCGGAAAAGAGGACGAAATAGCCGAAATCCTATTCTATCCCCTCATCATGTCGAATGCCTATCTCAATTTCTCACCCCTACCCACCGTAAAACTTCCTTGAGGCGAGGGCGCTTGCCGGTCATGAGAATGCCCACGCGGAAGATTTTGGCCGCGAGCAAGGCCATGCCAGCCACGGAGGCCGCAAGCAGCCCGAGGCAGACGGCGATCTGCCAAGCCGGAGGTTCGGACACGAGAATCCTAATGAGCATGACGATGGGGCTGGTCATGGGAAAGAGCGACAAAATTACCGAGATTCCCGAATCGGGATTGGAAGTGAGGCTACCTATCATCACCAGGGGCACGATGAGAAACATCAGAAGAGGCCAGGCCTTCTGTCCCAGGTGTTGTTCGTCCTCGCTGGCGGCCCCCATGGCCGCATAGGCCGAGGAGTAGAGAAAGAAGGCCAGAATGAAGAACACAACCAGCCAAACCACGTTTTCCATCGAAAGCCCCGAAGGAATAGCCATATTGAACATTGGTCCCACGAAAGTCCTGAGCACAAATACCATCGAAATCCAGATCGCATATTGCAGAATTCCCGCAAGCCCCAAGCCTAGAATTTTTCCGAACATGAGCTCTCTGCTGGTAATGCTAGAGAGCATTATCTCCACTGTCTTGGATGTCTTCTCGGTAACCACCGAGCGCCCGATCATCTGGCCATAGAGAAGCACGGTCATATAGATGATCATAACAAAGACCATGGCCGTCATGAGCACGCTGAAGTAGGATTCCGCGCCGGCCTTTGTCTCCCCGCCTCCGGCTTCCAACTTGACCACATCAAAAGCTGGGCTTGCGAGCACCTGGGCAACTAGAGCCGGATCTATGCCGCTCTCCGTGATTTTAATTTCCCTGGCCGTGGATTCAAGCGCTGCCTGGGCTGTGCCGTACAACGCCACTTCCGAGCCGCTCTTGGAATACCACACCGCGCCGCCAGTTTCCGGCCAACCCTGCCCGACAGAGAGCAGCCCTACCCTCTCGCCACTCAAAACCGACTGCTTTGCAACAGCTTCATCATCTACCTGCTCCACCGCTATTTCCATCGCAGCGAATGAGGCGCTCAACGCGTCGCGCAGCGTATCCGGGGCCTGATAAACGGCTATAGGCTTGCCCGCAGCCAAAGACCCAGGAGATTGTGTAAGCAAGGAGGGCAATACCGTTACCGCGAAAATGAGGAAGGGGCCTAATATAGTTAGAATAACATAGGCCTTGTTGGCCGCGGTGAGCCGGAACTCGTGCCGCACAACGTGCTTAAGCTTAGACATTATTCGCCTCCCCCGCGCCGCTTCCGGCGGCGCCCCTGTAAACCGCCGCGCTTTCCATCGTAACGTTCTCCGCCGCGGCTCCGCCCACTTGGGTAATAAAAATCTTGTGCAAGGAAGGAGCCACCGTTTCAAATCGCCTAACGTTTAGGCGTCCCACCAATGCCGAATAGAGCGCGGCAGGATCGGCGCCCTCTTTCAGCTCCACCTCTATCCAGCGCGGGTAGGCGCTCACCGATGCCACATAGTCCAGGTGCTGTATGAATCCGGCATCACCGTCAAACTCCAACTGAACAGCATTCTTGCCATAGCGGGCTTTAATCTCCCCCATAGTGCCGGTGCACACCATCCTGCCCTTGTGCATCAGCAGGATACGCTCGCATATCTTCTCGGCATGCTCCATTATGTGGGTGGAAAATAGAATCGTCGCGCCCTTTTCCTTTAGCTCCACCATGACGCTTAAAAGCTGATCCTGGGCCAAGGGGTCCAAGCCCGAAAAGGGCTCGTCGAAAAACACCACCGAAGGGTTGTGCGCCACCGCACCAATAAATTGAGCCTTCTGCGCCATGCCTTTGGAAAGCTCTGACACCTTGCGGTTCTTCCACTCCGAAAGATCGAAGCGGGCCAGCCACTTGTCTATGGAAGCCTTGGCATCAGCCTTTGCTGCGCCCTTGATTGCGGCCAGATACTCTAGCACCTCACCTAGCTTAGCCTTCTTGTACAAGCCCCGTTCTTCAGGCAAATACCCGATGCGCGATTTATCCGACTCTGCCAAGGGCTTGCCGTCGAAGAGAATACGCCCGGTATCGGGGGCAATTATATTCATGATCATGCGGATGGTGGTCGACTTGCCCGCCCCATTAGGCCCGATGAGGCCGAAAATCTCCCCAGGCTTAGCCTCGAATGATAAATCGGCAACCGCCTGCACACTAGAATAGGATTTGCTCACACGCTCTACAGTGACCACTATGGCCTCCTCCCTCACCCTCGCGACAGGGTCCATGCCCGCACGTCGCATTTGCGCTGGATATCGTCCATAAAGTAGCGATTTCACAAGAATGTTTCAATGTTTTTACGGCCAAAAATCGGGATCTGATCCCATTTTTTAACGCTAGGCCTACCCCAGGCCACTTCATTATACTAATTTCCATGTATTCCCAGCCTGAAGAACTCTATACGCTGATCCAGGAATCCCGGCACTGCATCGCCTTTACGGGCGCCGGTGTATCCACCTTATCGGGCATCCGCGACTTTCGGGGCAAGAATGGGCTTTATAAAACCACCAACGCCGAAAAGATCTTCGACATCGAAGTCTTCAGGGAAGACCCATCCTATTACTACAAAGCCACCAAAGATTTTATCTACCGACTGGAAGAAAAACAGCCATCGGTGGTTCACAAGATCTTGGCACTACTAGAATCCCAGGGGCTATTGAAGGCCGTAATCACCCAGAATATCGACCTTCTCCACCAGAAGGCAGGCAGCAGGGAGGTCATTGAAATCCATGGCTCGCCCTCCATTCATCGCTGCCCCGCCTGCGACGCCACCATGCCTTTTTCCGACGCTGCTGCCCTAGTGCTGGCCGACAAGCTCCCCCTATGCCCCCGCTGCGGCGCGGTGCTAAAACCCGAAATCACCTTTTTTGGCGAAAACCTGCCATCCCCAGCCCTGCGCAAGGCGCGAGACCAGGCCAGCTGTGCCGACCTCATGCTCGTGTTAGGTTCGAGCCTCCTAGTATACCCTGCCGCATCCCTGCCCCACTACACCCTGGATTCAGGCGGCGATATCGTTATCGTCAACGACATGCCCACCCATTTAGACCGAAGGGCCAAACTCCGGTACGAGGATTTAGGCAGTCTTTTTGACTATCTTGAAGCAAAGCTCGGCGAATAATTACTCGCCCGGCCGTCATTGTCACTGAAACTATTTCCACAACATAAAAATTCCGCTTGAAGCATCGGCGATTTTCTGGTACTTTAAGCATGGAACCGGTCCCCCTAGGGGACTCATCAATTGTAGGGAGGAAACGCCATGCCCGGTAGTGACGGCGGGGGTAGTAGCACCCCGTATCATAGTAGTCGCACCACACTAAAGCACGCAGCTCTTCCCGAGGATAGCCGGTTCCGGTCCTAAACTAACAGAATAGGACCCCTTCCGGTTTCTCCGGGAAGCGCTGCTTTAGGAGAAACCGCCATGATTCTAATCAGAACCCAGGGAGAGAGGGGCCTCACCCAGTGCGACCAGGTCGAAAAAGACTGCTGGATCGACGCTCGCAATGTAAGCAAGGAAGACATCCTCAGGCTCGAGAAGGAATTCGGCATTCAGCCCGAACTCCTCTCGGACATAATGGATATCGACGAGCAGGCCCGTATAGAAAAGGAAGACGAGTACACAGCCCTCATTGTGCGGCTCCCGGTCTTCGACGATAGCTTTGAAGTATCATTCTTCACCGTACCCGTGGGCATCATCCTATTCCCAGATAAAATCATCACCATCTGCCAACGCTCTAGCGACGTGCTGGATGACCTCACCGGCCACAGGGTGCGAGACCTGTCCATCCGCAATAAAAGCTCCTTCGTGCTCCACCTCATGGGCAGGGCAGCCTTGAGCTACCTGCGCGCATTGAAGGAACTCAACAAGAAAACCGCAATAATCGAGCGGGAACTGCAGAAGTCGGTGCGCAACAACGAGCTCATACAACTGCTCACCACCCAGAAGTCTCTTGTCTTCTTCACCACCAGTATCAAGACCAACGAACTTCTGTTGGAAAAACTGCAGAAATCCCCCCTCATCCACTTTGGCGAGGACGAACAGGAACTGCTGGAAGACGTGCTCACGGACAACAAACAGGCCATAGAAATGGCCAACATCTATTCATCCATACTCACCGGCACCATGGACGCCTTCGCCAGCGTAATATCCAATAATCTCAACATCGTCATGCGCAGGCTCACCATCGTTTCCATCGTGCTTATGATTCCCTCAATGATTTCAGGCATCTACGGCATGAACGTGCCCCTGCCCTTCCAGCAAAGCCCCTTCGCCTTCTCTGGAATAGTAGGAGTAAGCCTGCTGGCCTCTATAACCAGCGCCTGGGTGTTAGGGGATCGTAAAAAGAAAAAGCTGGCCGCCAAGGCTCTGCCCTACACGCAGAACCTCATCGTACATCGCTAGGCGAAGGCTGCTCCGCCACAATCAAATAGCCTGCTTTGCGGCCAAAGTGCCGCGCAACGCGATGGGAACGCGTTATGC
>CAZHFN010000055.1:0-10002 GCA_964531105.1 uncultured Treponema sp. | reverse complement strand
AGTGCTCGCCGAAGATCTTGCCCTCGTCGGGCACCACCGGCGCAATCGGCTTGGATACCCAGGTGATGTTGAGGAAGTGCTTCCAGTGGATGTTCTCGTTGGTGATGTTCCCGCCCCAGGTTCCGCAGCCCAGCGTAAGCCCGAAGGGCATACCGTTGTCGTAATTGCCTGAGTTCCCATAGGGCTGGGTCTGCCGTACCATAACCCGGCTCACCCGCGCCCTGGTAGCCAACTCCACCATGTGCGCGTCGTTCGTCGTGTGAATACCGCAGGAATGCCCATAGCCCGAGAACCGCGTGATGTCCCGCACCATGCAGATCGCTTCCTCGAACTCCTTGTACTTCCACACCGTCAGCACCGGCGACAGCTTCTCTCCCGAGAAGGGATCGGCCAGGCCTATCTCATGGCTCTCCACCATGAGGAAGCTCACTTCAGGGGCTACCTTGATACCCGCCAGCGCAGCGATCTTCCGTGCGTGCTGTCCCACATGATCCCTACCCAAGTGCACCCCGTCGGGCCACATCAGCTTGCCCAGCTTCGCCTTCTCTTCAGCGTTGCATAAATGTCCGCCTAAGCTCTTTAAGAGCGATACCATCTTCTCGTACACCTTCTCCTGGATCACCACCGAGTTCTCCGAAGAACAGCTTGTGGCATTGTCGAAGATCTTTCCGTCCCTGATCTTGGTGGCCGCATCCTTAAGATCGGCCGTCTCGTCCACCACCACCGTGGAGTTCCCCGCACCCACCCCGTAGGCAGGCTTGCCCGAGGAATAGGCTACCTTCACTAAGGGTGAGCCGCCGGTGGCGATCACCAGGTCCACGCTCTTCATAAGCTCCTGGGAGAGTTCCAGGGTAGGCTCTTTGATGTTGAGCACCAGATCCTCAGGGGCTCCCACCTTCCGCAAGCCCGCCCTCATGTACTCGGCAGCCAGATCACAGGAAGCCTTTGCTTTAGGATGGGGCGCGAAGATAATCGCATTGCGGCACTTTAGGGCCGGCAGTCCGTTGCAGGCGATCGTCGAGGTGGCGTTCGTCACCGGGGTAAGGGCTCCCACCACGCCTATAGGCTTGGCCAGCTTCAACAGGCCCTTTTCCTTGTTCTCCTCAATCACTCCCACGGTTTTCAGCCCATCCAGGTCCCGCAGGGTGCCTAGGGTTTTCTTCTGGTGCTTGGCCAGCTTGTGCTCGTAGACGCCCATGCCGGTCTCATCGGCGGCCAGTCGTGCGCAGGCCTGGGCGTGCTCGTACTTGTACACTTCCCAGCCCACCGCCGCCACCATCTCATCCACCCGCTCCTGGCTCCAGAATTCTATCTGTTCCTGGGCTGCCCGGGCACGCGCTATCAAGCTCTCCATAAGTTCCGACATTGGACTCTCTCCTTAACGACGATACTATATTGACCCTGTGTTGGAAGTCGTCGCCAAACGACTTCTTTCATCTGTACGATGATTCGACAGTGTGTCCTTTAGAGCATCATAGGACAGCTTATTCCTGCCGTCAACGACCGAGAGTAAAAAAAGGTTCAAAATATAAAACGCCATTTTATTATCCTTGACAGTGCCCTTGGCTTTGACGACACTGATGTAGCTGGGAAATGGAAATTTGAGACAGGCAAAAGCCTTGCTGGAGGAGTTGAGGATGACCGAACAGGGCTCGAAAAAAGACGGCAGCAGACGTTGGTCCATGGTGGCGATGGCCACGGTGCTCATGATCTGTCTGGGTACTGTCTACTCATGGAGTTTTTTCCAGGCTCCTATCATGAAAAGCTACGGGTGGAATAATACCCAAGTCTCCCTTATTTTTTCCCTGGCGATATTCTTTTTAGGCCTCTCGGCCGCCGTGGGTGGGATATTCCTTCCAAAGCTGGGACCCAGGGTTCTTGCCTTGTCGGGCAGTATACTCTTTAGCCTGGGCTACGCCATAGCAGGGATTGCGCTTTCCATACCCTCCCTGCCCCTCCTCTATCTGGGCTATGGTTTGATCGGCGGCACTGGTCTTGGCCTTGGCTATGTAACCCCTGTGGCAACGGTAGCCAAGTGGTTCCCCGATAAAAAAGGGCTCGCCACCGGTATTGTCGTCATGGGATTCGGCTTTGGTGCCTTGACGATGAGCAAGATTCTAGCCCCGAGCCTTCTGGCCTGGACTGATGGAAACCTGGTGGCCGTCTTCCTGTGGCTGGCCTTATTGTTCGCCGTCCTTACCGTAGTGTCATCCCTCAGTCTGGCCAACCCACCCTTGAGCGCGAACGCAGCGCCGCCCATGAACCCGGCTCAAGCCTTCCAGGATGCCAAACCCGCACTCCGCTCCCGGAGCTTTGTCCTTGTTTGGATCATGTTTTTCTGCAATATCACGGCAGGTATCGCTGTGGTGGGATTCCAGTCTCCCATGTTCCAGGAATTGCTGGGCAAGAAGGATTCCGGGCTTTCAACCGCTGATCTAGCTGCCATGGGGGCAACCCTCATCGCGGTCACCTCCCTCTTCAACGGTTTTGGCCGCTTCCTTTGGGGCGCGGTTTCGGACAGGGCGGGCAGAATGAAAACCTACAGAATAATGCTGGGCAGCCAATTGGCTGTCTTTGCCTTATTGGCGATAACAGGCAATCCCTGGATTTTCGCCATTCTACTCTGCTGGATACTCCTCTGCTACGGCGGCGGCTTCGGCACCATGCCCGCTACGATTTCAGAACTTTTCGGCGCAGGCAGGATGACCGTAGTCTACGGTGTCGTGCTCACCGCCTGGGCTATGGGCGGAGTGGTAGGACCTCAAATCACCGCCTTCTTGAAAGACAAGATGCCGGAAAGAGCTTCGTCCCTATCCTTTATAGTAGGGGCTATATTCGTAGCCTTGGGTTTTCTTGCCTCTCTCTTTATCGATCGTAAGGCTAAGACTATAAAGAGTTAAGAGCCTTCAGTACCCGCTCCGGGCTGAATGGGGTTTCTGTAAGTCGAAGGCCTGTGGCATTGCGAATAGCATTGGCTATTGCCGCGGGCGGACTGTCTATGCTTACCTCGGCCACCGACTTGGCCCCGAATGGACCTGAGGGCTCGTAGCTTTCGGCGAGCTCTACGATTATTTCGCCCACATCAAGCCTGGATGGTATGGAATAGGTTTTAAGGCTGTTGGTCAGCAGTCTGCCCTTGGAGTCGAACTTCACGTTTTCAAACAAGGCCATCCCTATACCCTGCAAGACGCCTCCCTCCACCTGTATCCTGGCTAAGGCGGGATTTATAACCACGCCGCAGTCTACGACTGCTACATAACGAATCAGGTCGATTTTGCCTGTTTCAGTATCCAGTTCAATTTCCGCGAAACCGGCCACATAGGGAGGAGGCGACTTTGGGCCTGAAAAGGATGCAGTGGCGCTCAACGTAGCCATTTTTTCACCATCGTGGTAAAGCGTGTCCAGGCTCAAGGATTCAAGATCTTGGATTATTTTACCATCCGCATTTAAGAAATTCTTGCCATCAAATCGCACATCGTTGATATCCATACCATTGCGTTGTGCGACTGCATTGAGCATAACGGCTTTAATTTTTTTCGCCGCAGCCAGTACCGCGTTGCCCGACACATATGTCGTGCTGGAAGCGTAAGCCCCTACATCGAAGGGTGTATGGTCGGTATCGGAGGCATAAACATTGATGGATGACAGGGGCACTCCCAGTTCTTCAGCGGCTATCTGGGCCAGGATTGTATCGCTTCCTGTGCCCAGATCGGTAGCGCCCACTCTGAGTTTGAAGCAAGCTCCTTCCTGGAGTTCCAGGTTGGCAGAACCCATGTCCACTAAGGGAATCCCAGAGCCCTGCATGGCTATGGCCATGCCCTTGGCTCTGAGCTTCCCCGGAGCTACCTGGCGCACGAGAGGTTCATCGTCCCAGGCTATGAGTTTCCTGCCCCGGGCTATGCAGTAGTCCAGCTTGCAGGACTCGAAAATCATGTCCACCCCTTCCCTTCCCTCGCCCATCACCCGGTAGACATCGCTACTCTCGCCCTGGCGCACCATGTTTTTCTCTCTGAGCTCGATGGGGTCCATTCCCAGTTTATGGGCTAGTTCATCTACCATAGATTCCAGGGCGAAATTGCCCTGAATGGCGCCATAACCCCTGAATGCTCCTGCAGACCTGGTGTTGGTGTAGACCACCTTGCCGCCGAAGCGCACGGCATCCAGTTTATTGTAAAGAGGCAGTGTCTTGGATCCTCCCACCATAAAGACGGTGAGAGCATGCTCGCCGTAGGCCCCGGTGTTGGAGAGGACATTCATGTCGATGGCCTCGATTCTGCCAGACCTGGAAGCGCCCATCCTCATGTCGATGCGCATCTGATGCCTGCAGAATGTCGCCTCAAAGACCTCCCGCCGGCTCAAGGTACATACAGCCGGACGGCCCGTGGCTAGGCAGACCAGGGACACGAAGGGTTCCACATGAATCTGCTGTTTGCCTCCGAAGCCACCACCAATCCGGGGTTTCAACACTCGAATGCGCGAAAGGGGAAAACCCAGGGCTTGGCCTAATAACCGACGCGTGTGGAAGGGGTTTTGGGTACTCGTACAGACAACCAGTCGCTGGTGGAGATCGAGATAGGCAAAGGCCGCATGGGGCTCCATAGCCACATGGGCTTGGGACTGAGTTTTAAAACTGCCCGAAACCACCACCTCGCTGGATGCCAACCGGGATTCCACATCGCCCAGTTCCATGGAATAGGACGCGGCGATATTCCTTCCAGGCTCGAAGCCCATGGGGAACATATCGTGGATTTCTCCTTCCGGGTGAATGACAATGGGGTTATCGGCAGCCTTTTCGAAGTCCAGGAGGGGCTCCAAGATCTCATAGTCTACCTCGATGAGCCCCAAAGCCTTTCTGGCTGTGGCCTCATCCTCGGCTGCAACAATAGCTACTTCATCGCCCACAAAGCGCACAAAGCGATCGAGAATGAACCTGTCGTGGGGACTGGGCTCGGGATGCCCCTGCCCTGCCCTGGTGTAGGGAATGCGTGGCACGTCTTGCCAATCCAAGACACAGGCAACTCCTTTCAGCGCCTTGGCTTTGGTCGAATCAATGCCCCTGATGTGGGCAAAGGCATGTGGGCTTCTGAGCAGCTTTACCACCAAAGCGTCGCGGGGCGCCAAGTCGTCGGTATAGGCCGGTTTTCCGAGAATAAGGCCAAGGGCGTCTATTTTAGCCACACTCGTATTCACTATGGTAAAGCGTTTATCCACGGTGGGCCTCCAGGTATTTTTCAAGAGCCCTCAAATGTCCCTGATAGCCGGAACATCGGCAGAGGTTGCCGGCCAGATAGTGCTTGACCGCAGCCTTGTCGAAGCCTCGGATCCCCTTAGCCTTGAATTCCCTTTCCATGGCCAAGGCCATAAGCATAAAACCCGGGGAACAGAAGCCGCACTGCTCGGCACCCTCGGCGGCGATATACCCGGCCAACTCGGCCGCTTCGCTCGCCAAGCCCTGGATAGTAGTTATGGCGCTGCCCTCTGCCCTGGCGGCAGGGACTGAGCAGGAGGCTACAGGGGAACCATCCAACAATACGGTGCAGAGCCCGCAATTGCCTGTACCGCAGGCCTTCTTGACCTCCTTGTACCCGGCATTCCGCAGCACATCGGCCAGTACATCGCCGGGAGAGCATTCCAGGCTACGCTCTTTTCCGTTAATCGTGCAGTGCAAGGTCATGATGAGGCCTCCATCAGCGCCCGAGAAACAAGCACGGGGCATATAGCCTTTCGGAACGAAGCACTGGCGCGCAGGTCATCGCCAAAGGCTAGTTCTCCGGCTGCCAGGTCTCCCGCCCTTCTAGCAGCGTCCTGGTCGGGTTTGCCTGAAAGTCCCAGCGCCCTGCCCGCCTCAACGCATATGCCAGCCACTTGAGGCCTAGCCCCTACAGCGATCCTCCATCCGGAATCCCTGAAAGAGGCGCAGGCAGACAGAATCGGAAAATCGGTGGCAGACTGCTTGAGGCTTTGGTACGCGGAGCGGGCACCAGGAGCGATGAGGATCTTTTCCAGTAGAAAGGGTTTGCCCCGAGGAGAGTCCAGGAAGGCAGAGAGGCGTTTCTCCCCCTCTCTATAAAAAACCAGGCTGGCATCCAGGGACAGAAGCACAACCAGGAGTTCGGAAAACCCATAGCGGCCAGCGACCGAACCTCCGGCGCTGACGATATTGCGCACCTGCACCCCTGCGATACCGCCCAGGGCTTTGGTAAAAAGCGCGCCATGCTGCTCGGCCAGGATCCCGCTGGTCTCCATATCCCGGGCCGTAGCCATGGCGCCAATGGCGATGTGCCCGCCTTCCTTCCTTATGTAGCGCAAGCCGAGAGCCCCAAGATCCACACAGGAGTCCATTCTTGCTCCGGTGGAAACCGACCAGGCTCCACCGCCTAAGGGCTGGCCGCCCAGCGCTACTATAAGTTTGTACGCCTCGTCCAGACTGGCCGGACGATGGTAATTCCTGATCTCCATCCTTGCTCCTTGTCCTCGCATGGAGTCTACCTTGTCCTTTGCCGTACCGCAATAAAAAGTATGGAGTTATAAGGCCTGTTTTCAACATCAGCATTCTGCTTCAATCCGGAACAAAGGACACAGACATCTGTATCGAAATTGAACAGTGGCATTTTTTCTTGAGTGCAACCCACCCATTGGTCCCTGGATGCGATTCTACCTCCAATTGACCAAGGGTAGACCCAGGCGAGAGTTAGCGGAAATATTCGATGCTTTTTTACTTTATACGTACAAAACTGCATCGATAGGCACATTATTTGCATTAATATTGGAAAATGTGCTGCGCTATAACTAGCAGGCTTTTGACAGGAGCCTGTAGCGGTACTACAATCACTTTCAGGAGGCGACAATGAAACGTTCGCAGAAAATCCTGGTTCTAGGACTGGTCCTGGTATTCGCCCTATTGACGACCCAGGCCTTCGCCGCGGATTTCAAACCCAAGGCGGAGTACACAATGCAGGTCAACGTTGGCCCGCTCTACGACTGGGGCGTCGGAGCCCAGCGTTGGTCTGATCTCATCAAGGAAAAGACCGGTGGTAAGGTAATCGTAAAACCCTACTTCGGATCATCTCTCTTGGCCGGAAAGCAGACAAACTGGTATCAGGCTGTTGCCGATGGAGCCATCGACTTTGCGGTGGAATCCACGATCAACGCCTCCAGTGTAGTGCCCGCGCTCAACCTCTTCAATCTTCCCTTCTTTATGCCCAGCTACGACGCTGTGGATAAGATCGAGAACGGAAAGGCCGGCAAGATGGTCATCGAGCAGTTGGAAAAGGGCGGTCTGAAGTTCCTGGCCTGGGGAGAGAACGGCTACAGGCAGATCACCAACTCCAAAAAAGAGATCAAGAGCCCCGACGACATGAAGGGACTCAAGTTCCGCGCCGTTGGCTCGCCGATCTTCATCGACATGTTCAAGGCGCTGGGCGCCGATGCCACCATGATGTCCTGGGCCGATGCGGTAACCGCATTCCAGCAGGGCGTAGTGGACGGACAGGAAAACCCCAAGTCGGTGCTCACCGTGGTCAAGATTTGGGAGTACCACAAGTATCTCACCAACTGGGGCTATGTACTGGATCCTCTGGTCTTCGTAGTGAATGCCAAGGTATGGAAGTCCTTCCCCGAGGATATCCAGAAAGCCATCGCCGAAGCCGCTCTTGAAGCAGGCGAGTACGAGAAAGCCCTGGCCAGGGCCTACCTGGACGGGACCAAATCAGCCGACAAGCTCAAGACCAAGTATGGAGTAACGGTGGAAGATGCCTACGCCGTCGCCAGGTCCAAGGGCATGGTTATTACCGACCTCACCCCTGCCCAGTTCCAGGTATTCAAGGACAAGCTGGCCCCCGTGTACAACGCATGGGTACCCAAGGTAGGCAAGGCTATCGTCGACGCAGCGATAGAGGACATGAAATAAGAGTTTAGTTTCTCGATTCTTCTTACGTGGCGAAAGGAGAGCTTTTGCACAAAGGCTCTCCTTTCGCCTATTCCTGAGCCAAACCTTCGCTCCGCGATTGTACTACAGCGAGGGTTTCCTCATATCCGGAGCAACGAATGGCAGATAAGAAAAAATTTTATTTGGATGAGCTTTTAGGAGCCTTTTTTCTGGCGATCATGTCGCTTATCACCTTTGTCAACGTGGTAAACCGCTATCTTTTTTCCAAGAGCCTCGCTTTCAGCGAGGAAGTCGTGGTCAACCTCTTCGTCTGGATAACCTTGCTGGGCGTATCTATCGCCTTCAGGCGAGGCAGCCATCTCCAGATGACAAACCTCTATGACAAGTTCTCTCCGAAGCTAAAGCGGATTTCCATCGCCGTTTCGGGAGTAATCGGCGTAATAATATTCGCCTTTCTCATCTACAATTCTGGCAGGGAAATCTATAAGAATATGACGTTTTACCACACGATTTCGGATGCCCTCGGCATTCCTACCTGGATTTACAGCCTTGGAACGCCGGTTTTCTCTCTCTTCGTGGTTAAGGAAATAATCTCCAGCACCCTCAGGGGAATCAAGAAAAGCACAGCCCAACCTACCGCGGCGGGCAGCGTGGAAGGGGGTAAATAATGGCTGCTCTAATAGTATTTGGCATTTTTGTCGTTCTCTTGATTATTGGAACCCCTATCGGTATTTCTCTGGCTACCGCCGCCATGGGTGCCATCATGAACTTCGACCTGGGCACCGCCATGATATCCAGGAATTTTGAAGCTAATATTTCCAAATTCCCTCTGGTAGCTATTCCATTCTTTATTCTGGCCGGAGTGCTCATGGAAAAGGCTAAGATAGTGGATGGAATTTCCAAATTCGTAATCCTAGTAGTAGGCAGGGCTACCGGCGGTCTGGCGATCGCAGCAGTCATAACCTGCATTTTTTGGGGGGCAATTTCCGGTTCTGGTCCGGCCACCGCGGCAGCATTAGGACTGGTTTTTATTCCCACCATGATTAACCAGGGCTACGATAAGTACTTTTCAGCCAGTGCAATAGCGGCTGGAGCAGGCTTATCCATCATCATACCTCCCTCTATTGCTTTCATCGTCTACGGCAACCTCACCGATGTATCAGTGGGTGCCCTCTTTTTAGGCGGGATCATCCCTGGTGTAGTTGTAGGATTGTTCCTGATTCTTACAGTGTATCTGACCTCGAAAAAGAAGAATTTTAGAGGTGAACTGCAGAGGGGAAGCCTCAAGGAGATTGGCAAGGCATTTTTAGGTGCCTTCTGGTCGCTTCTGGCACCGGTTATTATTCTGGGCTCCATCTACGCAGGCATTGCAACGCCTACGGAATCGGCCATCATGGGCGTGTTCTACGCGCTTTTTGTAGGCTTATTTGTCTACAGGACAATAACTCTGAAGTTGCTGATATCAGCCCTTTCGGACACGGTTGTCGCTTCAGCTACTGTAATGTTGGTTGTAGCCATGGCGGGCATTTTCTCCTGGGCAGCTTCCACTCTGGGCGTCATAGATGCGGCAGCTAACCTGGTATCGAGCCTCACCACCAATAAACTGGTCTTCCTCTTACTGATAAACGTGGTGATGCTGATCGCAGGGATGTTCCTGGATGCCATCTCCATCACCTATGTGTTCATGCCCATTATCCTTCCAGTACTTCTCAAACTGCAGATCGACCCTCTCTTCTTCGGTGTCGTACTCGTAGTGGCCTTGGCGATTGGGCAAATAACACCACCTGTTGCAGTCAACCTCTATGTCACTGCAAATATTATTAAAAGCAACATCACCAACGAAATGGTAAAGTATGTACTTCCTATGGTGGTTGTTTCGATTCTCGCACTGTTGGTTATCACGCTCTTTCCTCAACTTACCCTCTGGCTGCCCGTGGCATCGGGGCTCTATACGCCCAGGTTTTAAGTAATAAGTTCCTCGAACCTTGTTGGTAACGAGGTCGCTCAGGATACCCTGGGCGGCCTCTTTTTATCTTCGGGTAGCTACATCAGGGCATACCCAGGAAGATAATCAGGCTCCTTCATAAGCGGTGTCCTTCGTACGCGTTCCCAGG
>CAZHFN010000054.1:0-10278 GCA_964531105.1 uncultured Treponema sp. | reverse complement strand
GCACCGGGAATTTAATTCCTGGATCGCGTTGACCAAACAATATAGCGCTAATCATAAATTCAAGTCTTCCTGAAAATACATAAAAAAAGATACGGAGAGGACATGCCCCTCCGTGCTGGAACGGGGTCAGATTGATCTTTTAATGACAACGATTAGGGCTTGCTTCAGTATTTCCCTCGCAAGCTTTGATTCAATGAGAACCATGACGACTCTCAAAACCATAGTGCCTCCTTTTCGTCAGTTGTCCTGTTCTCCATCGCCTTCCTGTAAAGAACAAAGCCCTTGACTCCGAAAAGCCAAGGGCCTTGCTCAGCCACCGTACGATACCCTCTAATATCTCTATGAACGCGACTCAAAATGACATCGTATTTGTCATTGTCTTCGTTGCAATTCAAAATAGATATACATAATTTGCAGGCGTAGACATTATTGTATTGCTTCTTCGCTCAGCAACACTAAGCTGTCGACGATGCAGACGACTCAAATGCTGGCGAATTTGAAGGACATCTTTCGCTTTGTGTTATCAAAATTTTTCAAATCTCGCTGACCACGAACCCTTTATCCTAGCTGCAGGACACCCGCTGGCAGCGTCACAGATCCTCAACTGATTCAGGACAGTAATAGCTCGAACAAGTTGAAGCACATTGTTTGGCGTCGGCAATCACAAAACCCATGGCAGAGCAACGCATCCCATCAGACCCTGTTTCGAAATCCTCATCAGGCTGACAGAAATCACAGTCCGAGCAGGACCTGTCATTCGGAACCATATTTGGCGCAGACGACTGAACATTACTCGGTTGATCAACATGGACACGATTCAATTGAAGCTCATTACCACCTGCATGAGCTAGATTGTTTTCATAACTATCTTTATGAAATGAAATGCCACTTTTTATGTCGTCCTCGCAAGAGGCATCTGACTCGGCATTGACCACTTCAATGTCGAATGGGCAGAACGTCTCCAGGTCAAGTCCTAAACCTTTTAGGAAGTTCAAGAAGACCATGTCGCTTTCTCCTTCGCATGGTTATTATTCAAAACCTTCATCTCCATAGAACTGGAATCGCCAGCGGCTTCGACGTTCCAAATACCCAACAAAAATCTGCCACCACCGTCGCTATTTATATTATAATGATATCATAATAATAATTATATATAATAAATTTATTTTAGTTATTTGGAACGTATAATAAGAATAAGAATCACATGTACACATTGAACAGTTACAGGAGCAGGGTGACGGGGATGCAAAAATTTGGAACGTACGAGTTATTTAGGACTGGTCCTTCCCCGTCCGTCCCAAAAGGATTTGGCACTGAAGCAGTACATTGGCACTATTACGTTCTTCGACTCGCCAGCAGTTTTAGGGATGACGACCTTTCGCTGATACCCTTTGGACCAGTCATCGGTGATGAGCCAGCCCTTGTCCTTCCAAAGACGGACCATTTCTAAGGCTTTAAATCCATTCTTTCTAAGAATATCATCCAGAAACGTTTTCGTTACCCCTACGAATGTCCATTCTCCATCGTCAGTCACGTCGCAATACGCTCCATGCATGTCACCAGACCAAGGGATATTTTGACGCGCCTCGGCAGGTGAATACACTCGATGCTGATTACTGTTGATCCATTCTTCGACACATTCAAATGCCTGAGAAGCGACATCGGCTGATTTTGATTCGTTCATGGCCCTGGACCACACAGAATCGAGTAGGATTCGAACTGGCGTGCTCCGTTTCAGTTCAGGTAGAGCCGCATGGATGATTGCAATCGTAGTGGCGACAGCGGCAAAGTATTCTCCAAGTCGCATTTCAACAGACGTCAGATCAGGCGATTTCGTAAGAAGTTCATTCGCCTCAGCATACGCTTCCTTCCAAAGGGGCCATTGATCCCGGTGGTCCAGGATGAACTGAACCATGCGATGTCCAGCATGGCCGAAGTGGTCAGTGACCACGCCCTTGATCCTGGTGACGACTGCTTTGCTCTCGGCGTCTGTCCTGAGGAAAGGGTTGCCCCAAAGGTCGATGATCCTGCCCCTGGCTCCACCGTCTGTACTCAGGTCCAGGCTTGGCGTCTCTCCGGTTGAAAAAAGGATGGTCCTGAACGGTTGCACCCGATCAGAGCCATGGAGAGTCGCGCGGGCCTTGTCCCGGCCAGATGCGATCATGTAGATGGTGTCGGTGACGAGGTCGCTGCCGTACTTGTTCCTTTTGTTCTGCAATCTAGCCAGCTTGGTTTCATCCAGGAAAAGCGGCAGTCCATTGAGCAGCGCCGCCATCCTACCGATCCTGTTGTCGGTCCCGTTCCAGGTGTTGATGAACGAGCCCGCATACGGAGCAGGATTTCCCCATGCCGATGCCGCCAGCATCAGCGCGGTGGTTTTCCCTGAAGAACTTGGAGCACAGAGTTCGAGTGTGAAGTTGTCCACCCCCAGGATCGGAAGCAATGGCGCGGCCAAGGACGTGTACAGCGCAAAGGCGACGTCAGGATATTCCAGCGCCTCATTGACCATGGAGGCCCAGGCGGCGAAGCTTCCCTTTTGAACAAAGCCGCTTGCGAATTGCTCATCTCCCTGGTCGGCACCCTTGAAACGAACCACCGGGGCCTGGCCGGGAAGTTTACCGGCGGAAGTCCCACTCAAGTACGAGTGCCCCCAGAGAAACCCCGCCATGTCCTCGGTCCAACCCAGGCGGCCGTCCACAAACGTCTTCGGGATGTTGCCACTGTTAACCCGATCATATTCTTGAAGATACTCGATGATGCCATTTGCGTTAATGCTCGTGACGGGGAAGTTGTAATTTGCCAATCCGACAATGCTGGTCTTGCTTGCGATGACCCCGCGTTCAATTTGATGCTGATGCCACCTCCCGTCGCGCATCCAGGCCAATGTGACATAATGCAGCCCCGTAGACCTGTTCTCCGAACATTCGCTAATCACGATTGGGCATGGTGAAAGCCGTATCCCGCCTGCATCAGTCGATTTCACAAGGCTCAGGTCCTTCGCAAACAGATACCGATGCGGCAATTCAGACGCATTTGATACTGGCGCATTGGGAATACGCTGTCGAATGTTAATCGTCTTAAGAACTGTATCCTGAGCAACTGCGCTCATGCTGCTTGTGTTGACAGTTTGATTCGTATTCATTTCGGATTTCCTTTGAAGAAGGGCCACCAAGCTTTCACTTGATGGCCCTCTTTTAACGCTCACCGCTTCAGCCAGATCACTGCTGCGTCATTGACGTTGTACCCGTCACCATCAGAGTAAACCAAAATCTTGAGCTTATCCAAACAGCCCCTGGAGATGGCGGCATTGGTTGCGGTATTGATCAAGTCTTCAACATACAATTGATGAAAGTGAGATGACCGGATCATATCGAATTCGTGAGCATGCAATCCATACCCTTTCTGTTGAAGCGCCTTGGCGCAGTTGACGATCCCAGGCCCTCGCGCATTCAAAGGTTCAGTCCAAATCGTTTCTGGTTTTGCAGCCAAAACAGAATCGAGCATGCTTTCGTAGTCTGATTGCGACGTGCCAATACCAGGCAGAACTGGACATATCATTCCGTAGGTTCGAATGCCCATGTCCCGAGCCAGATGCAGGGCTTGCAAGCGTTCGGTGATGCTGGAGGCATTCGGCTCGATGATCTTCGCGAGGTGCTCATTGTGAACCGGAGCTGTGATGCTCAGTCCAACCATCACCCTATTGCGATATTTCGATATCAGGTCAAAATCATACGCAATAGATGCGCTCTTCGTGAGAATCCGTACGGAGCAGGTGCTCTTGGACAAAATCGTCGACAAAAGATGACGCCCAAGATCGCGCTCCCGTGCTTCTGGAGCCCAGCAATCCGTTAGCGTGCTCATCATCACGACATCGTTACTATCAAGCTTCATGCTCTGGCGTTGAACACGCAAATGTGTCCACAAGTCGACAATAGCTGTTCCGCTTTCAAGGGCAGCAAAAGACGTGATCTTGTTCTCCTTGAAAAATCTATGCGTTCTTATCAGCGACGGTGTTGAACAATACTTGCACGCATGGCCGCAAATCAGTCCGCAATTTACAGCATGCGTAGCCAATTGCTTTTTTGCAAACTCATTCGAAAGAGTGATTCCGATGTTCCTTTGGCATGTTAAGACGTTACTCATTAGCACCCCCATTGATTATTGTTTTCTGACACTGGCCGACGCAATTGATCCTTGCGACCAGATTTCAGCACTCTAATGGGGATATATCTTTATTGCTTTGTTCCGTTAGAACATCAGCAAGGGGTAAGGCCAGAAAGGTGCTCGGTGTCGAAAGGTGTCCGGGGAACGGACCAGGAGCAACCCCGACGTCGGAGACTCTGGCAGAAACGATTTACCACCAGACACTCGAAAATGAGGGAGTGGTGCGGAATATCCCGAAGTTTGACTTTATTACTTCCCACGCGAGGACAGAGTTGCGCAGGATATTCGCCATATGTTCCCACTCCTACTCAAAGCGACTCGCAGCTATTTCACACTATTTTCAGATGAAATTCGTGCGGTGCCATCCAGAACCATGGCGTGCAGCAGTGAGCACGGCTAACCACCCCTGGCGCTTTCAATGAGCGAACCAAAGGGATCAGAGACCGAGGCGAGAAGGGGTGGACAGGACAGGAAGCCCGAGACGACGAAGTGGGCGGCGTTGATTCCCGCCCCCATGGTTCTCCTTCGGGTCGGGGCTATGTCTTCCCTGGGGCTGGCGTCAGCCAAGATGGCCCCCGAGGGGCGGACCAGAGACATGACAACAACACGCCCATCCCGCTTGGACAGCAAGAAGGAATTTTGCGACCGTCAGTAGCCATCAGCACGCTTGGCATGCCTCTGTCTGGATCGGCCGATTTCAGCGCCATAATGAGCCTACCGATTATGCGTTTCGAAAGACGGCATCCAGCCACAACCTCCTTATCCTGTTAATCATCTTCCGCCAGCATGATCGTCAAACAAGGTTCATAATTGTCGCCAGGACCAATATGCGCGATTGCCTCGATAGTCTCCTTCCTGCCTGGGGCCATCAGAAAGTCGACCTTGAAGGTGACCCTGTCGGTGTTGACGGCGCGTCTGGCGGCGAACAAAGCCAACGTGAGCACGTCATGGAGTCTACCTGTGACGCTTTGGCCAAAGCTCCCGTCTAGGCCGGCGGGCGGTTCG
This sequence comes from uncultured Treponema sp., assembly GCA_964531105.1. Lineage (GTDB taxonomy): Bacteria > Spirochaetota > Spirochaetia > Treponematales > Rectinemataceae > UBA2256. The sequence continues at coordinate 5,109 of CAZHFN010000054.1, read as the reverse complement.
ATATAGCGATGGAAGATGGTACCGGTAATGACCGTGTGAATCTTAAATCCAATCTGTTTCGCCTGCTCGGTGACGTCTACGAGTACGCCGTCGGCAATCGCTTGTGCCCTTGAATATTCGAACACGACGTTCCAATCCTTATCAGGCGTCATTGCTAGCCTCCTGAGATTTCGAAGACAGTATCTCATCAAGCTTGCGTCGAAAACAATTGCAAAGAACAAGACCAACCTCGCCATACGACTTAGTAAAGTCTCCAGAAACTTCTGGCGATGACTTGTCCATTATTTTGAAAAGCTGTTCTATTGGACGAAATACGGCTACGAGTTCGTCCTTCAATGCAAGACTATCGAGCTGTTGTGGCTCCATTTGACCTCCTCCCATGCATACCGCAGTGATAGCTTTGGGGAAGGATACCCTGGGGCGAAGGGGCTGGTCACGGGGAGGCACTCTTATCTTTGCACCAAAAGAAAGAGCAGCCGAAGGCTGCCCTTTCTTCATATATAGTCCTTGTAAAACACTAGAGGATCAACGGGTTGGATTTGTGGAGATCAGTAACAACACATTCAATTTGCCTGTAGTAGAGCATACCCAGAACGGCACGATTGCGCTGGCCATGAATGCCAATCAAATCTTGAATTTTATACCCAACATTTCTAATAAACATTTTAAAATCATCGAGGCTATCATACATATCGTATCTCACCGTGCCGTCTTTAGTGCCATCAAGCTCATTAGGGAAATACAGCTTGTCTGTCTTGTTGAAGGCACTTTTCTTGCTGTTCCAGTAACGGACAATACCTGTCTTGGCGTCATCGAGCCATGACTTTGAATCACATGAATTCACAGGACATCCTGTGATTAATTCAAACTTTGTAATGCCAAACAAATGAATCTTTACATTGACATCATTCAGGCCAAACACTTGAGGAAAGAGCACCAGGGGATTTGCCTTGCCTTCCTGCTTTCCAATTGCGATCGAATCGCATCCGATGCTCTGGTAGACTCGCGCCTCCAACCCTGACTTCATGCTATGAATCACAGGGACAACGTTCAAGCCGATCTTCTTCAACTTAAGATAGTACAGCAGGTTTTTCATGAGGCCATGCGCATCGAAATCAGGGTCATAGCTAAACACAAGATCAAATAAACCATCATTGAGCCTCGCAAACTCTTTGTACTGTGCATAGAGCTGACTTTCCGTGAGCCCGAGGTTGGAGTTGTTCAAGCTAAATGCACCACAGTCTAACGCTTTTTTATTGACTATCGAGCTATATCTCTCGAAGTAGCTGTGCATTCCTACGGGCATTCTTGCTCGAGTCAAAAGTATGTTAAACTTTTGTCCAGGGCAGCGAGCAACAAGTTCGTCCATTACCTCGTCCGTCGGTGAAGACAAATAGATGTCCATGATTTTCTCCGAAGCGGCCCCCCTGATTTGCAACCAGGGGAGCCACATTGATGTTTCAGTTAGGCCCTGGGAGAAAAAGCAACCTTCTCGAAGTCTTCCAGCGCCGCGATCAATGCATCGTAGTTCTCACGGTTCACATTGTTGGCGCTGACCTTGCCACTCTTTATAGCTGCTGTGATAATCTGGCTCGTCGTGACGAACGTGGTGTTGATGTCAGGGACTTTATGCTGATCTCCAGCACCCTTTTTCTTGCCAGGATTCGTGAGTGAAAAAACGCGGCTACCCGCGTTTTTGCTGATGCTCTCCAGATGGGCCACGGGATCGAGCCCCACCTTCTTCATCGCCTGCATTTCCTTGATGTCCGCCGCGTTAAGCTCGAACTTTTGCTCGCAGAAGGTACGAAGGGCAGGCATCGGGATAACCAGGCCCGCTTTCTTCAGCTTGAGGTCACCGATCGCGAGGGCTGCAAGGACCGAATAGTCACACTCGAGGGCCTCAGACTTCGTTTGGACATACTCGAACACGGCTTCGAGCGGATCGTCTTCGGTGCTGAAAGGGGGATTTTCGGCGATAGGGTTCAGCTTCTTGAGCAGTGTCAGGCCCCTATGGCAGTGCCTTTCGACTTTGCGGAGGCTGGCAAGCCTCATATTCTCCTGAAGAACCTTGATGCTCTTACCGGGAAAGTACTTCATAGCCATGGGCATCCATTCGCCATGGGCCATGGAGGCTTTTATAATGTTGGCCATGCGGCCACAGATGAGAGCGCAAACCACTCGCACCACGTCGGCCTGGACCATGACAGGGCTAAAGACGTCGTTCCAAACCCGTGCCGTGATCTCCGCTTGATTGTCTGGCGATTTGTTGGACAGGATGCCGCAGAAATCGTCGGCGAGCTTATTGAATTCCCTGACGCCCTCCTGCTTGGCTTCGCCGTCTTGACTCAGCAAGTCAAAGACGTAGCGAACACGCCGCGCCTGCTGAGTAGGATCGATAGAGGGCGTTCCTACGGCAATAGCGTTACGGGAAGACTGCGCCTCGACCTCACCGTTTGTAGCCGCCGCGTCATCAATGGGGCGAACGACACTCGGGTCAGAAAATTGCTCCAGGCCTGGGCTAGGCCAAGGATCAATTTTTACGGAAGAATGGTGGGGGATTTCGGTGAGGACCTGGTCGACTGCCCGGTCCTCCAGATTGGCCTCGTTCATGTGCTTTCCTTTGGAAGGAGGTTCTTGCGCTTCCGTCCCCGCCCCAGTGGCGAGTTTCGTTTGCGCCCACCCTCTACCCTTTCCAAAGGACGTGCCGCAGACAGTGATCTTGTAACTAGCTAATATTAAGTGATTTTATATTTCTCACTTCAAGATGACTAGCCTTTTCCTCGGCGTATAATTAAGTTTTCTAAATTTTTCATTAAGTCCATTCTTATCGAGTACTTGCGATACTCGACCCTCCGTACGGCCAGCAACCTTCGCAATTTTTTTCTGATACCCATGGGATGTTCCGAGAACAGAGCACAGCGTTTCATAATAAAGGTCTCGCAATTCATTTAATGAAATGTTTTCGATATGAATCTCCTCACCGTCTGCCTCAACTTCTTCTCCTAAATAGTAGGCCAAGAACTCATTTCCCCTGTAGCGCTTGCGCAGAGCATTTATATCAAGCAAATCATCTGTTTTAATCTCTTTAATACCTGTCAAAAACTTAGTACACTCAAGAACAACAAGCTTCATCTCTTCAGTAAGAGTGCTAAATATTTCTAGCGCTTGTGGCTCGTCATCGTATATATAATTAACAAAGTTAATATAATTTAACTTTCCAGAGACATGCTTACAAGCACTCTCCACCGCCTCATTGCTAAAAGCCATCTGTTCTATCCGCTCAGCTATCCTTTCTTTGCTAAATTTATTGCACACAACTGAACTTTTCAAATCCAACAAGTCGCTACTAGAATTAATGTTCTGAGAAAACACAAAACAAAATGACCAAAAACCACCGTATAGCTTTCGAAATATGCCGTTATCAACAATCTTGATTCTTTCTCCGATCGACGAAACTACATATTCAACCGTATTGTTAAGATCATTTTCAACAGACCCGACTATCACTGAAGAAAAACTGTCCAGGCCCAAGCGAAATTCATCCAGGGCTGCCTCAATGCATTTAACATTAACGCCGCCCTGTTTCAGCCTCAACGCCAATTCACTTCCTTTGCCGAAGCAAAAGGAGCCCTCTTCAGACCTCTGGCGAAACAATGCGCTGTATTGTTGACGATGAAATGCCTTGACAGTAAATTCAAATTTGTCATCTTTTATGAATTTATTTCTTCTTGCATATTCAATATTTTCACGGATAGCATTGCATACAATCTCTACCTCTCTGACATTTCCTGGCCAATTATATCCGAACAGGGCCAGAACGACACCGCCTGTAAGCAATCCAATGAGTTCTTTGTCAAAGTGTTGGATATAATATATAACATCATACCGGCGCGTATGAAGAGGAGGAACTACAAACGTTTCAAATCTAAACCAAAAGTCTGGCCTAAAATCATCCCGCGAAGCGTTAGATGTTGCAATGATTTGAGCATTGAGCCCAGTTTCTTTTGTGTCGCCAAGTGCAAAAAACACTCTTCTCTCTATCGCAACAAGAAGCTTTGCTTGAAGATCTTTTTTCATTTCTCCAAGCTCTTCTAATATTAAAACACCATCTCCAGCAATTTCTAGAATTCCCTTTTTATCTTTGACTGCCGTGCTAGACGCTCCTTTCTTATATCCAAAAAGTTCAGACTCCAATAGCGTTTCTGGTATTGCAGAACAATTAATAGAGACCACCTTTCTCCCCGGATACTCCTTGAGATACTTGTGAACAAAGCACTCGGCAAACATGCTTTTACCAACGCCGGTTTCCCCGCGAATCAATAGACAGGAGTGCTCTCCAGCCTTTTTCTTGTTTATGATCGCGTCGCAGCGAATTTCAAATCGCGCCAACTTTTCGACTAACCCTGGCGGCACAATCCAAGACCTTGGTTCCCACGAGTAGGTGCTATTCATATTTAAATCACTTTATTTTTTTAAACTTTTACGCTTGCACGAGGGATTGTCAACGACCCCGTCTCGTGTATGGGGAATAAAGCTTGATTCGCCTGCAAAAACGCACATTCCCCCATACCTGCCCCCTCCTGGACGAGGGACTGTCCCAGGCCCAAACCCAAAGGGGCCGCAGGGAAAATCCCAGAAAGGCCCCTTACCGCGCGAACCCGAGGGGCAAGGGGAGGGGTGCAGCCGGAAAAAATAGCCCCGGGCTGACCGAGGCCTGCGCAGCTCTTGGCCTCGATTCGACGCCGATACCCGTCTAGGTCGTCGATAACATGCTAACATTGCGGATACGGCCCAGTGACGCGGTTTGGCGTGCGACCTTGCGCCGCCAACGCGCATCGGAAATGTCCGAAAGTCCATCCCAGACCGCCACCCGGGTATTCCTTCAACCCACTCAATGCAAAAAGAAAGGCCCCGACTGCACAAGCCGGGGCCAGTAAATTTATGCTGTTTAAAAAGACTTACGGGTTGACGATTGCGCCTCGACTAGGAACGCAGAGCTTGTGTTTACCACACATGCAGTTTGCCAGATTTTATTTTTTACTGGCCTTCATATGCTCTACTGCGAGGAAGACTCTCCGACAATTGATTCACCCATTGGCATCGCCTCCG
>CAZHFN010000053.1:0-10405 GCA_964531105.1 uncultured Treponema sp. | reverse complement strand
AGGTAGGCGGCACCGGCTTAGGGCTCGCCATTGTCCGCCACATCGCCACCGCCCATGGCGGCACTGTTGGCGTAGAGAGCTGGGAAGGAGAGGGCTCGCACTTCTGGATTCAGATCAAAGCCTAAAAGAGTTCTATTACCCCAAATGTGAGCCATTTTGCTCCACTATGCAGGTTTTTCCCATGCGTCTGGGTATTTATTACCCATTTATTTATATTTTCACAGTTTATGGGTAGATAGGTTTTTTGCTCAGGTTTTATGATTTCGCATTAAAATATTATATTATAATAAAATAAAATCGAAGCATATGTTTCTCTTGAATTATCATAATTTTGGCATGTCCTTTGCTATATATAATATAGCTAATATTGCATTGACATTTCAGGAGGAATATATGGCTATAGTGACGCTAGATAATGTGAAGAAAAATTACATGCTGGGCACAACCCAGGTTCCTGCAGTGAGGGGTGTGAGCTTTGAAATCGAAAAGGGCGATTTTATTTCCATTGCCGGCCCGTCTGGTTCAGGTAAATCGACTATTCTAAACATGATCGGTTGCATGGACACTCCCAGTGAGGGCACGGTGATAGTGAACGGCAAGGATATTTCTCAGCTTACAGACTATCAAACCACCATGCTGCGCCACGAAACGATAGGGTTTATTTTTCAGTCCTTCAATCTAATCCCCGTTCTGAATGTCTACGAGAACATTGAATTCCCTCTTCTTTTAGGCAAGGGAGGAGCCAAAAGTTCGGAAATCAAGAAACAAAATAAAGAATGGATAGAATACCTCATAGCCCAGGTAGGTCTTGAGCGCTGGATTCACCATAAATCCAACGAACTCTCAGGCGGACAGCGGCAGAGAGTGGCCATCGCTAGGGCTCTTGTGACAAAGCCCACCATTGTTCTAGCCGACGAACCCACGGCCAACCTAGATTCAAAAACTGGCGAGGAAGTCATCGAATTGATGAAAAAAATAAATCATGAAATGGACACGACCTTTATCTTTTCCACCCATGACGCCTCTGTGGTAGGTATCGCCGATCACGTGATCCGCTTGAAAGACGGCTTGATCACCGAAAATATCCGCAAGGGGGCATAGCATGCCGGTCCTGTTGAAAATTGCGTTTAGAAACCTCCTTCAGCATAAGGCTAAAAGCCTCATAATCGGCTTGATTCTCATGGTGGGCATGATAATTCTCGTGCTCGGAAATTCCCTAGTTAAAACAGCTACCGAAGGAATCAAGACTACCTATACAAATAATTTTTCAGGCGACCTTATAATCACCGCTTCGGCCAATCGCAGCCTTTCACTCTTCTCCATTAGCCAGGAGGCCATGAATGGTTTTGCTGAACCCATACCCAATGTGCCTGATTATAAAAAAATCGAAGAATTTTTATCAGCGGAAGAAGGAGTAGCGGGATTCAGCCCACAGGCGGCCACCTTCGGACTCCTTACAAAAGATGGCATGGGAAGGGCGATTACGCTGCTCTTTGGCGTGGACTCCAGCCGTTACTCTGCCATGTTCCCTGATAATTTAAATCTTCTTGAGGGTGCTTTTTTGCAGCCCGGGGAAGAGGGAATACTATTAAATGAGCGGGGTAAGACTTCTCTTGAAAGAAATTTAGGGAGACCTCTGGCGGTGGGTGAAAAAGTTCAAATAACCAGCACCACTTCTACGGGGGCAATAAAAGTAAGGGATGTCACCGTCAGGGGATTTTTTGCCTTCAAAGAGGTTACCGGCGAGCTTAATGCGGTCAATATCGTAGATGTAGACACTGTCCGCGGGCTCTATGGAATGACCGTTGGCGCAGATACAGGAGCGGCTCTTACTGAAGATGACACTAAATACATAGATTTTTCTATCGACAGCCTTTTCGGATCGGCCGCAGAAGCAGAAGAGCTTCAGATTCAAGAGAGCGCAGCAGACTACGACAACCTTCTTGGAGACTTGAGTCAGCGAGAGCAGCTTTCTAAAACCGATTCGGGCGCCTATCACTATGTGTTGGTCGATGTAAAAGAAGGCAGTTCCGAAGTTGCGACAATCCGGGAACTTGAACGGTTCTTTTCCGACAATGGTATTGAAGCAAGGGTAGCCCCCTGGCTGGAGGGAGCCGGGACTAATGCAAAGATGGTCTATAACATCAAGACAATATTTGAAATAGTAATACTCGCCATCGCTATTGTCGCGGCAATAATAATAATGAATACCTTGGTTATTTCCGTATCGGAGAGAATCCCCGAGATTGGGACTATCAGAGCGCTTGGAGGAACCAAGTCATTCATAATGCGGATGATTGGTATCGAGACCCTCGTCATAGCGTTGACCGCCGGAGTACTTGGCGTAATCATAAGCGCTGCAGCGGTGCTTATCTCCGGATCAGTAGGTATAACTATTAACAATGAATACTTAAAAGCATTGCTGGGCGGTGCAAGCTTCTATCCAGCTCTTCACCTAGACACAATCCTCGCGGCCTTCGGCATGATAGCAGGCATCGGCGTACTCTCTGCCGCGTATCCTGTAGCGATAGCGGTAGCCATACCTCCTGTCACTGCAATGCGAAATGAGTAGGAGCATACAATGATAATTAGACAAATAGCTTTTCGAAATGTTCTCAGGCAGAAGCGCCGCTCCCTCCTCTTAATCGCTGCCATCGCCTTTGGCGCCTTTGCAATTATACTTCTTACAGGAATTACAGGTGGCATAGAGAGCAACACAAGAGAAAACCTCACCAACCTCTACGGCGGCCATTTATATGTCCGCGGTGTAGAACGCCTGGAAACCGGAACACTCATACAAGTGATCCGCGATGAAGCTCCCCTCATCGCGGCAATTGATGAAGCCGGCATCGAGGTGGAGTCTGTTTTAAAAAGAACCAGTATTCGCGGCTCTCTGATAATGGGCAGCTTCGAATCCTCAGCCACTATTGTGGGAGTGGACTGGGAAGAAGAATCTCTTCTTAAAGAACGTTTGCCCCTTGTCTCAGGCTCCTTCGACTCCGAGATGGTTGAAAATTCGATAATAATACCAGAGAAATTAGCGACAAAACTAAAGGTTGAAGTTGGGGATGAAATTCTCGCCCGAATGACTACCGTGACTAACCAGAACAATGTCGTAAACTTTATTGTAGCAGGCATCGCGAAAGATACCAGTGACTATGCTGACGCATACTCCTATGCGAGCCTGGATTATACTGCGAAGGCATTGAACCTGAAATCTGGAGAATTTCAATCCCTCAATATTCTTTTAAAGGATGCCAATAAAACCGATGCTGCTGCAACTATACTGCAGACGACAATGGCCAAAACCTTGACGGTTTCCGCTCGTCCGACTACTCCTGATCCAGCAGCGAGCACTGCAGTTGCGACAGGCAGCGATGCTGCTGCAAGCCCTGTTCCTGGGGCTGGAAGAGCTACAGGCATGGGAGGCATGGGCGGCGGCATGAGCGGCCTGCGTTCCAGTTTGGGCGCCGTGGCAGGTATATCCGGCGTTCCGGGAGCTAATACAGATGCAGCGGTAGGTAAACCCATCTACTCCATAACTACCATCAACGATATGATGAAAACCGTAGACAACCTTCTTTCGATTTTAGATTCCATAGGTAAGGCAGCTTTTGGAATTCTTCTTGTCATCACTATGGTTGGAATCGGAAATACCTTCCGCATGATGCTGTTGGAAAGAACCAAGGAAATAGGCACTATGCGCGCCCTGGGTATGCAGCGGAAAGAAGTGCTCTGGGTATTCCTCTACGAAGCGATCTTCCTAGGATTGGCTGGCAGTCTGGCCGGAATTCTATTGGCTTTTATGATCGGTTTTGTTTCACAATTGTTGCCTATGAGCGGCATAAACAGTCTCTTTCTGCTTCGTGGGCATATCAGTTTCATAATTGACTATGTCATGGTTGCCATTGTTTTAGCTTCCCTTATCGCGTTGAGCGCCATTGCAGCTTTTTCGCCCTCACGGCGCGCATCGCTTTTAGATCCGGCTGCTGCCCTGCGCAGTACTCATTAAATCAGGAGATTTATTATGATGAATACAAATAAATTAGCCAAACGCCTACTACTTACGGTAGTGCTTTTTGCATTGACTAGTGCTTCTCTTTTTGCCATAACCAACACGGATCTGCAGGAAAAATTGAGCCTTTCCGACTATCGCGCAACTTTCTCCGGCAGCGATTTTCAGGCAACCATAAAAATGGTTTCTACAGACCCCACGTTTACTGAGCCCAAGGTAAAGGAGTACACCCAATTCCGCCGGGACGGCAACGATGCCATGGTAATGGTTACCCTATTGCCCGAGGTGGACAAGGGCCAGGGTAAACTCCGTATTGATGAGAATATGTGGAGCTATGATCCAGAGAGCAGAAATTTTACCCACACCACCTTAAAAGAAAATATCGAAGGTACTGATGTAAAAAACAATGACATGAAAAAGCCCACGATAGCCACCGATTATACCGTTGTTGGCTTCAAAGAAGGAAAGCTGGGTGCTTTTGATGTCTACATAATCGACCTAAAGGCCGTTAACGAAGAAGTGCCCTATGCCTTCCAGAAAGCGTATATGCGCAAAGATAACTTCGTGCTTTTAATGGTACAGAGCTACAGCCTCACTAACCGCTTGCTTCGCACAACATACTATCCTACGTATTCAAAAATTGGCGACAAATATATTGCAACCACTACTATTTACAAAGATGAACTGGTAGCTGGAAAACAGACTACTGTGACTATGTCCAATATCTCATTGGCGCCTATCCCGGACACTGTTTTCTCAAAAGCCTATATTGAAAAGATCAATAAGTGAGCTAATCATGAATACTATAATTAAAATCGGCCAACGTCGTTATTTACGCTTCTCAGTAATGTTCCTTGCTGCTGCCGCGATTTTGCTGCCCATGCAGCTTGGGGCGCAGGAATCGGATCCATTCCTCGACATGTTTTTAAATCCTGAGATGATAACCGAGGAGAATGTCGATGAAATTTCAGCGCCTTTGGAAGAAAACTTTCTTGTTAACGAAAAAGTTACCATCGGCGGCCAGTACTATTTCAAGGCAGTTGCTGATTTTAGAAAGGTCTGGAACAAGAATTTTTCTTACTCTGGCGTTCTTCAAGTAAACTTAGATGCCCGGCCTGTTGATTCGTTCCGTTTTTTTGCAAAGGCAGAGACAGAGTACCCCTTTATAGATGCGAATATAGATGGTCTAATAGATGTAGAAGAGGCGTTAGAGATACAAGAGTTATATGCCGATTTCAACATTGCAAAGGGCGTGTATGGGAGAGTGGGAAAGCAAACAATAGCCTGGGGTGTTGGGCGCTACTTCAGTCCCGCAGATGTGCTCAATCTTACCCCCATAGACTTGGATGATCCGGATGCCGAGCGAACGGGTCCTGTGGCTTTTAAACTGCATGCCTCAGGATTTTTATCCAATTTTTATACCTATATCATAGCCAACGAAATCAGCTCCGTTGCCGATATCGCCATTGCGCCTAAATATGAAACAGTGCTGGGGTCCATGGAATTGGGCATAGCTGGATTCTACCGCTACGACATGGCGCCCAAACTCATTGCCATGGCCACCTTTCCTGTGGGGCAGGTAGATCTCTATACTGAATTTGTTGGCGCCTGGGGCTCCGATAAAACCTATGCTGACAGCTCGGGCGGTACCTACACAATAGAGAACAGCCCTGTAATACAGGCTACCCTCGGCTTCTCCTATAAGTACGTCGACCCCCTCGGCAACGGTACACTGAGTAGTTCGGGGCAATTCTGGTATAATGGCGAAGGCTACGCCGATCCAAGCTTGGCAATTCTTGCTAAGAATGATCCGAGAATAGTGGCCAAGACTATTCTGCCCGGCGATCTTAAAAACCCTGACAGGTATTACTCAGCGCTGAACGTATCTTTCAGCAATATATCCAAGAGCAGTGTAACGGTTGCTACGAGTTGGTTCGGCGCCTTCGGCGGCGCGACAGGAAGGATTACTCCCTCGGCAAGCTATTCCTTTAACGAAGATTTCAGCATTACTGCCAAGGTCCCCATAAACTACGGCGCCGCGGGGGCCGAATTCTCCCCCCTGGGCTTCCAGTATATGCCAACCCTGGAAGCCAAGCTCTTTGGCAACAGCCAAGTATCTTTTAGCGTACCTATAGTCCCCGGTTCCGTATCGCCGTATCCCTTTGTGCTAAGCCTCAGTCTGGCCAAGGAACGGTTTTAATTCAAAGCGGGTAGTTTGCGATTTGGTAAAATGGCCATGCGCCAGCCGTGTTGATTATATAGCGTGTTCCCTGCATGGGAGACGGAATGTTCGGCAGTGAAAAGGCTTTAGGTTTTACAGAAGGCTGAGCGGAACCGTATGTCATCGTCTCGTAGAGAAGTGGAAATTCTCTTACCTGCAATTCCGCGCCATCACAGATCCTCCATCCAAGGGGAATGAAGTTTCCTGCCATCAACTTTATCATACCGCAGAAGAAAGACCCGCTATAGTCATAGTATTCCATTGCGGGCAGTACACCGTAGTAGGCGATATAGAACTTTTTCACTGCATCTGCATCCACATTGATGGTAATTCCAGCGGTCAGATCAGGCAGCCTGAACAAGTTGTTGTCATAGTCGTTATATTGAAATTCGGATCCCAGCGTATAAGCTAGCCTTTCATTCTGCCCAACATTCTTCATTACGGTTCCGTTGCTGTAATAGGTTCCCGGTGGATCATAGGATCCGCCAAACCTCGAAATCGCCCCCACATAGTCGTTAGAAAGCTGAGGGTCGCTGTCTGATTGCCTTACAGGATACGTGCCGTTTGGGCAGATATAATATCCAGTCCCGGAAATAGAGGCTTCGAGAAGAGGCAGGGCAAACTTGGTATCTGTGCCGACAGTTTGTTCGGGCCCGTAGGCAGTTCCCAAAATTGCGCGGAGCGCCTGGTAACTCGATGTACTCAAATAGCGACCATCACAGGCATAGAAATAGTCCGGTGCTGTAGTGCTGTTCGCAAAAAGAATTATAGACCCGATATACGCTTCTCCAAGAGAATAATCGTCTTCACGACCTGAGATTAAATTATTTGGATCACATCCTGAAAGCGCAAAAAGAATGATGCATGCCGCCGCCAGCCTGCTAAATGCAGGTACAAACCTATTGAAGATACACCGCATGCACAATCCTGTTACTATAATTCCCTATTAAGCTGCCTCCTATTGTAGAGGGATTTCCTGGCAATAGATATAGCACCCTCTTCTGCTTGGGTTTTTAAGGTTTACCGAACTTTCATCAAAATTAAAGATTGCGTTTATTGAAGTTCCCGTTTAAAATTTTTTAACAAAGGCAGGGTAGACATCGAAGTACGAATTTTTATGCAGAGGAGTTGGAAATGAAACAAAGTATGTTTAAAAAATTTGCCTTAATATTCTTGATATTCATCCTGACAGTTCTATCTTCCTGCGACATGTTCGGTGGTGCCTCTGAAGAGGAGAACGAAGACGAAGTAATCCAAAACCAGACAGAAGATGTTGCAATACTTCCCGATAAGCTGATGGTAAAAATACCCAAGTCCCTTTCCAGTGCTTCATCCAAGGCACTGCAAAGCTATTTTCCAAAGGAGCTCGCAGCCTGGGAGGAGGAACTCAAGAAGGGAACCTACGAAGCCATCAAGGGCAACATCAATAATATGCGAGGTGATTTGGCGAGTGTAGCCAGGATGATGGCTATCATGAACGCTTATATTTCTCGTAATGAACTGGAACCCTCAGACACTCTTCTCAAAGACAAGGATATTTATATCGATTCGATTCTTGCCGAACGAATTGCCTACTTAGAGGAGGAAACAGGCTTGGGAAGCGGAGAAGCCGAGACAAGTTTAAGGTTGCTTCCAGATTTCAAGTACCAAGTCATCACTAGTGGTCCCTATGACAGGATCATATCGATGCCAGATCAGGAAGTTGGTACAAACAACGCGTCCGGTGATTGGACTCCTATTCCCGGTGTGCTTCTTGACGATACGTACTCTTGGAATACGACTACCAAGGCTGTCAAATATGAATACATAGAAGAAACCAATGGAAACCCAAGCCAAAAATACTCCATATCCTACGATCCCACCACAAAAACTGGCGTCTTTTTGCTAGACTTCGACTGCACAGGGAATGACATAATGTCTATGACCCTGCGCGAGGATCCAGAGAATAGCGGCAATAACGGCGCTTTTGTCTATAACCAGATGCGGTATACTTATACTGACGATGAAGGCGATGAGATTCTAAGTACTTACTCCATAAAAGGCTATGCCGCGGATAACGGAGGAAAGCTTCTTTTATCCTGCGCCTGGGGGGCAGGTATCGATAGAGAAGTTCGAGAATACGATTTTACATTCGATCAGATGTCGTATGGATCATTCTCCGATCCTACGCTCATTGCCAAGGCCGAACTTTCCGATGATGAAATCCTGGAATTGAGGGGGTACTCAGAAGAGGCTTCCGGGATCGCCCTGGAGGAAACGAGAGAGCTGACCGGGGCTGAGGTCGACAAACCAATTCTTTTCTTTAAGGATCAGCTTGTCTTTACAGGCAGTTCAACAACTTCAGGAACCTATGAAACTCTCAGTACTCCGAACCCTCTTCCCAAAGAAGTAGCGGTAGGGGATTGTTCAGAAGCAGATTTGGTAAACATCCTCCTTCTTGACGTGGGTTTCTCTGGCGAAGCATATGCCTATAAAATCATCCCAAACGAAGCTGATCAGAAAAAAACAGAATTAGTTTATTTAGGCCATTTGAATATCGATCCACAGGTTTAAACCCATAAGGAGACCAGCTAAAGGAATGCAGAAGCTTAAATTGGGAGAAAAGGGGTTTTATATCGGCGATGAAGCCGCGCCCCTTGCTGATATCGAAATAAGCAGGAAAGAAGACCACACGATAGTAATTGAGCACACCAGGGTCTCGGAAAGCCTAAAAGGCCAGGGCATAGGCGGCCGCCTGGTGGAGGCGGTGGTGGAGCTGGCCAGGAAAGAAGGGGTAAAAATCCTGCCTCTCTGCTCCTATGCCCGGGCGTATCTACAAAAAAAGCCGGAATACGCAGATCTTCTTGTCGAGCTCTAATCTGGACAATAAAAAAACCGCCTTGAAAAAGGCGGTCTTCATTTCGTGGAGGTGAGGAGAATTGAACTCCTGACCTCTTGAATGCCATTCAAGCGCTCTACCAACTGAGCTACACCCCCGAAAGCGATGGGATACTACCCCGAAGCCCGCGGGAGTGTCAATAACTTGCAGAGTTGCCCCGCTCTATTATCAAGCACCGATGATTCTGCTCAGCACCATGTATAAGCCCGTTCCGCCTAGAATACTCAGCAGCGGGTTGCGTTTCCACAGATGCAGGCCAAGCACGACTATGCCCGCCGTCACCTCAGGAATCCCGTAGGGCGCCCTGCTCCAGCGAAGGGAGGCGTAAGGGGATAGTGCCAGTACTGCCATGGCCAGGGCGGGCATATAGGTTTCCACAAAGGAAAGGAATTTAGGAGTCTTCTTGCCAGAAAAAAAGAGGAAGGGCAGGGCTCGACAAAAGAGAATGACCAGCGCCATCGCTATAGAGGCCATAAAGGCATGGGAAAGGCTAAGCATTCGTCTTTCCCTCAGTATGCTTGTTGAAGACCTTGTTGTAGACGGCAAGACTCCCAATGGCCATGATGAGGCCTAGGGCTATGGCGCCGCTACCCTCCACCAGCCTATAAGCAATGAAAATCGAAAACCCGGCGATGACAAAGGGCACAGCCTTCTTCAGCCTTAAAGCCTGCTCTACAGCCAGCACGATAAAGAGGGCGTTCAGGGCAAAATCGAGCCCCTGGATCTGGGCGGGCATGAGGGAGCCGGCAATGGCTCCCAGGGCTGTGCCTAGTACCCAGTAGGACTGGTTCAGCGCTGATACTAGAAGAAGAAATCCACCATCAGCCCTGTCCTCAGGACTGGAGGAGCTTAATAGCGCATAGGTTTCGTCGGTCAGGGCGAAGATAAGGTAGGGCTTGATCTTAGGATGAGCGCCGAAGCTGGATATGAGGGATAACCCGTAGGCGGCGTGACGGATATTAGCCACTAAGGTGACGAGAATGATCTCCGCCATGCCGGCTCCCGCGGCAAAAAGGCTTATGCCTATGTACTGGGCCGCTCCGGCGAAAACGAAGACGCTCATGAATAGGGCGAGCCAGACTGGGTAGCCTTTGTTCACCGCTAGAAGTCCGAAGCCGAAACCTATGGTCACATAGCCCAAGAGCACAGGGATGCTGGCTTTAAAGGCGTAGGCAAATGATTTGGAATGAGCTCCCGACTTGACCATGGAGGAACAATAGGGTCTCAAAGGACCTTTGGTCAATCCGGATGGGGATCGCCGCACAGGCTCCAGCCTTGTGTAAGTATAGCA
>CAZHFN010000052.1:0-10835 GCA_964531105.1 uncultured Treponema sp. | reverse complement strand
CCCTACACAGGCATCTGATTCAGAGAACCTCCGGCGCAGGGGACGCTTTCAGTTGAATTTTTACTTCGCGAAAGCCGCGGGATACTTATCCTTGTAGCTGGCCGTGGTTCCGATGGTCTCGGCATTCAACATGGCGTGGACAATAGCCCTTGCCAGGGTATCGGCAGCGGCAGCACCCAGCTTGTTGACGTTGGCTGAGGTATTACCCCATGTAGCCTGTTGCTTGAGGGTATCCAGATCAAGCTTTCCCGTTCCCAGCACAAAGATCGTATCGCCGTCGAACATGGTGTGGGAGGGGCGAATAGCCCGAGCCATGCCGTCGTGGGCCATTTCAGCGATCTTCTGAGCCTGGGCCTTGGTGAGCTTCACGTTGGTGGCGATGCAAGCGATAGTGGTATTTTTGGAGGCTTCCATGGTATCCAGGAAAGCCAGCTCAAAACCGTCTTTGGCCAGGGCGTTGGCGAAGGGACGCTTAAGCCCGCCGAATTCATTGCCCACTTCCAGGAAGGAGGCATAGAACTCGCCGGTAGCCTGGTTGACCGTCGAACCTCCGGCATTTACCGCCACAATGGCTCCGACCATGACACCGTCGCCCAAGTCCTGGCTGGCGGTTCCGAGGCCGCCCTTGAGGCCGCCGCCTACCGCGCCTGCGCCCGCGCCCACGTTACCCATATCCACAGGGCCGGCGCTGGCGGCTTCGCAGGCCAGGTAGCCAAAGCTTGCGTTGGGTCTGTCGGTAAAGTCCCTGCCGAATCTGCCCGGATCGAAGAGGACTGCCGCGGGTACTATGGGAACTACCTTTCCGCCGCCCACAGCCCAGCCTCTGTTGTTCTCTTCAAGCCATTTCATGACGCCGTCCGCCGCCGCGAGGCCATAGGCCGAGCCGCCGGTCAGGACAACCGCGTCCACCTTGTCTACCATGTCGATAGGCCGCAGCAGGTCGGTTTCCCTGCTGCCCGGCGCCGAACCGCGCACATCCACGCCGCCCACCGCTCCCTGGGGAGCCAGAATTACCGTAGTCCCGGTGTGGTTTCGATCGAAACTGCCCACCTGGATTCCCGGCACATCGGTGATGGCGTTCATCGCGCCGGTTTTCACTGCGGGCACTACGGGCTTGGCGGGCTCAATCGCTTGGGCCCCTGCCGCCAAGCCCAAGACCGCGATCATGATCACGGTCATTGCTGTAGCTTTTACACTCATTCTTGCCTCCTTAGGACATAAAAGTGTTGTGCGGAAAAATCAGTAGCAAAAAATAGTCAGTGTATACAACGCCAACAATAGATTCTGCGCGTCACCTGGCTTTTCCGCCTAAATCCTACTGTACCCTGCATTTTTTCCCGAAGAAAGTCCTTAAAAATATTCAAAGCTACACCTTCAGTAACACTCATAGGCCCCAATATCTACTCCAGCTCCTTTCAGCCTGGGGTTACCGGCATAATCGGTCAAAGGCGTTTCGTCGTAAATCGACGTACCCGTATCGATGGCTGGGGAATTTGGCGAGAGACGAAAATCGCCGCCAGTCTCCTTCAAGAAAAGAGGATTTCCCATAATAGTATCAGTTCCTGCTGCTTCAATCGGAGAGATAGTCTCGGAATAAATTAGATTATGATCGATAGTCACAACACTTGCAGGAACTTCAGTATGCACAGCAATGTTAAAATTCTTGTTTCCGCTTACTATATTGTTCCTAACAATGACATCTTCCACGTTAGGAGCTGTGATAAAAATTCCGCCATGAGCCCACTCTTTGGAGGCGACAATGGGGTTTTCAAAACCGTTTCCCCATACAGTATTGTTTATAATTCTAAGGGTGGAAAATTCAGCAGCAGTTCGACTGGAATTGTCATCCACCATAATGCCGTTGTAAAAGTTTTTATATATCAGATTGTTGAAAACGTTAATATTTTGGGTGAGGCTATTAGTAGGAACGGATATAGTCATGCCTATTCTGTTGTTGTATGAAGAATTTTTAAAAAACTCCACATCCCTCACAGTATGCACTACGCCACTCATTCCTCCGACCCCTACCCAGAATCCGTTGCCGTTACAATCCCGCACTGTGTTGCTGTACACCCGAATATCCCGGGCAACACCCCCATTTTCAGTATTGACCCTTATCCCTTCAGCACAGGCGTAGACCAGATTATTAAAGACATCAATATTGAATTCATCGCCGTCCCAAGCGTCGATGTAGATCCCTAATTTATCAAAATCACGGGCAGTATTGTCATGAATCGTCCCGTTACGCGAGCCTGCCTTAACATCGATTCCTTCCAGATGACAGTGATGTACATCATTATCACATATCTCAAATCCATCGGAATGGGAGATCGATATGGCTTCCTGATATCCAAGGATACTGGCTTCAGAAACCGCATTACCGCGGATGATCAGGTTCCTGTCTCCCCAGGCGAGAATTCCGGAACCCCAAGAATTGTCTGTCAGGTTGTTCTCGATGATGATGTCTTCGCCTTCCACGGCAAAAATCGCAAATCCCTTGGCATTCTTTATCGTAAAGCCTCGTATGCGGATATGGCTCTTGGCGCTCGCCTCGATCAGCCCACCCCAGGCATCGGGAATCTCTATAGTTTCGCCATCAATAACCGGATTTTCTCCCGGGTAGGCAGAGAACAGAATAGGTTCTTCTACTGTGCCAGAACCGTTTATTATTAAACGTTCAGTATAGGTTCCGCCCCTTATGTAGACTGTGTCACCGGGGCTGACATTTTCACAGGCTTTTTGAAAACTCCGCCAGGGTTTCTGCAGGGTTCCGGGATTTTCGTCATCCCCATCAAGTGAAACATAGTATTGGCCAGCAGTGGACGGATACTGATTAGGGCAGGAGTACAAGAAAATACAGACGCTGCAGAGAACACAAAGCTTTAAAATACGACGATCACAACAGCCATGTTTTACGATACATGATTCCTAAGCATTGCAGATTCGGATCAATCTACAAATGCGATTTTATGACGATAAATAATTATAGGTTCATGAATTTTGCAGGTCAAGGTCAATTATTGATGGATCAATAAACATTACCCCTCCAGAATAAAGATTGCATCCCGGGATATCTTGTTCTACACTTTAGTTATGAGGCGACCGAGGCATGCCCCTATCATCCTCTGCGTTATTGTTCTCATAAATTTCATTGCGGCTTCTTCTCTGTTTGCCCAGGAAATTCAAGCCACCCAACTACGCTTTGCCCTTGTGATGGGGAACGGCACTTACACAGGCACAAGCAAACTAGCCAACCCTGCCAACGATGCACGGGACATGGGAAACGCACTTACCCAACTGGGGTTTTCCACAGAAGTACTCACCGACGCAGGGCTTGAGGCCATGGAAGCCGCGGTACTCGGCTTCAGGGACAGGCTGGCAAGCAGTCCCGACTCGGTAGGGCTGTTTTTCTACGCAGGCCATGGCGTGCAGTCAGGCGGCGAGAATTATCTCATCCCGGTGGATGTCCAGATTCCTTCGGAATCCCTTCTAAGAACGAGGGCGGTCTCACTGTATTTTGTACTGGACAGCCTCAGGGAAGCCAAGAATAAACTCAATGTAGTGATTCTGGATGCCTGCAGGGACAATCCCTTTGCCTGGGCCAGGTCGAGCAACCGCGGCTTGAGCATTGTCGGCACGCAGCCTCCGGGAAGCATTGTGGTTTATTCCACCAGCGCCGGAAGCACTGCTCAGGACGGCTCGGGACGCAACGGCACCTTCACCGGGGAATTGCTCAACCATATTACACAACCGGGCTTGGAAATTAGCGAAATTTTCAGGCGCACAGGCGGAGGAGTCCAGGAAAAAACCTCAGGCGCACAGATCCCTGCCATTTACAGCCAGTTCTTCGGCAGCTTTTATCCGGGCGGAACCCAGACAGCCGTGACCACCGCAACGGGAGAAAGCCCCGAGGAACTTCCTGAATTCTTCTTCCTGCCCGCCTTTTATGAAGATGCCCCGTCCTATGTAAAAAGTGTGGTGGCTGCGTCTGAAGAACAAACATATTACGGTCTGTGGCTTTCAGCCTGGTCTAGCTTGATGGATGCCGATCCCTTGGAGAATGACCCCTATATTCTCGCTCAAAAAGTGAATATCGCGTTAAACGGTTATATTGAACACGATAATTACCGCGGTTTTGCTTTCGCCGATCTCGACGAAGGCGAAGACCTAGAGAATATCCGGTATTCCGGAAAAGGTGGCTCCGACTACTTTTATTTCGACCCCCATGCCCAGTTTTCCGACATGAAACGCCAAGACCTTCCCATTCCGCCCATCCTGTCCCTCGTCATGGGCGATTATTATTATGGCCTTTGGCTCAACTATGCCGATTTTTCCGAAGACTGGGTCAAGAGCCAGGAGGAAGCCTTCGAACTTTCCCTGGACTGTTATAAAGCAGCTGAGGATGCCTATATCTTGGTAAACACCGCCTCGATGCTTCGCTATGCGAATGTACTGCTCCAAATAGGCCAGGTAGATAAAACCATCCAACTCCTTTCTGAAATTCTGGAATGGGAACCTGAAAATCTCGAAGCCCGAAAAGCCTTGGCCCATGCCTATACGGTAAATCTGGATCTCGACCAAGCCTTTGCCCAGTACGATTTACTCGCTTCCGCCGATCCCTGGAGCCCAGAAGCCTACGACGCCTTTTCTCAGGCTGCGGAGGCAGCCCTTCTTTATGGCAGACTTCAGGAATTAGAGCACTATATACTATCCCTGGAAACCTATTTCCCCGATGACTGGCTTGCTGTGCTTCTCAGACATCAAATGGCCGTATCCCTGGAAGACTGGCCCGCAACTTTGGCTATCGCCGAGGAAGGCATGCAAAGATTCAAGGGCGAGGCTATGTTACTGGATTCGCTCTTGGGGTCCTGGTTGCTTTCTACCCAAGGCTACAAGGAAGGTTTTTCCTTTCTGGAGGATCAAATCCTATGGTCCCAAAGCGAAAGCGAACAGCTTGTACTTCTGCTCTTCTATCGGGCGGCATATCGCCTCTACGGCCTGAGAACCGCAATCCTTACCGATCCGCAAACCCAAGTCCACCTTGTCGAAGAAGATCTGAGGAATACCGAAACGCTCAATGCTAAATTTCCCAGGGAAGATCTGGATCTGGAATCGAATATCAAGCTAATGCGAGAAGAGTTGAGCCAATTCTAAAAGGCCCTCCGCGTTGACATTCAGGGCGCTTTACGATACTGTCATGTGCGAAGATGAGCATTGCCGCAGGGCAAAGCTATGCGACCCAGTAGCTCAGATGGATAGAGCGGCTGCCTCCTAAGCAGCAGGTCGGCCGTTCGAATCGGCCCTGGGCCAACCATATAGCATAAGGAATTACGTTTTTACCCGGAAGCCTGAAAGGCCCCATTCACGTGCTTTTTCACGTGTCGCAAAAACCACTCCAGGAGGTTTTTATGCGAGGGCCATTCCAGATTACCAAGCGAACCTACAAGGGCATTCAATCATTCTACGCCCGCTTTCAAAATCCAGACGGCAGCATCATCAAGGAAGTAAAACTCGAGAAAGCCAGAAGCAGGACAGCGGCTGCGCTTGAAGCAAAGAAACTTCTAGACCTCGGCGTCCTACCCAGTGAAGAAGATCCATTTATACTTGATTACATAAAAGAGTTCTGGTCCGATGATTCATTGTATGTCCGCTACAGAGCTCGCCATGGACTTATAATATCTAAGCGATATATCAAAGACTCCAGAAATGCTGTTATTACCAGATTCGGCAAGATTCTCAAGGATAGGAGAATATCTGATATTTCTCCTCTCATCATAGAAAAAGGCATAGATGTCCTCGATCGTAAGGGTGTAGGTCCAAGATCAATCAATATAGCGCTCCAGGCACTCAAGGTACCAATTGGCTGGCATGCGAAGATGAACAGAATTCCTAATCCCTTACAGTATGTGCTGAAGGTAAAGGAGACACCTAGGGAATGCAGTGCACTTTCGCCGGCAGAGGTAAGCCGGCTTATCCATGTCGAGGATGAAGCGCTCAGAGCAAAAGCGGCTATCCTTCTGGGTGCCCTCTGTGGCTTACGGCTAGGTGAAATCCGTGGACTACAGTGGAGTGATGTGGACTTTGAAAAACGGATAATTAATGTAAATCACAATGTACCAACCGGATCAACTGAAGTTACTCAACCAAAGTGGGGATCTAAAAGAACTGTTCCCCTGCCGACTGTACTAGCTGATATCTTAAAGCAGATTCCAGAAATGCCAGACTCTTCGCCTCTATTTGTCATTTACAATCAGGCTGAAAAAGCAATGCCGGCTGATATTACTACCATACGGCGCGCATTTGAGAGAATGATTACTAAAGCCGGCATCACCAAGGATGAAATCAAAACCAGGCATCTATCCATTCACAGCCTACGCCACACATTCATAACCCTATCGAGACTTGGCGGGATTCCTGATTTTCTTGTTCAGCGATTGGCGGGACACAAATCTGCACAAATGATGGAACGCTACTCTCATATCAACAACATTATCGATTTTGACGCCGAACAATTGAAATTCAAGAAACTCCTAGATAACGCTTCAGGGAAGGAAAAGAACTCTGTAAATGAAGCGAGAATGAAAGCATAGGCTCTCATTATGAAGAAGAGGCTGCTTTCCCTAATAAAGAAAGCAGCCTTACCACAGAAATAATTCTGTAGATCATTAATTTACTATTGCTATATGAAGATAACAAAGATACTATAGCTACAGTTCTCCTACCTTATGACCATCTCAGACGAGATAACTGTACCCTTGTCAGACATAGCCTTCGATATCGTTGGCGGATTGGGCATATTCTCAAGCTACCCCTGTGCAAGGATCCTAGTGGACGGAATACCTTTCGTAGATATGGTAAGAGACTATGAGAGGAGAATGCTCGACGACGACGAGGAAGCCGACTTGGCTGGTAGCTACTGGTACCTCCACCCGCAATCATTGATTGAATACTTGGAAGGTGATGGCTTTGGCGATGACCATCGGATTGCCCTTCTCGGATGCACCTGCCTTGATGAGGATTGCTGGCCGCTTGTATGCAGCGTAGAGAAACAGGAGAACTACATCATCTGGTACGACTTCTTCCAGCCGCACAGGAGACAATGGGACTACTTTGGGTTTGGGCCGTTTGGTTTTGGAAAACGCCAATTTGCCGAAGCTGTTGATAAACTTAAGGTCCAATTTCGAAAAACGTCATTAAAGAAGTGACTAATAGAGTTTGACCGAATCGAAATACAGGCATACAATCATTCTTAATATGTATAGTGCATATTTTACATTTGTACTATTAAATTTTTCTATGGAGGAAAGGGAATGAAAAAAGCGGTCTTAACAGTATTTCTTTTTATTGCCGCTGTTAGTTTGTGTATTGGACAGCCATTACAATATAAGGCTGGTACCTATACAGGTTCTGCTCAAGGCATGGGCGGAGAAGTTAAAGTAGAGGTTTCTTTATCATCTTCCACCATAACTTCGATAAAAGTTATAGCACAAAAAGAAACACCTTCTATCGCTAGCCCGGCTCTAGAGCGCATCCCAGAAGACATCGTTAGGTATCAATCACTTGCTGTAGATTCCGTAACAGGTGCAACAACCACATCTAAAGCAATTATCAATGCTGTCGCTGATGCAATTTCAAAAGCCGGAGGAAATGTTGCTGCTCTTAAAGCTGTTAAAGTTTCAAAAGATAAGAAAATATCAACCAATACAGAGATAACAGCAGATGTAGTTGTCATCGGAGCGGGTGGTGCTGGCTTGGCTGCAGCAGTAGAAGCTAAAGATAAAGGTGCACAAAAAGTAGTACTCCTTGAGAAGATGGCATCGATTGGAGGAACAACCTTTATATCGCAAGGACTCATTGGTGGTTATGACTCAAAACTAGCCAAGAAACTTGGCGTAAAACTAAGTTATGAAGCCATGTATGATAACTTGATGAATAACGCAATGTACCGACTCGATCCTGTTTTGGCAGAAATAACAATTCGAAAATCCGGCGAGACCATTGACTGGCTGCAGGACAGAGTTAATGTGCCTTTTGTAAACGATATTGCCGTTGGATATGGACCTCTCAAAATGATGCATATGGTAGAAGGGGGAGGAACAGGATTCCAAAAACCATTCGCGAATTTAGTCAAAGAATTAAATATTGATCTTATGCTTGAGACAAAAGCTACTGAAATTCTTTTGGATAATAAATCAAATGTTCGCGGCGTTAAGGCCTTAAAAGATGGAATCGAACTGACAATTCTTGCTAAGGCTGTTGTTGTCGCCACTGGCGGCTATTCGAACAATCCCATACTGACAGTTCTTTTAGATCCAGAAAAAGAAGGAACAATGGGTATTGGATTTACCGGTGCTACCGGGGATGGGATAATAATGGCAAATAACGCCGGAGCGGCACTTACTCATATGAACCATATGATGCTCGTACTTAAAGATTATGAGATCATGACTAAACATAATGGTACCTCCAATACCGCAAACGTATCACGATTTATCGCCGCTCCTAATTGTATCTTGGTGGGAAAAAATGGAAAGCGTTTTGTCGACGAGAAAAGCGGCGGTTATATGACCCAAGAGCTTAATGCACCGGTGTTTAATCAGATGAATAAAGACAAGCTCGGTTATGTATGGGCAATTTCAGACGAGGCAGCGTTAAAGACTCTTAAAGTCACCCGTGGCTTGGGCATGGAATTTATTAGTGCAGCTACCCCAGAAGCACTGGCTGTAAAAATGGGATTGGATCCATCAGCACTTACCAAGACAATCGCTGATTATAACGAGTACGTTAAGGCTGGTTTTGATAAGGAGTTTAAACGTACACAACTTGCTACATTAAGTGCCCCATATGTCGCGGTATCCGTAATGCCTTGCGAAATTATTACATATGGTGGAGTGGCTAGAAACTCTAAATCAGAAGTCTTACGAGCAGATGGATCTGTCATGCCTGGACTGTATGTAGCTGGAGAAGCAGGTGGCAACAGCGCCTATATGGGATTTACTCTCTCTAATGCATTTACATGGGGAAGGATCGCAGGATCCAATGCTGCAGGATTCGCTAAATAATGTATTAAGTTGAATAACTTATAGATTAATAATAGCCGTCTGTTATCTGAATAATAGACGGCTACTTTCTAAAGTGCTTCCTTAATATGATTTTTTGCAGAACCTATAAACCAAAAACTGACTACTGTTATTTCTACTTATTGAAGTAGAAATGATCGCAATAATAATCACCTTCCATTATCGTCTTGGTTCTCCTGAATCCAATTTTATTATTGAATCCCTCCATCAGATATGGATCTTGTGCACAGTAAAGGATATAGCCAATTTTAGTGCTATCTAGGCACTTATATAAATCTGCATAAGGGAATTTAGTAGATTTCATTTGTACACCATTTGAAGTCTTTTCTATTGTATATTCAAAACCGTCTTTCTTAAGCGGCTCCCAAAGAATCTGAATCAGATCATCGATGCTGCGATTCTTAGAACTTGATCCTAGAGTTTCAAACATCTTGATAGTATCTAAACCAATACCTTGTTCTAACACCTCGTATACTGTAAGCGCTCATTTCAGCCGCGTCTAGGAAAAAGAAAAGAATCCATCGAAGCTTAACGGCGGAGGTGGATGGTGTATATCAAACATGACTCGACTATATACGCAAGAATCAAGTTTACCGATATGCGAAAGCAATGCTACAGCCTGGCAAGTCTCGCCGAGGAATCAGGAGAGGATCCGACAAGCGGAGATGTATTCGTATTCTGCGGGAAAACGAAAACGACAATTAAGATCCTCTATTGGCGAAAAAATGGCTTTTGCCTCTGGAGTAAGCGCCTGGAAGAAGACCGCTTCCCCTGGCCCTCTTTCGGCGTCGAAGGATTCACGACCCTTGACCGAAAACAGCTCTCGTTGATTCTTAAAGGGATCGATATCTGGAAGGCTCACAAAGAATTAAAGTATTCCTATGTAACATAATAAGCTTGCACGTTGTGCGATTCTATGCTATACTTTCTCTATGCTCAAAGCAGTCAATGTTCGTGCATTACCCAAAGATGTGGACGCGATAAGCGCCGCATTTGAAGAATTCCAGAAGAAAGCATTTCTTGAACTTGAGCTGCAGGAAGAGCGCCATAAACTGGAATTAATGAAGCGGTTTGCCCGCTCGTCGGAAACGCTCGCAGAAGGCGAGACCATACAAGG
The DNA here is from genome assembly GCA_964531105.1 of uncultured Treponema sp. Taxonomy (GTDB): domain Bacteria; phylum Spirochaetota; class Spirochaetia; order Treponematales; family Rectinemataceae; genus UBA2256. The sequence continues at coordinate 638 of CAZHFN010000052.1, read as the reverse complement.
GCAACTATTCAACGAGCTTGAAACCGAGACGGAAGATGGAATTGCAGAGCCTTCTGAAACAATCACCATTGCTGAACATGAGCGAAAGAAGGCAGGGCGAAAGCCAATTCCTGACAGCTATCCGCGCACTGAGCTGATTCATGACCTATCCGAAGAAGAGAAGCGCTGCCCCTGCTGTGGTGAACTTCGTCCTGTAATAGGCAGAGATACGAGCGAAGAGATAGAGATTATCCCTGAGAAAATCAATGTCATTCGCCACGTGGTGCTGAAGTATGGTCCCTGCTCCTGTCATGAATTCGGCGCTGCGAATGAGCCTGCGGTTATTGCCGCCAAAGCCCCTGCGCGGCTTATTCCCGGAAGCATTGCCTCGGCGAGCTTGGTGGCGTACAGCATAACCCGCAAGTTTGTGGAAGCGGTTCCCTTTTACCGTCAGGAAGCTTCCTTCGCTCGTATAGGCTTCGATGTTGGTCGAAATTCCTTGTGCCTTTGGGCTGCCAGAGCCGGCAGGGCGCTTGGCGGACTCATCGAGCTCATGGACGAGGACACCACGAAGAGCGCATGCATCGGGATGGATGAAACGACCGTGCAGGTGCTCTCTGAACCAGGGCGGCCTCCTACGAGCCTAAGCTATATGTGGG
>CAZHFN010000051.1:8122-10913 GCA_964531105.1 uncultured Treponema sp. | reverse complement strand
TCCGGCATGGGCGGCAAGAGATTCGTCCGACATGCTGAAAACGGCCAAAGCCGATTTTGCAGCCTTCTACAGGGAATTAAAGGGATGCGAGCCTTCGGACAAAGAGATAGCCCTCTTCGAATCCCTAGCCAAGGAGGCCGCCGATGCGTCCGCGCAGGCTTAGCATCGAGAACTTCGGCCCCTACAGGCAGAAGGCCGATATAGACTTTACAAGCTTGGGTGAATTTTTTCTTATCTGCGGCCCCACGGGGTCGGGGAAATCCACGCTTTTCGACGCCATGGCCTATGCCCTCTTCGGCCAGGCTCCGGGAGCCCGGAAGGGTTACGAATCGGAGCTGGTGTCTGACTTTGCCCAGCCTGGAGCCATACCCCAGGTGGAGTTCGAGTTTTCCCTTTCGGGCATGGTGTACAGAATTATCCGCCGGGCTCCCTATAAACGGCCTAAACGGAAGGGTGGTCTCAGCGATGTTCCACCATCGGCGAGCCTCTTTATCGCATCTTCAAAAGCCGAGGACTCCCTTTCGGGATGGAAGTCCTTGGCCGATGGGGTGAAGGCTTCCAACGATGCCATCGTGGGGCTTATCGGGCTTACGGCCGAGGAGTTCAACAAGATAATTCTGCTGCCCCAGGGGGAGTTTCAGCGTTTTCTGGAGATGGAATCCACCGAGCGCAGCGCTGTTCTGGAAAAGCTTTTTCCTGTGGATTTGTACGAGCGGATTACCGAATTGGCCAAGACTAAGACGGATGAAGCTAAGGTGAAAACTCAGTCCTTAGGGGCAGAGCTGGATCGCCTGGGAAAGGAATTGGGAGAAAATCCCGAGGCTTCCCTTCTTTCGCTGAAAACCGGACTGCAGGGGCATCTTGCAGCCGAGGCCGAGGCGAGGTCGGCTCTCGCCGCGGTTGAAATGCGCATAGAGCGGGCCAAGGATTGGGCGGCTCGTCGCGCCAGGGCAGAGGCGGCGGCCCTGGCCTTGAGGGCGTTGGAGGCAAGGGGGGCCGAGGAAGATAGCAGGCTGGGAAGGATACGCAAGGCCAGGGCCGCCGCGGCGCTGCTGCCCATCGCCCGGGCCTGCTCGGGAGCCCAAGACAGAGCTGAAAAGCTTTCGGCACAGGCCCGGGCCTTGGCCGATGAAATGGCCGCCCTGGAAGCCCAGGCACCAGAAGATGCTATAGCGCGAGAGCGGCTCCAGGCATTAAAGGCCGACAATGCCGAGGGGCGTCAAAAGCTTTTCGGCCTGGAGAAGGCCTGTGAGCTCTGGCAGCGCCGTCAAAATGCTATCGAAGAAAGCAGGAAGGCGAGAGAGGAAGAAGAAAAAGCAAGTCTTCTTTTCACCAGTCAAAAGGCCACCGTAGATACGCTTGCCAAGGCAGTCGAGGCCTTAAAGCTCCCCCCGCACGAGGAAAGGAATCTCAGGGCAAACTGGGAAGCGCTCCGCCACCGCCAAGGTCTTTTTACAGCCCTCCTGGATGAGAGCCGGCGCAGACAAAAGCTTTTATCGGAGAAGGATAGTCTACAAAACAAGCAAGCAGAGATCGCCGAAGCCGCAAGCGAGGCTGAGGTGCAGCTCCAGGCTGCGGAAACGCAATTCCTTGCACTGGAAGAAAAAGCCGCCAAGGGCAGGACCCTCTTCGCAGCGGGAAACCTGGCCATAGGACTCCAGCACGGCAAGCCCTGCCCTGTCTGCGGCTCATTGGAGCATCCCGCTCCAGCCCAGAATATTGGTGAAGAAGAAATTCCTTCGGCTGCAGAGCTGGCAAAGGCGAGGGCTGCCCGAATAAAAGCCGGGGAGGAACTGGCTTCCCTGGGCGCTACCTTGCAGCACCTTGAGTCAAATCTCCAGAATCTAGAAAAAGAACTATCCTCCTCCGGCCAGGAGATGGCGCACCGGGCTAATGCCATCGGGGAGCTTTTCCCTGCAACATTGGAAAAAGGGCTTTCAGCCCAGGACAGTCATGAAGCCGGTCTTTTTATGGAAGATCTGGAGCTTTTAGTCGAAAAGACTACCGAAGAAGTCACCAAGGCTGAAACTCAGATACGGTCTCTAGAAGAAAGCAGGAGGAAGCTGGAGGAAGCCGAGGCGGAACATTCGGCTTCCCAAACAAACCTGGAAGGCCTTCGCCTCCGGATGGAAGAGGCCGGCCGCCAGCTTGCCAGCAGTCTGCGCGGCCTTGCCGAGATTGAACGGGACTCAGGCATAGAGGACCCCTCTCCGGCCCGGTATGCACTGGCCGCCGAACTCGAAACTCGCCAAAAGGAGATAGATTCCCTCCAGGCAGGGATAGACAGCCGGCAAGATGCCTTGAGCAGGGCGAAGGCCAAACTGGAGACTCTGGGTCCCGAGGTGGAATCGGCCTTTGAAACGCTGGAAAAAGAAAAAAAGCGGCTTCAGGAAGCGCTGGGGACCGAGAAAGGATTCGATGATGAAGAACTGGGCGGGATACTGGGTGAACTCGAAAAGAACTCGTTGAACCCAGTAAATCTCGCTAAAGAAGAACGTATGGCCGCGGACTACAGGGAGGCCCTGGCGGCAGCCAGGGCTGAGGCGGCCGCGACGGCCGAAGCCGCGACCGATATATCGGCCCAAGGCAATGAACAGATAAACCTCGAGGACCTACAGTCCGGACAAAACAAGGCCCGCCAGGTCCTTGAAGAAGCTCGATCCAGGGTGGATGCCTTGCGAATCAGCATGGACAGGCTGGAGAAATCCTTGTCCCGCAGGGCGGATTTGCTGCAAGAACGAGATGCCGCCGATGAAGGCAGCAGGGGACTTTACGGACTTTCCGAACTGCT
>CAZHFN010000051.1:0-8022 GCA_964531105.1 uncultured Treponema sp. | reverse complement strand
GGCATTGTATCCCATGTACCCGAGCTGAAGGCTCGCATCCCTTCGCGCATCGAGGTTGAGAAGACTACGACTGGATCGAGTCTCGGGCAATATTCAGGGCTATTCGGACACTGATCCCGACCATATCTGGAGGAACAGCTCGTGCAATTCTTCGTCGCTGTAGAGTCTAGGGCTCTGGGCTCTGCGTTTGTAGGATTTTGCATCTTCGAAAACAGTCTCTCGCAGAGATTCATCCATACCTGCTGTTTTCAGGTTATGAGGAATGCCGAGGCTCGCCCCTAGATCGGCAACCGCTTTGGCGGAATCCAGGGCGTTTATGGACGATAGTCCGGTGAGGGCCTGCCCTATGGCGATGAGTCTGGTCTCAGCCACAGGTACATAGGATTTCATCATGAAGGGAAGGATGATGGCATTGGCCAGGCCATGGGCTAATCCGCCCAGGGCTCCCGCCGCATGGGCGAAGCCGTGGACCATGCCCAGTCCAGCCTGGGAAAGCGCAACCCCCGCCAGCGTAGAGGCAATGGCCATGGATTCTCGGGCTTTCAGGTTCTCTCCCTGCTCGTAAGCCTTTTTAAGGCTTAATCCAATCAGTCTGATGGATTCCAGGCAGAAGATATCAGCCACCGGATTATTGCCTCTACTTAGGTAGGCTTCCACCGCGTGGGTGAGGGCGTCCATGCCCGTAGCGGCGGTAAGTGACGGGGGCATGGAAACCTGCAAGAGAGGATCCACCAAGGCGAGCCTGGGGAAGAGTGTGTGCCCCGCAGTTCCCTTCTTGGCTTTTTGCCCTGCCGCTTCCAGGCTGAAAACAGCGGCATTGGTTGTTTCAGAGCCTGTGCCCGCCGTTGTGGGAATGGCTACCAAGGGGGGCAGGGGTTTGGAAAAGGCCAGGCCAGTACCGATGAAATCCTCAACAGGTCTTCCTTCGGCTACGGAGGCCCCAATGCCCTTGGCGCAGTCCATGGGACTGCCACCGCCATAGGCCAGGATCGAATCGCAGTTTTCCTTCTTAAATAGGGCTGTTCCCCTGGCCACTGTGACGATGCTGGGATCTGCCTCGGCTTCGGCGAAATGGATGTATGCCAGTCCTATTTTTTCCAGGTCAGTCTTGAGCCTGCTTAAGTCTTCGGATGAGGCAGTGCGGCCTGGGCCGGTGACTATGAAAACCTTGCGAGCGCCCATCGCGGCCATTTCACTGGGCGCCAGGGCTGCCGAACCTTCGCCAAAGACTATTTTGGTAGGGGAGTTGAATGTAAACAAGTATAGCTCCTGAATGGTTCTAGTTACTTGCCGAACTGCGGAATACCTTGGTCCGGCCATTCTTACTATAGCAGATGAAGTTTGCGATTTGAAGCCGACATGTCTAGTTGGCCGGTATGCCGCCTGAATACCGTGCGATAGTGACAAAAACCTCGCCATTGAAGCCCGCTGCGAAGAAAATTGTTGCATTCCTGGTTTCATGAGTATATATTTCATTGAGTATCATTTTTTAGGAGGCACTGATGAAAAAGAGTTTATTAGTACTTCTTGCACTCCTGGCCGTCTTCGCGGTCGGGGCGCAGGATCTCATCATCGCCAACGGAGCTGAACCCGCTTCGCTGGATCCGGCTTTGATGACGGACACTACGTCCTCGAACATAGGCTTCGCCCTCAACGAGGGGCTCATGGTCTACGATCCTCGCACCAGCAAGGGTATCCCTGCGATGGCGGAAGGTTATACCACCAGTCCCGACGGAACGGTCGTAACTTTCAAGATTCGCAACAATGCGCTCTGGTCCGATGGCACCCCGGTCAAGGCCCAGGATTTCGTGTACGGATGGCTCCGCACCCTTAATCCCGAAACCGCATCCGAGTACGCCTACATGCTCACCATGGTCATCAAGGGAGCAGCTGCCTATAACGAAGGCAAGGGCCCCGCGTCCGACGTCGGCGTCAAGGCGCTGGACGACAAGACCCTCCAGGTAACCCTGGTCGGCCCGGCTGCCTACTTCCCCGACATGACGGCCCACCACGCTTTCGAACCCGCTCCGAAATGGGCGATCGACAAGCACGGCTCCAACTGGACCAAACCGGGCAACTATGTGGGCACCGGCGCTTACATTCTGAAAGAGTGGAAGCCCCAGGACTATGTCCTTGTGGAGAAGAACAACAAATACTGGGATGCCAAGAACGTCAAGCTCAAGAGCATCAAGTATCTGGCTTCCGATAACTCCACCACCAACTACAAGATGTACAAGGCCGGCGCCGTCGACTGGCAGGTGGGCATCACTGTCGACCTCATCGACGAGATCATGCTCCGCAAGGACTATCAGGTCTCCGCCAGGTTCGGCACCTACTATCTCTCGGTCAACAATACCAGGGCTCCCTTTGACAACGTCAATGTCCGCAAGGCTTTTGCCGCGGCTATCGACAAGAAAACCCTCATCGACAAGGTATTGAAGGGCGGACAGATCCCCACCGACGCCTTCACTCCCGCCATGGTGGGCTACACCCCCCAGCCGGGCGTGGGCTATGATCCCGCCGCAGCCAAGAAATTCCTCGCCGCAGCCGGATATGCCGACGGCAAGGGATTCCCCCCCCTCACCTATATCTACAACACCAACGAAGGCCACAAGAAGATCGCCGAGTATGTCCAGCAGCAGCTGAAGACCAACCTCGGAATCGATATCATCCTCCAGAACATGGAGTGGAACGCCTTCCTCGATATGCGCGCCAAGCATGACTTCTTCTTTGTCCGCCATGGATGGATCGGCGACTATCTGGATCCGAACACCATGCTGGACCTCTTCATCACCGGCAGCGGCAACAACGACGGGCTGTATTCCAACCCGAAATTCGACGCCGCCATCAGGGCAGCTGTGCTGGCCACTGGCGATGCGCGCATGAAGCTCCTCATGGATGCCGAGAACCTCCTCCTTACCCAGGATCAGGCCTTCATCCCCATCTACCACTATTCCAACCAGGACATGATCGACACCTCCAAGTGGGGCGGCTGGTTCCCGAATCCTCTCGGCTATCATCCTCCGAAGTTCATCTATAAGAAGTAAGATTTCGGTCTAGTCGTAATTTCCAAGTGGAGGTATAATTCTCCCTTGGACGGGGAGGCGCTCCGGCGCCTCCCCGTTTTTTTGCCCCGATCAATCGGGACTACCACTATAGCCGTATGGCGGCACAGAATTCTCCCTTGTTTCAGGTACTTTAAAGTACAGTAGATTTTTCAAAACTCATTCGACTTTTGAAAAATCCTCAGATTTTCTTTTATTTGGAGGGTATGATGTCCAAGTACATCATCCGAAGAGCGCTGAGCTTGATCCCGACAATGTTCATCATTGTCACGCTCAGTTTCTTTTTGGTGCGGTTCGCGCCTGGAGGTCCTTTTTCCAGCGAGAAAAAGGTAACCGAACAGGTGCTCCAGAATCTGCTCAAGAAGTATCATATGGACGAGCCATTGGGTAAGCAGTATCTGCGCTACCTCGGCGACGTGCTCAGGGGGGATTTTGGTCCTTCGTTCCGCTACAGGGACAGCACGGTCAACCAGCTCATCTCCCAGACCCTGCCCAATTCCATGATGCTCGGCACAATAGCCCTCAGCATGGCGCTTACGGCGGGCATCGGTGTGGGGATAATTTCGGCATTGAAGCAGAACCGATGGCAAGACTACTTGGCAATGTCCTTTGCGGTAGTAGGCATTTCGATACCCTTGTTCGTCATCGGACCCCTGCTCCAGCTAATACTGGGGCTCAAGCTGCGATGGCTGCCGATCTCGGGATGGATCACCAGCCGGGACGGGTGGAAAACGCTCATCCTGCCAGCCCTTACCCTCTCATTTCCCTACTTCGCCTATATTGCCCGGCTCTCCCGGGCGAGCATCCTCGAGGTGCTCAGGTCAGACTATGTACGTACTGCCAGAGCTAAAGGTCTTTCCGAAAGGGTCGTGATTGGAAAACATGTGCTCAAGGGCGGCCTCCTCCCCGTCGTATCCTACTTGGGGCCGGCGTTTTCCGGAATCATCACGGGATCTCTGGTTGTCGAATCGGTCTTCGCGATTCCCGGCATCGGCCGTGTTTTCGTTCAGTCGGCGCTCAACAGGGATTACACCCTGATCATGGGCGAAGTGATCATGTATTCGCTCATCCTGGTGACCATGAACTTCGTCGTCGACATTGTGTACGGGTTCCTCGACCCGCGTATTTCGTACAAGTGAGGAGGAGCCGTATATGTCACAGAAATTGAATAGTGCGGTAAACGAATTTAATCAGGAAATGAAGCCTGTATCCCTCTGGGCGGACGCGTGGAAACGCCTGCGGCGCAACAAGATGGCCCTCGTAAGCCTCTGGATCGTGGGATTCTACGCCCTGGTCGCCATCGCCGCGCCCCTTCTGCCCCTCCATGATTATAGAACACAGACTCTCAGCCACACCAATTTGAGGCCATCATTCAAGCCTGCGGGACAGATTGCCCTGGAGGCGGTGGAAGCCCAGGCTATCCTTCTCAAGGAACGGGTGGACGCGGGAGTCGAATCGCTCAAGCCCAATCTCGAGCGGACTCTTCGGGAAGTGGAATCGCTGAAAGCCGCCTTGGATACTGACCCCGCGAGCAAGAATATTTATGTCTTCGGCACCGATTATCTTGGAAGAGATATGCTGGCCAAGACCATCTACGGAGCGAGAATTTCCATGATGGTGGGGCTGATCGGCACGCTCACCGCAGTTCTTGTGGGTGTAATTATCGGAGCGATTTCTGGGTATATAGGCGGCTGGCTGGACAACCTGCTGATGCGCTTTGTCGATATCATGTACGGCCTGCCCTACATGCTCATCGTCATAATTCTGATGGCGCTCTTTAGAAAAGAAGGCCAGAGCTCTATCGTCATCCTCTTCATAGGAATAGCCCTCGTTTCTTGGCTTACCATAGCCCGGGTAGTCCGTGGGCAAATCATCAGCCTCAAAAACTCGGAGTTTGTGGAAGCGGCGCGCTCCATGGGCGCGGGAACGGGAAGGATCATTTTCCGACATCTTCTGCCCAACGCCCTAGGCGTCATCATCATCTTTACAAGCCTTTCTTTGCCCAGCTTTATTATGAGCGAATCCTTCCTTTCCTTCCTGGGATTAGGCGTGTCGGCTCCCCTCTCTTCTTGGGGCTCTCTGGTCAGCGAGGGCGCGAATACGATGGAACTCTATCCTTGGCAGCTCCTGGCGCCGGCGATCGAGATGACTATTTTCCTGTTCTGCATGAACTTCCTGGGCGACGGCTTGCGCGATGCCCTGGATCCGCAGAGCAAGAACCGAACCTGAGCAAGGAGCAGCGAAATCATGACCAATGAAGTCATTTTACAGGTTAAAGACCTGAAAACCTATTTTACCGTGGACGAAGGCTTGGTAAAGGCGGTCGACGGTGTAAGTTTCGATCTCCACAAGGGCGAGACTCTGGGCATTGTGGGTGAATCGGGCTCGGGCAAGAGCGTTACGAATCTTTCGATCATCAATCTCATACCCATGCCTCCCGGCAAGATCGCCGGCGGCCAGGTTCATTTTCACGGCAAGGATCTGCTCAAAATGCCCCAGTCCGAGATACGCCAGATACGGGGCAACAAGATTTCGATGATCTTCCAGGATCCGATGACATCCCTCAATCCCTTTCTCAAGGTATCCACGCAGATGGTTGAGACGATCATCCTCCACCAGAAGCTGGATAAGGATGCGGCCAAGCAAAAGGCCATCGAGATGCTCAAGCTTGCGGGCATTCCAGCCCCGGAAAAACGTATCGACCAGTATCCGCATCAGTTTTCGGGCGGTATGCGCCAGCGTGTGATGATCGCGATGAGCCTTTCCTGCAATCCGGAAATACTCATCGCCGACGAGCCTACCAGCGCCCTGGATGTCACCATCCAAGCCCAGATCCTCGAGATCATGCAGGAGCTCACCAAGAGGCTCGGCACGGCGGTGATCCTGATCACCCATTCCTTGGGCGTCGTAGCCGGTATGTGCGATACCCTCTGTGTGATGTACGCGGGGCGCATCGTGGAGCGAGGGCCTACGGACGTGATATTCGAGAATCCTAAGCATCCGTACACCCAAGGCCTTATCCGCTCCGTGCCTCGGCTTGATGTGGAAAACTCGGAGCGTCTTTACTCGATTCAAGGCCAGCCTCCCAATGTGATCGATCTGCCTGACTGCTGTCCCTTCTATCCCCGCTGCGAAAAGGCGATGGACATTTGCAAGAAAAAATATCCGAAGAGCGCAAACTTCGAGCAGGGCAGGGCCGTTTCCTGCTGGCTCTATTCGGGGGCTAAGGATGAGTAAAACAGATCTGCTTCTGGATGTGCGTGACCTGAAAATGCATTTCCCCGTGAAGAGCAGTTTTTTATCGAAGGCAAAAAACTATATCTACGCCGTGGACGGCGTGGATTTTTCTATCAAGCGGGGCGAAACCCTGGGACTCGTGGGCGAGTCGGGCTGTGGGAAATCCACCACCGCCCGGGCTATATCCCAGTTGTACAAGCCCACTGGCGGCGAGGTTTACCTCAAGGGCAAGGACCTGATGAAGGCTTCGGCGAGCGAGCTTATGGAAGCCAGGAAGAACATGCAGATGGTTTTCCAGGATCCCTACGCCTCCCTCAATCCGCGCATGACCTCCGGCGATATTATCGCCGAACCGATTCGGATATTCCAGAAACGCGGGCTTTTAAAGACGAGCAAGGAGGAGATGAACGAGCGGGTGGAACAGCTCATGGAGCGGGTGGGACTCTCCCGTTTCTTCAAGAACCGCTACCCTCACGAGTTCTCAGGCGGTCAGCGTCAGCGCATTGGCATAGCCCGCGCCCTGGCTCTGCAGCCGGAGTTGATTCTCTGCGACGAGCCGGTCTCGGCCTTGGATGTGTCCATCCAGTCCCAGATACTCAATCTTTTCAAGGATCTTCAAGCGGAGTTTGGGCTTACCTATCTGTTTATCGCCCACGACCTGGCGGTGATCAAGTACATCTCAGATAGAGTAGCCGTCATGTATTTGGGTTTGATCGTGGAGATCTCCGGCGCCAAGGATCTTTACAAGAATCCCAAGCACCCCTACACCCAGGCTCTCTTGTCCGCGGCGCCCATTCCCGACCCCAAGGTAGAGGCCCAGCGCAGGCGGATCATCCTCACCGGCGACGTGCCTTCGCCGGACAAGCAGAGGCCAGGCTGCTATTTCTACGACCGCTGCTCCAAGCGAATGGATGTCTGTAAGGTTCAGAGGCCGAAGCTCAAGGAAACCGAGGACGGCCACCAGGTGGCCTGCTTCCTCTACCACAAGCCGGAGTGAGCCAAGGCGTCCAACCATGGGGCACCTATAGTTAGACCTTGTGGGGGTTGTTTCGGAGGTATCCGAGGCAGCCCCTTTTTTTGTGCACAAAAAAAGGGGCTGCCCATTAAAGGACAGCCCCCGCTGTAGTCTAAGTCGCGCCGTTTACACTGAAGTGACTTCTCGGTCGCCGTTGCTGAACTTGGTTTGGCAGGCTTCGGCGAAGGCCGCCCCCGCTTTTTTAAGCCTGGAAGCTTTGCGGGCAGGAAGGCTGTCCACAAGTAAAGCCCTCTCATTGTTGGCATCGGCGATGAGGTGAATATAGGGTTTTGTGTGCCCCATGCCGAGAAAGGATTTGATGCTGGGTTCAGGCTTGTCCCTACCATCCATTATGGCATAGGCCCTGGCTTCCTCGCGCTGTTCCTCTGCCGACCCCTGGACAGTGCCCCGGGCAAAGGCCGATAGGCGGAAGCCCTCCAACTCGGAAAAACCGAGGTTTGTCTTTTTAATAAAAGGCCATATCCCGCCAGAGTGGAGGAGTTGTTTTTCCTGTGTATCGGCGATCCAGCGCTCTTCATAGAGAAGCCCTAGAATGAGAAGGACCAGTATAATCCAAGCCATGAGGCTGGGAGTCCCGCCTGAGGAGATGAGCGCCACCATGATGGCTAAGATCATGATAGCGGTGATGATGCGGTACCAGAGAGGTATGCTGTAGACGAGCCGTCCGGCGGCGTCTTTTTTAAG
>CAZHFN010000050.1:0-11594 GCA_964531105.1 uncultured Treponema sp. | reverse complement strand
TTTTCGGCATTGTAGTCCCTGCCGATTGCACGGTGGGTGTAGCTCAGGTGGTAGAGTGCCAGACTGTGGATCTGGTTGTCGTGGGTTCAAACCCCATCACCCACCCGAGCCCGAATCCTGCACCGCCTCTTGAGGAATTGGGTCTGTACCAAATGGGCGTTCGTAGCTCAGCTGGATAGAGCGACGGACTTCGAATCCGTAGGTCGCAGGTTCGATTCCTGTCGGACGCACTTGTTTTTATTGGGCCGCTAGCTCAGCTGGCAGAGCAGCAGACTCTTAATCTGCGGGTCGGAGGTTCGAAACCTCCGCGGCTCACGACCTTGACAGCGTGAACGGCGTTCCGCTACCATGCGACGCGTGCGCGAGAGTGGTGGAATGGCAGACACGCTAGACTTAGGATCTAGTGCCTTGCGGCGTGAGGGTTCAAGTCCCTTCTCTCGCAGGTTCCCCCCTTGGGAAAACTGCTCGGGGAAGGTGTTTTACAGCGCGGGAATAGCTCAGTGGTAGAGCGCGACCTTGCCAAGGTCGATGTCGCGGGTCCGACTCCCGTTTCCCGCTCTTACAACGTGGCGATTCGGAACCAAGCCGAATCGCCTTTTTTTTGCGCCTGATGGGTATATACTGCAGATTGTGATCCATCAAGCGTATGATGCCTGCCATGAGGCATGGCAATCCGCCATTCCGAGAGGAACCTATGGTAATCTCCGAAAGAAAACTTGAAAAGCTGGAACATTCTAAAGTGAGAATGACAGCGACAGTGGCCACTGCCGAGGTAAAGGCCGTCTATGATGAGATGATGGCCGAGTATATCAAATCGGTACGGATCGACGGCTTCAGGGTGGGTCATGTTCCCCCCTCGGTATTGGAAAGAAAGTTTGGCGACACGCTCAGGCTGGAAGCCATGAGCAGGGTGCTGGAAAAAGCCGTAGACGCTGCGCTGGCGGACAGCGAGGAAAAACCCCTGGCCTACGAAGCTCCCGCCCTTGAGGGAGAGCCCGAGTTCGCCGTGGACAAGGATTTTACCTTCAGCGTCACCTATGATGTATTCCCCTCCTTTGAGCTTCCCTCCACCGAAGGTATTAACCTGGAGCTGCCCAAGGTGGAAGTGGCCGAAAAAGACATAGCCGAAGAACTGGAGCGCATCCGGGAACGAAACGCCATCGTGGTGGAAAAAACCGGTGCGGCGGCTCTTGGGGATATTGTAACCCTCGCCTACTCCGAACAGAGCGACGATGGCAAGACTATTCCCGGTACTGAGCGGCAAGACTTTACCTTCGAACTAGGCAAGGGATTGAATCTCTATAAGTTCGACGATGAAGTAGTCGGCATGAAGGCAGGCGATTCCAAGACCTTCTCCAAGACCTATCCCGAAGATTTCGAATACAAGGACCTGGCGGGCAAGACCGCCAAGCTCTCGGTCTCAGTCACCAAGGTCAAGCAGAAGGATGTGCCCGCCCTGGACGATGAACTAGCCCAGGACGTTTCCGAGAAGTACAAGACCCTGGACGACCTTAAGAAGTCCGTGAAGGATCAGCTGCAGAAGGCTCTTGATGGCCGGTTGAGAGAACTGAAGGAAAAGAAGCTCAGCGACATTCTTCTGGAGAGAACCAGCGTGGATGTGCCCGAGTCCATGGTTGCGGCCGAGCTGGCCATGCGCTGGGAATCCCTCAAGCGTGAAATGGGCATAGACAGCGACGAAAAAATGGAATCCATCGCTCAGTACTCCGGCAAGAATCGCCAGCAGCTCTATGAGGACTGGAAGCCAGGAGTGAGCAAGGCGATCGCCACCAGGATAGTGCTGGATAGGCTTGTGGAGAAGAGCGCTCTGGAGATCAGCGAAGAGGATTTGACCGCCGAGTATGCCAGGCAGGCCGAAGGCACTGCCATGTCGGTGGAGGAAGTGAAGGCCGAGTACGAAAAGCGCCAGTCCGTGGAATACCTTAAGGACAGAATGAGGGAAACCCGGTTCTTCGATACCATTCTGGCCTCGGCCACGGTGAGCGAAGGGGAAGCGAAGAGCTTTGTGGACTTCATGAGCTCGGCTGAGTAACTTATTAGTGCGCTCTATTTGCGAGAAACATGCAAATAGAGCGCTAAAAAAGTTTATTGAGGTAGGCATAGATGCAGGAACAGATGAACAGCCTTGTACCGATAGTTATTGAGCAGACAGGAATAGGCGAGCGCTCATACGATATATACTCCCGACTTCTCAAGGATAGAGTGGTCTTTCTAGATGGCGAGATCAACGATCTTACCGCCGATCTTATCGTAGCCCAACTTCTATTTCTCGAATCCCAGGATCCCGGTAGGGACATCTCCTTGTACATCAACTGCCCAGGAGGGTCGGTAACCGCAGGGCTTTCCATCTACGATACAATTCAGTACATCAGGCCTGACGTACAGACCATTTGCCTAGGCCAAGCCTCTTCCATGGCAGCCCTCATCCTGGCCTGCGGCGCCAGGGGCAAACGCTTTGTCCTGCCTTCATCCAGGATTCTCATTCACCAGCCCTGGGGCAACGCCTCGGGCCAGTCCAGCGATATAAGCCTTCAGGCCAGGGAAATTCTTCGCCTTAAAAAGCTCACGATAGAATATTTTGCCCGGCATACAGGCAAGACAGCAACCCAGCTGAGCAGCGATATGGAGCGGGATTTCTTCATGGGAGCCTCCGAAGCCGTGGAATATGGACTTGCTGACAAATTGATGGAGACCAGGAAACATGGCCAAGACGCGAAAGCCTGAAGAACTTGATCCCGAAGCCTTCTGCTCCTTCTGCGGCAAGAGCAGCGCGTATGCGAAAAAAATAATAGCTGGTCCCGGCGTCAATATCTGCGACGAGTGCATACGTGTCTGCGGCCAAATCCTTCAGGAAGAAGAGCAGAAGGTGTCATCCACCTTTCTTCAGGAGGTGCCCAAGCCCCATGCCATCAAGGAGTACCTGGACTCCTATGTCATCGGACAGGAGAAGGCTAAACGTGTCCTTTCGGTGGCAGTGTACAACCATTACAAGCGAATAAAGCACAGGACAGATCCGAATGCTGAAGTGGAGATTGAAAAATCCAATGTCCTCCTCATAGGTCCCACAGGGACGGGAAAAACCCTTCTAGCCAAAACTCTGGCTAAAAAGCTCAAAGTTCCCTTTGCAATCGCCGATGCCACTACGCTTACAGAAGCGGGTTATGTGGGCGAAGATGTGGAAAATATCCTCTTAAAACTCATCCAGGCCGCCGGTGGCAATATTGAAGCCGCCGAACGCGGTATTGTCTACATCGACGAAATCGACAAGATATCCCGAAAAAGCGAAAACCCCTCCATTACCCGAGATGTGTCGGGCGAGGGAGTACAGCAGGCTCTTCTTAAAATAATAGAAGGCACTGTTGCGAATGTGCCTCCCCAGGGCGGGCGAAAGCACCCCAACCAGGAATACCTCAAGATAGATACCACCAACATTCTGTTTATCTGCGGCGGCGCCTTTGTAGGTTTGGACAAGATAATCGAATCCAGGGTATCCAATCATGCCCTGGGCTTTGGCGCCGACATCCGCCAAAAGGGCGACAAAAAGCTTTCCGAGATTTTTTCCCAACTTCATCCCGACGATCTTATTCGCTTCGGCATGATCCCCGAATTTATTGGCCGCCTCCCCATCCATGTGCCCCTGGACGACCTTTGCAGGGATGAGCTCAAGCGGATAATCACCGAGCCCAAGAATTCGGTCTTGCGCCAGTACCAGGCTTCCCTGAAGCTGGATAATATAGATCTGGTCTTTGAAAATGGCGCCGTGGACGCCATAGCCGACAAGGCGATCGCCCAGAAAACCGGAGCCAGGGGTTTGCGATCCATCGTGGAAGCCATGATGACCGACATCATGTTCGACCTGCCCAGCCAGGACCATGCGGCCCGGGTCCTCATAAACCAAGATGTAGTGGAGGGAAAAATTCCCTGCATAGTGGAGTTTGGAAAGAAAACAGCCTAACCTATAGGCGTATGTAGTAAACACCGGGGTGTTGCTGGAATCTTCGTCGAAGAGTCCAGCATCTGAGAAAATACCCGATGAACCTGATCCGGTTAATACCGGCGGAGGGAGTATATGAAGTTCCCCATTTGTGACAATGCACAGTCTGCTGTGCATTCGAAGCGTTTTTTCTTTGCGGTTTTAGGCCTGCCCCTCATTCTGATCTTCCTGATTCTCTCATCCTGCGCCCCAAAGAAATCATCCAGCCTTATTGTGTGGACCTACGATTCCTTTGTATCCGAATGGGGCCCTGGCCCCGCTCTATCGAAGCTCTTCGAAGAGAAGTCCGGACTCAAGGTGGAATTCATTTCCAAGGGCGATGGGGGTGCGCTTTTAGCAGCCCTTCTTCAGGCTGGCAAGAAGGCCGGCGCCGACCTGGTGGTAGGCCTGGACAATAATTCTGCCGCAAAAGCCCTGGAAAGCGGCCTCTTCGCCCCTGCAAAGCTGGAAAATCAGGCTGACCTGGATTCCAAACTCCTCATCGATGCATCTTCCCGTTTAGTGCCCTATGATTATGGTGATTTTGCCATAATCTGGGACTCAGAATCAGGGGTGAGGGCACCGACAAGTCTGGAGGATCTTACCGATCCCTATTATGCTAAAAGGCTCATTATCATGGACCCTCGCAGTTCCACACCGGGCCTTGGTTTTCTAGCCTGGACCCAGGCTGTCTACAAGGAAGCCTGGCAGGATTACTGGCGCCGCCTGCGGCCCTCGGTGCTTGCCATGACACCAGGCTGGGATACCGGCTATGGCATTTTCACCAAGGGAGAAGCCCCCCTCGTGCTGAGCTACAGCACGAGCCCGGCCTATCACAAGGCCTATGAGGAGAGTGAGCGCTACAAAACCCTGGTATTCTCCCAGGGTCATGCCGCCCAGATTGAGTTGGCTGGCATACTCTCCGCTTCAGGGAGAAAAAAAGATGCAGAAAAATTCCTGGATTTCCTTATCTCCGAGGAAGCCCAGGCCCTCCTGCCCGAAACCCAGTGGATGTACCCGGCTAACCGAAACACCCAGCTACCAGCCTCGTTCTCAGTGGTGCCCAGAGAAATAATCACACTCAAGGCCGGCATCGCCAATCCCGAAAAGGACCCCGAGACAGCGGCTGAGATCTTGAGCGGCGCGGTGGAATGAGTCGCGCATGATGAAGGGCATGGAGAGCGAGAAGGATAAACCCCGAAGGGGGAAGCTATTCATTGCTGTTTCATCTAAGCCCAGGCAGGCGATCGCCTGCCTGGTGCTTGCCCTCACCATCGCTCCCAGCCTTGTCTTTGCCATCTCGGTCCTTTTTAAAAATCCCCAAGGCATCGGCAGGGCTGGAAGCGATCTCATACAAGCCCTCAAGGCCCCCTCCACCCTCGCCTCCCTGCGATTCAGCCTTCTCCAGGCCCTTGCCAGCACGGCGCTCGCTTTGCTTGTAGGCTTCCCTGGCGCCTATTTTGTCGCCAGGTACAAATTCTTTGGCAGGCGATTTTTTCTTTCCCTCGCAGCGGTGCCCTTTTGTCTTCCTCCCATACTCGTCATCCTCTCCTTTATCCTCTATTATGGAAAAAACGGATGGTTCAATGGAGCCTTG
The DNA here is from genome assembly GCA_964531105.1 of uncultured Treponema sp. GTDB lineage: Bacteria > Spirochaetota > Spirochaetia > Treponematales > Rectinemataceae > UBA2256. The sequence goes on along the minus strand of CAZHFN010000050.1, from coordinate 6,006 downwards.
GCCTTCCTGGGGCTGGGGCAGAAAAGCCCTGGAGGTTTCCTCTATTCCTTCGGCGGTCTCGTCTTCATCCATGCCTTCTACAACTTTCCTATAGTCATCCAAAACCTTGGCTCGGTATGGAGCCGCATGCCCATCAGCAGGGAGGAGGCGGCACGAACCCTGGGCGCTGGGCCGCTGCGCGCTTTTCTTCGGGGCAGCTTGCCCTACCTCCTTCCCGCGCTTCTCCAGTCCGCGAGTCTCATTTTTTTATTCTGCTTTTTCAGCTTTACCATAGTCCTAGTGTTCGGAGGCTTGAGCGGTTCCACACTGGAAGTGGGCATATATAGAGCCTTGCGATTCACCCAGGATCAGCCCAGGGCCTTGGCGCTTGCCCTCCTGCAAAGCTCTGCGGCCTTGGTGGCAGTCTGGGCTTTTTCCCATTTTGACAACAGAAAGCTTTCGGCTAAGGGTTTTGGAGTCGCACCGGAGAGAAAAAAAACCTCGTTCATTCCAGGACTGGGAATCGCCCTCTATGGCCTGGCTATTATCGTCTTCTTCTTAGGTCCACTTCTGTCCTTGGTACTAGAGGCTTTCACGGTACGCTCGTCCATGGCGGGTACACCGGTACTAGGCTTGGGCAATTTTAGAAGACTTCTAACCGGTGGCTGGAGTTCCCCTCTCCTGGGAGCCATGCTGCAAAGCCTTGCCTTGAGCGGCACTGCAGCCTTAACTGCCAGCGTGGTGGGACTGGCGGTAGCAGCTGGAAAGCTGAAACCCCTCATGACCGCCCTGCCCTTGGCTCTCTCACCAGCCCTCATTTCAGCTGGCTGGAGTAGCCTTCTAGGCGCTCGCCCTGAGTATCTAATCCTTCTCGGCCAGACCGCTCTGGCTTGGCCTTTTGTCGCCCGCTCCCTTGAGGCGGCCATGAGTTCCCTGGACAGAAGCAAAAATGAAGCTGCCCGGACCCTGGGGGCTAACCAGTTCAAAGCCTTCCTTAAGGTGGATATTCCTGCCATGGCTCCTTCTGTAGCCAGCGCCGCTGCATTTGCGTTCTCTCTGACCATGGGAGATGCGAATATCCCCCTCATAGTAGGAGGCGAAAGAGAAACCTTGCCCCTGCTGCTATACAGGCTGAGTTCATCCTACCGCTTCAGTGAAGCCTGTGCCGTGGGTATAGTGCTGGCGGCCTTTACCAGCATTGCCTTCTTCTTCAAGGAGAAAAGCCATGATGCATCTTGAGATCGAGGGCTTGGGCTACAGGAGGGGAGATTTCAGTCTCGAACTCGCTCTTTCCCTCGAGCGTGGCCAGACTGGGGTTATAGTTGGGCCTTCTGGCTGCGGCAAGACTACCCTGCTTCGTTGCATTGCCGGGCTCGAGCAGCCGGATGTAGGCAGAATACTGCTGGGCGGCAAGGATATAGGCGGTTTAGCGCCGGAAAAGCGCCATGTAGGTTTCATGTTTCAAGACCTGGCCTTATTCGATCATCTGGATGGAAGGGGAAATCTAGAATTCGGACTCAAGCTGGCCAAAGTAGATCCCCTGGAACGGCAGGCCATTACCGCGCGACTGGCTAAAACCCTGAAAATCGAAGCCCTTCTGGACAGAAAACCTCTCACCATGTCCGGAGGGGAGCGACAGCGCCTGGCTTTTGCAAGGGCTATAGCCATGCGTCCGAAACTCCTCCTCATGGATGAACCTCTCTCCTCCTTAGACGCGCCCCTGCGCAAAGAGCTCAGGAGCTATCTGCGAACAATGCTCAAGCAGGAGAATATCACTGCCCTCCATGTCACCCACGATGTAGAAGAAGCACTGGATCTTGGAGATCGCCTGTTCATAATGAATTCGGGCAGGATTGTCGCCGAAGGCGATCCAGGCGAAATATTTGAAAATCCCCCGGACGCCTGGTGTGTGCGCTTCCTGGGTTTAGGCGGCCTTGTGCCCCTTAATAAACCGGAGTTCGGTCCTAGTCAGGGTCACTGGTCGAGTCCTTTTGGTGAGTTTTCTTTGCAAAGGCCTGAAAGGCCGGACCGTAGCGACCAGTGGTTTTGCTTTATCCCCCCGGCAGCCCTCCACAAGGATGGCTCTGGCGCTTCAGGAAGAAGCTACATAGAGGGCAACTTCTCCGAAGGCAACCCTTCTGAGGGCAGCCCTACCGGAGGCAGCTTCGCGGCCAATACTCTCAAGGCTGTCGTAGAGCGCAAGGCCAGGCGCAACGGCCTGTATCGGATCAGGCTCAGGCTTTTGGAGAATTCGCGCTCAGGCGACGGAAAGGCGTTTACAAAGCAACTCGGCAATGATGGTCCTGTGATGGAATTGGATCTGGGTTGGGATCCGGGCTTGGAGGAAGGCAGCCTTGCCTACTTTGCTATCGACCCTGCGCTATGCAGGGTGCTTCCCGAAGCTGCGTTCAAGACCGGTGGGCGTTGATTGGGGCTTGAGACTGTAAAAGAGCGACTATGCTTCGGGCAGAGTCGACAGGGCTCTCTCCGTTTTTCCAGCGATACTGGAAGGAACTGGATGAAGCATAGAGGGGATGCCTGGATCGTAAAAGCTCACGTGCGTTTTTCTGCTGCGCCCTCTGGCCCAGAAGCGGTCTTTCCTTCCATTGGTGCTCCAGCCTCCGGAAGAGTTCGGACTCCGGCACATCTATCCATACGGTGTGAAAGGCGGTTTTTAGCAGATCTCTGTTCCGCTGGGAGACTATGATCCCCCCTCCACAGGAGAGGACACAGCCGCAGTTGTCACGGGAAATTTCGGCCAGAATGTCCTCTTCCAATGCTCTAAAAGCCCCTTCACCTCTGGCGGTAAAGATATCGCGCACCTTCATGTCTGTCCGCTTTTCTATCTCCCTATCCAGATCGAGAAAAGGCAGTCCCAGCTCTCGGGCTAGCAGGGGGCCTATGCTTGTCTTTCCGCAGCCCATGAAACCTATAAGGGCATACTTGTTCATAGTTGGAATGCCTTCATGGCAGGATTTCTCTTATCAGCCGCTCCCAGTTACCCGCAAGAATTTTTTTCACCGACTCTTCTCCATAGCCGCGCTGTTCAAGGGCCTGCGCAAGGAGAGGAAACTCCGAAGCATCGGCGATCACATGGCCTTGCTTGTCTGAAAAGCCGCAGAAATCCGACCCCAAGCCAACCGCGTCGATACCCCCCACCGCAACGAGGTGATCGATGTGGTCCAGAAAATGCTCCAAATAGCTTTTGCTGGGGTTTATCGCGATGAAGTCGGGCACGAATACTGCGCCTACGACACCGCCTGATTCGGCGATTCTTCGTATCTGCTCGTCCGAAAGATTGCGGGCAAAGCTATCAAGTACTCTGGCGTTGGAATGGGAGGCCACAAAGGGCTTTCTTGCACAGTCAGCGAGATCCCAGAAAGCCTTATCGGAAAGATGGGATGCATCGACGATCATCCCCAATGCTTCCATCCTCTCAACCAGCTCCAAGCCCAGGTGGCTTAAACCATCATCTCCCTCGGCCCGTACACCCCTTCCAAAGGGATTTCGCCTGTTCCATGTAATGCCCAGGGCTCGGACTCCCCTATTAAAAAAGTAGTTCAGGTTGTCCAGGCTGCCCTCCAGGGCTTCAGCCCCCTCTATGGAGAGGAGGCAGGCGATGCGTTCGCCTCGTTTGGCTTTATCCAGATCGGCAGACTTGAGCAGAGGGAAAAGTGCCCCTTCAGAGCGCCCGCAGATATCGTAAAATGCCTGGATCATCTCATCGGAATAATCTTTTGCCCTATGGAGCTGCGCGCTATCCGTAAAGAGGGCCATGAACTGGCAGCGCAGGCCCCCCTCCAGAAGCTTGGGAAGATCCATAGGGGCACCTTCGTTGCGGACCAGGAAATCCAAAGGTTCATGGACTCCCGCAATATCGTTGGCCCCCATGACGCTCAATAAGACATCGCAGTGGGCATCTATGACTTCGTAGCGGTGATTATGCATCCTTGCCATCCCTTATACGGGTGATTTCGTCTCTCAATGTTGCGGCTTCTTCGAATTCCAGGTTCTTGGCATGTTCCAGCATACGCTGTTCCAGAGCCTTGATAAGGGACTTTTTCTGCTCGGGCACCAGAAGGTTGTGTGCTCGCTTAAGCATGTTGAGCTCATCCAGGGTAGCATCGATTTTTTCTTCTCTATGACGCTCCAGAATATCCTGGACCGATTTTTTTATTGTAGTGGGCGTTATGCCGTGTTCCTCGTTGTAGGCCAGCTGAATCGCCCTTCTTCTGGTGGTTTCGTCTATGGCGACCTTCATGGCATCGCTCTCTCTGTCGGCATACATGACCACAAGACCCGCGGCGTTGCGGGCCGCCCTGCCTATTATCTGGATAAGACTGGTGGCCGAACGGAGAAATCCGATCTTGTCCGCGTCCAGGATGGCGATGAAGGATACCTCCGGTAGGTCTATTCCCTCCCTGAGAAGATTGATGCCCACCAGCACATCAAAGGTTCCCGATCTTAGCTGCGTGAGTATTTCCACCCTCTCGATGGTTTCCACCTCCGAATGGATGTAGCGCACCTTGAGTCCGAGGCCGGCCAGGTACTCGCTGAGTTCTTCGGCCATTTTCTTCGTGAGGGTGATTATCAGACTCCGCTCGCCCCGCTCCACCCTCTCTCGTACCCTGGTGTAGATATCCTCCATCTGGCCTTCTGTGGGGCGTACGAGGATCTCGGGATCTACAAGGCCGGTAGGCCGGATGAGCTGCTCGGCCACTACCCCTGAGCGTGCCATCTCTACCTTGCCCGGGGTGGCCGAGACATACACCGTTGTACCCACCATGGATTCGAACTCATCTATGGTAAGGGGTCTGTTGTCCAGGGCGCAGGGCAGCCTGAAACCGTAATCCACCAGGGAGGTTTTACGGCTTTTGTCCCCTGCATACATGGCGCCTATCTGGGAGAGGGTGACGTGGGATTCGTCGATAAAGGTAATAAAATCCCTGGGAAAGTAATCGATGAGCACTCCCGGTCTTTCTCCGGGTTTTCTGCCTGCCAGGGGAGATGAGTAGTTTTCAATTCCAGAGCAATACCCCATCTCCTCGAGCATCTCGATGTCATACTCGGTCCTGGATTTGATACGCTGGGCCTCTAGCACCTTGTTCTGGGCCATGAAGCGGGAGTATTGCTCCTCCAACTCCTCTTTGATCCTGCCCAAGGCCCTATGCACCATGTCCTCGGGCATGACGAAGTGTTTTGCCGGGTACACCACCGCCTCTTCGAGATCCTCCCCCAAGGCTCCCGAGATAGGATCGAATTTTCGTATCCGTTCCACTGTATCGAAATCCAACTCTATTCTGTACGCTTCCTCTGCGTAGGCGGGATAGATCTCAATAATATCGCCCCGTACCCTGAATCGCCCTCGCTCCAGTACGGCGTCGTTCCTCTCGTACTGAAGATTGATGAGATTGCGCTTGAGCTTGTCCAGATCGGCGCTCTTGCCCTTATCTAGGTACACCCTCATATCCCTGTAGAGATCGGGAGAGCCCAGGCCATAGATACAGGACACGGTGGCCACGATGATGACATCCCGGCGCTCCATGAGGGCTGTGGTAGCCGAAAGGCGCATTCTCTCTATCTCTTCATTAATGCTCGAGTCCTTCTCTATGTAGAGATCCTTGGAAGGGACGTAGGCTTCGGGCTGATAGTAATCATAGTAGGAAACAAAATATTCCACCGCGTTTTCCGGGAAAAAGCCCTTGAACTCCCGATAGAGCTGGGCGGAGAGCGTTTTGTTATGGGATATTACCAGCGCGGGCTTTTGGAGTTTTTCTATAACCTTGGCCATGGTAAAGGTCTTGCCCGATCCTGTTACACCCTTGAGGGTGAGAAACCGAGTGCCCTTCTCGACGCCCTCCACCAGGCTTTCAACAGCCCTGCCCTGATCTCCCGAAAGATCGAAGGGAGCTGCTACTTTGAATGCTTTCATTGTGCTTCCTAAGAGTCTTGGCTCTGTTCCGATAGTACGATCGATGTTTTCATTTTTCTGCTGCCCCTGTAGTACTCCACCTCTACGCTCTCACC
>CAZHFN010000049.1:10111-11721 GCA_964531105.1 uncultured Treponema sp. | reverse complement strand
CTGCTGCCGCAGCGAATGCACGCTGGCACGACTGGTTTTACCCTCCTCGCCGTACCCTTCTTTATTTTAGCCGGTAATCTCATGAACACAGGAGGAGTAACCAACCGCATCTTCCGTTTTGCAAAAGCTTTTGTCGGCCATATCCCAGGCGGACTGGGACACGTGTCCGTGGTAGCCGAAATGCTCTTCTCAGGCATATCGGGCTCTGCCGTGGCCGATGCGGCAGGCCTGGGTCAGGTATCCTACAAGGCGATGACCGATAACGGCTATAAAAAATCAGTAGCGGCAGCCATCGTCGCCGCATCAGCCACTCTTGGTCCTATTATTCCGCCTTCGATTTCCTTCGTTCTCTATGGTGCCCTCACTTCCGTGTCAGTACCCCGTTTATTTCTGGCTGGATTTTTGCCTGGCGCCCTCATGGGCGGCGCAATAATGATTGCCATAGGCGTCATGGCAAAACCCAGGGGCTTTCCACGTCAACCAAGAGCGAACTTGAAAGAAATATGGGTCGCTACCAAGGAATCTTTCCTCTCCCTCATGTCCATCGTTATAATTTTGGGCGGTATTTTTACAGGCATATTCACACCCACTGAAGCAGCGGTTATAGCCTGTCTTTATGCACTCTTTTTAGGATTTCTCTACAAGGAACTCAAATTCAAGGATCTGCCTGAAGTATTCTGGGACTCCATCAAACAATCCGTTGCCCTACTGTTCATAATGGCGGCGGCCAACTTCTTCGGCTGGTTTATTATATATCAGAAAATACCCGATAATATCATCGCCACATTGAGCGGCATGAGTGCATCTGGCCCCGGCGTCATGGCCATGTTTATCGTCATCATTATAATCCTTGGACTATTTCTTGAAGGAAACGCGATTTTTCTGATTACGATTCCGATATTCATTCCCATCGCCGTTCAATACGGCTTCGATCTTGTCAACTTCGGCGTAGTAATGACACTGCTTATTATGATCGGCAACCTCACACCACCAGTAGGAATGTGCCTGTACGCGGTTTCAAGTTTTACAAAAGTTAGAATAGGTGAACTTTCGAAAGAGGCTTTTCCCTATTTACTTGGGATATTCATAGTTACAATAATAATTGCCTATGTTCCAGCCATTTCCACATGCTTGCCCGATCTTCTCATGGGGGTGGCGAAATGAAATCCAAGGCAATATGGGAAAAAATCGATCGATTTTTCCTAACAATTTTCAAATGGCTTTGCGTAAGCCTTTTCGTAGTACTTACCATCATTATCACCGCCAATGTATTTGTCAGGTATGTACCGATTATGTCTTTGCACTGGCTGGATGAAATTGTCGAGCTAGCTTTTGCCTGGATGGTGTTCTTCGGTTCTGCGGCAGTCTGGATACTCAAAGGGCATTTCAGTGCCGGCGACTGGATAGGGCGACTGTTAAAAGGTACAAAAGCAAAGGCATTCTACAGGCTTTTAGTAGACATAATCACTTTTGCTTTTATAGCAATATTTTTCTGGTATTCCCGCCAGCTCTACAACCGCGCCATGGAGGTTACGGCGGTCTTTGAATTTCCAAAGAAAATCATCTATGCCTGCATGCCCATTTCATCGGCAGTAATGGCCCTGTATTCC
>CAZHFN010000049.1:2433-10011 GCA_964531105.1 uncultured Treponema sp. | reverse complement strand
ACATAAGCCACGAGTATCTGGGACACGATGGACAATACATTGCCCGATACCACATTGTCTCCTGTAAAACCTTTAGCTAGAAGACCGAAAACCATACCTCCCACGAGGTATCCTGAAGGCATTTTTATCTTGTTTCCAAGCCAAGCGCCTAAAAGAATAGCTGCGATGATGATGAACCCCTTGTCCCTCACGAATACCTCCCCCATAGATTTAAAAGCTGGACGCAAAATTTCAGATATCCACTCCAAACACGGCCCTTACGACGAGTCCGACGACGAAGGAAAATGCGGAGACTCCGAGACTGATTCCCGCCATTTCAAGAAATTTGGCTTTAAAATTCTGATCTTTTGCCACCGCCAAGTAATAATTAAACCCAGCGATTATTCCTATGGCTATAAGCAGCGTTATTGCAAGACTCATATAAATCCAAGACCCGCTTTGCGGCAGAACCAGATAGGGGAGCACCAGCAACACAACCGTAAAAAGGTAGGCCACGCCTGTGTAAATAGCTGATTTTTTAGCCCGCGGATCGCCTTCGGCTTTCGAAGCCAAATAATCAGAAGCTGCCATGGAAAAGGCCGCAGCGATTCCCGTTATGATACCGCTGATAGCGACAATACTCCCTCGCTGTAGGGCGAAGGTAAGCCCCGCCAGGGTGCCAGTGAGTTCCACCAATGCATCGTTGAGGCCTAAAACGATAGATCCCATATAGGCAAGACGTTCCTCGTCGATCATCGCGATGAGCGCTTCCTCATGGGCTTCTTCTTCTTTACCTATATCCACCGCGCCTGGAACAAGATGGGCTACCTTCGCATACCCTTCGCTCGCATCCACCTCGCCCTTCTCCAGAAGCTTGAGCGCAAAAGTCAATCCTAGAATTTGGGCCGCAAGGCTTAGAAAAAAAACTCTGAATCTATAGGGCGGCGTATCAACACCGGAAAGCTTTTTCCAAAATATATAGTGCCCTTTTTCTGCGCGGGCCATTGAATCAAGCACTCCAGCGTTCTTTTTATCTTTGGTCCGCTTGGACAAAATTCCATACAACTGCGCTCCGGTAAGCTCTTCACGCTGGAAACGCAGCACATCTTTCTGCAATTTTTCATCAAGACCATCGGTTTTCATAAAGACTCCATAGGGTAATTGAGCCAATTGCAAATATCAGACGACTTTTGAAACTAGCTCAATTATATATTCATTGTCAGTATTCTGCTATAATGAACTATGAATTATTCCATATGTGCCTATCCCGAGACCGCTCAAAGACTTCTCGACGCAACCGGCGGAGAGGTCGCTCTGGAACTTCAGAGTTTTGGCCTCAAGGGAGTCAAGTCCGCTGAGGCCTGGCGTGAAAGGGCTGATTTTTATACGGAGTTCGCATCCAGCCACAGGGATAGGCGTTTCCATCTTCACGGCCCCTTTCTGGACCTGCCTTGGTGGTCCTTTGATTACATGATCGCCGCGGTTGTAGAGCGCCGTGTGGCCGATACGGTAAGGCTCTGCGAATCGATCCTGCCCGAGCACCTCGTCATGCACTTGAGTTGTCCTTCCTACTTTTGCCGAGCCGACCGCGCCGCCGAGTGGGTAGAGCATGCTATGGAATTCTGGGCTCCCCATCTTAAAAGCCTGGATGAAATGGGTGTTCTTACGATCTTTGAAAACACCTATGAGCCCGACGCCGCGGCCGCCTTAGCCTTCGCGAATGCAGCCGAGGCTGAGGGACTGGCCGCTGCGATATGCCTGGACGTAGGCCACGCCCACACATTCTCCCCCACCCCGCCCGAACAATGGGTTCGCGACCTCGGAAGCCGTATTGCCCACTATCATATCCATGACAATGATCAGTCCGACGATCAGCACTACGCTCCCGGAAAGGGCACGATTGATTTCACTACACTACTCGCAGAAATCGCGAGATTCTCTCCCGAGGCTTCGCTCTCCCTGGAAGTGGACAGTGGCGCGGAGGAGAGCCTCAAGGGGCTCGAGTTCATAAGAGAAAAAATCGAGGGCCTATAATCCCGCGCTCATCAAGCGCTTTCTGCTCAAGGCGATGACCGCCAGCGCAAGCATTACGGCTCCGGTAAAAATCAGAATACTCTCGATGCTCACCACATCGGCCAAGGGACCAAAAATGAGCATTCCCAAAGGCATGAGGGAAGAGGACAACATGGTCATTACGGAAAAAACCCTGCCCATGTAGGATTCTTCCACATGAGTCTGGATCATCACCATGGAAGGCGTATTGTAAAATGGCATGGTAATGCCGAAAAGTGCCATCACGGCAAGATAAAGCCAAAATTCGCCAATCAAGCCCAGGGCGATGGTGCAGAGGGCCATTACGATGTTCGACATCACCATGGTGTGCATCTTGTTCTTGAAACCGCTCCAGGCCGCAATCGCTAGGCCGCCAACTATCATGCCTGACGAAAAAAGTATCTCCAGCGAAGTTAGCCGCCACACCTCTTCGCCGAAACGCCGGGCTGTCTGCAGGGGCGTGAGGAGTGCCGCTGGCGTAACAAGAATCAGGAAAAATCCCACATAGGTAAAAAAGCTCACAAGAAAACGGTGATCTCTTATGTAGCGAAAACCATCGAGCATCTCCTTGAAATACGGAGTACCCTTCGCTCGCAAGGCTTTTTCATGCGGTCGCACCTTTAGGAAGCCCGCCAGCAATATGATGGCGAGCAACGCGGTAATCACATCGATGAAAAAAATCACTTCTATGCCAGTCAATGAAAGAACGGCTCCGGAGGCCAAGGGGGCGGCAAAACTCAGAGCAGACTGGATGCTGCCGTTAATGCCGTTTACCTTTGTTAGATACTCCTTGGGCACCATCTGGGGCAAAATGGCTCCCACCGCAGGATGCTGCACCGCAGTCCCAAAAGCCCGTATGCCTGCCACCATTAAAATGAGGAGTATCGATCTTCCATTTGTAAGAAATATGAGCGCCATCAGCAACGTAACCAGGGCGATAAGCCCATCGGCGAACATGATCAGCTTTTTTCTGTTGTAACGATCCGCCCAGACTCCCGCGAAGGGAGAAAGAAAGAAAGTTGGCAGAAATCCACAGATGACATAGAGGGTCATCATCACCCCTGATTTTGTCTCCAGGGTGATATGCCATAAAAGGGCGTATTGCACCAATGCCGAGCCGAAAAGGGATAGAGCCTGGCTGACCATGAAGATGCCCACATTTTTCTTCCATCCCTGCGTGTATTCGCTCCCGCTTGTTTCTGTCATGGGCTCGATAATACTGAGCAACGGGACCTTGGGGAAGACCTGGGATATAGGCGGCCAGCTAAAAAAACAATGCGATGAGGCAGCCCTCTTGTGCAGTCTGTGATATCACATGAGAATAGCTTCATGGGTGTAATATGGATTGCACAGAAGACGGGGAATCCGCGATTTCCTTTCCGCATAGTACTGGAGCAGGATGGCAGAACGCTGTTCGCTGTGCGTGCCCAGGATTCCTGGCCTGGGCAGCGGGGCAATGTGTTTTGCATCAGGGATGGATCTGATCCTGATGATGTGGATATGTTCGAAGACCTGGAGCGGGTGCCGGTCTTGAGCTTCGATCGCTTCGGCAAGAGTCTGCAGATAATTTTGGATCGTCCTGTCAAAAAGCGATGCGAGTTTCTGATTCTGGAAAAGCCTTATAAAAACAAGCCCGGGAGTTACGAGCAAATTTTCTTCAAAACCCAAACAGCCCAATCCCAGCATAGATCCAAGTCGCGCCTTTCTTTACAGCCTGCGAAAACGCCTTTCAAGGTGGTGATCGACTCAGGTGAGCGGTATCCATGGAAATTTCCCAAAGCCGAAGAAGAGAGGCGAAAGCTTCCCGCGGGGGACTATGCCCTGGTGTATGAGGATAAGATACTTTCGGTTGTGGAGCGAAAGACCTTCGATAATTTAATGAGCGATTTTGGCCGCATCGCGACACTGCACAGGGTGTTTCGAGAACTGAGCACCTTGCCTCATCCCGCGGTGGTGATTGAAGCCGAGTATGGCGATTTCATGAACCCCGATAGGCTGGAACACAAATACAAGCCTGCGCATTGTTATCGAGCCTTAGCTGAACTCCATGCCATGCATCCAGACTTACCCATTATCTATGCCAGAACCAGAAAAGAAGCCAATCTCTGGACCTACGCTTTCTTTAGGGCCGTGCATCGACTGCAGACCCAGGTTAATAATGATGCGGAAGCCGAATTGACCGCCGAACCGGTTGTTCCCTACGTGGCTGAGTTGCATCTGGAAAATCGGGTGCTGGATTTGCTTCGGCAAGCTACCGCCGACATGGAAGGAACAGGCCTTTCTTCAGAGGAACTCCTTGATAACTTAGGCGATGTGGATATGACTCATTTAAAGCGGGTATTGCAAGCTCTCACCAAAAGGAGTCTTGTTGATTCCAGCGGCAGGGGCAAGAAGCGGCGATGGAAGACGTTGCGTGATCAGGAAGACTTAATAGATTTATGACTTCCTTGTCCAGCCAGCGGTTCGCCCAGCCCGCCTAGTCTTCTGGCCTATCATTTCAGGCAACGCTTGGCTGCTATTCTGCCTGTCATTACTGCTGTAGGGCCTCCGGCCGGGCTGTATACCCACTTGCCGGCGGCATACACGTCGGGAAGGGCTGTCTTTACCGAGTCCGACATGCGGAACATGCTCGTCACAACGGGTATGTCCTGCTCAAAAGACCAGCCTACGATAGAGCCTTCAGAACTTCTCACCCGCTCATAGATAGACAGTGGCGAAAAGGAGAAGCGGAACAGCACTTTATCTTTTAGCCCGGGGTAAAAGGTGGATGAAATCGCCTCAATAAACTCGTCTTCCACTCGCTGTTTGAACTCTTCGTACCAGCCTGCTTCTCGGATCTTCCGGGTAAGCTCAAAACTGAACAATGCGCTGATTATTACCCCAGCCTTTCCCGCTGGGGCCGCGTCGGGATCGCGCAGTACAGGGACAGATATCTCGAAGGTATTGTAGTGGCAGAATCTGTGCAACCATGCATAGATTTCATCTTTTTGAACCGTATCCCAGCGCGCAAGCAGCCCATCGAGCTCAGCGATATGTATCTGCCCTAAGCCTTTTTTATCCGGCGTGTAGAATATGTGCCCAGTGGCAATTTTCCCAAAAAATTCAGGCGGTATATCCACGGCCAAGAACACAGAAAACACCGACTCGGCTCCCTTGCGCCCAAGTATCTTTTCCTTGCGTTGTGCGAACACTGCCTGTTTGTTTCTCTCCATGCTTCCGGAATCGCACATCGCGTACAAGGCCTTCAGGTCACCAGCCCATATCATCTTATTGTACTGATACGCATTCCCTACGGCATCGGTGATCACCTTGGTAATGGGGTCTACTTTTACAATCTCGGTATTGAAGCGCAGTTCACCGCCTCGTTTCTGTATGGCTTCAACCATTTTTTGGATAAAGGCTCCTACCCCGCCCTTCGGATAAAGATAGTCACTGTAAAGAGCGAAATAGCTTAAAGCGAAAAAAACCGGTGTCTTGCGGAAAAAATGCTGGCCGACCATGTCCTTTAACGATTGATTGGATGAGAGTTCGTCGAGGCGCTCCTCAAAGGGCGTATCCATCTTCGATATGCGGTATAATGTCCTCATTAATTTCAACATCCATGCGGCCAGAGAAGGCACCAAGACGAGGATGTTTTTTTTCTTTTTGGTGAACAAGGGGCTGTCTACGCCATAGAGAGTCTTCATGTTTCCAATAATGTCGTGAATCGCAGCGATAATCCTGTCTACATCGCCTTCACTTCCAGGATATAGACTCTTCAGCATATCAGCGTAAACATAGAGATCCTGTTCGCCGCTCAAGCGTATAAGCGCATTCTCAATACCCAGAGAAATCGGATTGGGCAGCACCTCGATGTCGAGGCCGAATTCCTTGATCATGGGCTTTACCAGGCCGGCATTTACCAAGGCCCGGGCCCCGCCTTCGAAGCGGAAGCCATCGCGATCAAAGGAGTTCATCAGGCCGCCGCAGTGCTCGTTCTTTTCGATAAGAAGAACATCCTTGCCCTTGTGCGCAAGACTCAAGGCTGCCGTAAGCCCCGCAATGCCGCCGCCAACAACGATGATATCCTTATGTATCATAACTTCACCCCTTTCTGGCCAAGCAGCGCAATAGTCCTTTCCCATAGCGCCTGGGCCGCCTCCATGTCCCTGGCCGGTGGAGCCAGTTCTTCTGCTGTTGTTAGATGGAAGAACACATCGCTCGTCTGCGTAAGACTCTTTGAAGCCCCCAGGTAATAGAGTGCTTCGGCGGATATGTCGGGAGTTGCGGAGCGCGTGTCGATGATATTTTTTTTATACCATTGGTATAGCTTGCCGTTGTCCTTGCCCGTCTCGGTCCGCACCATGCCCGGATGCATGGCATTGATGGTTACGTTATATGGCGCCAACTCCTGGGCGAAGATATGCATGGACAAAAGCTGAGCGAGTTTGCCGGCGCCGTAGCCCTTGAGCCCGGAATACCTATTCCTCTCCCACTGCAGGTCATCTAGGTCCAGGCCCCAAGCCATGAAGCGGTATCCCTCGGAACCGACAAAGATAATCCTTCCCGTCCTGTCCCTACTCATCTTGGGCTCTAGCATTTTCGTTATGACAAAGGGAGCGATATAGTGCAGGGCAAAATTGGCTTCTAGTCCATCGGCTGTCTCGTGGCGGGTTTCAAGGTGGAGCCCTGCATTATGGATAAGCACATCAATAGGCTTTTCAAGTTCAGCCAGGGTGCGCCCCGCGTGCTGGATGTCTTCAAGCAGGGTCAGGTCCGCGGTAATGTAGTCTACCTTCGCACCGAATTCGTCAGTGAGATTCCGGCACAGCTGCTCGGATTTTTCTTTATTCCTATTAATAAGGACAAGCCGGGCGCCCATGGACGCGTACTTGCGCGCCGTATAGAGGCCGATACCGGAAGTGGCCCCCGTTATCGCGACCAGCTTGCCGCTGAATGAATCGGTGCATTGCTCAGGTCTTGTTTTCATATTCTTGAGCATCGCGCTGATGTTCAACCATTTGTACTGCGGCCAATACCGCCGGATCGCCGGGTTAATAATGCACCTCTCCTTATATCTAATTTCGGCATTATAACAGTGCTTTGATTGTCGGACAATGCAGAAAAAGTTGCAGCTCGGGGGTGTTCGCAAAGCTTTGATTTAAAGCTCTCTCGGCGAGAGAGGCTCATGATCGTTCTATGCGACGAGCGCGGCACTTGTGCGGCGCCAGAGAATATGCTCCTATTATCGACCATGAAGACTAAGTATGTCCTCTTCGTCTTTCTGGCACTTATGGCCGGGATGATCGTAATCGCTATCTTTTTCCATGCACAGTTTATGGCTCTTTTAAACCAGCCCGCCCTGCATGGCCACGCTCTTTTTGTCCACATCGCCGCCGCCACCCTCTTCTTCGCTAACGCAGCTGTCGGAATGCTCTGGGAAAAACGCAGCCTGGCCTCGGGCCGCAAGGAAGTCATTCTCCACACCTACAACACCGTCGCCTGGATAGACGCCCGCTTATCCTCCCCCCTTATCATCCTCTCGCTCCTCTCGGGTCTCATGCTCAG
>CAZHFN010000049.1:0-2333 GCA_964531105.1 uncultured Treponema sp. | reverse complement strand
CGCCCGAGGCAAGTGCCCCGAGCGGTGTATGTTATCGTCGATTCTTTACTTCAGCGGAACCCAGTACTCGCACCAGTAGTCCGGAGCTTCGGTGTCGGGTAGATCCGGGTAATACTCTAGCTCTGGAGTGCCAGCGTGCTCTCGTCCCGATGCGGGGAACCACTCGGAGTAAATCCTCTTAATCACATCCTGAAAATTCTTGCTCAAGGGTCCACGAGAGGTGAATTTGGCCCAGGTGGAGGCTGGCACGGCGATACGGTCCCAGGCTGCGGGGATGGAAATATCTTCAGGCGATACTTCCACGGCGATGCTGTACGTAAAGTCTCCGCAAGCGTCATCGCAGGAATGGCATACGCCGCAGACACCCACACGACTACCGACCGCTTTAGCGCAGAGTGCGGCGAAGCGACCGTCCTTCATGACAGTGCTCCAGAAGTTGGGAACCTCAGCGAAGCTTCCTCCGTCCCCTCCCTTTGTCCTGATGCTGAATCCGGCCAGCAGCATGGCAGGTCCTTTCTCAATCCGATATTCCATGGGTTTATCTCCTTTGAGAGCGACGGTGAAGGCAAGCCGCGAAAAGGTATGAAGTTTACGGCCGGGACGGCGGGCTTCACTGGGCAGACAGCCAAACTCGCGCTTGAATGCTCGGGAGAAGGCGTCCACCGATTCGTAGCCATAGTCGAGGGACAGGTCGATGATCCGCGTACTTCGGGCATTATCACCTGAATAGGCAAGTTCCAGAGCGGCCAAGGATAGTCTCCGTCTTCGGATATATTCCCCTGGTCCCATGCCAGTGACAACCTCGAACATGCGGAGAAAGTGGAAAGTTGAGCAGTTCGCCGCGGCTGCCGCCCTTCCGATGTTGATGTCATCCTTCATGTGCGACTCGAGGTACTCAAGCGCCTCGGCCATTCTCGTCTGCCAGTCCACGGTTCCTCCCGTCGGTCTCGATGCTACTATACCGACCGACGAGGCGCAATTCCCGACATTTTTTGCCCAGTGGTGGCGATTTCTGTCTATTCGTCCACATCTAGGCGCTTGTCGCGGCGGGATTGGTACATGCGCGCATCGGCAGCGGCGATCAGGCCGGCGAAATCATTAACGCCGTCTTGACCCAGCTCGGCGTGACCTATCGAAATTCCGAGTTTCCAGTCGCTGGTGCTTTGTGCATTGAAGGTCTCGATATTCTCAATAATGCGTGAGCGTACCGACTCCAAAGATTGAGAACCCGCGGTGGAGAGCATGGCAATTAACTCAAGGCCACATCGAGAAGCATCATCACGGCGAAGCCGAGCATGGCGCCGATGGTGGAAAAATCCGAATGGCCATGCTGTTGGGATTCGGGAATCAACTCCTCCACTACAACGTAAATCATGGCGCCGGCAGCAAAGGCCAGAGCGTAGGGTAGTATAGGCTGGACGCTCACCACCAACAGCGCGCCCAATACCGCGGCTATCGGTTCGACAATGCCGGAAACTTGACCATAAAAGAAGCTTTTTCCCCGAGACATGCCTTCCCTACGAAGAGGAATTGAGACCGCGGCTCCTTCGGGAAAATTCTGTATCCCAATGCCGATCGCCAATGCCACCGCAGCACCAAAGGTTGCTGGACTGCCCGCCAGGCCAAGTGCGCCGAATGCGACACCCACTGCAAGTCCTTCGGGAATATTATGGAGGGTTATCGCCATCACCAGTAGAATGCTTCGCTGCCAGGAAGTTTTTATGCCCTCCGCCTGATTCACGGCCAGGCCATTATGCAGGTGCGGCAAGATTCTATCGACTATAAGTAGAAAGGCCCCGCCGCCCAGGAATCCTATCAAAGCTGGCTTTACAGGGTTTTCACCCATGGATGCGGCCATATCAATGGCGGGTTTTAAGAGCGACCAAAAGCTCGCCGCGATCATAACGCCGGAAGCGAAGCCGAGCATCGAATTCAGCAATTTTTTATTTATGGATTTGAAAAAGAATACCAGAGCAGCTCCGAGCGCGGTTACTGCCCAAGTGAACAATGTCGCTAAAAACGCCAACAGTATCGGATTATAGTCTTTCAATGCATTGAACATGCTCCCCTCCTCGGTTCGCATTTACATAATACTGAAAATGATACAGTGCTTCCAAATCATGTCATAAATCATGCTTCCGTCCTCTTATCCTGTAAAAAAGGCTGCCCGGCAATTTGCCGGGCAGCCTAATGGTTATTGTGCAAAGTCGCGCGATTGAGTAAGCGTGCTACTGGATCAGCGCGGGGGCCGGGGGGCCTTCTTCGAGGGCGACCGGGGAGTCGGCGCCGTAGGAGACGGGGGCTTCGTTGGCGGCGTCGGAGGCGATGCTCTC
>CAZHFN010000048.1:10467-11752 GCA_964531105.1 uncultured Treponema sp. | reverse complement strand
ATACAGGCCGCGACAGCCCTCCCTGTGGGCACAGGCGTCGTATTCATAACCGCCTACGACAACTACGCGATCAAGGCATTCGAGGTACGTGCGTTCGACTACATATTAAAACCGGTCATGAAACCCCGGCTTACGGAAGCGGTAGAAAGATTCATATCGAATACTACGCGAAGCCGAGCACCCTGGCCTGATGAGGCCAGGGTGGCTGAAGAAGGAGGAGCCAATGCAGCATCAGTTGCGCCGCAGACTGCGGCGCCAGACAAGAAAAGCGATGCATCCCCGGAGTCTCGATACGTGGATAGGATCACCATTCGCACTATGTTCGAATACATGGTGCTCAAAGTTTCCGATATATCCTGTATAAAAGCCGAAGATGGCCTAGTATTTATTTATGCTGAAGGAATTAAATACGTCTTCGACTCTTCTCTCAAGCGCTTGGAAGAAAAACTCGATCCTTCGATGTTCTTCAGAGTCCACCGCAACGCAATTGTCAATAAGAACATGATAAAACGCATTCTTGCGGGGCAGAAAAACATCCTGCGGCTTGAAATGGAAGACGGCGAATCGGTGGAAGTGAGCCGGGACAACATCAGACGTTTTAAACAGGCAATGGGTTGGGATATCTAACGGAAGCCGACGCACCGGGTAAGAAGCATAGCTTCAGGAAGGTTTTTTTTCAGATTCCTCTGGGTTACCAGGGGCTGCTTCCAGATTCTCGGGAGCTGCAACCGCAGGTATATCGTTCAGCGGCAGAGACTCCTGCTTCGCCTCGCTCTTTTCGATCCGTTTGTTGAGCTTGACCTTTTCCCTCTGGAGCTTGGAAACCCTTCGCTTTAATCCGAAGGACTGAAATTTCTTTTTAATAACCGATGGAGCCATGAGAAGGCTGCCAATCAAGAAACCAGCAATAAGCGCAATGATGAGAATGAGCGAAAGCGAGCCGGTTATCGACCAAGCGATGAATGTTACGGTGACGGTTTCGGTATTCTGAACAGCAAATAAAACCGAAGCGATAATTAACGCAAGAATGAGCACTGTGTTTATTACTTTCATGGATAGCCTCCCCCACGGCCGGAAGCTCTATTTGAAAGACCAGCGAAAAGCCCTTCTATATTACAGTACGGCCATATACAGTATATCATGCCTTCGAGAGGGAGTGCAAAAGGATGAACCAAGCAATCGCTACAGCATATAGGGCAATTTTGCGGGAGGAACTCGTCCCCGCCATGGGCTGTACCGAGCCTATTGCGGTGGCCTTTGCCGCTGCGAAGGCTAAGCAGGTACT
>CAZHFN010000048.1:0-10367 GCA_964531105.1 uncultured Treponema sp. | reverse complement strand
GCTGTACCGAGCCTATTGCGGTGGCCTTTGCCGCTGCGAAGGCTAAGCAGGTACTAGGAGCGATGCCCGATAGGATTGCGATCCGCTGCAGTGCCAATATCGTCAAGAATGTAAAAAGCGTCACTGTACCCAATACTGGCGGCTTGAAAGGCATCGATACGGCTGCCATCGCCGGCATCGTATCAGGCCGAGCCGAGGCTAAGCTGGAAGTCCTGGCTGACCTTACCGAGCAGGACATAGTCGAGATCCGGCGCCTCAAAGAGAGCAGTTATTGCGCCCAGGAACTGGCCGTAGGCATTGAGGGCCTCTATGTGGAAGCCCGGGTGTGGAAAGGAACCGAGAGTGCAAAGGTAATCGTTGAACACAGCCATACCGGCATCAGCCGAATAGAGCGCAACGGGGTCCTGATCGACGAAGCTATAGCCGCGCAAAAGAAAGAAGTGGGCGACAATCTTAGTGAAGGCATTAGTCCCGATCGCCGGGAATACTCCCTCCTCAACGTAAAAGACATCCTGGAATTCGCCCAGACCACAGACTTAGGCGAGATTGGCTATCTGCTCCGCCAGCAGATCGATATGAACACTGCCATAGCCGACGAAGGACTCGCTGGCGACTACGGGGTTTCGGTGGGCAAGAACCTGCTTAAGTACGGCGGCAACGACATCCGGGTACGAGCCCGCGCCCGGGCGGCGGCGGGAAGCGACGCCCGCATGGGCGGCTGTGCCCTCCCCGTGGTCATCAACTCCGGCAGCGGCAACCAAGGCCTTACCGTAAGCCTGCCTGTCATCGAGTACGCCGCCGCCCTGGGCTGCGACCAGGAAAAACTAATCCGCGCCCTTGTGATCAGCAATCTCGTCTCCCTGGAACAAAAAGAGTACATAGGAAAACTCTCGGCCTACTGCGGGGCGGTGAGCGCCGCAGTAGGCAGCGCCGCCGCCATAGCCTGGCTCAAGGGTGGCAACTACGAACAAATCGCCGCCACCATAATCAACGCCATAGCCACCGCCGACGGCATCCTCTGCGACGGAGCCAAATCCTCCTGCGCGGCCAAGATTGCCACAGCCCTTGAAGCCGCCATCATGGCCCACGAAATAGGCATGACAGAAGGTAAAAAGTTTCTAGACGGCGAAGGTCTGGTAGGCGCCGACGTCGAAGCCACCATACGTAACGTAGGCCAGGTCGGCTCGGTAGGTATGCGTGCCACCGATCTGGAAATAATCAAGGTCATGCTTAAAGACTAAAACCGTGATCGCCACAATTACTTGGTATACACTGCCGACTAAATCCAAACCCCCAGAAGTGACAACGATAGAAAATCCGTAGAATTCAGTAAAAACGCATAAAAATGCAATTCGATTTCGCTTGACACATAAGTTTCGCCATGAGAGAATTCTGAAACAATAGTTTCAGCACACCACAAGAACAGCAAATCGGAGGGGAATTTTCAGATGCTTTTGGCGAAAATACGAGACTCGCTCCCGGCCATGCCCTCCAATTTTCATAAAATCGGTTCCTATATCCTCGACCACGAGCAGAACGTCGCTTTCGCCTCCATCTACACCATCAGCAAGGCTGTCGGCCTGTCCAACGCCTCCCTGGTACGCTTCGCCAAATCTCTTGGTCTGGATGGCTACCAAGCCCTCAAACGGGAAGTTCAGGACGAAATCAAGCATCGGCTAGGTCCCTACGACAAAATCGCCCTCCAGGAACTGGACAGCCTGCCTGAAGAAAAACGCCTTCAGAAGCTCTACATGAGTGAAATCAACAACCTCCGCAACACCTTCGATAAAATCCAGCCCCAGACAATCGAAACCATGGCCGAAAACCTCCGAACCGCACGGCGCATTTTCGTCTGCGGCTTCGGCGCATCCGGCTATCTGGCCAAAGCCTTCGAATATACTCTGATCAGCTCCATCAACAAGGAAGTCACCCTGATCACAGGTTCCGTTTCCGATTATGCTCCGCGATTACGGAGCTTCGGCGCCGCTGATGTCATGTTCATCATGACCTTTCCACCCTACTCCGAAGAAATCCGCCACGTGGCCCAGGTGGTGGCGAATGTCGGCGGCAAACTCAATCTCTTTACCAACTCGGCCAGCTGCCCCATCTACCACCTGGCCCATTCCATAGTCCGCTGCGACACCAACTCACTCCTCCTCACTAACTCCTACGTCGGCCTCGTATCCATCCTCAATATATTGGTACACCTCGTATTCCTCGGCACCCAGGACAAATCCATCGAAGTGCGTAAACAAAGCCTGGCAATACAGGAAGATGGGTATTCGGAAATCAGCAAGGGCAGGTAACCGCGATGAAAAGCCCGATACCAACCCTGGAGTCAAGGCATAACGTGTTCTAGGCAAGGCTGCCTGGCAGCCTTACAGTTACAATTTCCTTTAGGAGGAAAAAGACATGAAAAGAATGACAGCGCTCCTGCTCGTCACCCTGTTCGTGGTCGGCGCAGTCTTCGCCCAAGGCGCCAAGGGACCAGCCCTGCGCAACCGCGACGCAGACACCCTCGTGTTCGTGCTCGCGGCGGCACCCCAGCCCCTGGATCCGAACATCTACACCACACTCAACGAAGCCCAGATCATGAGGGAAATCAACGAGACCCTGGTGAACATGACCCCTGACTACAAGTTCTACCCCGGCTTGGCCGAAGTGATCCCCACGCTGGAGAATGGACTGGTATCCAAGGATGGCACTACCTACACCATCAAGCTGAGAAAGGGCGTCAAGTTCCACAACGGAAACGCCTTTAACGCCGACGATGTGGTCTTCTCATTCAACAGAATACTCCACCATCCCAAATCCAGCTCCAAATCCATGTTCAGCGCCATTCTCTCGGTGGTGAAAGTGGACGAGTACACTGTCAAGATCACCTGGGGCAAGCTCAAGGATCCTTCCTACGCCACCATCCCCCTCACCTCCTGGGAAGACAGGGCCAAATACATGACCCCCTCTCCCTACGGACCCGCCCTCAACATCCTGGCCCACTACTGCTCGGGCATTGAGGACAAGGATACCACCGAAGCCGCAGGCGCCGACTACGGCACCAAGATCGTTACCGGCACAGGACCCTACAAGTTCGTATCCTTCCCCAATCCCCAGGAAGTAAACGTTACCCGCAATGAAGAGTGGTGGGGCAATCCCAAGACCGTCGCCTTCAAGAACATCCAGTTCAGGGCAATGTCCGAACAGCCCCAGGTCAACAACGTACTCATCACCGGTGAAGTCGATATGGCCTTCAACCTCTCCAAGCTCGACCTAAAAGCTATCGAGCGCGCTGGAGTAACCATCACCTCCAAGCCCGGTCTTACCATCTGGTACGGCGTTTTCAGCATGGCCTCCCCCCTGGTGGGCCAAGTGCGCAACGGCAAGCTGGACCTGAGCGGTACCTATGAAGAACTGGACTCCACCAAGCTCAGAAGAGCCATCTTCTACGCCATCAACCCCATACCATTCATCAGGCAGGTAGACCTCTTCAACGGACAGGCCATCCCCGCCAACCAGATGATGCAGCCAGGCTTCCTCGGCCATGTACAGGGCGCCCCCGCCGGCACCCCCTTTGCCGAGTTCAACGAAAAATCTTGGTACTTTAACCGCGAAAAGGCCAAGGCAGAATTTGCCTCACTCTCGCCTGAGTTCAAGGCGAAACTGGGACCCGAAAGCGTAACCCTCGTCGTCGGCAACATCACCGACCGCGTCAAGATCGCCAACAACGTCAAAGACCAGGTCAAGACAACCTTAGGCGTGGACCTCATCAAGGTAATCCCCATGGTCAATGCCCAGATCATCCAGATGAGCAAGACCGGCGAAGGCTACGACATGGTAGTCACCGGCTGGTTCACCCCCACCGGCGACCCCGACTACACCTGCATCATCTATAATGGCGATTCCATCGGCACTGGCATGAACGGCGCCGTCTACAACAACGCCATTGTCAACAGCAACATCGCCCTGGGCCGCTACACCCAGGACCCCAAGGAACGCAAGACAGCCTACGACAAAGTGCAGACCCAGCTCATGACCGATAAGCCCTATTTCCCAATGGTATATGAGAATGTCGTGTACGGAACCCACCCCAGGGTCGGCAACATCGACAGGGCCATCTTTGGCACCAAGCTCGTGGACCTTCACCTGCTAACCAAGCAGTTCTGACCCAGGAGGGATCCCGCCAGGAGGCCGTTTGGGTTGCTTGGCTGGGTCCCGCCCCCGACCTGGCCGGCGATTCTCGCCAGCCAGGTCGGGGGCTCGTTGCCCCGGATTCCACAAATGAGCAGATACCTATTGCGGCGGATTCTGATGCTGGTGCCCGTCCTTTTCGGCGTCACCTTCATAGTCTTCGCCCTCATGTACATCACTCCCTCCGACCCGGCCCAGATGATGCTGGGCCCCAACGCCTCGCCCGCGGCCTACAAGCAGATGAAGGCCGACATGGGCCTGGACAAACCCTTTATCGTCCAGTACCTGCATTTCCTCTTCGGGTACAAGCATCCCGAATTCGGCTATAAAGGCCTGCTCTTCGGAGACTTAGGCCGCTCCTATATTTCCAATAGAAATGTATTCGAGCTCATCTTGAGCTCGTTCCCCAATACACTCGTGCTCGCCGCCGGGGCGCTCTTCTTCGCCCTCCTGTTAGGAGTGCCCATAGGCATACTCTCGGCCACCAGGCCCTACTCCGCCTTGGATATGATCTTCACCGTTTTTTCGTTATTGGGAGCATCCATGCCCGTTTTCTGGGCGGCGATGGTCCTTATCTACACCTTCGCTAATAACTTACGCATCTTTCCTGCCATGTCCAACCCCGGAGACTTCGTGTCGCTGGTCTTGCCCATCGTCACCTTGAGCATGTACTCCATGGCCATAATAATGCGCATGACCAGATCCTCCATGCTGGACGTCATGGAGCAGGACTACATACGGACAGCCAGAGTAAAGGGCATGGACGAGAAGGTGGTAATCTTCAAGCACGCGCTCAAAAACGCCCTCATCCCCGTCGTCACCGTCGCCGGCCTACAGTTCGGCCAGCTTCTAGGCGGCGCAGTGCTCACCGAAAAAATATTCTCCTACCCGGGCCTAGGCACCATCATGGTGGACGCCATCTACCAGAAGGACACGCCCCAGATCCTGGGTTCCGTGTGTTTCGTCGCCCTCACCTTCACCTTCATGAACCTTTTAGTGGATATCCTCTACGGCTTTATAGATCCTCGAATCAAGACAAGCTACACAAAAAAGAAAGCTAAGGCTCCGGCCCAGAGGAGCGCGGCATGAGCGACACACGTACCTATACACCGGGCGATACCTTAAGCCCCACAGGGCGCCAAAGCAATTTCAGGCGCTTCCTGCGCCGCAGCGCCAAAAATTTCGGCCAATTCTGGCGCCAACTCTCCCGCAACAAACTGGCGGTAGTAAGCCTAGGCCTAGTCCTTGTCTTCGCCCTGGTGGCCATATTCGCCGACTTCCTCTACGAATACGACTTTGTCACCTCCAACTCCCTGGAAAACGCCCTCTTAAAGCCGGGAGAAAGCGGCATAGTCTATTATCACGAAAAAGACATCGAACATACCTTTATTCTGGGATCGGACAACTACGGAAGGGACATCCTTGGGCGATTAGTACATGGCGCCAGGGTTTCCATGATCATTGGATTTGCCACCGTGGCCATCGCCTTATTCGTAGGCGGCGTGCTTGGAGCCTTCGCAGGCTACAGAGGTGGCCTCTTCGACACCATAATAATGCGGGCTACTGATATTCTCCTCTCCATACCAACCATTCTCTTGGCCATCGCCATTGTCGCGGCCCTGGGCAATTCCTTTTTCAATTTGCTGGTAGCCATATCCACATCTATGATACCAGGCTATATACGAATCGTGCGGGCATCCATAATTTCGGTCAAGGACCAGGAATTCGTGGAAGCCGCCCGCTGCATAGGCGCCAAGGATTTCAGAATCGTTGTGCGACACATATTCCCCAATATTTTCTCGCCCATAATAGTCCAATCGACGCTCAACGTCGGATCGGCCATCAACTGGGCAGCCTCGCTTTCCTTCTTGGGCCTGGGAATTCTTCCACCCAAGCCAGAGTGGGGCAACATGCTCTCCGAAGCCAGGGAATTCATCCAGTACGCGCCCCATCTGCTCTTCGCGCCGGGCATTACTATCCTGCTCACGGTTCTGGCGTACAACCTCATAGGCGACGGGTTGCGGGACGCCCTCGACCCCAAACTAAAGCGTTAGGCGGCGGATATGGAAACCATACTAGAGTTGCGCGATCTTGAAGTTCAATATTACTCCAACAGAAAAACCATACACGCCGTCAACGGCCTTTCCCTGGACATGCGCAAAGGGAAAGTGCTGGGCTTGGTCGGCGAAACGGGAGCGGGCAAGACCACCCTGGCGCTCTCCATACTGAACATGATCAGGGCGCCCCAGGGCAAAATAGTCGCCGGCAGCATACGATTCGCGGGCAACGACGTCCTTACCATGAACAAGCACGAACTGCGGAACATGCGGGGCAAGGACATCGCCATGATTTTCCAGGACCCCATGACAGCCCTCAATCCCGTACTCACCGTGGGCGATCAAATCGCCGAAACAGTCCTGCGGCATGAAAGCGTGAGCAAGGAAGCCGCCTGGAAAACCGCCGAAACCATGCTGGAAACCGTCGGCATACCCGCCGACAGGGCCAAGGAATACCCCCACCAGTTCTCGGGCGGCATGAAACAAAGGGTTGTCATCGCCCTGGCCTTGGCCTGCAACCCCAAATTGCTTCTGGCCGACGAACCCACCACGGCCCTGGATGTCACCATCCAGGCCCAGGTGCTCGACCTTATGCGCAAGCTCATAAAGGAACAGGGCACATCGGTGGTCTTCATCACCCACTCTCTCGGCCTCGTGGCTGAAAACTGCGATGAAGTAGCCACCATGTATGCCGGCGAAATCGTCGAATTCGGCAGCGTCAAACAGCTCTTCGGCAACCCTCTGCACCCCTATACCAAGGGACTCTTCGGTTCTCTGCCCGACCTGAGCGCGGTTTCGGAACGCTTAAAGCCAATTCCCGGCCTCATGCCCGATCCCACCAACCTACCCTCAGGCTGCTTCTTCAGCCCCCGCTGCCCCTTTGCCACCGAAATCTGCCACAGCAAGCACCCAGTCGATATCGATGTGGAAGGCCACATGGTCAAATGCCACCTCTATTCCAAGGAAGGAGGCCAGGCATGAGCGCCAGAAGCCCCAAATCCGATACTCCCATCCTCAAAGTCAACAACCTGAAGAAATACTTCCACGTGGCCAAGGGAAACCTACACGCAGTGGACAATGTAAGCTTCGATATATCCAAGGGCAAAACCCTGGGCATGGTGGGCGAATCGGGCTGCGGAAAGTCCACCACCGGCAGGCTCTTGGTGCGGCTCCACGAATCCACCGCTGGCTCCATAATCTACGACGGCACCGAAGTCACTACAGCCTCGGACCGGGACATGAACCGCTTGCGAACCCGCATGCAGATGATCTTCCAGGACCCCTATTCCTCCATAAATCCTCGGCACACCGTGGCGTCCATCATCGGCGAGCCCCTGAAAATCCACAAGAAAGTGAACAATAACCTGGAATACGAGGAACGAGTGCGCCAGCTTATGACCACCGTAGGTCTGGCCGAGCGCCTCTACGACGCCTACCCCCACGAACTGGACGGAGGCCGACGGCAGCGCATCGGTATAGCCCGAGCCCTGGCCCTGGACCCCGAATTCATCGTCTGCGACGAACCAGTGTCGGCCCTGGATGTCTCCATACAGGCGCAAATACTCAACCTCCTCATGGACCTCCAGGAAAAGCTGGGCCTCACTTATCTCTTCATCACCCACGACCTCTCGGTGGTAAAGCACATATCCGACGACATCGTCATCATGTACATGGGGCAAATTGTTGAGCGGGGACCCACCGAAGAGCTTTTCAAGAAGCCCATACATCCCTACGGCCAGGCCCTGCTTTCGGCCATCCCCATACCTAAGCTCAACTCCAAAAGAGACCGTATAATCCTTAAAAGCGAAGTGAGCTCCCCCATCAACCCCAAACCGGGCTGCCGCTTCGCTCCTCGTTGCGCCTATGCACAGCCTGAATGTAGCGTTGCCGACCCCGTGCTCAGGGAAGTGAGCCCCGGGCGCTTTGCGGCCTGCCGCTTAGCCGAACAATTCGTCTAAAAAAGGAAACACCCCATGACACCCAGCAAAAAAGAATTAGAAAGATTCCAAACCCTCACCCAGATCCCCGGCATCGCCGCCCATGAAATGCGGGTACGGGAGTACATGAAAACCCAGCTTTCAGCCCATAGCGACGAACTCGTCTTCGACGGCCTCGGCTCGGTTTTCGCGGTTAAACGCTCCAAAAAACCCAATGCCCCCAAGGTTATGATGAGCGGACACATGGACGAAGTGGGCTTCGTGGTCAAGCAGATCACCCCCAAAGGCCTTATAAAATTCTTTCCCCTGGGTCGAACCTGGGAGCACGTGGTCATGGCACAGCGGGTAAAGGTCTATTCCAGTCTCACAGGCCAGGCCTACCCCGGTGCCGTCGCCTCCATACCCCCCCATCTCCTGCCAGAGGATTCGGCTAAGCGCCTACTCTCCCTGGATCAAATGCTCATCGATATCGGCGCCGAATCCAAGCAGGAAGTCTTGGACGCCGGCATCCGCCCCGGCGACATGATTGTCGTGGACGGCCCCTTCGTACCCCTCATGAGCGGCAAAAAGCTGCTCGCCAAGGCCTGGGACAACCGCTTCGGCTGCGCCCTGGCTCTGGACGTTCTGGAAGCAGTAGCCAGCGAGGAACTGGACGTGGACCTCTACATCGGCGCCACGGTCCAGGAAGAATCAGGCTTGCGGGGCGCCAAGACAGCGGCCTACATGATTGAGCCCGACGTCTCCCTCGTCTTCGAATCCTCCGCCGCCAACGACAACATGGGCGACCCCGAAGAACTGGGCCAGCAGGGCATGGGCGTGCTCTTGCGCTACCTCGACCGCACCTCCATAACCCACCGCGGCCTTTTCATGTACGCAACAGGCCTGGCTGAAGCGAAAAAAATACCCTTCCAGTACTTCATGGCCTTAGGCGGCACCGACTCGGGCGAAGTCCACACCGCCCGCTCCGGCTGCCCCTCCATCACCGTAGGCGTCCCCTCCAGGTACATCCATACCAACTCCAGCATCATGGACTACCGTGATTACTGCGCCGCCAAGGACTTCGCCCTGGCCTTCCTGCGCTCACTCAACCGCGAGCGCTACGAGAAGGAGATCCTGAGCTACAGCCGCTGAAGTGCGGCCAGGAGAATTGGGCGTATAAGATGAGGACACAATAACGGGATTGTCCAGGATGGACAGGATAACTACATGGCGTACATAATGTATCTTTGAGTCGGAGGTTCCTATGGTTACGCGGTTATCAATCTCTAAAGTGATGAAAAGGATTTTTGCATTACTTCGGCAAGATACCTGCGAGAGTATTGTAGAGACATTGAATATCATCTCCGACAAAAAATTAAAGGATGAACTTAATATTGGAATAAAGCAGTTTGAAAATAATCGCCTTATCGATTTTGATGATTTTAAGAAAAGTCTAATTTTGCGGAATGAATGAAACATTGTCTAATACTACAAAGTGATCTCTGTTGGCATCTCGGAGGTATTACATGATCCCCATCCTCGATATGCACGCCGACGTTTTTATGGATCTCGTGCGTCGTCGTGAAGCGCGCAACGCGGCTAGTTTCGTGGGCGATGAAAAATCGCGCAACGCACAAAAAAACCTTGGCGCACCCAAAGATTTTTTCGAGCTAGAGGCGCGGCATCTTAACCGCATCAAATCGGGCGGCATAGTCGGTGCTGTCCTTATCGATTGTCGTATGGCCGGCGAGACGGCCCTCCCTGAGCATCTCGAGCAGTTTATTGTTACTGTCAGGCGTGAGCTAGCGGCCGCCGGCGAGGCCGTCACTTGGGTTCGTAGCGCTGCCGACCTCCAAAACGCCCTCGCCGCCGGCCGCTTCGCCGCCATCGTCGGTTACGAAGGCCTGAGCCCCACCAAGGGCGACCTTAGCTGGATTAGGCGCCTCTACGACGAAGCCGGCCTGCGTGTTGCCGTCCTCACCCACAACGACGACAACGACTACGGCGGCGGGGCGCCGGGAATCCGAGGCGGCGCGCCCAATGCAATCGACACTGGCGGCGGACTAGGCAGTTCCGGCGCGCATGGCTCACTAAGCGGGGCCCACGGTACCCCAGTCCTAGGCCTTACCGAAAAAGGTCGCCAGGCGGTCGCCCTGATGAATGAACTCGGCATCCTCATCGATATGGCCCACGCCGGCAAGGCCACCAG
>CAZHFN010000047.1:3270-11813 GCA_964531105.1 uncultured Treponema sp. | reverse complement strand
AGTCGGCGCCGTAGGAGACGGGGGCTTCGTTGGCGGCGTCGGAGGCGATGCTCTCCAGGACCGTGAAGGGCTCGAAATAGGGTTCGATGCCCGCGGCCAACTTGGGCACAGAGAGAAGGATCATGTCCTGGCCGAAGGGGACGCGGAAGCTGGCCTCGAATTCCCGACCTTCCATGAACATATTAACCTTGATTTTATGCCGCTGTCCTTGGACCACAGCCTTGTCGCGGTCGCCTGGGTAATACTCTAGGGCTTCCAGATTGTTGATCTGGACTTCCATGCCGTCGATGGCGGTATAGGAACCATCGGGGGCGTCCTTGTTGTCGATGAGGATAGTGTGCTGGCGTCCAGTGATCACCATGATAATCATGATGGCGATGTAGAGAGCAAGTAGGATTGAACGGGCGATAAGGCTACGAGGGCTCATGGGCTTCTTGATCTTTTTCATGCCTTGCCCCCTTTGTCCTTGCTATTCGCCTTGCCGTTAGGCGACACAGCGCCACGGAGCCCCGAACGCGCGTTGTCCGCCGCCTTGCGGGTTTTCCAGGCGTAGAGCACTAGGGAGATAGCAATAACGCCGTAGCCGATGAATTGGCGGAAGTACTCGCCGATCATAGCCGAGCCGAAAAGGTTCTGGCCAGCCAGAGGGGATACGATGAACATAGCGTGCAGAAGCATAACGCCGATGAATACATTGGGTATGGATGCGTGGGTAACAGAGGCACCGCCTACAAGGATGGCCGCGGCGGCAAAAAAGCTGGTCTGGTCGTGGGCGTTATAGGTGGCCAGGTTGCCCATGTTTTGCAAGAAAATAATCTGACCTGCGCAGGCGAGAACCGTAGAGATGATGATGGCGACGATGCGCGTTTTCTCAACTGGAATACCCGCCGCGTCGGCTACGGTCATTTCCTGGCCTACCGCTCTCATGTCCTGGCCGAGCTTGGTTTTCTTGAACCAGACTATAAAGACACAGAGCAAGGCAATGACTATGAAGGTAACTACAGGAACCGCGAAGGGTCCAATATTGACCTTTAGGACATTATCCAAGGACTGCCGCACCGATTCAAGATTGAGGGTGTTGCGAATGCCATAACCTCGGGAAAGGAGAATGGACGCATTTCGGATGGGAATTACCGAGCCCATGAGATAGAGGACGACGAACTGGTAAATTCCGTTGATAAAGAAGGCGAGGATATAGCCAGTGACCATTTCCCGACCCTTAGCCTTGTTCATGACGGATCCGCTTACCCAGCCCAGAATTACTGCTACCGGCAAGCCCACAAGAAAGGCGAATACCAGACCCTGCCAGCCCGCCACAGACCAATCCACGGCGAAGATGAGGCCGATCTGGCCGGCCATGGCCCCTAATGCCATGGCGAAGTTGATGCCCATACCGGCGTAAATGGGTAGAAGCAATGCGATGACCAAGAAGGAGTTGCGGCCTAAACGGGTGATGAGTTCCTGAATGATATAGTTGAGCGAAAGTTTGGAGGGTCCGATGGCGGCCACGGTGATGGCCAGGAAGATGACCACGACGGCGTACTCGGAAAACCAGGTGCTTATTGATTTTTTCTTGGAGCTCATTTTGTCACCTTAACCTTTCGAGTGAGGGCGTACATGATCATGCCGTTGGATACTATGATTCGAATTACCTCCGACATGTCAGTCTGCAGTATCGAGTTGATGACCGAGGGGGTCATGGTGAGAAGACCCTGGAAGAGGAAGGTGCCCACCAGAACGTTGACCATGGATGCCTTGTTGACGCTGGCCCCTCCGATGAGGATGGCGGCTACCGCGGGGAATACCATGGGGCTGGGGGCTGTATAGAGCTGGATAAAGCCGAAGCTCTGCTGGTAGACGATGATGCCCACGGCGCCTAAGAAGGTAGATATCATGACCGATATGGTACGCATCTTGTCGGCACTCACTCCGGAAGCCCGGGCGTAGTCGGGGTTGGAGCCCACGGCGGTCATGGCGGTGCCTGTCTTGGACCTGAGGAAGATCCACATACAGAATGCGCAGAATCCCACAAAGAGCAGAAGCCCGGTGGGAAATACGAAGAATCTTCCTATCTTAATAGCCATGAAGTTGTTGAGGATTTTGAGCCAGTAGCCTTCTACGGTGATGGTGGTGCGCAGACCCTTGCCGGCGAAGCCCCAGACCATGGTGGGGCTGTTGTAGGGAAGGACCAGCCACATGATGCACATGAGCATGACAAAGGAAAATCCCACGTACATGGCGATGGTCATTTCCTCGCCCTTTACCTTGTTGAGAAGCTTGCCGTAGATGTAGCCGAAGAGGACCGAGAAGGGAGCCGCCAGGGCTATGGCGCCAAAGAATCCCCAGATTCCCCTCAATTCGAACTGCAGTGAGAGCGTTGCGCCCAAAAGACCGGCCACGATGCCCAAGGCCAGGCCGAAGTTGAGGCCGCAACCGGACTGGATCATGGGTACCAGGGCGAGAACGAGGATGGCGTACTGGCCGAAGCGGTTGAGCACATCGGAAAAGGAGGCATCCAGGCGCACGCCCACGAAGGGGGCGAGGATGAAGAGGGAGACGAGGAAGAGGAAGATGATGACCCTTGGCCAGCCAAAGTCCTGGATGAAGGTTTTTAAATTACGCATTGACCGCCTCCTTGGCTTCGGCGGCGCCGGCCATGAGAATGCCGAATTCCGCCACGTCGGTGCTGGGAGGAAGTATGCCGGCTATTCTGCCTTCGTCGATTATGGCGATTCTGTCGCAGATGGAGCGGAGTTCTTCCAGTTCGCTGGAGATCATGACGATGGTGGTGCCGTATTCCTGGTTGTATTTGCGCAGGGTGTCCAGCACCAGGCGCTTGGCGCCCACGTCGATGCCCCGGGTAGGCTCGGAGACGAAGAGGAGGTCGGGCTTGAGGGCGAAGGCCTTGGCCAGGCAGATTTTCTGCTGGTTGCCGCCCGAGAGTTCCTTGGCTTTCTGCTTGTGCCCGGTGCATTTGATGTCCAGGAGCTTGATGTATTCCTGGCTCAAGGCAGCCATGCCGGCTTCGTCGCGGAGGGAGAAAAGACCGCCGAGGAAGGGCTTGAGGTACTTGCCCTGGACCTGCATGGCCGAAAAGGCGATGTTCCAGTCCAGGCTTTCATCCAGAAGGAGGCCGACGCCGCGCCGGTCTTCGGAGACAAAGGCCATGCCTGCCCTGAGGGCTTCGCCGGGGTTGTTGAGCAGAATGGGCTTGCCGTTGAGGGTAACGGTGCCGCCCGCCGCGTAGAGGCCCATGATGCCGTTGGGTATTCCAAGCTTGCCCTGGCCGGCCAGCCCGCCGATGCCGAAGATTTCGCCCTTGGATACCTGGAAGGAGACGTCGCGGACGGTTTCGCCGGGCATATCGACCCAGAGGTTTTGTACTGTAAGCACGGGCTGGCCGGCTTTAACGCCCGCCTCGCGGCGGGCGGCATCGGCGCCCACCGAGCGACCCACCATCCAGGACGCAATGTCCTTAATGGTAACGCCAGTAGTGGGTACATCCTTGACCGCAAGACCGTCTCGCAGCACCACCACCCTATCTGCGACGCTCACAACCTCCTGCAGCCGATGGGATATGAAAATTATAGCTACCCCTTCCTTGGAGAGCTTTTTAAGCGAGGCCAGCAAGACTTCTGCCTCGCTTTCGGTAAGCACGGCGGTAGGTTCATCCAGAACTAGAAGCTTGGTATTAGCTCGGCTGATCTCCCTGGCAATCTCAGTGAACTGCTTGTGGCCTACGGGCATTTCAGAGATGAGAGTGTCGGCTTCGAGCTTTACTCCCAACTTGGCTATGGCTTTTTCTGCCCTTTTTTTCATGTCAGGTCTGTCCAAAGTGCTCATGCGGTAGCCGAAAACGTCATTTAAAAGGCCGGGCTTCATGGATTCCCTGTTTAGAACGATATTCTCGGCAGTAGTAAAGCCGGGGATAAGGCTGAACTCCTGGTGGACCATACCGATGCCGGCATCCAGGGCATCGAAGGGGCTGGCAAACTGCACCACCTTACCATCGATACGGATTTCGCCTTTGAATCCCCCAGTGTCTGCTATGACGGGCATACCGAAAAGTATATGCATGAGGGTAGTCTTACCCGCGCCGTTTTCTCCCACCAGACCGAGGATCTCGCCTTCGGCCAGGTCGAAGTTGACATCGCTGAGCACGACGTTCCCGTAAAATTCCTTGGAAATGTTTTTGAGTGATAGAAGAGGACTACTTTGTCCCATGATTTTTCCTACTGATGAAAGGTTTTCCGTAAAGTCCGTACTAGGGCTTGTGCGGAGAGCGCCCGCGCGAGGGCCTTTAAGCCCTCGCGCGGGCGCCAAGGCGCCTAAACAACCGGCGCAGAACGCTGTCCCGCCTGAAGGCGCAACCACGCAAGAAAAAACAGACCGCCCCGCTGCAAAGCGGAGCGGTCTACGATATCAGATTATTTCGTCATTTTAATGAGGGCATACTTCTCCGGCACCTTCTGCTTGGTGGTGGGGAGGAAGCCCTTTCCGAACACGTAGGTGTCCATGTAGACCAGGACCTGATTCTTGGCGCGTACGCCGGTTCCCACGTCAACATAGTAGGCTCCGTTCCACTTGGCGCCAGGGGTGTACTTGGAAAGAGCGGTAAACAGGTCGTTCATGCTGGTTTTCTTGGCTTTTCCTTCGAGTACGTTCTTGGCGAACTCGCCAAGGCCGGCTGAAAGGGTATAGCCATAGGAAAATGCCCAGGTGCCGAACTTGCCGGCGCCGCCCTTGGCGACTACAGCGGCTTCAACTGCCTTGAGGATGGCAGGGAAATTACCTGCTTCCTTGGAGAGATCGAGTCCGAGAGCCCCGGGATAGCCCATCAAGGGGCTGGGAAGGTCGGCTTCAACGAAGAGCCCTCCGTAAACCAAGAGTTGCTTCAGTAAGGGCTCGGTGTGGGCGTCGTTGGTGCAGAAGAAGGCGGTTTCTTTGCCGTACTTCTCGATCCACTGGGGCACTTTCTCGAGTATAAACTGCTGAGCACCGGCCACGCCAACGTCGGAAGTGGGGTCGGGAGCGGTTTCGAAAGCGAACTTGATGCCGAGGTCTTTGGATGCCTCTTCCATGATGGCTCTGCGGCGTCCGAGAGTCTCATAGCTCATGTGCCTGGGGAAGGAAATGTGGACAAAGGTCTTGGCGCCAAGCTGCTTGGCTGCCCAAATGATGGTGTAGCCACGGTTTACGAAATCATTAGATACAATAAAATCAGCTCCGGACCCTTGAATTACTAAGGGATCTTCATGGGGCTCGCCGGCGAGGAGGAGGATATCCTTGCTCTTCTCGCGAACGCGCTTAAAGGCCTCGGTGGTGCCGGGGATAGCCTGGTTGATGATGATGGCTTTCATGAGGGGATCGTCCGCCAGTGCTACCACTGAAGAGATGAAAGTCTCCTGCTGGGACATGAAATCATCAGGATAGGTGATATGCTGGATCATCCCACCGGCTTTCACGCTGCCATAGGCATTGATAAGGGCTTCGGCGCCCCGCAGGTCGTCTTCGGACTGGGATACTGTACCGGTTACCACACCGATATGGAACTTGGCCTTGGCCTGGGCGAATACATCCGCCCCGACGAGAATGAAGGCCAGCGCCAGAAGTATGGCGGTGAACTTCGAAATCTTTTTCATAAAACCTCCTGTTGAAATAGCTGCCATGAAAAATGGCCATATCATTGTACACCTTGACCGAAACTAGTCAAGTAAATCAAAGGCGTATACAATGGAACCGATGAAGGTACCCCTGAAGCGTTTTACCGATGAATTTTATTTTTATTCAAGCCAGCTCGTAGTCTTTTTTATCGTCATCATATTTATCACCTCAGGCTCTCTAGTCATGGGAATCACCCAATCCCTGATAATAGTTCTTCTGATGCTTGTGCAGACCTTGCTGCTCGCCAGCCAGGGACACATACCCGTTTTGCGTTTCATGTTCTCCATCATCACTCCGGTGGGATATTCCATCCTCATGGCCGCCACGAGCGGACAGGATTTTCTAGAATCGACCAATATCCTGCTCTGGGGTTCTGCTCTTTACATTGGTTTTTTCCAAGCCCTGTCCATATCCTTCACAGGCGGTTTTTTCAAGCGCCTGGCCGAGGCCGCCCTCTCCATAGGTTCGGCGGTTATCTTTTTCGCCTTCTATTACTACCTGGACACCAGGATCAATCTCACGAGAGCTCTCAATGCTGGAGAAATCGAAAGAGAAGCCTATTGGGAGGCTCTGAAGATTTCCAGCTTCACCTCAGGGCTCAAGGCCTTCATATCCTCTCCTCAGCATCTTTTCGCCCTCTTGGGCATCGCAAGTTTCGACCTCATGCTTCTGGCCTCCCGCATGAGATCCATAAACTTAAAAGGAAGATTAGATACCTACCTGGCTAAGCCACCTGCAAAAATCGAGTCCGCAATGGCAGCCGAAGAAGTCCTGCCCCGGGATGCGCCCCCCACCAAGTTGCTGGTGACGGCTATATCCAGCGATATAGTGGGTTTTTCTGGCATTTCAGAGTCTTTGGGCTCCCAGAGCTCCACGGCCCTTCTCAACAAGTACTATGCCCTTTGGACTCATGTGGCCAGTGCCGAGGGAGGACGAATTATATCCATCAATGGCGATTCCGTGATTCTGCTTTTTGGTTTGGCGAACGAAAAGAATAATCCAGAGCGCGCGCTCTGGGCTGCCTATGCGTTTATGGACGAAATGGAAAACCTGAAGGAAGATATCACCGCCCTCTCTCTGCCCGTGGATTTACAGATATCGATCGGGCTGCACTCCGGCATGGTCACATCGGCTCTTTTAGGTCCCCCCGGAGAGCTTAAACGGAATGTTTACGGCGATACGATAGCGGTGGCGGCCAGGCTGGATTCACTTTGCCGGGAGCTTCACCAGACGCTATTAGTGAGTCATTCCAGCTTCAGGCGATTGAGCCTGGAAAGTCAGGCGACTCTGGACAAGATGGGCGAGGTGCTCCTGCGGCAAAGCACGAGGCCGGTGCCTGTATATTCCCGCAAATAAAAAAAGACGTCTCGTAAGGCGTCCTTAGCAAGGAAGGATAACAAGAATGAGAAGATTGAGCCTTTGGGCAGTGACAGCCCTCTTACTGATAGGTCTTATTTCCTGTTCAGGCAGGTTGGATGCCACGATTCGCAACGACTTGAGCGCCAGGATAGCCCTTCGTATGGATATTCCCGAGGCATTGAGCGCTAGGGTTAGGCAGATCGGGGGAATGTCGCCCAAGGCCGCCCTCTTCGATGTGCAAAAGCTTAAAGAAGAATTCTCGGGCAGAACATCCATCTTTCTGGTGGATGTGTCTTCTCCCAGTCTCGATGCCCTTACTTCGGTTATTTGGGTACCGGATATCCAAGCCTTCACCGCCGATTCCAGCCTCGTACCCGAGGGTATGATCGAGCTGAAGCAGATACCCGCCAGCGGTTCCCAGCCAACCCAGAGGGAGCTGGCCTTGAGTATAACCAGGGGTAATGCGGCCGCTGCTTTCGGTCTTTTCCCCGGCATAGACAAAGATTTGATGGATAGCTTGAGCCCCCCGGCTCTGGAGCCAGATCCGATAGGTGCCGACGAGTACAGGATGAATTTGGAGTCCGTGATCATTGGCAAGAAAGCTATGCCCTCTTTCGATGCCTGTGCACTGGAGTTGACAATTACCGCGCCTAAGACAATTCTTGCCTCTTCAGGCGGTACGACCCAAGGCCAGGTATTCAAGGCTAAGATTCCTCTCTTCGATATGCTCACACTGGAAAAGCCGGTGAGTTTTTACATCCGCTGGGCTGACTGAGGCCCCCGGGCAAAGGAGGGCTCCACCCTTCCCGCCCTGAGGGCTTCCCGCAGAGTTTCGAAAAAAGCTTGGGCTTCAGACTCAGGATACTCGGCAACCTCTTTAAGCAAAGAGAGTTCTTCATAGCCGCCGAATTCAGGACCTGGCTCGCTGTTTAGGTTCAGAGCCCGCTGTAAGTTCATATTTTCCGCATACTGATTCAACGCATTGATCAGTGTCTCCGCCTGGGCTTCTGGAAGCTCGATGCCAAAAGGCCGCCTGCCTATATGCTCAGGATAATGGGCATCGGAGCCGCTGATTACGCTATGCCCGCCTGAGAGGCTGTCCATGGGTGAAAATACCGATTCCACCGCATCGTAGGGGCCGGAAGGTAAAAATCCCAATTGAGACTGCACTGAAAACATAGCCCTGTCCACATGGGCGGGTATTACGATAGCCTTTGCCGAAGAAGCCCTAAATGCTAAATCCTCGAAGGATGCATCCAAGGCCGCGCCTAGCCAAATTTCATGGAGTTCAAGAAGATTTTCTTCAGCATCCACAACTGCCTGATCCCCGAATGTTTCGGAATTCCAGGGCAGGCGCGGCAGGAGCTTGTGGATTTCGGCGCCGAACCGGAGAGCCGTCCCAGGGCTTGGGAAAAGGGCGAGGAGATGCACTTCTTCGGCCGAGCACAGCTCCATTCCAAAGATTGGGATGATGCTCCGCGCCGCGCAGGCCAGGGCGAAAGGCGGGCAGTTGAGGGATG
>CAZHFN010000047.1:0-3170 GCA_964531105.1 uncultured Treponema sp. | reverse complement strand
GGGATGATGCTCCGCGCCGCGCAGGCCAGGGCGAAAGGCGGGCAGTTGAGGGATGCGTTGTGGTCTGTCAAAGCCAGGATGTCGATGCCCCTGGCCTGCGCGGCGCGTGCCAGGACACTGGGCGACATGGAAAGATCGCCGCAGGGGCTTAAACAGGAGTGATTGTGCAAATCCGCGCGTAAACGCAGAATTCCCATCTATCCCCGCCTAGGAGCGCAGGGCGTTCCAGAGCCGGCCTGAGACTGCAAACTGGCTCAAGGAGGTTGAGAATAGGGCGATGCCTTCTTCCCTGGCTGCTTCGATCATGTCGTCAGGGATAGGCCTGTTGTTGCAGAGGACTACCGCCGGCAAGCCTAGGAGACCTGCCACCGCAACAGTGTTCTTGTGGGCTTGTATTGTGATAAGGACCTCAGCGGTTTTCGCGTGGGCCATGACATCCGAAAGAAGATCCGAGGTATAGCCGCCAGAGATCTGGCTTTCCTTGAACTCCGTTTGCACAAGCCTGGCCTCGATCAAGGTTGTAAGTTCACTTATCTGCACACAAGCCTCCTTGCTTTTATTCCTTGCCCCATGCGATCAGAGCCCTTACGCTCGTACCCTTGCCGAGTGTTGATTCAATGAAAAATTCGTCGGCGACACGCTTAACGTTGGGCAGGCCCATGCCGGCACCAAACCCCAGTGAGCGGACCCACTCATTGGCAGTGGAGTAGCCTTCCCTCATGGCCAATTCCACATCGGGGATTCCCGGTCCCTCATCCTGAGCAAAGATTTCGATTGTATCTTCGTACACTCTTAATCGCATTATACCGCCTGTGGAGTGGATAACCTGGTTGAGTTCCAACTCGTAGGAAGCTACGGCAACTTTTCGGGCAATTGGGGGCGGACAGCCCTTTTCGGTGAGGGCTTTTTTAAATCGGGCGCTGATGTTGCCCGCCCGGGAAAAATCCAGAGGCGCGGTACCGAAGCTGAGCTCCATGGAAGGCACCGGGCCTTCGCTGGGAGGCTGGCGGCCGGCTATTCGCTGTTCCATGCGCCCGATTTCCTCGTTGAGCGCGATAAGAAGTCGACGCAGCACATCGGAGGCTGTGATAATTCCCACAAGGCGACCGTTGGTCGCCAGCACGGGGAAGCGGCCGTATTTATAGCGGTCAAAATAGGTTACGGCAAAAGAAAGAGGCATGTCCTCGTCCAGGGTTACCACAGAACTAGTCATTATCTCCGAGGCTGGACGCTCCATGGTACCTGAATCCAGGGCTTGGATAATGTCACCGACGGAAACGATACCTAAAAGGCGCTCGCCCTCCAGAATGGGAACCGCGGTGATGGCGTGTTCTTTCATGAGATTCTGGACCCTTCGCAAGGGACTTGAGGTTGAAGCGGTTACTACCGAGCCGGTCATGGCGTCTTTAACTCTGAGGCTGTAGAGAAGCTCCATGACTACGCCGGGGCTGGATTCGGTGTCTATGGGTACTGTGGTCATCTAGTTCATTATGCACAAGCGGAAGGCAAGAAGAAAGGGCGGACAGGATAAGCCTCGATACGGTAGAAATCTTTTTTTCAGCGCGATATTCTTGCTCCATTGCCATTATCTCATGTGGCCTTCCCGGTTGCGGTCTGGAGGTTATGATGATCGAGTTGTCCAATGTATCCAAAACCTATGCCAAAAGCGACAGAAAAGCGGTGGATTCTCTTTCGCTCAGAATTCCCGATGGCAAGATATTCGGCTTCCTAGGCCCTAACGGTGCAGGCAAAACTACGACCATACGGGTTTTCTGCGGAGCCCTGGAGCCCGACTCGGGCACAGTGAATATAGATGGTATTCCCATGATCGACCGGCCATTGGAGGCCAAGCGGCACATTGGGCTGGTGCACGACAATCCCGAACTTTTCAATAGATTGAAGGCTAATGAGTACTTGAACTTCGTAGCCGACGTGTTCGGAATCTCCGCCCAGGAGCGAAAGGCAAGGATCGAAGACTATGCCCTGCGGTTCGGGCTCTCCGATGCGCTTTCGGCATCCATCGGCAGTTTTTCCAGGGGGATGAAACAGAAGCTGGGAGTTATAGCCAGCCTGATCCATGATCCCTCCAACTGGGTGCTGGACGAACCAATGGTGGGGCTGGATCCCCAGTCGGCGTTCGAGCTCAAGGAAATAATGCGTCAGCGAGTAAAATCGGGCAAATGCGTATTTTTCTCTACCCATGTTATGGAAGTAGCCGAAAAGGTCTGCGACGAGCTGGCTATCATCGACAAGGGCAAAATCATATTCACCGGAACGATAGAAGCCCTGCGTTCCCGCCGCGAATCGATGGAAGGACTCAGGCGGACAGGCGATGAGAGCCTCGAGCGCCTCTTTTTGGAACTCGTGGATTCCTCCCGGGAGGAGGAGCGATGAAAAGCCGTCTTGCCAGTCTGGCGATTCTGAATATCAGAAGCACCTTCAGCTTCAGCATACCCTCAAAAAAAGAGCTGAAAAAGCCCAAGAATCTCATAAAGACAATCGCTATTGGTATTGGCGCCCTCCTCCTTATTGCCGACGTTGGTATGGTATTCGTATGGAATAGCCAGGCCATGTACAAGGCCTTAAAGCCCGCAGGCCTGGAACAAATGTTGTTCCTTTTCACAGCCACTATGGCGACGGTTTTAATTTTCGTGCTCTCCTTTACCATGGCACTGTCCCTCTTTTCCGCATCGGGAGTGGACTCAGGATTTCTCGTGCTGCCCTTCAAACCCCATGAAATGCTGGCCGCCAAGATGAGCCTGGTGTATTTTACCAATGCGCTGTTCGGTATCCTCCTCCTCCTTATCGCAGCGATTGTCTATGGCATCTATGAACACCCTCCTCTCCAATTCTATGTATATAGCCTG
Source organism: uncultured Treponema sp. (assembly GCA_964531105.1). GTDB lineage: Bacteria > Spirochaetota > Spirochaetia > Treponematales > Rectinemataceae > UBA2256. Next base: position 303 of record CAZHFN010000047.1, on the reverse strand, counting down.
CTCTCCGGCCTCGCGTTGCCTGTAATCCCCATTGGGCTTTCGTATTTAATACTGATTCCCCTGATGAACTTTTCCTCGGTTTTTCGCAACAGGAACTTCATCGTATACGCCGCGGGCTTAATAGGGATCGCTCTGGCGCTTTTATTCAATGTATATATCCAGTCCACTATGTCGCAAATGCAGGATCCTTCTTTTTTAGCCAGGTTTTCAGGTCCCGATTCTCTCATCTCTAAAATAGGACAGGCATGGATACCCAGCTGGCTTACCTGGAGGGCGCTGTCGGGAGCCGAAACCCTGGGAGGA
>CAZHFN010000046.1:7804-11864 GCA_964531105.1 uncultured Treponema sp. | reverse complement strand
CAAGGAGTGAGTTTTATGGATATTAAGTCTTTGGAAAAAATTGCCCTTTCCATACGAAGTCTGAGCATTGACGCGATCAATAAGGCCAATTCTGGCCATCCCGGCCTCCCGCTGGGAGCTGCGGAACTGGCGGCTTATCTCTACGGCCACGAGATGGTCTACGACGCAGGTGATCCTTCATGGATCAACCGAGATAGATTTGTGCTCTCCGCCGGACATGGCTCGATGCTTCTCTATTCGATTCTGCACATGGCCGGTTTTCCCTTGAGCCTAGACGATATCAAAAGCTTCCGCCAGATTGGCTCCAAGTGCGCAGGACACCCTGAATACAGCATTACGCCGGGCGTGGAGACCACAACCGGGCCCTTGGGTCAGGGAATCGCCAACGCTGTAGGCCTGGCGATAGGCGAGCGGATGATGGCCGCCAGGCTCAATAAGCCCGGATATACGGTTGTCGATCACTACACCTATACCCTGGCCGGGGACGGCTGCCTCATGGAAGGCGTCGCCTCCGAAGCCTGCTCCCTTGCAGGTCATCTTGGTTTGGGCAAGCTCATCGCCTATTATGATTCCAATTCAATCTCCATTGACGGCTCAACCTCCCTAGCGTTTTCGGAGGATGTAGGCGCCCGCTTTGAGGCCTACGGCTGGCAGGTTTTGCATGGCGACATGTACGATTTTGCCGGTCTGGCGGCCTTGACCGCGAAGGCCAAGGCGGAGACCAGGAAACCCAGCCTGATAATTCTTAACAGCATTATCGGCAAAGGCTCTCCTTCCAAACAGGGCACTGCGGGCATCCACGGCTCGCCTCTGGGCGAGGAAGAGGCTGCCAAAGCCAAAACAGCCATGGGCATTCCCCTGGACAAGCCCTTCTGGGTTGCCCCCGAAGCCTACACATATTTTGAAAAGCGCAGGGCTGAGCTCAAAGCCCGCAAGGATGCATGGCAGAAAGTCTACGAAGCCTGGGGCAAGGCCAATCCTGAGCTCTCGGAAGAGCTGAGCGCCTGGTTCTTCAACAGACCGGTAAAGGAACTGGATCTGCCAGCCTTTGCCCAGGGAGAGAAAATCGCGACCCGCAATGCCTCGGGCAAGGTGCTCGCGGCGGTGGCGGCATCATGGCCTAACCTGGTGGGTGGTTCGGCCGACCTCACCAGCCCTAACGTAACACAGCTGCCAGCCAATCCTTCGGGCTTGCCCTTGGACTTTACGGCGGACAATCCCGGCGGTCGTTATATCCGTTTCGGTGTGCGGGAGCACGGCATGGCGGCCATTGCCAATGGCTTGGCCCTCTACGGCGGCTTCAAGCCCTTCGTGGCCACATTCCTGGTCTTCGCCGATTACCTGAGGCCCTCGCTGCGCCTGGCCGCCCTCATGAAACTACCTGTCGTCTATGTACTTACCCATGACTCGGTCTATATTGGCGAGGACGGCCCCACCCACCAGCCCGTGGAAACCCTGGCTTCGCTGAGGGCTATTCCCAACTGCAAGGTGTTGCGCCCCGCTGACGCGGAGGAGACTGCCGTGGCATGGCGCCTGGCAATGGAGAATACCGAGGGCCCGACCGTGCTGGCGCTAAGCCGGCAAAACCTGCCGGTAATGGCCAAGGACGATCCCGAATGGCCCTACACCATGGGATTGGGCGCCTATGTGGTGCACAATAGCTCCACCGCACCAGATGCGACCCTGGTAGCTTCGGGCTCCGAGGTATCTCTCGCCCTGTCAGCCATGGAAAAAATAAAGACCCAAAGGCCCGAACTTTCCATAAGAGTGGTTTCCATGCCCGACAGGAATGCTTTCTTTGCCGCACCCGAGCCCGTGAGGGACGCCATCCTGGCGCCGCCTGCCAAGGTGTTCGTAGCGGAGGCTGGCGTCGCAATGGGCTGGGAACGTATTGCCGAACCTAGGCGCATTCTCTCGGTCGAGCGCTTTGGCGAGTCGGGTCCTGGCGACCAGGTGGCAGCTCATTTAAGCTTTAGCATCGATGCCTTCGTTGAGATGATCCGCGCTCAGGTTTAAACCTACGGATAAGTTAAGATTTTAAAATCCCTACACGAAAGGAGCGGCGGATGAGCGGAGAAATCAGAATTGGACGGAAAGCCTTGGAGCAATTCTGTACCGATATCTTCTTAAAACTGGGACTTTCTGCTGCCGAGGCTACAGATTCCGCGGAAATACTGGTGGCCGCCGATGCTCGGGGCATTGCTAGCCACGGCGTGGGCAGGCTTTGGCGATACGAAAACGGCCTTAAAAAGGGCATAATGTCAGGGGGCGTCCAGCCCCTGACACTGCGCGAAACGCCCATGTCCCTCGTGCTGGACGCCCAAGGCGCCATGGGGCTTTCCTTGAGCAAGGTCACCATGGACAAGGTGATAGGCAAGGCCGAGGCCGTAGGCGCCGCATTTGCGTCCATCCGCAACTCCAACCACTTCGGAATAGCGGGCTTTTATACTGAGATGGCAGCCCGCCACAACATGATCGGTATCTGCATGACCAATACGGCAGCCTTGGGCGTGCCCACTTTTGGCCGCCACGCCATGTTCGGCACCAACCCCATCGCTGTGTCGGTACCCGCCCTGAAAGGGCAGATATTCACGCTCGACATGGCCACGACCTGCGTCACCCGGGGCAAAGTTGAGGTATACGAGCGCGAGGGTAAATCCCTTCCTTTAGGCTGGGCGGTGGACACCAAGGGCAAGGGCACGGAGGATGCACACAGCCTTTTGGAGGACATGCTCTTCCAGCGGGGCGGAGGGCTTTTACCCTTAGGCGGCGAAGGGGAAGAGTTCAGCGGTTACAAGGGCTACGGCCTGGCTGTACTCGTGGATATCATGACGGCGATAACCTCCGGGGGGGTATTCGGCAAGTCGGTGATGGACAGCGAGGCGACATCGGCCCGGGTATGCCATTTCTTTGGCGCGATCCGCCTAGATCTTTTCAGGGATCCGGAGGACCTAAAGGGCGACATGAACCGCCTTCTGGAAGAACTGAAGAATGCCGAACCTGCGGAGGGCTGCGAGAGGGTTTACTATGCGGGACAAAAGGAACACGAGGCCGAAAGCTTAAGCGCCAAGATAGGAGTTCCCTTGAGCCCCAAGGTTGCAGCCCAACTGAGACAGATTGGGCAGAACTGGGGTGTCGTCTTCCCGGCTTAGGCCTGAATCATCCGAATATAGCTTGAAATTCCGCCTAAAAGCATATCCACCGCTATAGCCGTGAGCACAAGTCCCATGAGCTTCTCGATTGCGCTTAAAAAGCGCTTGCCCAGCCACACTTCGAGCTTTTGAGAAGCGAAGAACACCAGGGTGGTAACCGCGATGGCGATAAAGATAGAGCCTACCCATTCCAGCGTATGAACCGTTGAGGATGTGGATAAGAGCATGACAGTGGTCATGGCTGAAGGCCCGGCGATGAGGGGAATAGCCACCGGCACGATGAAGGGTTCAGCCCCGCTTTCATCCTCCACAAGCCGCCCACCCGTACCGGGGAAAACCATATTGATGGCGATGAGGAAAAGTATCACTCCTCCGGCTATCCGCAGCGTTTCGTTGGAGAGATGCATGGCGTTCAGGAAGGCCGAGCCAAAGAGAAGGAATATGAGGAGGGTGACAAAGGCTATAGAGCATTCCCGCAGTATTACGAAGGTCCTGCGTTCAGGTGTCACATTCTTGAGCGCAGCGATAAAGAGGGGGATGTTTCCCAGTGGGTCGGTTATAAGGATCAATAGAATCGTGGCTGATAAAAAGCTTTGCTGCATGGGCTTATTGTAGTCTCTTTGCGCTTCTTCGCACAGATATGAACGAGCTTGCCATGACTGCCGCGATTATGATGAACCCGCCCGCCACAGCCCTCGAACCCGGCACCTCCCCTGTCGCGATGAACACCCAAAAGGGGTTGAAGAGGGGCTCTATGATAGCCGTGAGAATGCTCTGGAGGGCGGTGATGCGTTTTATGCCATAAGAGAAGAGAACCGCCGCCATGCCAATCTGAAAAACGCCCAGCATGAGGATGGAAAAAATTGAGCCGGCAGTGAAGGTCGGCGCTGGCTGGCCAATGGAAAGGA
>CAZHFN010000046.1:5183-7704 GCA_964531105.1 uncultured Treponema sp. | reverse complement strand
GTAAGTTTATTCGCGGTGACGAAGAGAAGCATTGTAGCCGCATACGCCAAGGCAGACCAAATCTGCACCGCGGAAAAATTGAGACGAGGCTTTCCTTTAAGGACAAAAAAAAGAAACACTGCGGCGATGGCACTGCGTATGCCTGCGATGGCAAAGGGCTGCCAGTCGATAAGCTTGATGAAAATGCCTGCAGTGCTCCACAGAAGAGCGCAGCCGACCATGGCGAGAATACCCGCTGACTGGTCCGCCCTGCCCGGAGGACCCACGGGAATTCTAGGTTTCAACATATGGGCCGGAGTGTAGCAGATTCACCAAGCAGCGAAAAGCGGGGGCTTCGACAGCTAGGGCTTCACGCTCCGGCTTAGCGCTCCAGCTTTCTGTAGACGATCCGGTGGGGTCTATCGGCATCGGCGCCTAGCTGCTGACGCCTCCATTCGGCGTATTCAGACCAGTTGCCGTCGAACCATGTCACGGAGGAGTCGCCTTCGAAGGCCAGGATATGACTGCATACCCTGTCCAGGAACCAGCGGTCGTGACTTACCACCAGAGCGACTCCGGCGAAGGAATCGATGGCCTCTTCCAAGGCCCTCATGGTGTTGACATCCAGATCGTTGGTGGGCTCGTCCAGGAGCAGTACGTTGGCTCCCTCTTTAACCATCATGGCCAGGTTGAGCCGGTTGCGTTCGCCGCCGGAGAGCACGCCCACCTTACGCTGCTGATCTTGCCCGGAGAAGTTGAACCAGGAGCAGTAAGCCCGGGAGTTTACTTCCCTTTTTCCGCCTAAAAGTATCAGGTCTTGGCCGTCGGAGAGCTGCTCCCAGACAGTCTTTTCCGGATCCAGGGTGGCGCGCATCTGATCCGCATAGGCTAGAACCACCGTGTCGCCCAGGCTGATCTGCCCTGCATCGGGTGTTTCCTTTGCGGTAATCAGCTTAAGGAGGGTTGTTTTGCCTGCACCGTTGGGACCTACGATGCCCACTACCGCACCGGGTGGCACCTCGAAGGAAAGATTTTCGAAAAGGAGTCTTTCGTTATAGGCCTTGGCAAGCTTGTCAGCTTTTATTACTACCTTGCCCAAGCGAGGTCCGGCGGGAATTGTAATTTTAGACTCTTTAACCCGCTCTCTGCCATCATCGGCCAGGAGTTTTTCGTAGCGCTCGATACGGGCCTTGCTCTTGGCATGTCTGCCCTTGGGACTCATGCCTATCCATTCCAGCTCCCGGGCAAGGGTTCGAGCCCGCTCGGACTCGCCCTTTTCTTCCTGCTCGAGGCGCTTTTTCTTCTGATCCAGCCAGCTGGAGTAATTACCCTTCCAGGGTATGCCTTCGCCCCGGTCCAACTCGAGGATCCATCCGGCGACGTTGTCCAAGAAGTAGCGATCGTGGGTTACGGCTATGACCGTGCCCTGATAGTCGCGCAGATGGCGTTCCAGCCAGGCTACGGTTTCGGCGTCTAAGTGGTTGGTGGGTTCATCTAAAAGCAGTATGTCGGGTTTTTTCAGCAAGAGCCTACAGAGGGCGACGCGACGTCGTTCGCCTCCGGACAGATGATCTACCACTTGGTCGGCGGGGGGACAGCGGAGGGCTTCCATGGCGAAATCCAGGCGAGTATCTAGGTCCCAGGCGCCCAGGGCATCCAGTTTTTCCTGGAGGGCAGCCTGCTTGACCGCGAGTTTGTCGAAATCGGCATCGGGATCGCCGAAGGCTTCGTTTACAGCATCGAACTCTGCCAGGGCATCCACGACTTCCTGTACGCCTTCGCTTACTATTTCGCGGACCGTTTTGCCTGCTTCGAGATGGGGTTCCTGTTCCAGGAAGCCAACGCTGTAGCCTGGAGAAATGGATACTTCTCCCGCAAAATCCTGGTCTGTTCCCGCCATTATCCTTAATAGACTGGATTTACCTGAGCCGTTGAGTCCGATAACGCCTATCTTGGCTCCATAGTAGTAGGAGATGGAGATGTCCTTGAGTACCTGCTTGGTGCCATGCTTTCGGGAAACCCGGTACATGGAATAGATAATTTTCTTGTCGTCAGTAGTGCTTGCCATGGCATGAGCATACTGTAAAAGCAGTTCCTTAGTCGCCTGGTCGAGGAGCGGGACTGAGCCGAACCAAGTTTAGCTTCTCCTGGGGGCAATGCGTGAAAAGGCCCTTTCCTTCTACTCTGCTTACTAGTAATTTTTATATATGAAAAAGTTAATGATTATTGTGGGCTTAGGGATACTAATCCTCGCCCCTGCAATGTTCGTGTTTGCGCAGAATTCTCTCCAGGGGGAATCCAAGAGTCCGGCGGAAATGCTGCCGGCTCCATCGAGAAGTCCAGGGGCTACAAGCCCGGAGGTACCTATGAAAAAAACCGAAACCGCGGCCCCCTGGGCTGCATCCCCTCCCTTTTCCAGCCACGACTACTTTAAGCCACTACCGTTAAAGGCCAAGGAAGGTGAAGAAATCGCCATACTGGCCGGAGGCTGTTTCTGGTGCCTGGAGGCGGTATACGAGAATATTCCAGGGGTGATCGATGT
>CAZHFN010000046.1:0-5083 GCA_964531105.1 uncultured Treponema sp. | reverse complement strand
TTTGGAAAATAATTTCCAAAACCGGCTATAAGGAAAACCGCGCCGAGCGAGGAGGAGGTAGCCCCGTCCGGCGCGTGAAAAGGTTTTTAATATTTAGTCAGCTGATTCTGGAATGCCCGAAGGTGGTTTTCCGAGCCGTTTCTCAAATTGGTAAAAAGAACCTTCAGGTCTTTATTCTCGGGACTCTGAATAAGCGCAGTGGCCAGGAACCTGTCATACATGGCGATGTTGTCGATTTCCGCCTGCACTCCTGTCTTATAGGCTTCCAGCAAAGTAGCCGGAATGTGGAGGTGATCGGCAGACTGATCGGTGGGGAAGGCGATCTTATAAGCCGCATAGGCGTCCTTGAGCCAGGCAAGATGGTTTTCCTCAGCCTTCATAATATTGCTGAAGGGCCTCATGGTGCCGAATTTTTTCATGATCGCCACGTACTCACCGCGAGCTAGATACTCATCCTGAGCGGCATAGAGGAGCATATCCTCTACCGTAAGCGATTGATCGGCCTTGGCTGCGGCATTTCCATAAAGATTGGAGCCTTGGCTTGAATCGGCGCCGACCACCGATAGAGCAATACCGAGAATGAGGGCGAGTGCGATGGCACGTACTATGTTCTTCATACTATTTCTCCTGTACTAGTGTTTTCACCCCTGGACTCTGTCCTTTGGGTGCTACACCTACTACAGCAAACGACGTGCCAAATTTTATAAAATTTATATTTACATATAATATAAGAGAATAATAGGTTTAAATCGATCTGGGCAAGAAGGAACGCAGGGGAGTGCGCTCCTTCTTGCCCAGAGATGGGAAAAAGTTACCCCTTATTTCCCAGCGCTTCGGCTTCAATGTCCTTGAAATAGCGGACCGTGCCCACCTTGAGTTCCAGGGTGGCGTCGTCATCACAGACTATCAGAGCCTTGGGGTGGAGCTGTAGGCAGCTCATGGTCCACATATGGCTCACGCCATCTTCGACCCCGTGCTTCAAGGCCCTGGCCTTGCCCTGGCCAGTGACCAGGATCATCACTTCCCGGGCGTCCATCACCGTACCCACGCCCACGGTGAGGGCTGTAGTGGGCACCTTCGACGCATCGCCTTCGAAGAAGCGGCTGTTTGCCTCTATTGTATCCTTGGTGAGGGTCTTTACCCTTGTCCTGGAGGAGAGGGACGAGCCCGGCTCATTGAAGGCTATATGGCCATCGGCCCCTACTCCGCCAATAAAGAGATCCACGCCGCCTGAAGCCTGGATGGCGACTTCGTAAGCTCTGCATTCCGCATCCAGATCCTTGGCCATTCCATCAAGGATATGAACATTCTCACGCTTGATATCTATATGGGAAAAGAAATTGTCCCACATAAACCTATGGTAGCTCTGGGGGTGATTCGAATCCAAACCCACATATTCATCCATGTTGTAAGTAACTACGTTTTTGAACGATACAAGTCCACTGCGATGCATTTCGATAAGCTTCTTGTACATACCCAAGGGCGTAGAGCCTGTTGGAAGGCCGAGCACAAAGGGCTTACTCTTGGGGGCGCTATTGATTCTCTGCGCTACATGGCTGGCCGCCCATGCGGCCACATCGCGGCTGTGGGACTGGATGATCACACGCATCCTGATTCTCCTCTCAAGGTCCATTATGACATGAGGTGAGGGAGGCTCAGGTTCTATATACGAACTGGCCTCGCACCATGCTCATTATGATGGTGAAATCCTCAGACAGTAAAGTAAGATCTGCAAAAAAACCGGGACTGATCTCACCAAGTCTCTGAAACTTGAGGATTCGAGCGGGATTGGATGCGGCCATCTTAACGGCAATTTCTAAACTTATTCCAAACTCAACCAGGTTTTTCAAACCCTCCACCATGGTAAGAGAACTGCCGGCGATAACCTTGTCCGAAGCACGGAGAAAAAGGCCTCCTTCCAGCAGGACTTTCTCCCGGTTGGCGAAGAAGGGTCCGTGTTTCTGCTCGGTAGGTTTAAGGGCGTCGGTAACCAGGACTATATTGGTATGCGGCTTGTCCCTCACAAGAAGCCTGATTAAATCGGGATGGACGTGTTTGCCGTCGGCGATTATCTCGCAGCTAAGGTCGGGCTGGATCAGTATCGCCCCCACGGCATTGGGGTTTCTGTGGTCGAGCCTAGACATGGCGTTGAAGAAATGGGTGGAGTGGCGAATACCTGCCTGCATTCCCTCGATCATGTTTTCATAGCTTGCATCGGTATGTCCTGCCTGGAGAACGATGCCGGTCTTGGCACAATAGAGGGCGAGTTCCCTCATGCCCTTGAGCTCGGGCGCTACGGTCATGTTGACGATGTGGCCTTCGCTTGCCTCGTAAAGTCTATGCATGAGTTCCAGGTCTACAGGCTTGGTAAATTCCGACCTCTGCACCCCCAGTCTGGCCGGGGAAATAAAGGGGCCTTCCAAGTGTATCCCTGCCACTCTAGCTCCCTCCTCCAGTCCAATGGCGGCGATGATGGCACGAATGGAGGCTGTCATGTCCGATTCAGACATGGGGTAGATGGTGGGGCAAAAGGTAGAAACACCATAGGCCGCCAGGGCCTTGGACATGGATAGGATGGAATCGGTGGAAAGATCCTCGGTTCCATAGCCGGCAAAACCGTGGATGTGGGTATCGATGAGCCCAGGCAGCAAATAGGCGCCCTTGGCGTCGATCAGGCTATCCTGGGTTGAAAACTGCTTCTGCCTGAAGCGCCGCTCGGAGAAGATATCGACAATAACGTCGTCTTCTACCAATACGGCGCTTTCGGGCATAAGCGCGTAGCCAGCCACTACCGTGGCGTTGTGTATGCAGGTCTGAGGCATTCGCCTTCTCCTACATTATCAGTTGCCGCTCCCCTGGGCAGGCTCGGCCTGTCCGCTTGCAGGAGGCTGAGCGGCGGGGGGTTCCGTGGCTGAGGGCTGAGCAGCCGGGGCTTCGGGCTGGGGAGCAGCAGCACCTTCGGCTGGTGCTTCGGATTGGGGAGCAGCAGCTTCCTCGGCCGGCGGTGGGTTGAGGGCAGCTTCCCATTCAGCTTCGATTTCATCTAAAAGTCCGAAGATTTCGTGACCCTCGGGATAGGATTTGGAAAAGTACTCCCGAGCTGCCTGGAGATTGGACTTAGCCAACTGGAGATCCTCGGGGCTCATGGCTATTTCCGACTGCAGCATTGCCTTGTAAAAATAGAAGGAAGCCATAGATCCATCGGCCCCACCCTTTGCTATAGCCCTTTCAAGATATCTGAATCCCGAGTCGGGATCGTTGGCCGAGAGCCAGGTGGAGAGAAGGGATCTGACTACCTCAGGATCCCCGCCGAAAGTTTCTGTAACCTTGTCGGCGGCTGTGTCGGCGCCTTCCGGATCTCCCAGCTGCACAGCAATCAGGTGCCGTATGAGACCGGGGGTGTAATCATTCGGAAAGCTGAGCTCCAGCCCGTCGATATAGGGTGTGAGCCTTTCCTTGTCCAGAGCGGCCAGTCCTGCCTTAATGGCAACGATATAGCCGTCGTTCAGCTCGCCATCATCGGCAGCCGAGGCAATAACCTTGTCGGCCAAGGCATAAACATCGTCATAGCGGCCTGAAGCGTAATAGACATCGGCCATTCTCACCCTGAGACTGTTGCTCTCAGGAGCTAATTCCAGGGCTTTGGACAGGACCTTCTCGGCCCCATCGAATCGCTGAAGCGCAATAAGCATACCTGAATGCTTGTCCAGGCTGTCTGCAGAATAGAGATCATAGGCCAAGGCCCTGTCAAAGCTCTCTACACCCCGTACCAGGATTTCTTCGTCAGCCATGAGCCACTGTCCCTGATAGTTTTCCCATACCGTGTGGTAATACTTGCCCAACATGAAGGAAAGCACAGGAGGAATGGCCTCGCCTCGCTCTTCCAGGGAATCGGAAATTTGGGCAGGGTTGAATTCGACGGGGTCTCCCGTTTCAGGAGTGCCAAAACGGAGCATTTCGAGATTTTCACCCTCCGGAAGGTCTACAAAACCAAAGAGGAGGTGCATGGTGTTTTGAGCCCAGCCATCCAGGGCAAGCCGTACTTTTTCCGCGAATATGAAAGGGTTTGTGTTATTGGGATCGAGCTCGGCCAAGGCAGACCAGGCGCTCTTCCACTGGCCCTGGGCAGCCATGCGCTCCACCTTGCCCAATATTTCCTTGTCCAAGTCCGAGGCATCTCCATAGAGTACATCGAAGCCGGGCTCGCCAGAGCTTGTAGCTGGCGCCGAGGTAACTGGGACGACTGCTTCGGTAGCCGGGGCTTCCTCTGCAGCAGGGCTTTCCTCCACCCATTCGGTGGAAGCCGAAACGGCATCGGATTCGGTGGCTGGAGCCGATTCAGCCACAGGCTGAGCCTGTTCGGCTGAGCCGGAACTCTGGGCGAAAAGCGGGGCAGCGGGCAAAAGCAGGGCTACCGCCACAGCAAGGCTTAATAGCAGATACGATTTTTTTGAACGGATGCGCATCAATACTCCTTTAATTCCATTCTTCCACCGGAGGAGGCGGAACCGGGAAATCCTAATATACTACCGAGACAGGGGCAAGGCATACAGGCTATTGAACAAAGATATCGAGCCTCTGTATCATGCCCCGGCGCGAAAAAGCCATAGATCGGCGCTAAAAGAGATTGATCATGCATCCAGCTTTGTGGAACAGCACCCTCATGCGGCGCTTCAGTGTCCTGGACAGAATTTACACAAGCATAGAAACCGCCCAGGCTGAGTTCAAAAAGGCTTCCGCGGACGCAGGCAACCCCATCGCCTGCCCTGAACGCTGCGGCACCTGCTGCATTCACTTCATACCCGATGTCACGCCTCTAGAAGCCGAAAGACTGGCGCTCTACCTGTTAGTGGAAAAGCCCGAGCTCATACAGCATTTTCTGGCAAGGGCTGATGTAGCCGCACAGAGCAAGGCGGAGGAAAAGCTGAGTCAGGCCTGCCCCTTCTGGAACCCCGATAAACCAGGAGAAAACTGCATGGTGTATCCAGCCCGGGCTCTGGTGTGCAGACTTTTCGGTTACTGTGCCGTGACCGACAAGGTGGGCAATCCCAGCTTTGCCCTCTGCGACATGATGCCTTCGCTC
>CAZHFN010000045.1:5901-12334 GCA_964531105.1 uncultured Treponema sp. | reverse complement strand
TTATGGGGAATTCAACGGGTTTACCTGTCACCGCGGATTTATAAATGCCCATGATAAGTTCAATTGTCTTTTTCCCCGTCACGCCGTCCAAAGCTATCAGCTCTTTGCCCTCTATGGCCTTGAGAAAGTTGAGAAGTTGGGCATCGTGGCCTTCTCGCACAAGATCAGGGATTGCCTGATAGGTCTCTTCCAATGCCTTTTTCCCCGCAGCATTCTCCTCGGGAAATCCGTTGGGAAGAGGATTGTTGGCAGATACTGCCCAGGGTACGCTGATCGAACCCTTCTCTCCTTCCACTACAATGCTCTGACGTTCTCCATGGCTCACCAGAGAGCAGGTAAAATGAATAACTTTGTCATTATAGTTGAAGTCCGCAAAGCCCAGATCTTCGCATTCCGAATTGTCATGGCTTACATTGTGGATCGAAGCGCTTACTGTCGCAGGCATGTCGAAGAGATAATGCATCAGATCGATGTAGTGCACAGCATGGCTCATGAAGCAGCCCCCCGATTCCTGAGCCCAGGTGCCGCGCCACCAGAGATCGTAATAGACCTGGCCGCGCCACCAGAGCGAATCGAAGCTGGCGTAAACAACTTTGCCGATAGCGCCCTCATCCAGCATCGTCTTGAGCTTGGCCACGGGCGTTTTGTAGCGGTTTTGGCTCACTACGGCGAGGATCTTTCCGCTTTCGCGGGCAGCCTCGATCATGCGATCGCATTCCTCCAGGGAGCTCGCCATGGGCTTTTCGACGATGACATGTTTGCCCGCCTTCAGCGCGTCGATGCTCACCTGTGCATGGGTGCTGGGCGGCAAGCAGATCGAAATGGCCTCCACTGCGGGGTCCGAGAGGAGTTTTTTGTAGTCATCGTAGGCCTTCGCGTTTAAGGCCTTTCCCGCGATGAGGTCGTCGGCCTTGGCCTTGAATGTGTCGCAGACGGCCTTCACCTCGCAGTCCACCGCGAGGCGCTTGTAGCTGTCGACATGCACTGAGGCTATGGCCCCCGAGCCGATTATTCCAATACCTGTCATATCATGCTCCTCAGCGGCGATGCCGCTCAGCCAAGCAGCAGATCGGGAAGGAAGTTGACGATCTGCGGCACGAAAAAGCTTATCAATATCGCAATTATAATAGTGATGACAAAGGGGATCATGGGCTTGATGGATTTTTCTATCGGCAATTGCCCTATAGCGCAGGCGACGAAGAGAAAAGAGCCCACGGGAGGAGTTATGGCGCCCAATTGCATCATGATAACCATGACGACGCCGTAGTGGATCGCACCGAAGCCGAAGGAATTGCCGATGCTGAGAATAGTGGGCGCCAGCATGGCGATGAGGACGGTAGGATCGAGGAACATGCCTAGCACGAAGATTACGAGCATCAGGAAGAGGGTGCCCAGCGCTGGATTGCCGATGACATTGACAACATAGTCGGTGACATTGGCCTGAAAGCGCATGCGCACTAGGACATTGGACAGGGCGCCCGTGGCCGCGATGGTGATCATGACGACGGCGGTGGTGAGACCCGAACTCTTCAGTATATCGATGAGGTCGCGCGGCTTCAGCTTCTTGGAGATGAAGAAGCCATAGATGAGACCGTAGACGATGGCGAGGACGCCTGATTCCGTGGCCGTGACGACGCCGGAGATGATGCCGCCGATGATGATGATGGGCATGGCCAGGGCGCCCACCGAACGGACGAGGGTTCTGCCCAGCCGCTTTATGGAGAATTTCGTGGTTGGGATATTATAGCCTCGTCTCGAATAGACGATGCGGTTCCATAGCATCTGCAGGCTGGCGATGATGACGCCGGGGACTATCCCGCCCATGAAGAGCTTGCTCACCGGAATTTCAGTGTAGTAGGAGTAGAGGATCATCGCTATGCTGGGCGGTATGATAGGGCTGAGCATCGACGAACCCGCCGTCACGGCCACGGCGTAATCCTTGTCGTAGCCCTGCTTTTCCATGGCGGGGATTAACATGCCGCCGATGGCCGAGGCGTCGGCTATTCCCGAGCCCTGGATCCCCCCAAAGAACATCGAAGCCAGGATATTGACATGGCCTAGCCCGCCCTTGAATTGGCCTACGAGGGAATCCGAAAGGTCGATGATCTTATCGGTGATGTCCGATTTGGCCATGATGTTGCCGGCGATGATAAAGAAGGGTATCGCCATCAGCGAAAATGAATTGACGCTTCCGAACATTTTTATAACGACGAGGTTGAGGGGGAGATTCATCCCAATCATGAACGACACGGTCGTCAGAATGATCGACATATAGATGGGAAGGCCCGCGAAAATAAAGGCCAGCAATACCGCGAATACAAGCCAGATCTGCCACATGGTTGTCTCCTTCCTTACTGCTTCGCGAGCATTCTGGTCTTATAGCCTTTCCCGAATGAGATCTTGTAGAGATACTCGATGATGCCGAAGAGGCAGCCGACGGGGATGGAAGCGTAGAACCATGCCATGGATATCTGTATGTTCTGCAGGCTGCTCATCGTGTTGGTGATCGTGTAAGAAAAGCCCTTGTAGGTGAGGAGGGCCAGAATTCCCATCACGAGAAGGTCGATAGTCGTGTCGACAGCTCGCCTGGCTTTTTCAGATTTAATCTTGTTCAGAAAGAGATCCACCGTGAAATGGGCGCCTTCCCTCACTCCGATACTAAGCCCGAGAAAGATCACCCAGATGGCCGAGAGCCTCAGCACCTCGTCACCCCAGGCGAAGGGGCGCAGCGCGATGAAGGTGAAATAACGCAGAATTATCTGGATAAAGCAGAGCACAATTGTAAACGTCGAAATACTCACCATCATCGTGGCTCTAAGGCGGTCGAACAGAATGTAGAATTTCCTTGCCATTCAGATATCTCCATTGAGCCAATTTCAAAAGTTTGTTAACTTTTGAAATTGGCTTTGTAGTTTCGTCCATTTTTATGCTAAAAGCATGAAAATGGACGAAACGTACGTACCTTAAAGGTAGCTTTTGCAAAACTCTTCTGACTTTTACAAAAGCCTCCATTAAAAAAAAGAGGAGGTCGTCCCGAGAAGAATGAGGGACGACCTCCCGTCCGTAAGAGTTCCGTGTAGCTTACTGGATGGCCAGCATCTTGTCGATAAAATCGTTCCAGGCCTTGCCCTTGGCCCTATAATCGTTGAGCATGGGCTTGCAGGCTTCCACCCACTTGGCCTTGTCTGTCGGCTGATGGATCGTCACGCCTGCGGCCTTGATTTTTTCAAGGGAGGCCACCTGGTCGGCTTCGTCCAGCTTCGCCTGGTACTGGGCCGCTTCCTGGGCACAGTCCATGACGATCTTCTGCAGATCAGCAGGCAGACTGTTGTACCACTTTTCGTTGAAGAAATAGTACACACAGGCGATGATGTGATCGGTGATGGTCAGGTTCTTGGCCACATCCTGGAACTTCATCGAGTTGATCATGGAGGGGGAGGCTTCCATGCCGTCGATGACGCCGGTCTGGAGAGCGGAGTAGATTTCGTTCCAGTCCATCGTCGTGCCGGCGGCGCCTAACGACTTGAACATGCTGATATAGACGGCGTTCGGTCCACGCATCTTCATGTTGGCGATGTCTTCAAGCTTGGTGACGGGCTTTTTCGTGAGCATGTGGCGCGAGCCCATGGACTGCCCGGCTGTGGCGATAAAGCCGTAGGGCTTTACCAGCGCGCTGACTTCGCCTTCCAGACCTTTGAGCACTCTCAGGTAATGATCATTGTCTTTAAAGAGGAAGGGAAACTCGAACATCATAAGCTGGGGAACCCAGGTGCCGGGTCCCGTGCCGGGGGCCGACACGACCATCTCGAGGGAGCCGGTGCGGGCCATTTCGACCTGTTCGGCCTGGCTGCCGAGCTCGGCGCCGAAATTGGCGACGGCCTTGATCCTGCCGCCTGATTTCTTGTTCACAATGTCGACGAAATAAGCCAGACCCTTTCCGATCGTGCCGGCGCCGGCCAGGTTGGTCGAGGTGCGGAGCTGATAGGTCTTGCCCTGGGCGCCGGCGATCCCGGCTATGAGCACAAGGGCGACAATGGCGAAGAGCATGCGTTTCTTCATGAAAGCCTCCATGGATACATGAATGAGGGATTAGAAATGGACGGCTTGAATACTACCATCGACGAGGAGAGGTGTCAAATTTTTTTACTTTATATCAAGCTTTGTTCACAAATATAAGGAGGCCTTCTCTTTTACCAAGAGAGCCGTTTCCATGGAAAGACCCGCAGTCTTGGCCAGTAATGTGATATCCGCTGCGGCTATGCCTCCCAAGGATCCAAAGGTTTTCATGAGCTTCTTTGATTTAACGTCGCCAATTCCCTTTATGGAACTCAAGACCGAAAGCTTCAAATCCTTCTCCCTGAGTTTTCTTGAAAGTCCGGTGGCGAAACGATGGGTCTCATCCCGTACGGCCACTAGAACCCTCAGGGCGGGAGAATCGTGGGGCAGGACAATGGGATCGACTTGTTCGGGCAGATATATTTCCTCGTTTTTTTTGGCTAAGCCCGCCAGATCACAGTCCATGCCCAACTCTCTGATCACCTCGGCTGCAGCCGAAACCTGGCCGGCTCCTCCATCCACCAGAATCAGATCGGGCAGTTCGGCTTCTTCGTTGATGAGCCTGGTGTAGCGCCGGGCTACCGCTTCTCTCATGGCGCTAAAATCGTCTATTCCGCCGGCCAGGCTGCGAATATTAAAATACCGGTAATTTTTCTTGTCGGGCACTCCGTTCTTAAAACTCACGAGAGAGGCAACCGTGTGCTTGCCCGAAAGCTGGGCTATGTCGAAGCCTTCAATTCTCAGGGGCAAGGCCGACAGCCCCAAGGCGGAGCGCAGTTCCAGAAGGGCGCTCCTGTCCCCCAACTCTCTGCGGCGCTTGATCAGTTCTTCCCGGGCATTCTGGGATGCCAGGTTTATCGATGCCGCATGCCGCTGCTCTTTGGGTTGAAGCAGTTTGACCTTCGTCCCCAGCTGTTGCTTGAAATATTGGAGTATTGCCTTGGATTCCAATTTTTTCATGGTATACACCGAGGGGGGAGGTAGCCTGTCCTGGCTGTAGTAGGTGCCCAGGAAGCTCTGCAAGGCTTCGCCCTCGTCGGAGTAGAGAGGGGATACAAAGCTGTCCCTCCCGTTGAGCTTGCCTTCCCGCATTGAAAAGACCACGAAAGCAATGAGATCTCCATCGCAGTGCCAGGAAAGATAATCTCGGGCGCTCAGGTCGAAATCCTGAGCGTTGCTCCGCCCTACGAACTGCTCGACAGCTTTTATGGAGTCCCTGAAACTCGCTGCTTCTTCGAAGCGGAAGCCCTGGGAGGCGGACTCCATTTTTGTTGCAAGCTCTGCCAAGAGTCCTGCTGTTTGGCCTGAGAGCAGTTTTTTGATACTCTCCACCCGCTCCATGTACGCTTCGCGGCTTATCTTGCCAGCGCAGGGCCCTGGGCAGCGACCGATATGATAGTACATGCAGGGGCTTTGCCGCTTTTTCATGGTAATGCATCTGCGCAGGGGGAAAAGCTTTTTTATAAGTTCGAGATAGATATCGATAGTCTCGGCGCTGGGGAAGGGGCCGTAGTACTCCGACCCGTCGTTTATAATCCTTCTGGTGCGAAAGACCCTAGGGTATTCCTCGGCGGTGATTCTGATGGAGGGATAGGTCTTTCCATCCTTGAGATTGATATTGTATTTGGGATTATGTTCTTTTATCAGATTGTTTTCTATCAGAAGGGCTTCGTATTCGCTGCTCGCCAGTATCCACTCTATCGAATCGATGCGCGAAACCAAATGCCGAGTTTTTATGTCCTTCTTGCCGGAAAAATAGGATAAAAGACGGTTTTTCAGCACCTTGGCCTTGCCTACATAAATGATGGCGCCTGTGCCGTCCCTCATCACATACACCCCAGGCGACTGGGGCGCTTGGCGTACAAGCGTTCTGAACCGGGAATTACGCGTCGCCTGGCTCTCTTGCCCTTGGGTATCGGAAGTGGAAGGTTCTTGCGCCGAGCTTTTGGCGGCCTCGTCTTTTGTCCTGCTCATACTCTATACTTAATAGTATGGAAAATAGGCCGATCAGTGAAGCACATGGCGCAGAAAGTCTCTTTCGTTACTGTCCCTCCTGCGGTCGAGTGGGCATAGACTGGAACGGAAGAGCTTGGCATTGCCCTGGCTGCGGTTTTGACTATTTCCATAATGTCGCCGCCGCCGCGGGCCTCATTCTCAATGCCCAGGGTAGCTGCCTCTTTCTGCGCCGCGCCAAAGAGCCGAAAAAGGGCTTTCTCGCTCTGCCCGGTGGTTTTGTGGATCCCTGGGAAGGAGCCGATGAAGCTGTTCTGAGGGAATGCAGAGAAGAGCTAGGCTGGGCACCCCAAAGCCTAAAGTATCTAGCATCCTTTCCCAACACCTATCGATTCAGGGATGTGGAGTATTGGACCTGCGACCT
>CAZHFN010000045.1:0-5801 GCA_964531105.1 uncultured Treponema sp. | reverse complement strand
ATGCTTAAAAAGATAGGCATAAAAAGCGTCCGCCTCATGACCAACAATCCTGAAAAGGTGGAAGAGTTGGAACGCCATGGCGTAAGGGTTATTGAACGTGTACAGCATGAGCTTCCCACCAACGATAACGATAGGGCCTATTTATTGACGAAAAAAGAGCGCTTCGGTCACTTTTTAAAACTGGATCACAAAACTGGAACATAGGGAGCGCACAACCTTGATTAAAGCAACATATCAGGTGCCCCTCGGACCTGCCCGGGTCGAGATGAGCGTCCTCAATTCCCGCTTTATCGCGAGCCTTGATTATGTGGATTCAGTGGAGGATGCCAGGGCTTTCATAGACCGCATACGCCGAGAATTTCCTGATGCGTCGCACAACGTGCCTGCCTTCATTGTGGGTGGCGGCAAATCGAGTACTGAGTTCTGCTCCGACGACGGGGAGCCATCGGGTACTTCGGGGCGCCCACTGTTATCGGTGCTCCATGGTTCGGGCTTAGGTAATGTGGCGGTGGTGGTAACCAGGTATTTTGGGGGTACTCTCCTAGGTACGGGGGGCTTGGTTAAGACCTACTCCGAAGCCGGTAAGAGAGTGTTGGAGCACACGCGAAGAGGAGTGCTCACTGCCATAGCCAGTCTGCATATCGATCTGCCCTACGCGCTCTTTGACACATTCAAATCAAGCCTTCCCCAATTCAGCGCATCTATCCGAGACGAGAAGTTTTTGGAAACGATACTGCTTGATGTAGAAGTCCCGAGCGCTGAAGTAGAGCGATTTTATTCCAGGTTGGCCGATCTCAGTTCCGGCGGCGTAAGGGCTGATTTCTTGGGCGAGAGGATCGCTCGTCTGGCCTTACCAGACAATGCCGTGCAGTCCCAATAAGATCTTCCCTTCCGGCTTCGACCAAGGCTTGCCGAACTAAATCTGCGTTGGCCGGAGCCTTGTACTGGAGCAGGGCCCGCTGCATGGCCCTTTCCCTTTCGCCCTTGGCTACATGCACAGGCTTGCCGTCCAGAGGATTGGCTTCGCACCAATACATGGCTGTGGCCAGCGTTCCTGGAGTTGGGTAGAAATCCTGGACCTGATCGGGTACGAATCCAGTATCCCTTAAGTATTCGGCCAACTCTATCGCCTCAGGCAATCCCGATCCGGGGTGGGAGGAGATAAAATAGGGCACGATATATTGTTTCAGGCCTTTTTCACGGTTCAAAGCCGAATAACGTTCGACAAAGGCGTCGTAGCTTTGGCGCGAGGGTTTGCCCATGAGGGCGAGAACCTTCTCGGAGACATGTTCCGGCGCCACCTTCAACTGTCCTGATATATGGTGTTCCACGAGTTCGGCCAAGAACTCCCCGCTCTTATCCAACATCGCATAGTCGAAGCGCACGCCGGATCGCACGAATACCTTTTTTACGCCCGGAAGCTTCCTGAGGGCTCGGAGCAAGGCGACATATTCTTTATGGTCCACCTCCAGCCCGACGCAGGGTTCCGGAGCGAGGCAGCGCCTATCCAGACAAGCGCCGTGGCTATCCATTTTTTTGCATGCCGAACGCCTGAAATTGGCGGTGGGGCCTCCGACATCGTGGATATAGCCTTTAAAATCGTCCAACGTCGTCAATATGCGCGCTTCGTCCAGAATGGCTTCTGCGCTCCGGGAATTCACCTGCCGCCCCTGATGAAAACTCAAGGCGCAGAATGAGCAGGCTCCAAAACATCCCCGGGAGGACAGCAGGGAAAACTTAACCTCCGCCAATGCCGACACGCCCCCGAAGGCCTCATATATCGGATGGGCTTTTCGTTCGTAAGGAAGGGCGTAGATAGCGTCCAATTCCTTCCTACCCAGGGGCTGGGACGGCTTTTCTTGTATCACCGCCCTGTCACCACAGGGTTCTATCAAGCGCTGGCCGGAATAAGGATCGGTGTTGGCATATTGAATTGCAAATGACGCCTGGAAATTCTGTTTGGCTTCGGCATCCGCTCCGGAAATGGCTTCGAAACTTGGAAGCACGAGGCTTGCGGGGAACTTCTGGGCGAGTGTTGAAGCTGTGGATGAGCCTACGAAGGCTGACCAGACCGTTCCAGGTATGCCCGAAAGCTCGGCGTCCATGCCCGATCTCAATCGAGCCATTATTTCCTTGATCTGCCGCTCGCCCATGCCATACACCAGAATGTCCGCCTTGGAATCCAGCAGAATGGACTTGCGCACCTTGTTCGACCAGTAATCGTAATGGGCCAGCCGCCTGAGGCTGGCCTCTATGCCCCCGATGATGATGCGAACGCCCTTGTAGGCCTGCCTGCACATTGTCGTGTAATGGATGACAGCCCTGTCCGGCCTTGCGTTGGGACGGTTCCTGCAACCTTCCCCAATACTCCCGTCACTGCGCAGGCAGAGAGCCTTGTTGCCCCCAGGCGCGTAGTCGTCCTCGGATCGGGGTTTCTTGTTGGCCGTGTAGGATGAAACCATGGAATCGACAGCCCCCGCGGTTACCAGGAATGCAAGCTTCGGCTTGCCCAGGAGCCTGAAGGCTTCCACATCGTCGGGATCGGGTCTGGACAGGATGCCTACTTTATAACCTTCGGCCTCTAGCACCCGCCCGATAATGGCAATGCCGAAGGAAGAATGATCGACATAGGCATCGCCGGTGACGATTACCACATCGAGGTCACCGGGGTGCAAACCGGTCTTTTCAAGTTCTGCAATGCTCGCGGGAAGGAATGCCATTGGCTCCCATGATACAGCATCAGGTACTGCCTCGCTAAGGGCTTTAAACCCTTAGCGCTTCATGCAATCAAATCCGACAGCTACGAAGTCAGAGCGCTTTCTTCCGCTATTCGCCGTACAAAGGCCAAGGCCCCGGGGGCCGTCGAGGGTGAAGTATTCTCCAGCAGGACATCCACGCCGGGTTTCCGGACTTGGAGAAGGCGGAAAAAGGCATGAAAATCGAATTCGCCGGCTCCCGGCGCGACAATCTCCGCCTTATTTCCATTTTTAGTGAGGAAATCTTTTATGTGGACCGCGACAATCCTCGAGCCGAATGCCGTAAAGGCGCGCTCGAAAAATTCTCCCTGGCTTTCTTTCAACCCTGTTTGGGGTATCAAGTTGACCGGATCGAAAATTATGCCCAAAGCCGGCGAGTCTATGCGCTCCAGTAGGAGCTTTGTCTTCTCTATGCTGGAAATGGTGTGCTGGTCGGCCACCGGCTCGATAGCGACTAGTGAACCACAACGTTCCGCTGTCTTTGCCAGGCGTTCAACTGAAACGCAGAGCGTGTCGAACGTCGCTTTTCCTTCAGTAGCCGGATGCCAGGAGCAATTGGGGTTCAGGGAACCTGTTTCTGTTCCCACAACTGCGCAGCCGAAATCCCTGGCGAAGCGCAGCTGCTCTTCAAAGCGCCGTAGCTGTCGATCGAGTTCATCGCCATCGGGATGCACGGGATTTATGTAGCAGCCGAGCACGGTAATGGCCAGGGATCGTGTGGCGAAGGCATCCCTGATTCCCCGGGCAAAGCCCGGGCTCATCAATCCCGCTTGGGCAGGATAATCCGGGAATGCCTTGGAAAGAGCCAACTGAAGGCAGCCTACGCCATAGGAAGCGATTCTTTCAGCCAGGATATACGACGACTCGGGAAGCTTGCCGAAGGGTCCAAAATCGTGGGCACGCAGTCCAAACCTAAGCATGTAGTTACTCTAGACCTGCCAATGCTAAATTCGCAAGCCGGTTTTATCCCCCCTGGCATGCCGCGTTCTCCTTTAGAGTAGCGTGCGGTTCTATAAAGAATGCTTCGCATATCGTGCTATACATTGACATGAATACGTCTCGGGTGTAGTATCTCGCACGATTCTTGGACATAAGGAGTTAAGAATGAAGTTAAAGCGTGTCTTGGTATTTTTCGCGATCCTTCTTCTTGCTGTTTCTTGCACCCCCAAGGCTGACAAAGCCTCCGGGACAAGCCCTGAGGCTGCTGCCCAGTCTGTTTCGACTGCAGACCCTGCCCAGGCTACCGCTGAGATCAAGGATCCCGCAGCTTGGATTACCGCCTATGATGCCATCATCGCATCCTATTCGGAAGCATCGGCTAAGGCGAATGCCGGCAATCCCGCCGCTTTGACCGAGGCGGAGAACATTTCCAAGCAGGCCGACGCTCTCAACGCTGCGGCCGATAGTATCTCCGCAGGTCTCACGGGCCAGGCTCAAACCGACTTCGCGGCGAAAGTTCTGGAATATAAGGAAAAATTCAAGGCAGCAGCCTCCAGCTGAAGCGGAATAAGTAAAACTAACGGTAGGGGCCGAGGCAGATGGACAAACTCTTCATCTCGCTTCGGTCCTTTTTTTTCTTACCCTCTAGTGTATGCTTATCCTTATGAATCCAGCCGATATCACCTTATTGATTGCGCTGATAGGCATTCTCGCCCTATTCTGCATAGGTCTTTTTTTTGGGCTCGTTTTAGGCAGGCGCAATGGACGCCTGGAGATTGAGCGGGACCTTGCAGCCCGCCTCGAAGCCGAGCGAGATGATGCGGTAAAACGATCCAGGGCTGTGCTGACAGGCCAGGCGGCCGAACAGCTCGCCCCCTATTTGCCCGACTTCCCCTGCCCGGTGGAGGACGCCCGTTTCCTAGGAAAACCGCTGGACTACGTATGTTTTAGCGGAGCAGGTTCCGGAGAAATAAAAGAGATTGTCTTTGTCGAAGTAAAGACCGGTGAATCTTCACTATCCAAGATAGAGAAAAGCGCCCGCCAGGCTATTATCGACGGTAGGGTGCGGTGGGTGGAATATCGTATTCCTCTCGACTGACTTTATAGTGCGTTAAGCGATTTAATAAATCAACCCGGCGATGAGTGCGCTTTTCAGGCTATTCCATTTTCACTAAACGCCTTTCGGCAAATCCCGGAAACACTTTTATCCATAGCAGAATGAAAATCGTGAATAAAGCGCCGTAAATGAGCGCGTAGACGCTTCGTGGCAGATTTGTCAGGAATGTAAAAGCGCCCAACGCGGCAATGAGTCCCATCACGCCCAGGATGACAATGACCGCGTTTACGTTCTGCTTCATCGCTGCCACCGGGTTATCCCATTTTAATCGTGGAAAGGCAGTATCCAGCCAAAGGCCACCCATGTTGAAAGCGGTCGAAAATAAGAGAGAGAGTATGGCAGCCAACGCCAAATCGGCAGCGCTAGTCTTGAAGACCAACCAGCCTGCTCCACAACCAATAATCGTGCCCCAGACGGTGAAAATCTCAGCATGAAGAATCTTGGCGCCGAAGTAGTCCAAAGGCCTGACAGGCAGAGCCCGTATCCACGCGATAGCCTTCGCGTCCCTGGACACAGAGGTACAGGCTATGCTGGTGGATGAGCCCAGAAAAGCCCCGAAGGCCGCGGGAATTAGATAGCCTGCAGGACCCGACACGAGGGGGCCGAGCATCGACATCAGGCTCTCCAGGCTGCTGCGTTGGGCAAAGAACATAACCGCCAGCAGAACCGGCATCAAAATCACGATAAAGGGACCATTGATGAAGTACATCGGCTCCCTGTTCATCAGCCTGAGCTCCCTTACAAGCATGCTGACAAGGGGACTCCTGGTAGTCCGTGATTCTCTCTCTGCCCTACGCGCCGCGGCTCCCTTGGCTCGCACAAAGCTCGATTCGCCAAAAATCCGGATGCAGTGTACATAGGGCTTACCCATCAGCAGCGCAATAATGGTGGCGGCGCCCAAGCCCAGACCAAGGTTGGCCAGCGCGGCCAGGAGTCCTCCCAGGGTTTCGGCTCCCGACAGCGCCCTCCAGGTAAGCCAGCTGGGTATC
>CAZHFN010000044.1:8780-13163 GCA_964531105.1 uncultured Treponema sp. | reverse complement strand
TCATGCCTGATTTCTGAGCGAAGCCTACACGGGCCATTAGTCCGGGTCAAGCCGGACGGCGATCGATACCGCCCGGCTATTTTTTCAGCGCAGCCTCAGGGTTGCACCTGCGGTCAGGCTCAATGCGGCGATGATATTTTCGGTGGTGTTGCTGACTGCCTCGCTCCAGTAGAGATCGGGATACTGGGATGTTCCGCTGGCCGAGCCGCCGAAGAAACGGCCATTGAGGAATATCTCAGAGCGCTTGTCCAGGGCTATGCCGCCTCGTACCGAGGCATCCAGGATGGAGCCTTCGAATTGGAAATCGGCACCGTTGAAGAAGGCGCTGGAAGCGTAGCTGCCCGTAGCCTCAAAGGCGAGGAAGCCCGATTGGCCCAGACCGAGCCGGCCGCCAAGCGAGAGAGCTGGCACGATGCCAAGATTCTGCGACACTACAAGCTGACCGTTGGCGCCGCTCTTTTCCTCGAAACGGATAGATGCGTTGCGGAGCTGTATGGCCAGTCCGCCCGAAAGATTGCTGCGGTTGTCGCCGAGGAAACGGTAGCGATAGGTGGTCCTATAGAAGGGGAAGCTGTAGGTAAGCTGCATGGGAGTGCCAGCGGCAAAGGTGACATTGTCAATCTTGACCGCATTCTTGAATTTTACATCGGTGACGAGCAAGAGAGGTTGGTAGAGGAAGGATACTTCGTGCTTCTCGGCGATGGTGGTTCCGAGGGTGTAGCGATCAAAGAAAGAGAGAATTTCCTGTCCGCCCTGGGTGACAAAATTGAAGGTGTCGTTGCCATCTGCCACGGTTCCTACGCGATAGGTATGATTCAGCAGTTTGAGAGTTCCGCCTTCGGCCTGGGCCCAGATTTCTACGGGTACCTGGGCCGCAAGACCGGTAAGAGCTGAAAAGAGAAAGAATGCGGTGAGGATGAAGGCTTTTGCGCTGACAGCGCTTGGATCGATCCTGAACTTTTTCATGATAACTCCTTTTCGATATCGAGATTTATATTTTCCGATCCGCGGTATTCAAGGCCGCGAAGCAGGATTTCAATGAGTTCCTGAGCCATGGTGATTTTACTGCCCCGTACGGCGAATTCGGGCATGGAATGAAAGCTTTCCAGCATGCCCACCAGGGCTCCACTCACCAGGGCGGGGTTGGGGCAGTAAATCTGGCCTGTATCGTCGGCTTTTTGAAGGGCAATCTGGAGGCGCAGAAGTATCTCTTGCTGCAGCTCTTCCATGAGCTTGCGGGCTTTTTCCTGGTCTATGGAGGGCATGTCCGACTGATACATCCGAACCAAGTCCAGTGGGGGCTGGGAGAGTAACCATGTGGCGCTGCCGTAGAGTTGGCCGCGTATATCTCCTTCGGCCTCATCCAGGATTTCTGTCAGGGCTTGTCCGTGCCGCAGTATACTGTAGCGCATTACTTCAATGAAGAGTTCTTCCTTGCCGCCGGGGAAGTGGTAGTAGAGGGATGCGTGGCGTAGGCCTAGGGCTGTCGCGATGTCTCTGAGAGTAACCGATGCGTAGCCCTTTCTGGAGAAAAGGGTTTCCGCGGCACTCAGGAGGTTTTCGTGACTATTGCCTGTCGCTCCGCTCATCGCAGTAATGTTCTCCCAATAATTGACTACCAAATTGTAGGTAAAATTCAAAAAATAATATACATCAACTTTGTGGCCTTCGGCAAGAGCAGGTGAAGTTTTTGCGATAATCTCGGGCAGGCGGAGAAGGCCGGGGTAATGCTTGTCTTAAATTAGAAAAATCAGATATAGTTGAGTCAGTTCTTGAAGGGAATAAAAAAATCTTAAATCTATAAAGGAGAAAGATATGGTTGAAAAGAAAACTGTAAAGGCCGAAAAGGCCGCACCCAAAGCCGCCTTTAAGGCCGCACCTAAAACTGCCTCTAAAGCTGCGCTTACGGCGACGCCCAAGGTAAAGAAGACCAGCCCTAGATTGAGTGTAGAACAGCTGGAGAAGGAAATCCGTGCCGAGGCTCAGAAGGTATATGAAAATCGCAAGGCTAAGGGACTCCCGGGCGACGAACTTTCCGACTGGCTGGAAGCCGAAGTGGTAATCAAGAAGAGGTTCAAGCTCTAATCAGCATCCGCCATCGACATCGGCCTCGGGAGAGCGGTAGCCGATGTTGAAACCTTATTGCTTCAGCTCTACAGAACTGCGGGCCAAGAGGCTGGCCGTCCGTTTAGCGGCCTGTTCTTCCTGCTTTAGTTGATAGATCTCCTCCACGGCGAATTGCAGCTTTGTCACCACATTTTTTCTGGTGATGGGATATATGTAGAAGGTATCCTCCAGTGTGGAAAGATCGATGCAATCACCCTTTCCCTTGTAGTCGTATTCGACATGAAGGCTATAGAGGGAGAGAGGCTTCTTTTCCAAGCGCAGACTCTCGCCTTCGCTTTCTTTTTCTAGAATAAAACCCTCAGCAGTGTGGGTGAGTGTAGCCTCTCCGAGGCGGATGTAGCCCTTGGCGTTGGGCAGTGAATCGACGATAACCTGATCCTTGAAAAAGTACTTCCCTTCTCGTACCTGCTTTCTTACCTGGCCGCGTTGCCACTCAAACCAATCGGGGATGTGGGAGAATTCTGTTTTTCCCACCACTGCCGATAGTTCGCCCAATTCGCTCATCTTCCAGTGTTTATGGCAGCTCCCGCACCACAACTCGTCCTTGTCCGAATCCATCATGGATTCGGCGAGGCAATGAGGACATTGGTAAAGGATGCGGTGCAGGCCTTTGGCGCGGTCCGGGAAATCGATGACGATGTTGTTTTCCTTCTGCCAGCGGTATTCGTCGTAGTTGAAGGCTTCATTGATGATTCTGTTGATCTCGGGGACGCTGGTTTTTTCGATCTGCTCCGGGCTGAGCACCTTGGTCATCGTGACTTCCAGGGGGCATTCCCGCTGGCTCAGATTCCATTGGGGTTGGGAAAGATAGTTGCCGTGCTGGATAAAGGTTACTACCGGCACTTTGTACATTTTAATCAGTTTTCCCAAGGACTCAGGAAGCACCGAAGTGGTGCCGCAATAGGAATAGCGGGCTTCGGGATAGAGAGCTAGGGCAGCTTTGTTGGTCTCCAGGGAATACTTCATATGCCTAATAAGGAGCAGATCGTCGGTGAATTTGCGCTTGCATATGCAGCCTACCTGCCTTAGCAGCCACTCGTTGATGAGAAAACCGTCGATGGCCACCACATAGTTGGCTCTGAAGGGAAAGAGGGCACGGGTAGCCACCTTGAAATCCACAAAGGCCATGTGGTTGGAAAGGAAAAGAAAAGGCGGTTTTAGCCCTTCCATGCCTACTTTAATGATTTTCAGCTTGCGTTTTTTTGTTTCGGGATAGCTTAAAAGCCAGGCCAGGAGAGTCCAGAAAAAACGCTGTCTCAGGGGTTTTTTCAACATGTCGAACTTTTGTATTTCTTTCACATTTTCCTCTTGTCCATGGTGTGGGGTACCCTACCGATTGTCGTGCCTGATGCCTGCCATGTCAAGGAAAAGTATTTATGACGAAGATTGTTGACAATACGAGGGTCGGGTTTATCATTGGTCGGGGAGGAACCATATAGTGCTGAACGCTAAAATTAAAAAGCTCTATGCCATCGATCCCAGGTCTTGGGAGCATCCCGCCGATAAGGCAGCGCTGAGCGCGGTGCAGCAACTGAAAGGCTTGGACGAACTGGCTAAAAAGCTTATCTCCGCGGCTACCGAGCGAGGTTTGAGACTGGAGGTGCTGGCTTCCAATGTTAAGGTAAGCCAAAATCAATTTTCCAAGCTCAACTCCCTCATGGACGATATCGTAGAGACCTTCGACTGGGAATACCGCCCTGAACTTTATGTGTGCCAGAATCCTATGTTCAATGCCGGGGCTCTGGGTGTGGAAAAGCCTTTTATAACGATCAACTCCTCCATACTCAGACATTTTGAGGAACAGGAGATAAAGGCGGTGCTGGCCCACGAGATGGGGCACATAATGAGCGGCCACAGTCTTTACAAGACCTTGATATGGTTTCTTTCCAACATATCGCTGAGCTTCATACCCATGGGAGAGCTCATAAAAAGCGCGGTGTGGGCAGCCCTCATGGAGTGGAACAGGAAGAGTGAGCTCTCCTGCGACAGGGCCGAGCTTTTAGCGGTTCAGGACGAAGGTCCTTCCTATAATATCCTGATGAAAATGGCGGGGGCCGAGGATTTGTCCCAGGTTAACCTGAACGATTTCTTCGCCCAGGCTCAGGAGTACGAATCACAGAAAACGCTACTGGATTCTGTGCACAAGATCTTCGGGCAGATGAAGCTATCCCATCCCTATCCCGTGGTGAGGTTAGGAGAATTGAAGACATGGGCGGCCTCGGGAGCTTTCAAGGCAATTCTGGAGGGCGACTACAT
>CAZHFN010000044.1:4151-8680 GCA_964531105.1 uncultured Treponema sp. | reverse complement strand
TGAAGACATGGGCGGCCTCGGGAGCTTTCAAGGCAATTCTGGAGGGCGACTACATCCGGCGGGGTACCAGGGATGATTTCCAGGCTAAAAACGATGCCAAGCAGGGTTACGATTATTACCGACAGGAATTCAAGAAGAGCGATGACCCCATATTGAGGGTGATCAACCAAGTGGGCGAGGGTATAGAAAAAGCTGCGGGCGACCTAGAGGAAAAAGTCAGGGAAATATTCAAGCTCTGATCTAGCGCGAGCCCTAAGGGTTGGTGCCCTTGACGGTTCCGAAAGGCCAGGCTGCTATAGCGCCTAAGTCGAAGATCCTGGTATAGCCGAGATTGGCCAAGCTTGAGGCTGCGATTTCGCTGCGCCTCCCGCTTCGGCAATACACCACTATAGTGCGGTTCTTATCCTTGCCTATTGCCTTGAGCGCGTTGGCGGCGTTTATCTGGTCGTAGGGCAGAAGCAGGGCACCGGGAATGTGGGCTTCCTGGTATTCTTCCAGTGTCCGGACATCTAAAAGCACAAGGTCTTTTTTGGCATCCATAAGGTCTTTGAGTGCCTTGGCCGTCATTGCGGAGATTTTAGTCTGGGCGGGAATCGTAAAGGCTGCCAAACCTAAAAAGCTCAGCAGAAGCAAACTCCTTACTACTTTTTTTGTAAAGGTAAATTTTCTTTCCATAGTTAGAATAATGTACTGATTTACACGCTGGAGCGCCAAGGCATGGCGCGTTCTCTGGGTTAGCTCCCTGCCGCCTTAAAAATACTTCGTTTCAGCCGGCGCTTGTTTCCCACCTGCCCAGGGGCTAGTATGAACATGCTATGGAAAAAATACGATTAGGAGTAAGCGCCTGCCTTCTGGGCAGGGAAGTGCGTTACGACGGCGGTCACAAGCACGACAAGTATATTACGGATACATTAGGGCCGTTTTTTGAATTTGTGCCCGTGTGTCCAGAGGTGGAGTGCGGCCTTCCCATTCCAAGGGAAGCCATGAGGCTTGTAGGCGACCCCGCCGACCCGAGGCTGGTGACCAACAAAACTGGCATAGACCACACCGAAAGGATGCAGAGCTATGCGGCCGCAAGGGTTGAAGCTCTTGTGCCGGAGGGGCTCTCTGGTTTTATTTTTAAGAAGGATTCGCCTAGTTCAGGGCTTTATAGGGTAAAAGTGTACAACGAGGAAGGCTTTCCGGGTAAAAGCGGCCGGGGTCTCTTCGCCGCGGCCTTTGTAAGGCGCTTTCCCCTGCTTCCAGTGGAGGAAGAAGGAAGGCTAAACGATCCAGAGTTGCGGGAAAACTTTATTGAACGGGTTTTTGCGTACGCGCGCTTGCGCGGGCTTTTAACCCAGAACCCGGGCGGCAAAGGCTTAGGGATTGGAACCTTGGTGGACTTCCACACTGCTCATAAACTTTTGCTCATGGCCCACTCTATCCCCATCTACCGGGAGCTGGGAGCCCTGGTGGCCAAACCTAAGGAAATGGACCGTGCCAGCCTTTTTCAGCGGTATGAAGAGCTTTTCATGAAAGCCCTTTCGCTGCTGGCCACGGAGAAAAAGAACGCCAATGTGCTCATGCATATCCTGGGCTATTTCAAGCAGCAATTGAGCGGCGATGAAAAGGCTGAACTGCTGGAAATAATTGAGCAGTACAAGTCCGGCCTGGTTCCTCTCATAGTGCCCATAACCATGATCAAGCATTATGTGCGCAAGTACAAAGAACCCTACCTGGCAGGCCAGGTATACCTCTCGCCTCACCCGGCGGAACTCATGTTGAGAAATCATGTGTAACCACGCCGCTGGAAAATATAGAAGAAGGAGATACGCATATGAGCAATCTGCAAAATAGGCTGGAAATTCCAGCTGAGCGCCTGAATGCCTTTAACAAGCTTCTTGTCGATCCCGAAGCTCCGGTTATGAAGGAATTCCTGAAAATAGTGTCCGCCTTTGGTACTCCGGAGGAAATCAACGCCAAGGCGATAGCGGCAAGAAAGCCCGAAGCGCTCTTCGCCAAGATTGGGGCCAGGAACAAGGAGTATCTCAAGGATTTGGAATGGCTCAGACAGATGAAGGAAAAAAAGGCATTCGTGGGCTTGAAGGATTATGAGCAAGGAATCTTGGGCACAAGCGCAGCGGTCGACCATGCCTCTGCGGTTACCCTGGAGGTCTCGGCGCTTCAATACTTCCCATGGATACGACCGATGTGCGAAAGGGCCATAAAGGAAAAAAGCCTAGTGCCCGGCCGTTTTATCGCCGTGAGGAAGATGAAGGAATCGGAAGCCGACGGAGACTTGCCAGCTATTCTGGCGGCCCTGGATATCATGGGCGCTTCTTTTGTGGAGACTTTGGATACCAAGGGCACCGATGGCTCCAACCCCCATCTAGGCGGCCCCGCGACTATCACGGGCTATTTCGGTGGTATTGGCCAACCTAATGAGCACGCTCTGGCCTGGGTAAAGGAATTTCTATACTACTACACGAATTATGGAGTTCAGGATGTGCTGAACTTTAATGCTGGCACAATTTTCCTGGGCTTTCTACTCTACAAACTGGGAGTGGATATTCATTTCAAGATTTCCGTGTTCTTCGGATCCGATAATCCCTACCACGCACTCTGGATAATGACAGCCGCCAAGCTTTTCAGCCGGGACGATGGCAGTACGCCCCTCGTGGGCTTCAACTGGTCCAACTCGGTCAACAACGACACAATCGAGGCAAGCTCTTTTGTAAGAAAAAGCCTGGGATTCGAACGCGGCATACGCTTTGAACACCACATCACCGAGACATATCGAAGCATAGTGATTCAGCCCTACAACAAGAGGGACGAACTGCTGGAAGTGGCGGCCAAGGTGCCTAACATCTCGGCCAAACATGAGGGTGCCGATCCTGAGGTCGATGCTGGCAGAAAGCACAGCTCTGATATACTGGATTATTTCAGGGAAAAATCAGAGGTAATTGCCTCGGGGGATTGGGATAATCTGCAGACCAATTTCCTGGACAAGGTGGAAGCCTGCAACCGCACAGCCAGGGAGCTTACTAAAAAGAGAATTGGAGTTATCCCTGCTCATGGCTTGCACGGTTTGCCCTGAGATCTACCCGGGGTAGGCGACCAACGATAGCGGTCGCTTGCCCAGGTTTTTTCAGCTCAGCGATCTCTCCATTATTAAGGAATAGTACTCGCCCCAGCCTTCGATCTGGGCTGGAATGCAAGCTAGAGGAGTAGCCGAGAGATTTGGATCGATGAGAATCTTGATACCCAGCTCAACTCCTTTTCCCAGGGCTATGCCTGCCTCTGCAGCCAGGCCTGGCGCCCTTATCCAGCCCACGTGAAGATTGGCCTTGCGGGTAAAGGCGATTCGAGTATCCAGATTCATAAACCGGATATAGCGCTGGGCTTTGAATAACCAGCGCTCTGGGGCATAGCCTTTTCGGTCCAGAAGCTTGAATGACAACTCTCCCCAACCCGTGTTTTCCAGGATTTGAAGCGGTTTAGCGTGCAGATAGTATCTTGCGGCGCTTTCTCCACAGAGGCAGATTGAAGAGTAGACCGCTGAATCGTGGAAGGATTTGAGAAGGGCTGACTCCAGGCAAGCGAGGATAAGAGCCTGCCTATCCTCGGGCCGGGCCGCCGCCGCCAACTCCAGTATGGATTCACGTATCATGGCGAAGCCTCCTGGCCGGCGGCAGGCGAAGCGGAGACTCGTCCTGACTTGGCCAAAAGGGCAGTTAATGCGGCGGCAGCCCGGATCAGCCGCGGCCGGCCGGCGCGCGCTGCCATCGCCCTCAGCCGCTCCAAGTCCAGCGCGCCGGCCTCAATGCCCGCCATGTTCCCTGCGTCCAACTCTGCGCCTGCCCCGATGCCCAAGCCCTCCAGCCTTTCGGCATCCCAGTCTCCCCCTTGCATGAAGCAGAAGTCCAGAAAAGCCTTTTCGGGCAAGGCTACCCTGGGTGCCAGCGACAAGGCCTTGAGCCCTTCCTCCGGCGCGCCTGTAAAAGCTGTGCTTAGTATTGTCGTTCCAAACAAGAGATCCCTGGGAAGACAGGTATAAGTGTAGCGCCCAAAGCTGTTTTCGAAACTGCGCGCCGGCCTGGCGCTTACCGAACTAAATTCCGCCTGAGGCGGAATAAGCCCCCAGTACCCCAAAGCCCAGGCACCGCTCAAGTACGAAGGCGGGTAGATGGCCTGAGCCAGTGAGGCGGGGGAAATAGGAGCTTTTCGCCAGGGTTCGGCGAACACAAAAAGACCCCTGCGCAGTTCGATGAGCCTTCCCGCCTGGCGCCAGCGGTAGAGCTCGGTGTGGATGCAGGCCGCTGCCTCGCCCGAGGCCAGAAGGACCATGTCCAAGTCGAACCAGGGCTTTTCCCCGAAAAGTTTATATATTTCATCAAATTTCATTATAGATAGAGGCTTTTGCAAAAGTCAGACGATTTTTGCAAAAGCTGCCTTTAAGGTGCGTACGTTTCGTCCATTTTTATGCAAAAAGCATAAAAATGGACGAAACTACAAAGCTAATTTCCAAAGTTAACAAACTTTTGAAATTA
>CAZHFN010000044.1:1417-4051 GCA_964531105.1 uncultured Treponema sp. | reverse complement strand
AAAAATGGACGAAACTACAAAGCTAATTTCCAAAGTTAACAAACTTTTGAAATTAGCTCGATACTATACACTATTGTTCAGTATCATTCAATAAATGGAGAAATTGTCAAGCTGATTTTATAGTGTGTCGACTATTAATAGCCTGGCTTTTATCCTCATCTATCGACAATTTGTCGACATTTCGATTCCATCCTCGGATTTCACCCTGATTTTCATCTTGAACCAATAATCGCGAGGATTGAGACTTCCGGTTAGTGCCGCGATCACGTCAACATCAAGGTGTGCCAGCGGGCTAAAATATCGTTCATTTCTCTGTTCATGGTTGCATCGGGTACCTTGAGTTCAGGGTGCTGGTCAAACCAAGCCAGGGAAGCGCGGATTCCCTTTTCGAAGCTTGTTTTAGGTGAAAACTCAGGCACAAGCCGCCGAATCTTGGAGTTGTCGAAGAGCACGGATACGGCCTTGTCGCCTAAAAGACCGGCGCCCCGCTCGGGGAAGAGGCTGCTTATGTACTCCGATGTCACATGGACTAATCGGGGTTCCACGCCAAGAGTATTTCCGATGATTCTGTGGATCGCATCCCAGGTGAGGCGCTCATCTGAAGTTATATGGAAGGCCTCGCCCAAGGCTTCCTTTTTGCCAAGAAGACCCACCAGACCCACGGCAAAATCGGAGGCATGAGTTAGGGTCCAGAGGGACTGCCCGTCACCCGGCACGACGATTTCCTTGCCCTGGAGCATTCGCCAGGCCAGTCCGTAACCGGCCGAACCGAAGCAGCCGGGAATCCAGCCATTGTCGTAGGTGTGGGAGGGTCTAACGATAGTGTAGCCAAGCCCAACCGCCGGAGCCTTTTCCCGTAAAACCTTCTCGCAGTCCGCCTTGAGCCGTGAATACTCCCAGAATGGGTTTTCCAGGGGGGTATCCTCGGTGATCCAGGGCGTAAGAGAGGGTTTTTTATATGCCGAGCAGGTGCTGATGAAAACATACTGCTTTGTCTTGTCCTTGAAGACTTTCACATCGGCCTCTATGTGCTCGGGCCTGAAGGCTAAAAATTGAACAACCGCATCGAAGCACAAATCGCCCAAGGCGCGTCTGACAGCCTCTGGATCTCTGATATCGGCCTTGAGCGTGCGCACTCCCGGCAGTTGTCGTTCCGGTTTGTTGCCTCGATTGAGGTGGAATACTTCGATACCCTGCTGTAAGGCTTCCGCAGTGCAGGCAGTGGAAATGTTGCCTGTTCCTCCGGTGAAAAGAATGCGCATAAAACCCCCATAATGATTATTATTGACAACAGACGTCTTACCACATAAGATTAGGTAAGAGACAAGCAATCTGTCAAGCATAGCATGCAAGTGAGGGGATACATGTTCGAATTCAACCCGGATGAAATCGCCGAAAAAAAGCGTCGCATTCATAGCCTTCTCGACCAGCGCCAGCTCTCGGCCTTGTACCTAAAGAAGAGCTCCAACTTTGCCTGGATCACTGCCGGTGGATACTCGATCGTGGGCTTGGGCACCGAGGTAGGCGTGGCGGGGGCGCTGATAACCAGAGACAAGCAATACATCATCTGCAGCAATATTGAGGCGCTCCGCATGGCGGACGAGGAAGGCCTGGCAAAGCAGGACTATGAAATTGTCGCCTTTCCCTGGTTCGAGGACAAGGAAGCGGCTATCGTGGCTGAACTCGCCAAAGGCCCCTTTGGTACTGACATGGCCTTTCCCGGCGGAACCGATGTCTCGGGAGCCTTGAATCCCCTCCGCTATTCCCTGACCCCCTGGGAGGTGGAGCGGCTCAAAGTTCAAGCCCTGGATACTTCCCGCATCGCAGAAGAGACAGCCATGAGCATTCGCCCCGGCGAGGAAGAGCGCGCGGTGGTAGGCCGCCTTTCGGAGAAACTTTGGAAAGCCGGAATGGACTTCATTGTCGCCTTCTGCGCAGCTGACGATCGCATATCCCTGTACCGCCACCCCATAGCTACGGACAAGAAAATAGAAAAAAGGGCTATGATCAGCGTAAATTCCCGCAGGCGCGGACTTATAGTCTCCATAACTCGCTTTGTCCAATTCGGAAAAGTCCCCGCGAGTTTAGCCAAACTCTATGAGGATAATGTCTACGTGGATTCGGCCATGATGGCGGCCACCATGCCTGGGCGTCCAGCCTCGGAAGTCTTTGCTGCGGCTCTTAAGGCCTATGCAGAAAAAGGCTATCCCGAGGAGTACAAGCTCCATCATCAGGGCGGATCCATAGGGTACTTCGGCAGAGATTATAAAGCGACAGCCGCTACCAAGGACATTATCCAGGAAAACCAGGCCTTTACCTGGAATCCCTCTATCACCGGCGCCAAGAGCGAGGATACCATGCTCGCCACTAGTTCCGGCCCTGTGGTGCTCTCTACGCCAGTGTTATTTCCTGAGCTGAGAATGAATTATGGAGGTTACAGTTTCAGTCGGCCTGCCATACTGGAGCTTTAAGGAACTCTGTACAGTCTGCTGAGTGCATTCTTTTTAAAAACCTGCAGCCTACTTGGAAAGTGTACGCTTATGGCTAGCTTCCAGATGGGTTTGCATAGCCTGGAATGACCTTTCAGGATCCCTGGCGGCTATGGCCTCATAGATGAGCCTATGCTCCTCTAGG
>CAZHFN010000044.1:0-1317 GCA_964531105.1 uncultured Treponema sp. | reverse complement strand
CCTTTCAGGATCCCTGGCGGCTATGGCCTCATAGATGAGCCTATGCTCCTCTAGGGCCTGGCGATGGTCCTCGGTGGTGCGAGGCGCGTCACTGTAGATTTTGGTGATGGATTCCATGATGATAGGAATGAGACGAGTGATCACCGGATTTTTTGTAGCTTCGGCTATACTCCGGTGAAAATCGAGCTCGGCTTCGATATTCACCTTATTCTGTAAGACAATCTCCTCCATCTCCTGAACGCTCGCGCCAATGGCAGCGATGGCTTCGTCATCGGCGTTTTGGGCAGCCAGTCGGGCAACCCCTGGCTCTATTATGATCCGGGCTTCTATAAGAACAAGCCTCATGTTGGGATTGACGACAAAGTCGAGACCCAGGGGGTCTTCGGATATGCCAGGCATTTGGCGCACGTAGGTGCCCTTGCCCCGGCGGATCTCAATAATCCCCTGAGACACCAGTACTTTAACGGCTTCACGAATGGTAGGCCTGGAAACCGAAAAAAGACCGCAGAGCTCCATTTCGTTGGGGAGCTTTTCTCCCGGCTTTAGCATGTTGTCCCGGATAAGGGCTTTTATATGGGAAGCGACTTCCTGGGAGCGGCGCGGTTCCTTGGATAGGTTTATGTACATGGCCTTCTTCTTGCGGCCCCACCGGGCATGATGCCTTCATTATATACCAGCCCGAATTCAGGGCAAGGACCACGACGTCAGACCTCTTACCTCGGCTCACTCATCCAAGAAGGCTGTTTCTTCGGGGCGGGCTACAACGTGAGGACAGCCCTTCCCTAGTATTTTTTCGACTTCTTCTGTCCTTTTGCCCTTTGCCGCGGCGATTTCGGCTGATGACAAATTGGTGATGAGCTTGGCGCAAGAATTGACCAGGACAACCGAATCCCTGCCGAAATCGCCGTCCACCGCCACCACTCCCCTTGGAAGGAGGGATTTACGGGCCCTCATGGCGGCCAGGGCTCCCTCATCCACGGTGATCGAACCCTTGGGCTGGGAGTTTTTAAGCCACCTGATGCGGTTCTTAAGGGCATGATCGGCATCGAAAAGGGTGCCTATGGATTCGCCGGCAGCCACCCTGGCGATAACCCTAGGCTCCCTGCCATGGGCTATCACTACCCTGCAGCCTGCATCCCGGGCTATCTCCACCGCCGCCAGCTTGGTCTTCATGCCCCCGGTGGAAAACTCCGAACCCCTTCCCCCGGCGGCGGCCAGCTGTTCGCCAGTCACCTTGCGGGTATAGGGAATGGGCTTGGCCTCAGGATTGCTCCGGGGATCCGAGTCGTAGAGATAATCCACATCCGAAAGGATAAG
>CAZHFN010000043.1:0-13582 GCA_964531105.1 uncultured Treponema sp. | reverse complement strand
CAGAGCGGCTGGTTTACACCCAGTAGGTCGGGGGTTCGAGCCCCTCAGCGCCCATCGACGATCGAATATCCTAAAAGCTGGGAATAAGGTCTTGGTTCTAAGTCCTTGCCCGAAAGCCCGCAACGCTCCACTACTCGCAGCAGCTTTTTTCTTGTCTCTTCCACGCAAGGGGCGGTGCATTCTTCGAAAAGAAGCTCTACTTCCAGAAAATCACCCAGTCCATCCACATGAACCAGCTCGGCCTGAAGCCCTCTCTCCCCCATCCAGCGGCTTCCCTTCTTGCGCTTCTCATATAGGAGCTTGGCGCCCATCTTTTCCAGGATGGCTCTAAAGCTTTTTTCATCGTCCACGCCGAACTCTATCTCCTCATTCACTTCCATATCGGCTCTGTAAGTTTTTTCTTTGAAAGTGACGAGGTTGCGGCCCGAATCCTTTCTGAGTCGTAGTCGGAACAGCCTGGTGCCGGAAGTCAGGGCAGGCAGTTCAATAGCCCAGTATTCGTCCTGCTTTTCAAATTCGCCGTCCAGGCTCATGAATGCGGCAAGGCGCGCAGCAACAGCCTCAGGATCTATTACTTTCGCCTTCAACTCTATTTCGCGCATGCCGATTCGTCCTTGCTCTAGCGGAGCGGAGGCTGAGGAGCCTGGGCAGCCTTCAACACCGAGGGATCGTAATCCCCCGGTGCCTTGAAACCGAGGAGCTCCATGCAGGTGGCGGCCAGGCTGGAAATGCCCAAGCCGGAAACCAAGGCTTTCTCGTATTCACCCTTGTACTCGGGATCGTAGATGACACAAGGCACCTGGTTGAGTGAATGACTTGTCTTGGCCTTGGGCTTGCCCTCGGCATCTAGAAGCGTCTTTCCGGTTTTCTTGTCATGTTCGAACATATCATCCGAATTGCCATGGTCGGCACTCAGAACCAAAATTCCCCCGGCGGCACGCACGGCCTGGGCGAGTCGGCCTAGCTGGATATCCATGGCTTCCATGCCACAGACGACAGCTTGAAAATCTCCCGTGTGACCCACCATGTCGCCATTGGGGTAATTGAGCCTGATAAAGTCATAATTGCCCGATTTAAGGCTTTCGATCACTCTGTCGGTTATTTGGGCGCACTGCATCCAGGGGCGCTGCTCAAAGGGAAGCCTGTCGCTGGGCACTTCCACGTACTCTTCCAGTTTTTGGGAAAACATTCCGCTTCGGTTGCCGTTAAAAAAATAGGTTACGTGGCCGAATTTCTGGGTTTCTGAGATGGCGAGGGTTTTCAAGCCAGTAGCAGCGAGAAATTCACCCATGGTTTTATCTATGGCCGGCGGCGATACAAGATAGTGTGCGGGTACACCCAGGTCTCCATCGTACTGCATCATGCCCGCATAGTAGACCTTGGGACGAATCCCCCTGTCGAACTTGTCGAAGTTCTCGTCTTCAAAGGCGCTGGTAAGCTCCAGAGCCCTGTCTCCCCGGAAATTAAAGAGGACTACGCTATCGCCATCCACAATTGGACCCACAGGCCCCTTCTCATCGACGATGACGAACTCGCCCATGTCCTGGTCTATGAGTTTGGGCATCTCGGCTCTGTAGGTTAGCACTGCCTGGGTGGCGCTGGCAAAGCGGCGGCCTATGCCCCGCACATGGCAGTCCCAGCCCCGCTGAACCATAGCCCAGTTGGCACCATACCTATCCATGGTGATGTACTGCCTGCCGCCGCCGGATGCAATCTTGTAGTCCAAGCCTCGGGCATTGAAACCGCCTAAGAAGTCTTCAAAAGGCTGGATATACTCCAGGGCACTCTGGGAGCCTACATCCCGCCCATCCAGAAGGCAGTGTATTCTCACCCTGGTAATGCCTTCCCTCGCAGCCTCCGCCACCATCGCTTTTAAATGATCAATGTGGGAGTGGACGTTGCCGTCGGAAAAAAGCCCTATGAAGTGCAGACTGCCCTTGCTGCTTCGTGCGTTCTCCACAAGTTCCTTCCAAACCCTGCCCTCGAACATGGAACCGCTTCCTATCGAAGCGCTCACCAGCTTGGCGCCCTGGGCGAAAACCCTGCCGCATCCTATGGCGTTGTGCCCCACTTCGGAATTGCCCATATCTTCATCGGAGGGAAGCCCTACAGCCTTGCCATGAGCCTTTAACCTGGTGGATGGGCAACTCGCCTCCAGAGCGCGAAAATGCCGCATATCGGCCTTGGCCACGGCATCCCCTTCCTCATATTCGCCGTATCCCACACCATCCATGATCACGAGCACAACCGGGCCTCGCCTGCCCTTCCACTGGGGGTTTTTATCGAGAGGACTGAGCATCATGCGTCTCCTTGTCTACTGAGGCATTTCCAAAGGCCGAATGGCATGCGAACAAGCTCTATTCGCCGAAATATTCGATAAGAGTGTCAATCGGCAGATCGCCCAGCGTTTTCTGATAATGGAGGAAAGGTAGCCCTATGACGGAAAAGGCTCTTACCGGTTCGGCGCCGCAGCGTTTTAATATTTTAGCAGTGGCATCCACAGTGCCGCCCGTGGCGATGAGGTCATCTACTATGAGAAAGCGGCTGCCCGGACGTATGTCATCCTTATGCATTTCCAATGTCGCTGAACCATACTCCAAATCGTAGGACTGGGACACTGTCGTGCCCGGCAGCTTTCCCTTTTTCCGCACCAGAAGCAGCGGCAAAGAGAGTTTATGGCAGAAGGGCGCAGCGAAGATGAAGCCCCGGGCTTCTATGGCCGCTACTGCATCGATTTTCTCGTTTTTATACAGCTTGAGCATGGAGTTGACGCAGTAGTCGTAGGCATCGGGATTGGTCAGAACACTGGTTATATCGTAAAAGACTATGCCGGGAACGGGAAAGTCCTGTACCTTGCGAATTGCGTCGTCAAGATTGAAGCCCTCGGCTTCATCAATTCGTTCTGCCATTGCACAGCTCCACATATGAAGATGAAATCCAGTGCAATAGTAGAGGTGCGCTCTGGAAGTGTCAAGATTCACCTTTATGGGGCGGCGAGGAAGTCGGCCAGACCTATTATGGCGCTTAAGCCCAGGGTTACCCCCAGACGTAGAAAGTTCTCGCCATTGCTGATTCCCGCTGAGCGGCTACTCCTGAAAGGCCAGGGCGCATAGCTGGGATCGAAGCCCTGGGTAGCATAACGAACCAAGTCGAAGGCCAAATTGGTGTAGAAATAACTGAAAGGAAAGCTGCCGGTGCTGATCACGATTCCGCGCCAGAGCGGTTTTTCCACGGGCTTTTCCGATTCACTCAAACCTTCCTGGTAGGTTTTTGGAATTGGTGATCCTGCAGGCTCCTGTTCAGCCTGAGCTTCCTGGGGAAGCTCCTGGTATAGTTCCTGGGCTGCGCAGGGAGCAAGACCTGTGAAAGCGAGAAACAGGCAGACAAGCATGGGCAGCTTGGGAGGCAGGTAAAAAGCAAGCCTGGATACGCCCAGCCTCGAGGTCATGCGCGTCATGAGCGCTCCCCAAAAATGGCGGTTCCCAGCCTGATAATAGTGGAGCCTTCCTCTATGGCCAGTTCGAAATCACCGCTCATGCCCATGGAAAGTTCCGAAAAGCCTGGAGGGGAAAAACGACGCTGAATCTCGGCGAAGGCCTTTGAAAGGCTGCGGAACGAAGCCCTGATACTGGTTTTGTCATCCGTAAATGGCGCCATGGTCATGAGGCCGGAAAGTATCAGCCCTTCGGGCTTTTCCGGAAACTGCATGAAGTCTTCCACGGCGGAATACAGGGCATCTAAATCCGCAAAGCCCGATTTGGAATCCTCGGCAGTATGGAGTTCCAAACAAAGTCGCAGAGGCTTCTTACTCGAAGTAGCCCTGGCAAGAACCGCCTGTAAAAGCTCCTTGGAACCTATCGATTGGATACCATCGAAGAGCGCCAGAGCCTTATTGATCTTGTTGCTCTGTAGATTGCCGATCATGTCCAGCTGTATATCCGGAAGCTCTGCGCCCCAAAGGGAGGCGTATTTTCCCTCTGCCTCCTGCACCCGGTTCTCTCCAAAATAGCGTAATCCCGCAGCATAGGCAGCTAAAACAGCCTGAGCTGGATGGAACTTGCTTACTCCCAGAATGCGGATCTCCTCGCTTAGCCTTCCAGCCCTTTTAGCAGCGGCAGAAATCCGCTGACGTATGGAGTCCACCCGATCGGCTACCGAAAGATATTCTGACATGAAAGGAATTGTACTCTGAGCCCCTTGTATGGGCAATCAGGGACTAAAGACTCATTCGACCACAAAATTCCAAATGAGGGTGCCCGCGTTATTGTTGAAATCATAGGCAGTTAGTTCGAGCCTGTGGTTGCCTCGGGGCAGAAAACGACTTCCAAGCAGCAACCGCATATCCCTGTCCACCACCTGCGAAGATGGGGCGTCCAGGCCCAGGAAGCCCAAGCCTTCATCCATGCTTTTTGCGGAATCCAGCTTCCTATCCGCCACAACCTGGCCGTCCAACACTGCCTTGATTCTGAAAAGCCCAGAGACAACACCGGCTGCATAGGAAGGATCGAGTACCTTGATTGCCAACCTGTAGTCGCCCTGGGAAAAACGCTGGAGGATCCTGCGTCCAGGCTCGGCCTTGATCCGTGACGAATTCCCTATTAGGTACACTTCCTCAATCTTAGGCGCAGCCCTATCTATAAGCGTTGTTGCGAAAAGCGCTGGATTCACCATAAGACCCGACTTGCCGTCGGCAATACGCAGATAATAACCGGCCGGCCCACCGTCCTTGACGGCGCTTATAGTTCCCAGGATCGTGCCCTTTGCGAGATCCTTGCTCGTCTTAAAGTCTTTCGGAACTAGCGTCGGTGAAGAATACAGCGTAACAAAACCATCCTCATGAGCTAGGGCGACGAGATTTTCCTCAGACCTGGGATGGGAGTTCTCGAGGAGGGCTTTTCCTTGATAAAAGAGGAGCGTGCCTCCGGCAGTCGCTGCCACTTCCAGGTTTCTGGCCTGCATTTGCGCTCCGGACTGCAGGTAAAGATCGCCCTGCCACACTGTGTCCTGTGGAGTACCGAAATCCACCGTAATACCGGAACCGCTTACTGCTATGCCCGATTCTTGCGCCGGAAGTCCATGAAGCGATACCAGTAGCAAAACCAGCGCTGCGAAAGCAGACTTGCGGATTTGGTTTTTCATTCCTGGCGCCACCTGAATTCCAAGGCCTTTTCAGCTCTCTTGATGTAAAATGATTCTTCGCCTATTCCGAGAGCTACGCTGCCTTCAGGCAGGCGGAAGAAGGCTTTCAGAGAACCCTTCTTGATAATCCCGCTAAATCGATCATCCGCACGGGCACCCAGGAACGCAAATTCATCCTCGCCGAAAGCCTCGATAAGATACTCCCCCTCTCCCTGGAAGAGTTTTGGGTGGATAATCCCCCCTTTCTTGGCTGGCAGATTATAAAAACCCAATCCGTCGGCGGTCTTCATGAGCACAGTCTCCGCATCCACAGAAAAGGCTCCACTTTGGGCAGTTCTGAGATCGGCATCTAGTTCGAGGCTGAAAACAAGAGAATAAAAGCCATCCTTTCGTTCATAGACAAGAAAATGTTGAGGGGAAATACCGTAGAGCATAGCCAGAGCCTCTCCGCGATTTGAAATAGCTAGGGCATACACGCAGGGATGGGCCGAAGAGACGCCATCCAACTGAGGATTCAATCCCCGCAGGATTTTTCCCTCCCTGTCCAGGATCTGCACCTTGCCATCCAGGAAGCCCCAGGCTGACAACTCCTGCGCCACAGAAGAAGTGGTGATTATGCTCCCGAACTCCCTTGTCCAGAGCGCTTTCCTGCCGTCAGGTTGCAGTTCGGAAACACCCTGCTGATCGGGGCGTACCGTAAAACTGCGGCCGTTCTTGGATGGAAATATTTCAGTCTCGGTTACGGCCAAGCCCCTATCCGAATACAAGGGGCGTTGAGAGAGAAGCAGCAAAACGAGGGAGATGAAAATATAGAATATGACTTTGGGCAGACCTCGACGCCTACTTGAGTCTCTCATGCGCTGTACCATGTCTTCATCTATGTTGTGGTCCTGTCGTGGAATGGTATATAGTAAGCATCGTCGCTGTCAACAGAAGCCGAGGAAATACCATGACCATGGATAAAACATTGTTCCAGGCAGCCTTTCAGGCTGCCCTCAAATCCTACTCCCCCTATTCCAAATTCAGGGTGGGAGCAGCCATTCTATGCGCCGACGGAAGCATTGTCACCGGCACTAATGTCGAAAACCGGTCCTTTGGCCTTACGATTTGCGCCGAACGTAGCGCCCTCGTCGCGGCCATAAGCGCAGGCAAAAGGGATTTCAAGGCCATTGCCATCGCTACGCCCGACTCCGACTATCCGGTTAGCCCCTGTGGAGCCTGCCGGCAGGTCTTAAGCGAATTTCTGCACCCCGATTCTATGATTCGTTTCGGCAATACCGAACAAAGTTATGTTACCTGTACCATGGCGGAGATTTTCCCCTATGACGCTCTTCATGAACTGGCAGAAGGCAATGCCAAGTCTTCCTAGAGGCTTGCAGACTCCAGGCTGGAGGCTTTTTTAAGCAATTCCGAGGCGTGGGCCAGGGAAGTCTTGCCCTCCTTGTCGCCGGCCAGCATTCTCGCAATTTCCTCTTCCCTGGCCGCGCCTTCCAGTTTTTCCACCCTCGTCA
This sequence comes from uncultured Treponema sp., assembly GCA_964531105.1. Taxonomy (GTDB): domain Bacteria; phylum Spirochaetota; class Spirochaetia; order Treponematales; family Rectinemataceae; genus UBA2256. The sequence goes on along the minus strand of CAZHFN010000043.1, from coordinate 6,932 downwards.
CCGTTCTGCCTGACTCCACCACCTTATCCACCTTGTAGTGCAGGTCCGCATTGACTGCGATGGAAGCCAGATGGGTTACGCAGAGAACCTGACAGTAGCGGGCAAGGTTTCGCAGATAACTGCCTACGGCCACCGCCACCTCGCCACCTATTCCGGCATCTATTTCGTCGAAAATGAGCGTGGAGAGATTGCCCTTGGCCGACAGAACCGCCTTGATGGCTAAGGCTACCCGCGAAAGCTCGCCGCCCGAGGCAATGGAAGCAAGGGGCTTGGGCGATTCACCCGGATTGGGAGCGATCAGCATTTCCAGTTCATCCATGCCCGAGGATGAGAGCACGAGCTTGCCAGATTCCGATCGCAGGGCTTTCAATTCAAGGGGCAATTTAGCCCTAGGCATGCCCAAACGGGCTAGAATCGACTCCACCTTGTATGAAAATTCAGACGAAACCTCAGTTCTATGCTTCGAAAGTAGCTCCGCTTTGGCCAAAGCCTGTTTCTGGCAGAGGGCGATTTCGGCTTCTAGGGTCTTTTTGTCATCGTCCCAGGAGGCAAAAGCCTTGATAGCCGCAGTCGCCGACTCGGCCTTGGCTATCACATCGCTCAAGGTGGGGCCATACTTTTTCTTAAGCCTTTTGATTTCAGCCAGACGACTTTCTATATCTTCCAGACGGTGGGGGTCGAAGCGCAGGTTCTCCCTGTAGGCGGATAGGGAATCGGCGATGTCTCCTATATCGATGAGACTGGCGGAAAAGCGCTGATAATAGTCGCTAAGGCTGTTATCTATATCCGAAGCCTGGCCGAGGGCGGCCAGGGAGCGATTGAGAGTATCCAGTCCGCCCGATAAGCCCGAGGACTGGGGGCTGAGTCCCTCCACAGCCATATTGATCGCCTCGAAAAGCTTTTCATGCTGGGAGAGGATTCTCTCCTCGCTTTCCAGTTCCTCGTCTTCCCTGGGCTTGAGCTTGGCCGCCTTGATCTCCGAGGCGGTATACTCCAGCAAATCCCTTTCCCTCTCCCTAAGCTCGGCTTCCGCCTGTCTCGCCCTGTATTCCTTCAGTTTGGAAATCCACTGGTCATAGAGGAGCCTGTAGTTTGCCCTCTCCTCCTCCAGTGCTCCAAAGCCATCCAGGAGAGCCAAGTGACTCTGTTTGTCCAAGAGGCTCTGGTGCTCGTGCTGACCGTGGATATCTGCTAAAAGAGAACAGAATTCCACTAAATCGCTGCGATTGACCGGTTTGTTCTGAATGTAGGCGTAGGGCCTGCCCTGCCTTCGCAAGCCGCGGCGCAGGGTAACGATTCCGTCCTCATCATCCATGTCCCTGTCCGCAAGCCATTGCCTGGCCAGGCTTATGCTGCGTATGTCCAGGCTTCCAGAGACCTCGCACTCCTGGGCTCCTTCCCGGATGAGGGAGGAGTCCGCCCTGCCCCCGAAAAGGAAGCCGATGGCTCCTACGATGAGCGACTTGCCTGCGCCGGTTTCGCCTGTAAAGAGAACCAGGCCAGGAGAGAACTCCACTTCGGCCTGGTCTATAAGAGCAAAATCCCGGACAGAAAGCCGTTCAAGCATCCAGGTCTCCCGACCAGCCCAGCTTGCTGCGCAGGGCTTGGTAGAAAATATGTTCCCGAGGAACTACCAGGAGAGCATCGAAACCCGCCCTGCGAAATGCTACGACATCCCCTTTTTCCAGGGGTACAGTTTCCTGACCATCGATAGTGAGCAGGGCTCCCGAACGCCTGGTTTCGTCCACGGTCACCTCGATCAGTTCCGAGGCGGGCAGCACCAGCGGGCGGGAGGCCAAGGTAAACGGACAAATGGGGTTTACAACAATTGCCGGCATTTCCGGGTGAAGGGCTGGGCCTCCCGCCGCCAAGTTATAGGCCGTGGAGCCCGTGGGTGTAGCGACAATGAGGCCGTCGGCCCTATACGAGCCAAAGCGCTCCCCGTCCACACCCAGGCAGAGACGGATCATCTTGGCTATACCCTGGGATGATACGACTCCATCGTTGAGCACCCAGAAGGTACCCATCAGCTGCTTGGCCCTTAAAACCTTCAATTCCAGCATCATGCGCGCCGAGGGCATAAGCGTTCCATCTTTCCAAGACTGGAAGGCCGCTCTCCAGGACTCTCTGCGGTTGGCCGCGATAAAGCCCAGGGTGCCGAGGTTTACGGGTAGCACGGGAATCCCCAGAGGGGCTGCAAGCCTGGCTACATATAAAAGAGTGCCGTCTCCGCCCAGGCTGAGTATGAGGTTGAAGGGGCTGAAATCGGGGGCTCCCGCGGGATCGCCTTCAAAGCTGAATATCTCAGGCTCCCAGCCCTGTTCCTTAAAATAGTCGGCAGCCAGGCGGCTCTCCCCTTCCGCGTCGTCCTTGAGAAGGTTGGCAATTATAAGGACTCGGGGCTTTTGCCCGGCAACGTTGGCTGACATCTTTGCTCCTTTAGGGCAAGGTGGCGAGAACCTTGCCTATGGTGCCTGCATCCTTGGTGCTGATTTTTTCGTGAAGGGGAAAAAGCAGGCAGCGCATGGCCAAAGATCTCGCCCCCGGGCAGGAGGATTCCGAAAAGCCCTCCTGCAGTGCACTACTGCCCTCGAAGGCGGGGGCTGCTTCAATTCCGTTTCTTTTAGCGTGGATAATGGCGTCGTTCATGCTCGATTCCAGCACAACCGCGAAGGACCACAGTCCGGCAAGGCCTTCGCCTTGCTGGGTAAAGCCTCTGTGGCGGGTCCGGGCCAGTTCTGTTCTGTATCTGGCTTCCAAATCCCTTCTTCGTTCGGCGCTTCTGGAAAGGTCCTTCAACTGGGCCATGCCGAGGGCGGCGTTGAAGTCGGTGAGCACGAGTTCGCCGCTTAAGCTTTCCTGGCAGTTTTTAAGCACGCTGGCTTCCCGCTTGTTGGAAGTAAATAAAAGGGCTCCGCCGCCCGAGGTAACGGGCGAGCCCTGCTCCAGTGCGTAGATGGCGAAATTGCCCAGGCTCCCTGCTTTATTGCCGTCCCGCTCTGCCAGGAGAGCCTGGCTTGAATCTTCAATAACTGGTATGCCGAGGGCTTCAACCTGGGCTTTTTCGGGGAGTATGCCAAAGGGTTCAAAGAGGATGAGGGCCGCACAGTTCTGCCCGGCGAGGGTTTCGAGCCTGGGCAGGGCGGTTTCAGGGTCATGGTCGATAAAGAGGGGTTTATAGCCCATGGTGGTTATGAGTTGGGCCTGATAGGCGGGAGCAAGGGGGCTTAGACCCACGCTGGCGCCCTTAGGCAGGACCAGTCGCTCAAGTGCCAGAAAGATGGCCAGATAGGGGCTTCTAAGGGCTATGGCTGTGTCGTAGCCAAAGGCTTCTTTGGCGTTTTTGACAAATTTTTCAGTGTACTCGCCGGGGCCGACCGAATCGGTCACTAGGCATGATAGTACGGTGTCCATGTCTTTTCTGCGTATAAACGAACAATACAGGGGTATCATCGGCCGGATTGTACCACTGAGGGGCCGTGGGGAACAAGAAGAAGGAATTAAATCGTCAGACTGTTGATTTGTATCATCTTAAAAGAAGTCTTAACTAATTCTAACCTTCTATACCAAATCGGAAAGTAAATTTTGAGTTTTTATTAGTTACGCCCCAATAACTAGATGACGAATATTCATTAATCCAAAATATTCCACCCTTGAACTGGGTGGCTCCTACCTTGATCGGGATTAGCAATTCAATCCCTAATCTAACCTCATTTATATTTTGTATATCGTCTACACCAATTAGTATTAAACCTGTGTCATCCCAATCCATAGTCTGAAAATCTAGTCTTTGATAAGAATGCTCAACTGCAAACCTGAGATATTTAGTCATTCCCAATGTAAAGCCGTGTTCAAGATAAGGGAAAGACCATCGACTCATACTATTGGATGATGGCTCTGTTAAAAAGTCATATTCTATTTGCTGATCGAGCGAAAGGAAATAAATTGGACTATAGTATCCCATGTACGAAAAGCTAAAAGCTGATTCAGTAGTTCCACCAATCGAGATACCTACTCGTGGGGAGAAGAGCATAGCATTTCTATTATTGAAGTACGAAACATATTTCCCCGCTGGATTAAGTAAAGATCCATTTATATCTTCGAGAAGAGCGTGAGTATTTTCAGAAATATCAACAAAACTACCACCGCATGAAAATCGAAGGGATACTTTTGAGATTGGTATTTGAAAAGAGATGGGAAGCAGATCTAGCTGAAATCTCTCAATATAAAGATTCTGAAGTGAAGTTCCAAATCCTGGTAGACTGGAAGTTGTAATGCTGTTTTTATTCCATGTGAAATTTAAAAAACTTTTATTTTCGTTATTCCATGTAATATCAATATTCCCAAGAATAGAAGAACCATTTTCTTCTGGATTGATAGATAAATTATAGGAGGTATTAATAGCGACTAATTGAGTAATATAAAAAAAGGAAAAAGCTAAAATGCATACAATTTTACAAAATTTCATCTACAATACCTAATTAATTTTAATATTTAAACTTGTTACGGAATAGTAATAGTAAAACTACTACTCCATTCATATCCTGTATCATCTTTAAATACAACATTAATAGGAATTTTTGTACCTACAGGAGTACTCGTAGGTATTGAAAAAGCAACATCACTACTTCTAGCATTAAGCTGTGCATCGCTCGGTTTTGTTTGATTATACGAAGAGTACTCAGAACAAGTTATATATGTTCCTGGATATAAAGAAGAATACTTATGAATAGGATTTTTGAATGTTATATTTTTATTACTTGAACTAAAAGTAGCAGTAAGGTTCTTCATAATGCCAAACATACTTTTTATTCTTAAATCTAGGTACATATCTCTAGAAACACTATTTTGTATCCAATGATTAGCTAGTGAGTATTCATCAATAACAATTGGTATAAAATCACCAGAAACTTTGCTAACGTCTATCTTGAAATAATCGATATCTCCCTTTTTCAGGTAAGATTTAATTGGGGTTGAGGGATCATTTATTAATTTCTGGTTTGATTCTGAATCATTATTCTCATAAGCATTTATCTCAGCGATACTAAAAGTATTATCCACGTTTGCAGGAGTAGTATCAACAGCAAATGAATACTTCATTTCATTATCTGCGCCTGCACCAGAGAATACCAGACTATACTGTTTAGAAATCCATGGAAGCAATATCGATTCAGTATTTTTATTATCAACTGTAAACCAGAGTGATTGACCGTCCGGATGGATAAGAAAACCTTTTAGTTTAGCTGAAAGAACTTGATCAAGATTTAATGAAGTAATATTTAGACTTACAGGACGTTTATAAAATCTGATAACAACATAATCTTCCCAAGTACGTGGATTTGTTCCTGAATCCGTAATGTTAATTTTTAATGTTACATCATTATATTCACTATCCAATTTTCCATATTGTAAAAGGAAATATAGTGTCTTAGATTTACCTGGTTCTATCGAACTCATATTTCCGGTTGATAAAGATGCTGTTACATTTCCCTTATAAGGAATATTAAAACTTCCAGATAAAAAATTTAGATTCGGGTCTTGTGATGTAATTTCATAAAGTGAGGTTGAACAATCTGCGTTTCCAATATTTTTAATTTCAATTGCAAGCTGATATGAATTATATCCATTTCCATACTGATAACCGTTCTCAGAATTTAATATAGCTCCTAGTACTTTAAAACTGTGACCGTTCTCAACAAAAGGAATAGTACCAATAAATTCTCCGTTGAAAGAAGGTTGGACTGTTACATTAATTGGTTGAACATTAGTTCCTGTAGTGTCAATACTTATTTCCTGCCAAGAATTTGAAACCGCTCCAGTAAAATTTAGTTTTCCATCAGCCTCTGATGTGACGCTTTGCGTATCCGAGGAGTTTTCTGTATTTGTACGAGTTCCTATTCGTCCCGCAATTGGTTGATTTCCAATCCCGATGCTACGAGAACTACTAGTGAATCCTGCTAGTTTAGCTGTAAAGGACCGGTTATACCCACCGTTTCGAAAAAGCAAGGCATTTGATCCTAGATTTGCAACGTTATCAGATTGTTTGCGTATGATAACCGATCCAAAGCCTAATTCCGTTGCAGAAACTGAAGATATAGAAACAGGGGTAGCTTCCCCAATTTTCAATTGTTTATCAGAAATAAGGTAAGTTTCTCCTGTATCCATTCTCGTCCAATAACCCCAGAAATATTTCTCAGCAATGGGGCCTGTTGTGCTTGTGTCAGATGCTGAGTCCGAAAGGCTTGTATCAGATGGAGGTGTCGTGGGTATTGGGCATCCGATAAGTAAAAGACCAAATAAAATTATTGGAGATACTTTTATGATTTTATTCACTTTTTCTCCCCTATTTTGTTTTAATATGTTCCTAGATAATTGTAAACTATGAAATAACTAATGTAAACCTAAAAATTATATGTTGGAAGAATTAACCAGATGCTATTGGTTTACTATCAAAAACGAAGTCAGACCACAAACTGCTGATGTGCCACCAAGGAAGCGCTGTGATGTTCTTGTCGAGGGCAAGCGTGTGGGAATCAAGAAAAATGATTATAACCTGTTTACTGAGCTAAGGTTGGAACGATTTGTACTTTATAGCTATCAATATCTGCCATATTTTTCAAGATTTTTTAAAATTAATGGCAGATTTTTACATTTAGGCCTAGCGGCCAACTAAAGCCTGGCGACTCTGAATGAACGCCTGGCGGCCAGCTAAAAGCCTGGCGACTCTTAACGAACACCTAGCGGTGTTCGTTTTGCAGAATATCCTGAAGAAGCTACGTACTCAAAATCACATCGCCCTTGCCAGGATATTCTGCTTAGCTCCTCTTAGACTCTATATTATTATAAAAGCCCTCTGTTACGAGGGCTTTTATAATAAAAAAAAAAGCCTGGCGACGACCTACTCTCCCACCGCGAAGGCAGTACCATCGGCG
>CAZHFN010000042.1:0-14020 GCA_964531105.1 uncultured Treponema sp. | reverse complement strand
AGAGGATTCGGCCTGGGCTTTAACCTTGTTACCGATGAAATCGCCGTGGGCTCCTCGCTTCTTGGTGCCAAGCTGGTAAGCCAAACCCAGGCTAACGCCACTGTGGGCTTGGGATTCCGCTTCGATTTGGGAATTCTGAAATTAAAAGTCGGCGCCGATGCCCGAGCCTTCTATAAACTGCATTCCGACCCAGTTTCAGGATGGCCTTTCTCATCCATTCTCACTGGTCTGCTAAACGAAAATAGCAATCCTGAGGATATTCTTGGCACGCTCAATGTGTTAGGCGGTTACGGACTCGCCCTCGATGCCGGTACTACCCTCAACCTCGGACCCTTCATGCTGGGCGCCATGGTGAGGGATTTCGGATTCGGCTACAAGATGGGCCAGGCTTCGCTGGGTGACATAATGGAAGATCCTGCCACCAATATCCCCTTGAACGGCACCACGGCCTATAAGCTCGACCCAGTCGTGTCCATGGGCGCCGGTTTCGCCTTCAGGCTTCTCAACCTCATCGCTCCGTCCATCTATGTCGAATCCCAGGACATGCTGGCCGTGTTCTCCGATGGCTTCGACGCGATATGGAACACCCTGCATGCGGGAGCCGAACTCAAGCTGCTCAACTTCATATCCGCGAGGGTGGGACTTAACCAGGGCTACGTATCGATCGGCGCCGGCATAGATCTTCTTATCCTGGAAGTGGATGCGGCCTTATTCACCGAGGAGCTGGGCTCAAGCCCCGGCGACTTCGGCAGGACAGGTATAGCGATCCAGGCGGCAGTCCGCTTCTAACGCATTGTGTTATAAGTATACGTGAATAGAAGGCTGCCTGGGCGTTGCCCAGGCAGCCTTTTTGTTGTGTACTCGGCGCTGCATCATTTCAAGGAGGCGCGTCGGAGGTTAATTAAAGTAGGGGAGCTAAAAAAATCGTGGCTCAACGCGGCCTTGGATTTGGCCGATACTGAAAAGGCGGTCTTTTTACTACCAGCTGATAGTACTGCCTACACGCACAGATAATAATTTTCTACCCAGGAGGTACTGGTCCATGCGGCGGTTGCTGGCACTGGCTTCTATGACATTTTTCCTCATAGCCGGCCTGCTCGCACAGAACAGCATACAAGGCCTTGTACCCAAAGATGCCCGCTCCATGGGTATGGGCGGGAGCTTCAAGGTCTTCTCTCGGGGCTACCAGAGTTTCTTCGGCAATCCCGCAGGATTCGCTGAAAAAAGGAGCATAACGCTGGCGGATGTCGCAGCCTGGGGCTATACAGATCCTTCCCCGGCCAATATACGCGCGCTTGCAGACATTGTTCAGGGCAAAGAAGACCTCGCAGTGGCGCAGGACTATCTGGGGCGAAAATTAGCAACTAATGACTTGGGAGCAGGAATATCCTTCGGCATGGGCTGGGCGGGCGAAGGTCTCGGATTAGGACTTACCCTCGTATCGGAAGCCGTCGCTTCGGGCTCAAACTACGACACAGCATCGGCGGGCATAAAAAACGAAGCCAGTGCCATACTAGGCTTTGCCTGGCCTGTATCCCTGGGTCCTTTCACCCTGACGATAGGCGCAGATGTGCGGGGATTCTACAGACTCGATTCTTCATCCGATTGGCTTTTTGCCGACCTGGCCACTGCGTACCTCACCCAGAGCGGCTATAACGCCCAATTAGCAGGCCTTGAGTTGTTGGGCGGAGCCGGAGTCGCCGTGGATGCAGGGATTGTGCTTAAAACCGGCGGTTTTTCCCTGGGCATGATGGTGAGGGACTACGGCGACAGCTTTGTGATGGGTGAAACCAGCATCAGCGGCATAGTGGAATCCTATTATCTGCCCTTCACTGGCGATACCATCTATCTTCAGAAGCCCCAATATTCTGTAGGCCTGGGATTCACCTTCAATCAATCCAAATTCCTCACCACATCGATATACCTGGAATCCGACGATCCTGAACATTATCTAGAGGGCATTCAAAAAGACTTTTCCGCATCCTTTAAAACGCTCCATGCTGGGGTTGAGTTCAATTTTGGTAAGTTCCTTATGCTGCGGACGGGCTTCAATAAAGGACTTCTGTCCTTCGGCCTGGGATTGGACCTAGTCCTGATCGAGCTGGATGTCGCCCTATTTAACGAGCGCGTAGACGAAACCAGGGATCGGACAGGCATTGCCATCCAGGCTGCCCTGCGCCTTTAAAAGTATAAGCTCCGAGAACCCACAAATCTTGGCGCCACCCTCTGCACCCCATTCACACATTAGTTGAATAAATCAACTAAATTCATTGACAAGAATGGCTTCCTGCCTAGACTTCAACTTAGGATTGACTGCGTTGTGCGGTCAGTCTTATGGAGAGCCAAGGAGGTAGTATGAAAAAGCGATTGCTGGTGATTGCCGCACTCGCATTATTTGTCTGCATTGTCACAGCGCAAACAGAGGACAGGGAATTCGCGCTTTTCAAGCGAACTGTCGCGCCGGTGATGCGCTGGGGCGAAAACGGCATAATAACCGTACCCAAGGCAACCACCCTGGGCAAAACCAATTTTTTCTTCGGTTTTATGGGCCAGCCAGCTGGAACACTTCAAGGGGTCGATCTCTACTCCACCTCATTATCCCTCATGGCGGGGACATCCGATGATGTGGAAATGGGATACACGCGTAGGCAGATTGTCTGGGCGGATTTCATGCTTAGCAATCTAGCGATGGACAGCTTCCATCTCAAGGCGCGCTTCTTGAATCTGGGCGATTATCTCTTACCCCAGGCTGCCATAGGCGTCAACGCCGTGTCCCTGGTGGACAACAAGTTTGAGGACAGAAACGACATCCTCTTCAACCCCTACCTTTCCGTTACCTCGACAATACCAATCTTTACAAAAAAAATGCTGTTCTCGGTAACTGCAGTCGCCGAAACCATCATGAACGAGAATGAGATGGGAACCTATATGTTCTCAGGGGGAGCCGATCTCAACCTCTTCAATTTCCTCTACGGCTTCGCGGAACTGCAGGGATTCAATCCCAAAGTGGACAGCAATGAGGTACTGAACATAGGTGTCAAGCTGCGATTGGGCTTCGTATCCTTAGGAGTCGGCATGTTCAACATAAGCCTGCAAACCGCTGACAGCGACAACATTATCGATCAGTACGCATCATCGCTCGTGGATCTGGCCAACGCTAATTACTTGGCCACGCTCGCAATCGACATTCGCCTGGGCAACAAAGCCCAGGCACGCTAAGGAGGGCCGCCATGAACAAGCCAAGAACTAGCGCTCTCTGCCTGGCGATCCTCTGCATCCTGCTCCTGGGATCCTGCGATATGATCACTACTTTTATCGCCAGCAGGACTAGGAACATCGCGCTCATACAGCTTTATAACTCCAGCAAGCAAAAGACCAACAAACTCCAGCCCAACGACACCCTCTTCGTGGAGGTGCAAGGCCTAAAGGCCAAGGGCATGTATCAGGTCGAATGCCTGGATCCTGAAGGAAAACTCATAACGATGCTCACCGCCCAGGCCGACAGCGACGGTATCATTATGCCCAGCCCCCTCTGGTACGATGTGGGGTTCAAGGTGGATAGGACAACGAAGAAGCTCACACTCCCTTCGGATACGGACTTAGGATTGAGCGCCTTCAATGTGAGGGTAGTAGCCCTGGATTCAGGGGATAAAACCGATTTCAAGCTGCCTTTCTTTATTGTCTATAATACTGATATTACGCGTCCCCAACCCATCGTGATTGTGGGCAAGAACCTTGGCACAGCTTCAGTGCCAGAAATTCAATTGGAAAACTCATTCGCCGCGGGTGAAGAACTTTGGGTGCAGGTGTTCAATCTGGATGACCTGCCGCCTCAGGTTCCCGAAACCAAAAAGGCCAGAGTCTACGTAGTGTCGGCCAAGGGATCGGCCTACGAAGATGGCGACGATATCGCCAACGTCATCTTCTATAAGGACTGTACCGTCGATGAGCTTACAAAGGGCGTACTACTTGATACTTCTCAGCCTGAACTTAATGGAAAAGATCTAACGCCAGATGGTAATTCTTGGACTAGCATTCCTACAAAAGCTCAAGGCAAAGCCTTTAGTGTCATCGTCGATGTGGACAATAACAGTAAGTACAATCTGAAGAAGGAAGGCACCGATGACTACTACCTGGATGGTATAGACGGCAACATGGTACCGGGCTTTGTCGTCAGGTATCCGCCACCCCCGCCCATCACCACAGTTGAGTACGCCCCTGCCAATATAGCCTCGGGCGGCGTATATAAATACAACTACACGACCTGGGATTATGATTATGACTACCGGGACGAGTTCAAGATCGATGGGAACGATACTCAATACGCATGGGATTGGGAGTTCGGTGGCTACGGTGTAAAAGCCACATGGAATCCTTACATACAATGGGACTCTTGGGGCTCCAACCCCAACCCGGGACTAAATGAGGCTAGTGTTTACTACGGATCCTATGTGGATGTTTACATCATCGATACCGAAGTAGCTAAGACGAACCCGTACCCTGAGGGCGAGCCGATTGCAGCATCTCCCAATTGGGGATTCAACAAGATCACTCTACCTGTCCAGTACAGCTGCTACAACGGCTGCGGCCAGCAGACTATTTGGAGGTCCGACGGTGACGCCGACGAGACCAACGGTGGCCTCAAACTGGGGGATTTCGATGTGGTGGTGGATGTGGACCGGAATGGAAAATTCAGCGATGGTGACATTATCGACAACCAGCCCAGGAATGCCGTCTCCCCCTGGACGCCGAGAACCAAGGGAGGCTTCTCGGTAGTAGCTAGCTATTCGCCATGAGTGGCAGCGCAAAGCTGATTTAGCCAAGCCTTGTTTTATTTAGTCTGGCAGCCCGCCCCCTTTGGGCGCGGGCTGCCTTTTTACTACAGGGAATATGAGTTTGCTCAATGCCATCCTGACATCCAAATAAGGTAGCCAGCGTAGGTGGTCAGTCCATGCCCGAGACAGTCCCCGATTGACAGCAAAGGCCAATTTTAGGTACTGTAAGTCTCCCCGGGCCGCTAGCTCAGTTGGCAGAGCAACGCCCTTTTAAGGCGTGGGTCACTGGTTCGAATCCAGTGCGGCTCATTAGTAAAGTTATTTTTGGTAAGTAATTAACTTACGGCCACCGGATGACCGGCGTCGTTCTAAACTCTAGTGTCAGATGGGACTGTCAGATAGACAGCCAATCACAGGAGGTGGAATGCGTCGGTTTTCTCTTTATTTGCAGAATGGGGTTTACTACGTACAGGCTCTTCAATCCTCAAGCGAATACCTAGGACCATATTCTCTAACAGATTGCGGTCTCCGATAAACCCGGGGCGATTCACGTTTTAGTTAATACAAGAGGGCTCTATCCTCATCTTCGTTTCTGGTTGGTATTCGAATATTCATAGAATCAGCAATTTCTCGTCGGCTATAACATTTAAGAAAGTAGCCAGAAATAAAAATGTTCCAGGTATTTGCATTGTTGCTTTAATTGAAGTACAATGTATATCGGTGGAACAATAAGGAGATGAAAATGCGGATTGACAGTGTTTCTTCGTATCTTGAAAATACGCTTGGGACAAAACCTGAATTTGTCTTGCGAAAAGCGCCTTCAAAGCTACAGTTTCTTCTAGCGCAGCTCTATGATTTCTATGAGGTTACATTATATGGGATTACTGTACTTGCGGCCATCTCCCGATCTGATGATCGCCTAACACCTGCAGAGATCACTCGCCATGCAGTAGCTATACAAGATAGCTTCTCCAAAACGCCCGTATTCATTCTTCCAGGCTTTTCGTCATGGGACAGAAAGCGACTCATCACCTCCCATGTCTCATTCATCGTCCCAGGATCGCAGCTCTTCTTGCCGTTTTTAGGAATCGATCTTCGTGAACGTTATGCAGGTCCTAAAGCAAATATCGATAAACTACTTCCTGTAGCCCAATTCCTCATTTTGTACCATCTGCAGAAAGAGCTGCTGGATGGTTATTCCGTTCGAGAGCTTGCCAGAAAATTTGGCTACAGTCCTTCAGCAATAAGCCGTGCGGTGGCACAGCTGATATCACTTGGACTGGCCTCTGCAGAGCCTGGGAAGAAAAAATTGCTCTCTTTTAGATATCAAAGCGCGGAACTATGGCAAAAAGCTTTGCCCTATTTAAGCTCACCAGTGCTTCGAACGTTACCTATTGCCAGGTCTGAGATCCCACTTTCCTTTACAGCGTCTGGATTAAGTGCACTTTCGGTACTAACGTCGCTGGATGAGGGACCGATAAAGTATTGCTCCACATCAGCAGCCGAATTGAGAAATCTTCCTATCCAGCTCGATTATAAAGACAAATTTGACCCCGATGCTGATCGATTGGAAATTTGGTCATATAGCCCTAAACCCCTTGCTACAGATGGCCTTGCCGATCCTTTATCGCTTTCTTTGGAGTTCGCGGATGAGACCGATGAACGTGTACGCAAAGCCGTGGATGATCTTCTTAAGGAGCGGTTTAAATGGTAAAAGGCTTGGATCTTTTCAAAGACTATTTCAAAGGTTTCGAAGCATGTTATACGCTCGTAAGTGGAAGTGCATAGAAGACATATTGCATACACTTAAGAATTAGTGTTGTCGTTTAAGTACAAATCACGAAGGCCCTGTACAACTTCTAGAAGCCCAATGTTGCCTAATCCCAGACTTTTCATATTTGGCTCCCAGTCCTTGAAACCTTCAAAAAGAAAAGTGGCAATGTCAGCTCGAATTTTTTCTGATAACTTCACCTGTGTCCCAGGATCGATAACTGTGAATAGCCTGAGTATGTCCCTGCGGTGTTTTTCAACATCTCGCGAATCAACTGCTTCCCCTGAAGCTCTTCGAGTATTCATATCAAGCCAAGCCTTTGCTTTTAAAGGTATAAGATGGATGACATCGGCAAAAGGAATGCCGTCTATTCTCTGTATGCCTTCCACCACGAAATGATAATAATCGTCATCCATGAGAATGGCAGAAAGATATAGTGGAGTGCCTGAAACTTTAATTTGCATCCTGTGCCCATATGACTGATTGTCCTCAATCGGGATGCGAGAGAACAGCTCCAGGCAAGGTGGAAAGCCTTGCTTTTGTGGCTTTTCAAAACGATAGAGAAGTCTCTTGCTTCCAGCCGACTCCCTTATCATATACTGGCCTTCTTCAATAAAAACCCAGAACGCCTTCATGAAGGATTCATCGAGAGCTTCTGCAATGAGGACAATATCGATGTCTTTAGTCGTCCTGAAGGGAAGACCTGCATCTTCTAGTACGGCTGCGCAGGCTGTACCTCCGATAACGACAAATGAGCCAGGAAATGATTCAAAATGCCGAGTGAACTGTTCTACCCCTTCAACCATAGAGCCTCCAGCATAACGTTGAGAGCCTTCGCAACTCGCTCATCGTGATCACCTGAAAGGCAGAGGTAAAGAGAATAAGGATCGATGATGGGGAGATTCCAGGCATTGAATGGCGTATATTTCCAAATTTGTACAGCGGCATAGGTATCATCATCGGCATCTTGTGGGGAGCGAGCTCTGGTGAGCCCATCCTTTATCAGTGGTTCGGCTTCTGCGCTCGATAGTGCATACTCGCGAATCTTGGGACTGGCAAGGTCACTTACTTTGGAGAGGGCAAGGTATCCTGCTTCGAGTGCTGTCGATGGCACATTATTTCTATGAATCGAGAGCGTTCGCTTGATAGGAGATGCAAGCAATGGAAGGGCATGTTCCCAAAGCTCGTGAGTATTGTATTTCTGAATTGCGTATCGCTTTCTGCCTTCTTTTTTTGTCTCGATTAATCCGACCTCATTGAGGATATCAACGGCTCGGCTTGCGCTCATGAGCGTTGTCCCTATTGCATTGGCGATATCCGCCAAGGTTGTTTTCGTTGGTAAGCGATGATTGAGCATCAAGACAATGACATGGGCTGCGGAAGGGCGAAGAATTTCCTCGCTATAGCTTTTTTTGGATTGCTGCTCCTTAAAGGCTATTCCCAATTCAGGTATGAATACCTGGATGTTCGGTACAACGAAAGAGACTTTTCGCTCCAGGAGACGCTGCCGCAGATATGGCTGGAGAGTAGGAAGAATCACGGAAGCACTTCCTACATGCTTCCTTCTTGCTACCGCAAGGTGCTTCTCTAGCATTGAGGGTGGGGGAGTCTCTCCTCTGGGAAGAGCCAGGAGGATCTCCTTTCCGGAAAACGCCATAACGTACCAAGAGTATAATTGCAAAAGATACATGGGCAACGTTGCTGTGTTTTCCCACTCCTTGATGTGTGTTTCGACGCCAAAAAGCCCGCCGAGGTAGCGAGAAGCCTGAAGTGCACGGTGATCTAGTGTTTTGTCCATATTATAACCTTCCTTTGCTATTATAACTTTAGTTAGGTTATAATAGCAATATAGAGTTGTAATAGCTCAAATAGCAGGTGAACGTCCTTGGATGGTTCATTTCCCAGAGAATTCATTTAGGATTTATTCTTGACAAAATTCATACAAAAAGCGAGAGAAAAGTGTGACATGAAAGTGTGATCTTACACGTATAGAAACCGCTTTAGAGAGCGTCTTTGTCTGCTTTTAAGGCGTGGGTCACTGGTTCGAATCCAGTGCGGCTAATTAGTAAAGTTCTTTGTGTTTCGTCAATTCTGAAAACGATCTTGGTCTTATATCCGTATTGTATCCTCTCACCAGCGTGGAACCTTCATGAAATATTCTTGTAAATATCGATACTGTTCTTCAAACTTTACAGGCTCCACTTCACGCAAGCGTTTCAAGTTTTTAAGTTTCCATCTAACAGCGGGTAATTGATCAAGAGTGGGTATTTCTATCGAAGAGAAATCCGGTTTAAGTGCGATAAAATAGATTGATCGCAGTGCCGCCTTTCAAGGCGAAACATCGCTCCTGCGCGATAAAGGGTATTGTCTCAACCAGAAGTGCGACCTGATCGAGATATTCCTTCCTCATATAGTTTTCACATCGTTTACGACAATGCTGTATTTACGGTTCAATGTGCCCCCCTTCACTATCTCGCGCACACCTGAGCCAAGGTTTATGTGCGAAAGGTCGAGTCTTTTAAGCCATGCGTGTCCTGCGAGTTCGGCCATGTATAGGAAAAGTCGTTTTACCTTCACCGTAGAGCAGCCCTCCAATAATGTTTGTATGAGTAGGGGCTTTACCGCTGTCAATAGTTCCATTATCTGGTAGGTTTCCTGGAGAGTGAATCGCTCAGGGCACAGGTACAACATTTCCATTATAGCACGCTCAGGAGACGAAACGTTTAATTTAAGGGTACCGTAATCATATTCAACAAGACCCAAGCCATGGGGCAAAAACGATGTGGTATATAATTCGTACAGTGAGCCGAAGGCCATGGCAAACCAAGCGGGAATCCTCTCGCCTCTCAAACAGAACAATTGAGGTTTACGGCCTGTGATAAGATTATATGCCTTTCCATGCTTTTCGGCGAGCACAGAGTATGCTCCTTCATGTATGCTTGATCCAGGCTCCGATTGCAGCGCATGAAGAGCGCCTTCAAGGCTGATCTGCTCCTCCAACAGAAGATATGCCCCAGTACCGATGCGTCGTAGCCATCCTGAACGCGTTAATGACCTCTGAGCTTCCCTAGAAACACCGAGCCTAAGCATCCCCTTGGCAGTCAACACCGCATTGCGTGGATGCTTTTTTAAAAGTTCTTTTATATTTGTGCCATTTTTCGTACGCATTAACCGTATATTAGAACATTTATAAAGAACTAGCAAGAATAGGCTGCGGCCTGATTCGAGGCCATCATGAGGGATGGTCAGATAATCCCGAATTAGGTGGCTAGTTATTTCTGGATTCACAGACAGATTTGAACCGGAATACTCAGGTTAAAAGCACTCCTTGTATTCTCATGCATTAGCTATATAAGAAGACTTGACGACACGTACGAAATTACGTACTATTACATAATAAAAGAGGAAGTGAATGGCGATAATGACTGCGAGTGACGCGCGAGCCAATCTTTATAATCTCATCGATATGGCACAAGAGTGTCACGAACCAATAATTATAACAGGTAAAAGAAATAATGCAGTACTTGTGTCGGAAGATGACTGGAAATCCATTCAAGAGACACTTTATTTAATTTCCATCCCTGGCATGAAGGAGTCTATTGTAACAGGGATGAAAGAACCGCTATCCGAAAGCGCAACCAAAATCGACTGGTAATGTGGAAAATTGTCTATTCCAAGCAAGCGGTAAAAGATTCGAATAAGATTATTGAGTCAAATCTCCATAATAAAGTGAAGCATTTGATCCATATCTTAGAGAAGGATTCATTTCAAGCACCGCCGCCCTATGAAAAACTGATTGGAGATCTGTCCGGAGTCTATTCCCGAAGAATCACACTACAACATCGACTGGTATATCAAGTATTTCCCGATGAAAAGATAGTGCGTATTCTGCGGATGTGGACGCATTACGAATTATAAAGTCAAACCTCCTAATACCGAATCACTGGCGAGCGAGACCAGAAGAGATGCGTAGTCGGCGCTATCGAGAGCAAGGGCAGTATTCATTAAGTCGGTGAGCTTTGCCTTTACTCCGCCGATTGCCGAAGATACTGCAGCTGTCGGTGGAGTAAAATAAGCGGGCAAATCCTGGCTTGTTCTGAAGAAATAACCCTTCACTTTGCTCAGTTTACCTCCAGAAAAATAATAGACATCGTACTCTCTGAGATTATTGCTCAGATCGATATCGAGACCCGGCTCCAAGGTGGTAGTGCCGTTAAGTGTACTGTTTAAATAATAGATATAGAAAGCAAAAGTATTGGTGATCGAATTGCCATCCCAATCAGTCCATGTGGAGGTCGAGCTTTCACCTATCTGTTTCTGCAATAGCTTGTAGTTTCCTACGATAGGCAGCAGGCTATTCAGAGGATATTCATAATCGAGGTAAAGATTTTTCCCAAAGAGATTTGTTGTTGCGGGCACCTTATATCCAAGGTAATAGGTTGTTCTCCCAATATAATCGCCTTCGGAAATAGATTCAATTTTTTCGCATTGATAAATCCCATCGCCAATATTCCATGCAGCAGGATTATTCTTGAAGTATAATCCATAGATGTAAGGGCTTTTATCCGCACCGGTATATCCATAGCCTGGAAGATCGACATAGGCGGTGCTGTCGCTGCCATCCCCGAGCATTGAATAAGAATATTGGTATTCAGATTTACTATCGGTCGAATTCCACTTTTCTCGTATGTACACTCGTTGTGGTGTTGAACTTAGTCCAAGACTCGCAAGATTTTGCTGATTTTCTACAGGTTGTACCCAGATTGACGAGTTGCCGCTATCACGGCGGATAAGATTGCCGCTGCTATTATAGTATTCACCATAGTAGAAATCGTTTGTTGTAGAATCCAGAGAACTAAACAACGAGGCGATGCCCCCATAATTATCATCGCCATAGGCGATATGGGTGAAGCCTGGCATGGGGTTGACGCCGGAGCTTGAGCCGGTGGATCGATTCACGGTTGAAATTGAACCATCGCTACCTAAGGTGGCAGTTCGTATGAAGGTGCCCTGGTCGGCGCCACTGGAATCTTGCATGGATACAACCGAAGTGCAGGCGCTGGTTGTGGAATCGAAGTCGACGTACATTCGCTGGTTCATGCCCCCGCCAGTCGCGATGTCGAGGTTAACCGTAAGCCGGACAGAGGAGTCATCGGCGGTCTTTATTCCCACTTTGGCGCTGATGGGAATTGTCGCGTGGCCGTTGTTGATGGAGATTTTACAATAAAGGACGATATCCTTGGGATTTGTACCTTTTATAACACATCTATTACTCACTGTCATGCCGGAGGCCATATTTGCGGGAATCTTGAAGATATCGGCGAGAGCTGTTGCGTCGATGGGGGCACTGAACTCCTGGTCTATAGCAATATCGTTGGCTGTCGCATAGTTAGCAATAAATTTAACCGCCCTATTGAACATAAGCTGGACATCGTCACCCTCTTGGAGGTCTACCCAGGCTTGTGACTTTACTGGACTGACATTCGCAGTGGTCAATTCGGTGATGTCATCGGCAGCCTTAGAGGATCGAAGGTATTTTGCGCTCTCGGATAATTGCAGGCTCTTAGGCAGTGCTGGTTTAACCTCGGGGATGTTCTTTAAAACCTCGGAAACGCTTTGGGCGCCTCCAGTATCGGTATCATCGTCCTTCGCTTTTAGACTGCAAGAAGCTATGATTACAATAAGAACGACGACGAGCAAGGCAAACAATTTGTTTTTCATGCCGCGGTCTCCTTGATCCAAGTTTCGTGCATGGGCAAGGTGGCCGCAATAGAAAAAATCAAAATATATTGAGTAAATCAAATTTTGGTACCATGATTTTCGACTTCTCAAGGCGGCATTCGAGTACTACAATGAGCTTTCTGGTAGAAGTTTTCAGGAGGTAGCCTGTGAAGATAGCGCGACTGCTTGTCCCGGCTTTGGCCTTGCTTATCCTTGGCTGCGCCACTCCGCCGGTGCCGCCACCTGCAGCCCCTCCGGTTAGCGACATTTGGCCCAAGATTTATGATGATGAAAGCTATCTGACAGACTTCGGTTCGTCCTGGAGCGAGGATGAGGCCGTGGGGGTTATAAGGAACCTGCAGAACTCCATGGTAGAGAACAAGGCCGACATGGCTCTCTCTGAGCTGAGCGTAGATCCCTATGGCATGAGGGCTCGCTGGTCGTGGGTGGAGATGGGGAATGTCCAGAAAAGCGCGGGCTTTATAATCCCCTTCGATCAAGTTACATCGGTTCTTTTAGAGCATTATCCCAAGTCGGACAAGACCTTTAAATGGGGAGTAAACGCCTATATTAGCGGCACCAGTCCAGTGTCTATACGAACACCCACCAGAGATGCTGCGGATCGCCTGGGCAAGGCCTTTGTCGTATTGGCCAAAGCGAGGAAAGCCCCCCTGGGCTTGCCTAACATGCGGTTTGGCGCTGCCCTCGGCACGTTGAGCCCCGATCAAGCCCAGGCAGCGGGTATACTTCAGTCTGCGGGTATAATTGTCTCGTGGATCTTCAAGGAGAGCCCTGCGGAAAAGGCTGGGTTTTCACCTCAGGATATTATTACCAAGGTTGGCGGGAAAACGGTGCAAAAAGGGCAAGAGCTTTTCGACCTTATTGAGGCGGCGGTTAAAGCCGGCGCGACGGAAATCGGCATAGACGGGCTGCGTCGCAGCTATCGCGTGGAGGGTGAAAAGTATATAGAAATTTTCGTACCCATCCGTTTCAAGCTTCCTATTGCCCAGGGAGGCGCCAAATGAAAAAAATTATGTCGGCTTTTCAGGGACGAGCAAGATCGGCCATCGTCATGCTTCTGATGTTCGCGTGCGCATGGATGGGCTTTGCCCAAGCCGCCGATCCTTCAACGGTAAAGCCCGCATGGCAAATAGAAAAGGAGTTGGCCGAAAAACCCGCGGTGCCTGTCAACACCTTTGGCGCTTTTTTTGCAGGTTACAATATCCCTCAATACTCAGGCACCTTGGAGGCCGATCTTCGGGAATGGGAGGGCCCGCTCAATATCAGTCTTGGAGTAGATACCTCACTCATGGAGTCCTCGTCCTTGCTCAATGGAGTCGAAGGCGATCTGTCCATGACCTTCAACGACAATGGCTCGCGGATGCTCATGAACAGCATGGCGATATTCGGATACTCGGTAAACCTCATGCCCCTGCGGCTCAATGTGGGGGCGAGGCTGGGTCTTTCCATCATCGATGTAACCGACGAAAGGCCGGGAGGCGTGGATTACATGGGCTTAGGCTACATCATCGGCCCCGAGGCTTCCCTTTACCTATACCTGGGGGCTCAAACATGGATATGGGCTCGAGGCCGGTATTCCTACGCCCAATACGCGACTCTGGACAACGCAGCCAGTCCCTTGAATTCGGGGAGAAACCAGCTGTCCACTGTGAGCATACAGGCGGGCCTGGCGTTCGACTTGTAGTAATAAAGGGGCTGGCGCCGCGCAACGCGATGGGAACGCATAACGCGT
>CAZHFN010000041.1:11201-14072 GCA_964531105.1 uncultured Treponema sp. | reverse complement strand
TCGAGCATTCTGGGCGAAGTGCTGTACTCAGTCTGCGCCGCCTCGGGAATATGCAAGTATATATCGGTGACACAATCGAGAATTCCATCGAGAATCGATATCTGCGATGACAAATATAAATACAGGAAGATGGATTCTCTCACCCCGATTCCCTCCGACGATGAAATCGCCGCGATGAGCGAAGCCATGGTTACCAGAAAGGCTGTGCCTTCCTATATGGCCGACAAGGGTAATTCCCTCCATTCGGTATCGGTTGCCTCGCATTACTTTTCTAAAACAGACAGGCTGCGGTTCTTTTTCGGAAACCTGCCGCTTTTCTTCAAGAATGACGAATACGAAACCAGGGAAGCCTACGGCATGCTATGGGCCAATTTGCGCAATCATGTGCTGCGGAGAATTCGCAAGGAAGCGGTGGAGCGCCATTATTCCCTACCCGCCGAAGGCGAGAAGTACTTCTTGTTTCCCCTCCATCTCGTGCCCGAGTCTTCGGTATCCGGTCAAGCCATGTTTTTTTCCGACATGATAAGCACGATCAGGTACATCGCGTTTGCCTTGCCCCTGGATTCGATGCTGTACGTTAAGGAGCATCCTGCCGCCGTAGGCACGAGATCGCCGAGCTTCTATAGGGAAATAAAAAAATTGCCCAATGTCAGGCTTGTATCCTATAAAGCCCAGGCGGCCAAGCTCGTCGAAGGCTGCGAGGCGATGATCACGCTTACCAGCACTATGGGGCTGGAAGCGGCTCTCATTGGAAAGACCGTGTATGTATTGGGGGACGTAGTATACGAGAGCCATCCTAATTGCGTGCGAGTGAGAACTATCGAGGCCTTGAAATTAGCCCTTTCGCAAGGTCGAGACGTCAACGAAGATTTTTCTCTTGAGAAGGCGAATATCCGTTTCTGGCGGGAGTACTATTCCAACACGATCGAAGGAAATGTTTTAAATCCCAAAGGCAAGAACGATTTTCCCGCGTTGCTGGATTTGCTCGCGCGCAAAACCTCATAAATTTGCCTAGCCAGGGGAAGTATTCATTACAGGATGATGCGGAAACAATGAACGCGGTTCAGCTATCTCGCCGTAACGAGGGAATTCTTTTCTACGTCATACTCGCCACCCTTGCGCTCACTCCTCTGTGGGGCATAACAGAACTGCTTTCCAACTTCGGTCTTGAACTGGGACCCTTCGGAAGCAGGCTGCAGATAATAAAACTCGGCAAGGATGCCTGTTTCGCCCTGATAATGTTCTGGTCGCTGGGAAGATTGTTCAAGAATGGCCTTTCGATGCCCGCGATGTGGGTGTTCTTGGCGATATTCGTCCTCATGGGCATTGGGTTGGCGAATGTAGCGGTCAAAGATATTCGGTATATCATAGGCTTCAGGACGATGCTTCCTTTCTTCGCCTTTTTTTACGGCAGTGAAATGCTGGATGAGATTAAGTTCGAAAAGATTGTCAGAGTAACCAACGTAGTTTTTATATTATTGTTTATTTCTATCGTCTACGAGTATTTCTTCCTTCATACCTGGGGCACGAGCAGTATTGGATTGAACAAGCGTGCTTGCGGATTTTTGTTCTATCCCTCACCCGCCGCGGGATTCACTGCATTCGTGTATTGGATAAACTCAATAGGCAAAAGGCAATCCAAGTTGGTTCGATATATTCCATTGATGTCTGTAGTGTCGATTCTGATGATTTCAAGCGCGATGGGTTACTTGCTGTTTCTCGTCGTCATCGTACTGAAATATTTCAAGAAGAAAGAGTACCTGGTTTTGGGCGCCCTGCTTGTGATGTTCTCGGTGGCGTTTTTATTGTTCATCTATCCGGTGATAAGCGGGAGACAAAACTTCAGTACGAGCACAAATGATAGAGTAACGCTTCTGATTCAATCGATACTGGAAGGTGGGCTTATCGGAGTGGCGCCCGGACATGGCAGCAACCTTTTCATAAGGCAATTCGGAGCCGAGCTAGGCTCTCCGGAAATGGTCGACAGTCTTTACGCGACCTTGAACTGGCAATATGGCGTTTTCGCTTCCCTCGGCATCATCGCGGTGGCATTGGTCAATGTGCTCAAGCATTCGTTGTTCACGATAAGAAACAAAGAGTACTTTGTGGACACCTTGGTGATTATATTGGTGATGGGCGCCAGCATTGCCTTGACCGAGTTTTTCCCCATGAACTTGCTTTTGCCCATTTTGACAGGATATTTCTCGGTGCGGCGAATTGGGGAGGCTGAGACTCGGCCGATCGGAATAAAGGACGGCGCGTGAAAGTCCTGCAGATAAACAGCGTGTATAAATACGGCTCAACGGGTAAAATCGCGGCGCAGATAGCGAAAATAATTACCGCTAATGGGGATAAGAGCTACATCGCCTACGGCAGGAAATTCGTCGAGAAGAGCCCGGATATCGTATATCTGTCCAATCGATTTTTCGGTTTTCTGGATTTGCTGCAGACGAGGTTATTCAGCAACCATGGCTTCGGCCCGCGATACGGTGCGAAGAAGCTTATAAAATTCATCGACAGTATAGAACCGGATATAATTCACCTCCATAATATCCATGGATATTATCTCAATGCACAGGTATTGTTCGAGTATCTCGCGAGAAAAAAGCTGCGCATCGTGTGGACCCTCCATGACTGTTGGCCCTTCACTGGCCGCTGCGCGTATTTCGACGCCGTAAGGTGCTATAAATGGATCGATGGATGCGGCAAGTGCCCGACCAAGGAAAACTATCCCGCCTATTGGCTGATCGATAACTCAAAAAAATATTGGGAAAAGAAGAGGAAAGCATTTTCCTTGCCGAGCTCGATGACGATTGTCACGCCGTCCATTTGGCTTGAAACGCAGGTAAAAAAATCGTTTTTACGTGAATA
>CAZHFN010000041.1:0-11101 GCA_964531105.1 uncultured Treponema sp. | reverse complement strand
TCGGCGGATTAATATCGCCGAAATGGATCGAATGCGAAAAATATTAGTCATCACCGAAAGATTTTATCCCGAGTCCTTTCTGATTAACGATCTGGTGACCGAGTGGGCGGAAAAGGACTGCGAAATAACCGTACTCACCCAGGCGCCCTCGTATCCGAACGACGCGATATATCCCGGATTCCTAAACAGCCTCGTGTCGGTGCGGCGATTCGGAAAGGCTCGCGTTTTCAGGTTTTTTACCGTGCTGGGATACAAGCGCAATGTCTTTCTCAAGATGCTCAATTATTTGAGCTTCGTAGTCTGCGCCCTCCTCTTGGGAATACCCCTGGGGCTGCGGGCGGATGCCGTATTCGTGTATCACACGGGTCCTTTGACGCTAGCGATACCCGCGACATGCCTGAAAAAACTTCGGCCGAGGAAGAGAACGGTTATTTGGACACAGGATATCTGGCCCGATGCCGTCTTCGCCTACGGATTTTCACCGAAGGGTTTGTTTTCATCGCTTTTGAAAAAGCTTGTACGTTTCATTTATAGCGGTTTCGATTCGATAATCGTTTCGAGCGAGGGCTTTATCGAACGAGTGGGGCTGTACGCTCGCGGGGCTGCGCCCATCCAGTATATTCCGCAATGGGCTCCTCCAGAGCTTTGCGAGAGAGCCTGCGCTGATGTCGATATGGACGCTAAGGCATTCAATTTTTGTTTCGCGGGCACTATAGGCACTATGCAAAATCTGGAGAAGCTCATCGATGCTTTCGGAAAAGCGGCGGTGAAGGATTCCAGCCTGCGGCTGCATTTGATCGGCGATGGAAGCGGCAGGGCGGGGCTGGAATCCAGGGTAAAGCGAAACGGATACCCGGGGATCGTATTCCATGGTCAAAAACCCATGAAGGAAGTGCTGCCCTGGCTGAAAGCGAGCGATGCGCTGGTCTTGCCCCTGAGCCCCGACCCGGTGGTGTCCCTTACCCTGCCGGCCAAGACTCAGGCGTATCTCTTGGCGCGCAGGCCGATTCTGGCCATATCCAGGGGCGCGGTGGAGCGGCTGGTTCTGCGGTATAATCTCGGCATTGCCGCGTCTCCGGACGATGAGAACGACATAGAAGAGAAAGTTGCCGCCATGAGTTCGTGGGTTGCCGCCACAGGTGGCGAGGTAGAAAAAAATGCCGAATATTTACTGGAAAATCTTTTCAGCAAGCGCAGATCGGTGGATATGCTATACGAGCAGTGCGTTGAAGGCTGAGGGAGAGACACTACATGGCTGATACTCAAAAAAACAACCTTTTCGACCAGGCTTCGGGAAAAGAAAATCTCGAAATCCGGGATGAGAAAGTCAGCGTGCTCGATCTTGCGGCGGTGCTTTGGAAACGCAAGAGAATGATTCTGCTGCTCACGTTTTCCGCCGCGATCGTGTCTTTGGCGATCGCGGCGCTTTCCATCGTCCTGCCTCCCGAAAAAGGCTTTATGCCGAATGTCTACACGCCCGAGGCGCTGATGATGATCCAGTCGGACTCCGCGGACAGCGGATTATCCGACGCTCTGTCATCATCGGGCCTGGGGGGTCTAGCCGATCTGGCCGGCTTGGGAAAAGCCAACAGTACCTACGGAAACCTCGCCGTAGCCTTGGCTAATTCGAACAGCACCCTCGATGCGCTCAACGAAAAATTCGGCATAACCGAAAGACTCAAGATAGAAAAGCAGGTGGTATCGAGAACGAGAGACGCGTTGCGCAGCAAATTGGCGGCCAAGATAGACGAGACATCGGGATTGTTCAAAGTGTCCTATACCGATATAGATCCGGTTCTCGCCCGGGATGTGGTGAATGAGACCGTGAGAATCCTGGAGGCGAGATTCGCCACCCTGAGCGGCAACAGGGCTTTGCAGCAAAAAGAACTGCTGGAAAAAAAGCTGGGCGAAATCGATATGGCGATCAAGGAACTGGAAGCGAATGTCCGCGCTTTTCAGGACAAGTACGGGGTTGTCCAGGTAGATGCCTTGGTAACGGAGCAGATTTCCCTGCTGGCGAAGCTCAGAAGCGAGCTTATCATGAAAGAAATTGAAATATCCAATTATCAGACCATAACGATAGCGGAAGATCCCACAACGCTACAGTTGAAGCGGGAGAAGGAAATAATCCTATCCAAGATAAAGGAAATCGAAACAGGGAAAGGTTCGGGCACCCGGGTGATGCCCAGTCAGCGCGAACTTCCCGGAATCGCCTTCGAATACTCCAGAATGGAACGTGAACTCCTCGTCCAGGTTGAGCTATTGAAAATTGTCACCCAGCAGTATGAACTGACAAAGCTGAAGGCGGCGGGACAGGAGCCGATTTTCCAGATTGTGGAAATGGCCGAGGTGCCAGACAGGAAGTCGGGACCGGCTCGCTCGAAGATGTGCGTCCTGATCACGGCCGCCGTTTTTTTCGCGTCACTCTTTCTGGCATTTGTCGCAGAATGGCTTGAAAAAGTGCGCTCGGACAAGGCGCTGATGCTGCGATTCAAGGCACTGAGCTCGCGAAGGCGCCCTTCCTGAATGAAAAAAGGAGACTGTAGCGTGAATCCCCTCAAGAAACGGACTATGCGTCGCATAGGTCTGATATTGGCCTTGTGTGTTTTACCCCTCTCCCTGAGCGCCCAAAGCGCCCAGAATGGTGCCTCGGGAGCAACGGCAGGATCCTCCCTTCCGGCCGACCAGCGATCGGTGCCCGATTTAAGCCAGGAAGCGGTGCTGGCCATGGCGACTCCCGGATATCCCGTCACTCCCGGCGATATATACTCGCTGAGCTTTACCAAAGGCTCGCAGGCCATCACGACAAGTTTCGTCATAGAGGGAGAAGGCCAGGCCAATTTGGGAATCTTCGGAAACCTGGACACGAAAGGATTGAGATTCAGGCAAGTCAAGGAAATTGTTGAAAAAAAGGTAGAGGAGTACTACCGAGGATCCAATCCCTCGCTCCTGCTGGTAAAAACGGGCAGCTTTCCAGTTGAAATCAAGGGAGAAGTAAGCTCGACAGGCGCGTACGCGGCATGGGGTCTTACCAGGCTTTCGGAGATTGTCGACAACAGAAAGACCGAGCACTCGAACCTGCGAAACGTCGCTGTCGTCTCCAAGGACGGTACACGCGCGTACTACGATATTTTCAAGGCCGCGCGCCAGGAAAGCGTTTCCAACAACACATATCTTCTTCCGGGAGACAGCGTTGAAATCGGAAAGGCGACCATGGTCGTCACCGTTTCCGGGGAGGTATATCGCCCTGGCGCGTATCAGCTACTGCCGGGCGAAGACCTGCGCACTGTCCTGGAGGATTTTGGCGGCGGTTTCAAGGCCGGCGCATTGTCCGAGCGCCTTCTTGTCACCCGCAAGCCCTTGGAAGGCGCTCCTCAAGGGGAGTCCCTGTTCGTGGACTTCTCGTCCGAGAGCGCCTTCGCGCTCGCGGACGGGGACAAGGTGAGGGTACCGTCGAAGGACGAGTATCTGCCGGTGGTGTACTTTGAAGGCGGCCTGGAAGGGGCGATGGGGGTATCGGGGACGCAGGCCGAGTCCGCGCCGAAGGCAGGGGCCGCGTCGTATGCCGGAGACGAGTACGGAATACTGCGGGTATCGTACAGGCAGGGGATGAAGCTGTCGGAAGCGGCCCGGCTTGTGCGGGACCGTATATCGACGAAGGCGGACCTTGGCGCGGGCTATGTGCAGCGAGGCGACGAAAAGATAGCAGTGGCGCTGGAGAAGCTGATCTACGGGTACGACGCGGCGCTGGACATGGAGCTTAAGCCGGACGACCGCGTGATACTTCCGTTCAAAGCGACGCGGGTATACATAACCGGGGAAGTGAAAGAATCGGTTTGGGTGGAGGCGAGCGGGAAGGAACGCCTGAGCGAGTTGCTGAAGGACAGGCTGACGCCGTATTCGCAGACCCGGACGGTAAAAGTACGTGGGGTAGACGGGGCTGAGCGGGTATACGATGTATTCAGCGCGTCCCGCAAGGGGGATCTGGGGCAGGATCCGGTGATAAGGGCTGGCGAGACGGTGGAAGTGGCGCGGGCGGAGCGGCTGGTAAGTTTGACTGGCGAGGTGAGAAGGCCTGGTGTCTATGCCCTTTTGAACGGCGAAAACCTCAAGGAATTGGTGAATTTTTATGGCGACGGCGCGACCGGTCTGGCCATGACCGGATCTGTGGCTATTCAGGGCGCGGCTTCGGCGGAAGCGGCGGGCGGAAGGACTCTGCTGGCCGACATGTCCAAAGCCGAGAACGCGCTGCTCGCGGACGGGGACAAGGTGAGGGTACCGTCGAAGGACGAGTATCTGCCGGTGGTGTACTTTGAAGGCGGCCTGGAAGGGGCGATGGGGGTATCGGGGACGCAGGCCGAGTCCGCGCCGAAGGCAGGGGCCGCGTCGTATGCCGGAGACGAGTACGGAATACTGCGGGTATCGTACAGGCAGGGGATGAAGCTGTCGGAAGCGGCCCGGCTTGTGCGGGACCGTATATCGACGAAGGCGGACCTTGGCGCGGGCTATGTGCAGCGAGGCGACGAAAAGATAGCAGTGGCGCTGGAGAAGCTGATCTACGGGTACGACGCGGCGCTGGACATGGAGCTTAAGCCGGACGACCGCGTGATACTTCCGTTCAAAGCGACGCGGGTATACATAACCGGGGAAGTGAAAGAATCGGTTTGGGTGGAGGCGAGCGGGAAGGAACGCCTGAGCGAGTTGCTGAAGGACAGGCTGACGCCGTATTCGCAGACCCGGACGGTAAAAGTACGTGGGGTAGACGGGGCTGAGCGGGTATACGATGTATTCAGCGCGTCCCGCAAGGGGGATCTGGGGCAGGATCCGGTGATAAGGGCTGGCGAGACGGTGGAAGTGGCGCGGGCGGAGCGGCTGGTAAGTTTGACTGGCGAGGTGAGAAGGCCTGGTGTCTATGCCCTTTTGAACGGCGAAAACCTCAAGGAGCTTATTTATGCTCTGGGTGAAGGACCCAAGGACTCGGCGAAGACCGATTTCGCGATCCTGCTGAGGAAGGCGAGCCACGACTTGCCCATGGGTGAATCGATAGCCCTGGATTTGAGAGCTCTCGAAAAGCTACCCCTGCTCCTGGATGGCGACTCCCTGCGGATACCCCCCGCCGACGAGTACCTGCCGGTGGTCTACGTGGAGGGGGGCATTGCCTCCTCTGCCTTGGCATCGTCGGATCCTGCGCAGACAAGCGCTACGGCTAGCGGAAGTCCCGCATCGGGAGAATCCGCATACGGGCTTACGAGAGTGCTCTACAGAAAAGGACTTACGCTTTACCAAGCCGTTAAGCCCCTCATTTCCGGGATCGCCCCCAAGGCGAACCTGGAGCGGGCCTATGTGCTCAGAAAAGGACAGGCTTCGCCGATACTGGTGAATCTCGAAAAGATTCTGTTCGCCTATGAACCCGGTATCGATGTGGCATTGCAGCCGGAAGACCGGATAGTGCTGCCCTTCGGCTCTGAGCTGGCCATGATTTCGGGAGACGTGGCCTCCACCACATGGGTAAAGACCGATGGAACGTTGAGGCTTTCGCAGGCTATTGCGCCGATACTGCTTCCCACCAGCTCGCTCAGGAGTGTCCAAGTAGTCAACGCCCAGGGTGTCGGGCGCGACTATGACCTCTTCCGCGCCCAGCGCATGGGCGAAGCGGAAGAAGATCCGATACTGCGCTCCGGCGATATCGTTACGGTGTCCAGGGCGGGCCGGATGGTCGAAGTGACCGGGGAAGTCTACCTTCCCGGAAAGTACGAGCTTTTGGAAACCGATGGGATACGCGAAGCGGTCGCGTCGTATTCGGGCGGCCTCAAGCCGGGCGCCAGAACCGACCTGGCCTTGTTGACCCGGAGAGCCGTGACCGAGGCGCCTGAGGGAGAATCGCTGGCTGTGGATCTCGGCGCGTCGACGTTGGCAACCTTAAAAGACGGCGATACCTTGAGAATTCCCGCGAGGGACGAATTTTTGCCCGTCATCTATATAGAAGGCGCTATCGCGTCGCTGGTCAGAACCGACGCGGCGGCAAGCCAGGAGCGCCAAACCCAGGATCAAGGAGCGTGGACCGCCGCAAGCGGACCTGAATACGGACTCGCCCGCGTGCTTTACAGGAAAGGATTATCGATTTCCCAGGCTCTCAAGCCCCTGCTCGATGGCATATCGCCCAACGCGGATCTGAAAAAAGCCTATGTGCTCAAGAAAAATTCGTCGGTGAGGATTCCCGTAGACCTGGAAAGACTGCTGTTTTTTTATAAGCCTTCGATGGATTTCGCCCTCGACGCGGAAGACAGGGTAGTCATTCCATATGGTCTGCAATTGGCCAGAATCGCTGGGGAAGTCTCCAAGACAACCTGGATAAGCGTAAACGGAGTCCTAAGGCTATCGGAGGCCGTGCTGCCCATCGCCAATCCCACGGCTTCGCTGCGCACAATCAAAATCCTGAGCGCCAGCGAAGGCGAATCGATCTACGATTTGTTCGCCGCCCTCAGGCAGGGCGATACGAGCCAGGATCCCGTGCTGCGACCTGGCGATGAAGTGCTTGTCGCCAGGGCTTCGCGCCAGGTGACTATATCTGGTGATGTCTTCGCGCCGGGGTCCTACGAACTTCTGGAAGGAGAAAACCTTCCGGCGCTCTTGGGGCTTATGGCCGGCGGGCTCAAGGAAAGCGCGTATGCCGCCAGAGCGGTGCTCACCCGGAAACCCAGCGCGACGAAGCCCGAGGGCGAATCGCTCGTCGTGGATCTTTCAAAAACCGCCGAGGTCGGACTGCTCAACGGGGACAGTATCCATATTCCCTCCAGGGAGGAATACCTTCCTGTGTACTACTTGGAAGGAGCGGTGAGAGGCGAGACCCTGGCGTCGATCCCCGCCGATACTAGCGCCCTCGCGACCATGCAGCCTAAGAAGACTTCGGAGCCCGCAACGGTAAATTCGGATTCCGTCGCAAGCGCGGGCGGGACCTCCTCCGGCGGAGAATCGAGCGCGGTCTACGCCCGCATAAGGTCGCCATATCGAAAAGGTTTGCTGCTCTCCACGGCCCTTCGCTCCCATATGGATAAAATCGCTTCCACGGCGGACCTGACAAAATCCTTCATTTTGAGAAAGGGATCCCCCGAACCGATTCGCGCTGATCTGGAAGCCCTCCTCTATTCTCCTTCAGAATCCCAGGATGTCGCGTTGGAAGCGGATGACAGGATAATTATCCCGTATGGCGACATGACGGTCTTCGTGACCGGAGAAGTGAGCAAGGCCACGCCAGTGCCGATCACAGGCCTCACCCGACTGGCCGACGTGATCGCGCCGCTGATGACCCAGTATTCGTCAATACGTGATGTAACGGTAAAAAAAAGGGAGGGCGGCGAACGGACCTACGACCTTTTCCGTGCCGAGCGCTATGGCGAGCTGGACCAGAACCCCTATCTTCTGCCCGGCGACGAGGTCAGGGTATCGCGAGCCCAGTTCGTGGTATCCCTCAATGGCGAGGTGAGGCGCCCGGGCACGTACCAGCTTTTGGCGCAGGACACGCTCGAAAGCCTGATCACGCAATATGCCGACGGCCTGACAGAAAAAGCTAATTCCGCAAGAATAACAATGGTTCGCTTTATTTCGGCGTCCACGGCGGTGGGCGAAAAACTCCAGGTGGATTTTACGGCTACCCCCGCCTTCGCGCTGCGGCATCTCGATGCCATTCAAGTGCCGCCCTACCAGGATCTCTTGCCGGTTGCCTGGTTCGAGGGCGCTATCGGGGTGAGCGGCCAGGGTTCGGCTCCCCAGGCAGCCCAGAGACTTCCTTACACCTTCTTCCCCGGGGAAACCGTGTCCCAGGCCGTGCAGTCGCTGAGAAAGTCATTCTCGGAAGTCTCGGACCTGGCTAACGCTTACATTTCCCGGAAAGGTGAAAGGCTGCCCGTCAACCTGTCCCGCTTCCTGTACGACAGGGACGACAAAGGCGATATGGCGCTCCAGGCCAATGACATAATCATCGTGCCATTCAGGCAGTTCTTCGTGAGCGTATCGGGGGCCGTGCGCTATCCGGGCCGCTATCCTTACGTGCCCGATCGAACCTGGGAATACTATGTCGGATTGGCCGGCGGCCTGGACACCGAGCGCAACGCCAACCAGGCGCTCACCATCTACGACGTAAAATCCAAGGCTCAGCCTAAGGACAGGATTATCCAGCCCGAAGACAATATCGTGGCGGCGGCCAATTCCTTTACCTACAACTTTTACCGCATTTCCTCGATCCTCACCACGATACTCTCCGTGGCGAGCCTGATCATAGCGCTTTTACCCTGAGCCGGGGTTGAAAGCTAAGACCTGGAGAGCTCGGTTTGCTTTTTTTGATCGTTATGATAGTATGAGCCGGAAAAAATGAGAAAACAGATAAAAAGGAAGCAAGCCCTACTTTTCGTCGTCGACCTCGTTCTACTCTACCTGTCCCTCATTTTTTCGCTCATGTTGCGAAGGGGGAGCTTCCCGGAAGTTTCTCTCTTAGCCCTTCATCTGCGGCATTTCTCCCTCGTCTTTGTGGTTTGGATCCTTGTATTCTACACCGCAGGATTCTATAGGATCGACCTCGATTTCGGCAGTTTCCGCTACTTCAAGCGACTTACAGCCGGGATAGCCGTAGCCGGCGGCTTCGCGGTGCTCTACTTTTACGGCCTGCCTTCGGTGCTCATCGCGCCTAAGACAGTAATTTTCATTCTTTTGATCATCTTCTGCTTCCTTCTCTGGGGCTGGCGCTACCTCTATGGCAGGGTGTGGCATGGTCCCAAGACGCAGAACGTGGGTGTGGGGATCATCGGGTATTCCCGGGAAGTATTGGATATCATAGAGAACCTGAAAAAGCCCTCGCCCATAGGTTTCGACATCCGTTTCGTGTATTCCGACGAAGAGGATCCCCTGCCCGACCTGGGAAAGATACCGGTCTTGAAGACGAGCGAGGAAATCGCCGCCGCGGTGGCCGAAAGCGAAGTGAGCGTCATAGTCCTGCCGGACAAGCGAAGCCTCAGTTCCTCCGTTTCCAAGGAACTCTATGACCTAATCGCCCGCCAAGTGAGCTTTATCACGCTCACGGACTTTTACGAGGACATATTCAGGATAGTGCCGCTGAATGCCATAAGCGAAATATGGTTTTTGGAAAATATCGATCTTAAAAACCATATCGGCTATTTAACGGTTAAGGACGCGCTGGACCGGATTTTGGCCACGCTGTGTCTCCTGGTGTGCCTGCCCATTTTTCCCCTCGTGGCCCTATTTATCAAGCTTGGCAGCAAGGGGCCTGTATTCTTTACCCAAATCAGGGTAGGCCGGCTGGGCAAGCCCTTCACCATGATCAAGTTCCGCACCATGAGAGTGGAGGGCAATACCTTCGTCCCTACCACGGAAGGCGATGATAGAATCACGAAATTCGGCGCCTTCATGCGCTCGTCGAGAATCGACGAGCTTCCTCAGCTTATAAACATCTTAAAAGGCGAGATGAGCTTCATTGGCCCCAGGCCGGAGAGACCTGAAATCGCCGAAAACCTGGCGAAAATAATCCCCTACTATCAGCAGCGCCATCTAATAAAACCGGGAGTCACCGGCTGGGACCAGGTATCGGGAGAATACCACTCCCCTTCGATAGAAGATACGAGGAAGAAGCTCCAGTTCGACCTTTATTACCTGAAAAGCCTGTCTTTCGCCCTGGATTTTTCCATAGTCTTCAAGACGATCATGACGGTATTGCATCGCGAAGGGCTATAAAAGCTCCTTGGCACCGAGCCATCAGCAGCATCACATCATCTTTCCCGAGGGATTCTTTTGAAAACGCGACTTTTACTCCTTTCGCTCCTGTTCTGTGCCAGTTCCCTGATTTCCTGCGAGTTCTTCCTGGGGCCTTCCATACCCAGCGGGAGCATATCGGGCTACGTGATGGATGCCGAAACCCTGGAAATGCTGGCCGATGTAGATGTGACGCTCACCGGGGGCGCCAACTCCAGAACAACCACGACAGACGATACAGGCTATTTCCAGTTTACCGAAGTTTCCACTGACTCGATCTATGCAGTCGCCTTCAGCAGGGAGGGATACTTCGGTACTGCTTGGAACAATATCCTTGTGGAAAAGGACAAGGACACGGCATTATACGATCCCGTGGGTTTCAATCAGGGGCTTTTGCTCGTTCCCAAGGGATTGCAAGCCGATGGGGATCTCGAGGTTTCGGGAACTGTAAAATGGGCTTTAAAAGGCGATACTATCCCTAACGCTCAAATCGTGCTCAGGCCTGGCATCGATACATGGAGTTCCGATGGCGATGGGTACCGGGAAACGGAAAGCGGCCTTGCCGGGGAATACTCTTTCACATTACAGGGACCATTTTGGGAAAACGATATGCATCCCGGGTATTTCACGCTCGACGTGATCGCGGACGGATATGCCCCCGAATACTATGTCGTGCTTCTTCTCCCCGGGGTTCCAGTCACAATCGATGCCGAGCTTCTGACCTATGAAGAAGTTTTACTATAAAATGCTATTGAAATTTAAAAGAACTACATTTATACTTTCTGCGACCGGAGGGAAGCAATGAAAAAAGTCATTCCCTTTTTCCTTATCTTGCTTGTATTTGTAGGTATGCTCTTCGCCGCAGCCGGTTCAACGATGGTTTTTGTCAGCAGATTCAGCGATACCTACCATCTCCATACCTGCCCCACGATCCCCGAAACAGCCAAAATACGCATCAGTCTCTTCGAAGCGGTACGTCGGGGCTACACTCCCTGCAGGGTCTGCAATCCGCCCCTTCTCGATAAGTAAAACGCGGTAACCACACCCGGCAAGGACTGCTTGCCAAAACTTTTAAATCATTATCCCTAAAGGATTTTTACGTGAATATTCTTGTCATCGGCGGATCAGGCTTCATAGGATCCCGGCTATGCGCGCGCCTTGATAAAGACGGGATTCGTTTCTCCATATTCGATAAAGCCCAATCCCCATTTTTCGGCGACGAGCGCTGCGTGACAGGCGACATTCGCGACAGCGCCGCGCTGGAAAAAGCTCTAGACGGCATTGATGTCGTGGTGAACTTGGCGGCCGAGCATAGGGACGATGTAAGGCCCGTAAGCCTGTA
>CAZHFN010000040.1:0-14552 GCA_964531105.1 uncultured Treponema sp. | reverse complement strand
TTCGTCCATTTTTATGCTTTTAGCATAAAAATGGACGAAACTACAAAGCCAATTTCAAAAGTTAACAGACTTTTGAAATTGGCTCGATTAGTTTAGAAGGGCCAGTAATTGGCCCCATCGCCAAACTGCCTGTATTCCAAAGCCTCCCGGATATCTTCTTCATCTATGTAAGCTGCGCCTTTGAGATCGGCGATTGTCCTGGCCAGCTTGAGGGCGGAGTGACAAGCCCGCATGGAGAGCCCTAGTTCGCAGGCCCTGGATTGGAATTCCTCCATAAGGGATGGGCGCAGACTGCAATGAAGCTGCACCAAGTCAGGGCTGAGCCTGCTGTTGTAAATGCCACCCAGGCCTACTGTCCGCTCCGCTTGCATCCCCACCGCCCTTTCCACCATGGCACGCAGCTCTGTCTGGCTCCAGACAGGCCTGTCCATAAGTTGGTGAGGCTCGGGCATGGTGAGGGGTATGCGCATATCGATTCTATCCAGCAGGGGGCCGCCCAGGCGCTTCCAATACCGCTGAATTTCCACCGGTGAACAGAGGCAGGTTTTTGCGGGATTGCCCAGATTGCCGCAGGGACAGGAATTGGCAGCCATGATAAGCTGGAAATCGGCGGGATAGCGTAGAAGATTGCCTGCCCTTACCACGGAGATAAAGCCTTGCTCCATGGGTTCCCTCAGGGACTGGAGCACGTCTCTGTCGAATTCGGGGGTCTCGTCCAGAAAAAGCAAGCCTCTGTGGGCCAGGCTTATCTCCCCGGGTTTAGGCGGCCTGCCGCCGCCCACAAGCCCTTCCAACGAAGCCGAATGATGGGGAGCACAGAAAGGCGGCCTAGACTCCAGGGGGGATTCCCCATAGGACTTGCCCCGCAGCGACCAGAGGGCCGCTACTTCCTGGGCTTGGGATTCACTGAGATTGGGCAGGAGAGAGGGGCATCGCATGGCAGCCATGGTCTTGCCGGAACCGGGAGGGCCGAAGAGCAGCAGGTTGTGCCGCCCCGCCGCGGCCACTACTAGGGCGCGCACCACGGCGGCGTTGCCGAAATAATCCGAAAAGTCTAATTCCTTGGGGCCGGGGGGCGCGCCCTGCGGTGCCTGATACTTGTCATTGCGGCGGGGCGGCGATTTGCCCTCGCGTAGCGCTAAGAGCAACGAGGGCAGCTCCGCTATGTGTGATATTCCGAACAGCCTGCCGGTTTTGAGCCTCCTGGCCTCGCCCATATTTCCGTTAGGCACGATAAAGTCCCCCACCCCACTCTTAACCGCCCTCAGCAGGGCAGGAAGCGCTCCTTTGATGGGCACCACCTGGCCGTCCAGAGTAAGCTCTCCTACGGCTAAAAGGGGTCTTCCGCAGTCAGGCAGGGCACCCGAGGCCAGGAGTATTCTGAGCGCTATGGGAAGATCGTAGAGTGAGCCCTCTTTGGGTAAGTCGGCCGGAGAAAGGTTGATAAGAATTCTGTCTTGGGGGAAGCTAAAGCCAGCATTCCGTATGGCCGCCCTGACTCTTTCCCGGGATTCCCTTACCGATGCGGCGGCAAGGCCGACAATATCCACCGCCGGTATACCCCGGCGCAGATCCACCTCGATTCGCACGAGGCAGCCGTCGAAGCCCAGCGGTTCATAGGCAAATACATCCATTGAGAACCTTCCTCTCCGGTTACGCCCGGAAAGGAAGGTCCAGATTCAATGTCAGAGCAGGTCGAGGTCTATTTCTCCGCCCGAAGAAGGCATGGTAATGCCGAAAGCCTCCAGCACTGCTGGATGCAGTTCACCGAAAACTCCTACCTTTTTGCCGCCACAGATAATTTCAGCCTGCCGCCCGGGTATAAAGCGCGGGTCAGAGGCTTCCTTTACTGTGTACTCCTTGGCCAGGTAATACATGAGGGTAGCTAAATGGGAAGCCGCTTCGTTGTAGTCCGCCTGGGCATGGCAGCTCAAGA
Source organism: uncultured Treponema sp. (assembly GCA_964531105.1). Classification (GTDB taxonomy): domain Bacteria; phylum Spirochaetota; class Spirochaetia; order Treponematales; family Rectinemataceae; genus UBA2256. Next base: position 12,616 of record CAZHFN010000040.1, on the reverse strand, counting down.
AGCCTGCGTACTGCCTTGTGGCGATGCCGTAGTTTTCCTCATCCTGAAAAATAGCAACCTTTCCTATCTCGAAGATTCTGTGGGGATAGGGAGCCTTGGAAGACACCGCCTCCGTACCTAAAAGCCCAGGAAGTGGAGAATTGCGCAGGTACTCGAAACTCTCGCTCATAGGATTGCTGATTTTGATGACGGAGTTGGGGTCTATGCCCATCTTGTCGATGTACTCTTTTCGCCCACCTAAGTAGTTGTAGATCATCTCCTGATAGCCCGAGCCCACGAAGACGAGCTTGGCCTTTCTGGAGAGCTCTTCCATGGATGATAGCCTTCCGATGGTAAAATCCTGGGGTTTCTGAGGAGGAAAGCGCTCCATGCCCATGCCCATAAGAATGTCTTCGATTAAATCTACTGAATGGAGGAAGTCATTGCGGTATTCGGCGGGTTTTATGACAATCTGATCGGCTTCTATCCTGGCTTTTGAGCCCATGTGCTCGGCGGCCGCCCTGGCTTCTTCTATATCCATGTCCAAACCCAGGAGTTTCCGCGCATCCAGTATGCCTGCTCTCACTTCGGTCTGGAAATAAAGGGGAAATACCACTTTACGCCCGAAGGGGGTATCATAAGGATACTCCACTTCTACATTTTCGATGGCAAACCCCATGTCAGAAAGATCGCAGGCCAAAATGGAAGCGGTGAGGGCTACGGAAGGATACTCGCTGCCTGTGACTTCTATAAAGAGATCCCTGTCTCCCACCAGTACGGCGCCCAGGTCGGCGGAGTTGATGATGGGGGGATAGGAAAGCACCCTCTGCCTGTTGTCCAAAAGAAGAGGATGCACAGGCTCGTCCTGGAGTATAAAGCCGTATTCCTTGCCCTTGGGATGTTCGGCGAGGATCTGGCGAAGGGTGAGCTTTCTTGTCTCCTGCAGGGGTACGAAGGCTTCAGTATCGGGATCAGCACCACGGTAGTGGACTGGCCATTCGATGATGGAAGGCCTGTAAAGCCCTATAGAAACAGAGCGGCGCTTGCGGCCGTAGTTCCAGGTGAGCTTCTCCTGGGTCTGGATAAAATCCTTGAGCATGGCGTCGCTTATCGCTGGCCCTCTCGCGACAAAGCCCGCCAGATAGGGTCTCACCTTCTGGACGCTCTGGTCGACCACCACTTTATATTCGGTTTTCTGGGGCTTCCCCAGGCTTACAAAGAATGGATAAGAGGGAACCTTACCCGATTCCCTGACTTTAAGCTGTCGCGCCAAGCCCGCGGTGGACCAGAGGTCGGGCCTGTTGGTGTCGTTCAGTTCTATCTTTATGGTCCTGGTTTCAGGATCTGTAGAGGCATCGTCCCAGGCATCCAGCTCGGCCTTGGCGTTGGGCAGTATCCCTTCCAATGCCTGGGCATCTAGCCTCCGGCCCAGGAGATCAAAGAATAGCTTTTCATTAACTTCTATTTTAGGCATTCTGGCGCTCCATCACTTTGACTGCATCATGGTTCTGCGAAGGCGTACGCTTTCCAGATCGGGGCTGAAAAGTTCCCTCAGGTCGTTAAGACCTAAGGCCATGAGCGCCATTCGGTCTATTCCAAGACCCCAGGCTAGGACCGGGACATCTATACCCAGAGACTTCGTAACCTCGGGACGGAAAATGCCAGAACCGCCCAGTTCAAACCAGCCCAGAACAGGATGCTTGATATGCACCTCCACCGAGGGCTCGGTAAAGGGGAAATACCCGGGTACATACTTGACTTCCTTGGCACCCGCCACTTCCACGGCGAACATCTCCAGGAAGCCCAAAAGCGTTCTCAGGTTGACATTTTCGCCCAGCACTATGCCTTCGGTCTGATAGAAGTCGGAAAGGTGCGTGGCATCCACTTTATCGTAGCGGAAACAGCGGACAATGCCGAAATACTTGCCCGGGACCTTGGCCGTGGGCAGCTGCCTGGCCGAAAGCACCGTGCCCTGGCTGCGCAGGATGAGCCGTCGGGTGAAATCCCTGTCGAAATAATAATTCCATCCCCTGCTGCCTGTGTCGCCGCCATTCTCATGGGCGGCGGCCACCTTGGACAGATGGGGTTCCTCGATATACTTGGCCATGGCCGGTTTTTCGATGCTGTACACATCGTGGATATCCCTGGCCGAATGGAACTGGGGCATGAAAAGGGCATCGGAGTTCCAGAACTCGGTTTCTACCATGTTGCCGTCGAATTCTTCAAAACCGAGGGATACGAGCTTGTCTTTTACGCTTTCTAAAAACTCTACATAGGGATTCTTCCTGCCCGGTATGGTTCGGGCAGGGCTGACGCCGATATTGTAGGGTCTGAAACTGGCCTTTTTCCACGCGCCCGATTCGAGCAGCGAAGGAGTGAGGGCACCCAATTCTTCTCCACTCACGCCCAGGGATTTTAGAAGCTTCCGCAACTCCTCGGTGGCTTCAGTAAGCCTATACAGAACCCGCTCTCGCTCCACTACCCTAAAAAGTGAATCGCCAGCGCCCCGCTTTTTCGCCACGCTGCGAATCACCTCCAGCTCCGTCTCGGAGAGAGCTGTTTCGGAAATTGCGTCGCCGCCGGTTCTAGCCTTGGCTAGCAATCCTTTTATAATAAGCACCCGCTGAGGAAAGGAAGCTTCTCCCACGAGTATAGCCCTTTTGTCATCGTCCAGCTTCATAGAGCCGACCTTAGACAAAAGACCAAAGGCCGAACCAATGGTTTTCTGCTCGAAGCCTAGTTTTTCAGCGAGTTCGATGAGCTTTGCCGGTCCTTGTTCGGCCACCAGGGCAATAATGCGCTCTTCAGGACTCCCTTTTTCAGCGTACTCATGCCCAAGAGCAGTGAGTTCGAAATAGGTAGAAGCCGTTCGTGCGACTTCGGTAATCAATCCCTTGCCTAAAAGCCAGGAGAAAGCCTGGTTTTCCTGGCCTTCCCTGTATCCCAGGTCTCTGCGAACGGATTGAGCGTCTATCTCGTGTCCGGTCTCGTAGGCAAGAAGAATGCGGACCTCGAGAGGATGTAGAGTTTTGGCGATGCTTAGGGCATCCATGTGACAGGCTCCATATGATCAGATATTGGCAGGAGTATTGCCCGAAACAGTGCTAGACGTCAATCGACGTAGGCTTGAGCAATACCGCCTTGCTCGTTCTCCCATCCATCATTACATCCAAGGGTTTCTCCAGGCTAGTCCAGCGGCAATGGGTCGTGCGGCGGGCACAGGGTAGGGATCGCAACCAGTCCCAGTCCACAAAGCCCTCATCGGTCTTGGCTACCTTCAGATACCCTATATTCATGCTGGTTACATTATGGAAAAAGTGGGAGCCAAGGGACGACTCCACCACGAAATCATCCAGGTCTACTTCGACAATTACCCTGGACTTGGATATCTGGGCGAAGGACACAGGAATGCCCAGCCAGCGATCTCTTGTGCCCCAGCGGCCGGGACCAATAAGCACATAGCGCCTTCCCTCTTGCTTGAGCAGATTGTTGAGTTCTTCAATTTCTGCGGCCATTTCCACAGTCTTGGAACGATCAAAGCTCTGTGGATCTACCCATATGATGTCCCGTACATCGCTGAATCGGCCGTTTCCCATGGACTTGTCTGAATAGATCAGGCATGCCTCGGGCTTTACGTTCCCAACATCCACATCCACCCTGTCCTGGAGATTGATTAGGGGCTTTAACTGGAGGACATAGAGGGCGGGGATTCCCGACGCTTCGTCCAGATTGAGGGCGTACTCTATTTCCACCGGGGTGCCCATGGACCTGGAGCCTACGTCCAGAATCATGGAAATGGCTTCTGCAAAGGGCAGAGCGTCGTATTTCAAGATGTTGGCCAGGTCTACAACCTTGGTACCCCTACCGGCATCGCCGGGAACAAATCTTAGATCCTGAGAATCCCAGGTGGAGACGATAAGAGGAAATTTCTTGTCCTTGGCCGCCTCTTGAATCGGCAGCTCGGCCAGGCTGGCCATTTCTCCCGCCAAAAGATCAGGGGTAGAACGCCGCAGGTCCAAAGCATGGAAGCTGCGCTGGGTGTTGTCTAGGGACTGATCGGGGGGAATGGTGTCCAGCTTGGGGTAATGCGGACTGAAGCGATGGGCCGCCCCGCCACCCACCACCCAGGTTCCTAGTCCTAGAGCCGACACGCAGAGCCCGTCTTCGGGCTTGGTGTAGGAGATGGGATAATAATTATAAGACTGGGCTACACCCGAGATGTGGGGATAGTAATAATCGCCGTGCACCGAGCCCACTAGTTCCTGGACTACTACAGCCATCCGCTCTTCTTCCAAATTGTAGCCGGTTATGTCGAAGTAGGCTCTGGCTTCCGATGAAAAAAGGCTGGCGAAAATGAGCCGTATAGCATCGCATAGCTGGTTCAGCCGTACCTCGGGGTCTGGGTGATTGTTGGGAATTATGTAGGTGTCGTAGATGCCCGCAAAGGGCACCATGAGCATATCCTCGAAGAGTCCGCTGGATCGCACTGCCAAAGGCTTGTCGGTGGAGGACAGAAAGCGCTTGAGCTTGGAAACCAAGGTACGGGAAAGGGGTATGGAGATGAAGCTGTTGCGCAATTCATCATTCCGGGGTCCGTAAAAAGAGGATGCCCAGAGATCGTGGGATTCCAGGAATATTTCGAACTCGTCAATTCCAATAAATGCTGTTCGTGGAATTTTTATATCGATACCCTTGATATAGGTGGAAAATTCCAGATTTTCCAGAAGGGAGTGGATGAATATGATACCCCTTCCCTTCCCGCCCACCGAGCCGTCCACAAGGCGGCTTACATAGTTTTCCTCCCTCATCATCGTTTCGTCGAAATTGGGGAGGATGCCTCTGGATTTTTCCTTGCGCACGTTGTCCAGAATTTTCACAATAAAATCGCGCATTTCCTGAAGGCTGGGGAAATCGCTGATTCTGTAAGGGCGCAGGACCTTGGCCATGAGAATCTCGCCGCGGGCCATGAGCCAGGCCGAAAAATGATTGCGCTCCGCATGAAAGGCCAGGCTTTCAGGGGGCAACACGTGGAGGATGTCGATGAACTCCTTCATGTTCCGTGCCCGGTTCAATTCGGTGCCGTCGGGCATGCAGAATCGGAACGAGCCGAAACCTAAGTTGGCTTGGAGGAAGGATACGAGTTCCATCTCCAGGGATTCGGAGTTCTTGTCTGCGAAGGAAGCGCCCATGAGATAGGCCTTTTGGCGAATGCCCGGTTCGCTGGACTGTACCAAAATGGAAAGGTCGGGTATGCGGGATTTGGCCATGGAAAGAAAATCGAAACCAGCTTCTTCGTCGCAGAGCCCTTTTCTGGGAAAGCGCAGGTCCGTGATCACCGCCAGGAGATTGCCCTGGTAGGTGTCGAATATTTCCTGAGCTTCTTCGTAGCTGGAAGCCAGGAGAATTTTGGGACGGGCTCGAATGGAGAGGAGCTTATAGGTTTCTGTGACCTTCTCTTCTTCTATAAGTGTCTGTGTCTGCTTGAGCACTACCTTGTACAGCACGGGAAGAAAGCGGCTGTAAAATCTCACCGAGTCTTCGATCAGGAGGATTACCCGCACACGGCCGGCTACGGTGTCGGCTTGGACATTTCTGAGATCCTCGACATACTTGATCATACCCACAAAGAGCTTGGAGTATCCGTTCCACACAAAGACCCTATCTATGGCTGCCAGGTCGGGCGAATCCATGTCCAGTTTTTCTAGGCTGGAATTGTTGGTCACCATGAGAAGGACGGGGATGTCGGGCCAAATCTGCTTCATTGTGCGCGCGAGGCGGAGAGGCATTTCAAAATCAATGCCCGCCATGAGTATCACTAAGTCAAAGCCTCCCGTGCGAAAGAGGTCCATGGAGGTTTCTTCGGTGTAGGCACAGGTTACCCGGGGTATGGTATTGAGGTTGAGCTTAAAATATTCTCCATAAATCTGTTCGGTGAGAATGCCATCGGACTCCACGACGAAGGAATCGTAAAGGCTGCCCACCAAAAGCACTTCTCTGACCCTGAACCGCATGAGGTCGTGGTAAATATTGCGTTCTCTGCGCTGCCTGTCGTAGGCGTTTACTAGTTCGTTGAAATACATGGAAGCATGATAAACCAGGCATTTAGCGAACGGAAGCCTCAGGCGGCTTTAAAAGAATGGCTCTTGATGCGGCTCTTAACACAATCCTTGCGGCGGCTAAAAATGCCGCGTGGGCTTTCCTTGACCTGGCAAGCTGTAAGATATATCATCCTCCCAATTATCCATAGCGGCGTTGATAAGTCCCTGGCTTAAACTGGACTGTCATTGGAGAGAGCAACCCATGAAAAATTTAAAGCTCGCGGCGGCCCATCCCGATTTCAGCCGCAGCGTTGTCGATGTGAACGGTGTTAAAATGGGCGGAGAATTCGTTGTCATAGCCGGCCCCTGCTCCGTGGAATCTGAGGAGCAGACGGTAAAAACCGCCATAGCCGTAAAAAAGGCGGGGGCGAAGATGCTCCGCGGCGGCGCCTTCAAGCCACGCACCTCCCCCTATGCCTTTCAGGGCCTGGGTCTCAAGGGGCTCAAGATCCTGGATAAAGCCAGAAAAGAAACCGGGCTGCCTATAGTAACCGAAGTCGTGGACACCAGGGATGTCTCCTGGGTGGGTGAATACGCCGATGTGCTGCAAATAGGCGCCAGGAATATGCAGAATTTCTCCCTCCTCAGGGAAGTGGGCAAGTCGGGCAAGCCCATCCTGCTCAAGCGGGGCATGTACTCCACCATTGAGGAATGGCTCAACTGCGCCGAATATATCCTGGCCGAAGGCAATCCCAATGTGGTGCTCTGCGAGCGGGGCATACGGACATTCGAAACCTATACCAGGAATACCCTCGATTTATCCATGATACCGGCTGTGCACAGGGAAAGCCATTTGCCCATTTTCATTGATCCCAGCCACGGCACGGGACTCTTGTACATGGTGGAACCCATGAGCCTGGCTGCCATGGTGGCAGGCGCCGACGGCCTGGAAATAGAGGTGCATATAGATCCCTCCTGCGCCCTCAGTGACAAGGATCAACAGCTCTCGGTTAGCCAATTCGAAGTACTCATGAAAAAGCTGGAAGAGACCAGGGACTTCATGAACTCACTGGAAGAAAAAATCGGACATGCCGTAGCTTCGGAAAAGGGTAAAGACTCCTTACAGAAAACCGAGCCTGCCCATTTCGGGGATGCGGTAGATTGAGCACTCACATGGAAGGCAATACTACCCAGGGTTATCCTCAATTCTGCAGCCTGGAAGAGATCCTACCCTCCCTGAATCCTAATAAAACCCTGGTGGTGAGCGACCCGCACATCCACAAGCTTTACGGAGCCAGGTTAGCTCCCCTCCCCTATGCCCTAGTCTCCGAGGGTGAGGAAGCTAAGTCGCTGGAGGCACTCACCGCACTCCTTGAAAGTTTTGTCCGCAACAAAATGGACAGGAGTTGGACTATTCTCGCCCTGGGCGGCGGTTCGGTGAGCGATGCAGCAGGCTTTGCTGCCCACATTTGGATGCGGGGTATCGGTTTTTACGCCGCCCCCACTACCCTCTTGGCCATGTGCGATGCCTCCCTTGGTGGCAAAAACGGACTGGATTTCAAAGGCTATAAGAATGTAATTGGCTCTTTCCACTTTCCCGGCCGGATATTCTGCGATGTGCAGTGCTTGAGAAGCCTCGATCCAGTCCAGTTCGCTTCGGGCATGGCAGAAGCGGTAAAACACGGGATTCTGGATGGGGAGGAACATTTCTCTTTCCTGGAGCGGTCACTGGAAGCCTACGGCCGCCCGGATGGTCTGGATTACGGTAATTGCCCCATCGAAGTACTGCAGCGCATAGTCTCCCTCTCCCAAAAGGTTAAACTGGACATAGTCGCCCAAGATCCCAAGGAGTCCGGAAAACGGAGGCTCCTCAACTTGGGCCATAGCTTTGGCCATGCCATCGAGTCTGCCACAGGCCTTCCCCATGGTCACGCGGTATCTATCGGCATTGGGCTCGCCAGCTCCTTTTCCACTGCCAAAGGCTGGCTTGCCCAGAAGGATCGTCAGCGCATACTGGGACTTCTTGCCCGCTGCGGATTGCCCTCCTCTCTCAACTCCTTGGATGAAGGTGGAAGCATAAGGAAAAAAGCCGCAGAGCTTTTCTTTATGGATAAAAAACGGGAAGGTGATTTTCTCCGCTATATCATTCCTGAAGGAATCGGATCAGTAAAAATCCACGAGATTCTGGTACATGAACTTTTAAGCTTTTTTCTCGAGGACAGCCTATGAACAGTTTTGGCAGGCTTTTCAGGGTGGAACTCTTCGGTGAGTCCCACGGCCCCTCTGTTGGTGCAATCGTGGACGGCTGCCCCGCAGGCATCCCTCTTATTGATGCGGATTTCGAGGCAGACATGGCCAGGCGGCGTTCGGGAGCAGCCGGCACAACAGCCCGCAGGGAATCGGATACGGTAATCATCCACTCAGGCTTATTCAACGGACACAGCACTGGTTCGCCCATTTGCCTCAGTATTTCCAATACCGATACCCGATCTTCGGACTACGAGGCTTTCAGAGCCATACCCCGGCCTGGTCATGCCGATTTTACGTCCATGGAAAAATACTCGGGATATAACGACCCCAGGGGTTCAGGGCATTTTTCAGGGAGAGTGAGCGCGGGCCTGGTAGCAGCGGGGGTTATCGCCAAAAAGATTCTATCATTCGCCCGCTTTGCTACCGAAATCCGCTCTGCCCACAAGGGTACAAGCCTTGAGGACCTCATCCAGCAAGCCAAAGCATCGGATGATTCCGTGGGCGCAATTGTGGAGACCAGGGTTGAGGGACTCCCCGCAGGGCTGGGAGAACCTTTCTTCGATGCCTGCGAAAGCGTACTCGCCCACATTCTCTTTGCCGTACCTGCGGTGCGGGGCGTTGAATTCGGCGATGGGTTCGCCGCGGCGGCCATGTTGGGCTCCGAACACAACGATCCAATCATCGATGCCTCAGGCCTTACCGGCAAGAACGGCGCCGGAGGCATCAATGGCGGTATTACCAATGGCAATGAGCTTGTGCTGAGGGTGGCAGTCAAGCCCGCGTCTTCAATAGGCAGGGCACAACGAAGTTTTGATTTTGCCCAGGGAAAAATGAACGAATTACAGATACAAGGCCGCCACGATGCCTGCATAGCACTGCGCAGCGCCGTGGTTATAGAAGCGGCTGTTGCGGTTGGGCTTGCCGATCTCTGGCTTACAGACCGCGGCATCCACGGCCAGGAACGGATTGCAGAACTACCACGGAGGAAAGCATGACTCTCGACGATCTCAGGCACGATATCGACAAGATTGACCTGAAAATTACCTCCCTCATGAACGAGCGGATGGAAAAAGCGCTGCTAACCAAGAAACTCAAGAAAAATATCGAGGATAGTTCCAGGGAAAAACTGGTGCTCGACAAGGTTCGCAGCTCCAGCCACTGTCTGCTGGAGCCCGAATTCGCCGTGGATATGTACGGGAAGATCATCCAGGAGACTAAAAGAATCCAGGCCACCGACCTGCGAACCGTCGGTTTTCAGGGCGAGCACGGCGCCTACAGCGAAGTCGCGGCCAAAGCGATTTACCCCAAGGGAGCCACCATTCCCTGCAGGGAATTCGCTGATGTCTTCGATATGGTTGAATCGGGTCTGCTGAATTGCGGCATAGTGCCCGTGGAGAATACCCTGGGCGGCCTGGTGGGACCGGTTAATTCCATCCTCATCTACACCAACCTCAAAATAATCGCCGCAGTGGACATGCCCGTCCGGCATTGCTTGCTCTGCGTGCCCGGGGCCGACCATAGGGATCTGAGGCAGGTCTGGTCCCACTCCCAGGCGCTAGCCCAATGCAGAAACTTTATCGCCAGAAACAAGCTGGAACCTCTCCAGCACTACGATACCGCAGGTTCGGCCCGCGACCTGGCCGAACAGCGTCCCAAGGCCTTGGCAGCCATAGCCAGCAAGTTCTGCGCAGAACTCTATGGCCTGGAGATAATAAAAGAGGACATCCAGGATTCTGAGCACAACAGAACCCGTTTTTTTGTGCTTTCCAAGGAGGGAATCGGCGAGGACGGAGATCGCTGTTCGGCGGTGTTCACGGCCGGCGACAAGGCAGGCTCCCTTTTCTCGGTGCTCAGCGTATTCGCCAAGGCATCTATAAACCTTACTCGAATAGAATCTGTGCCTGACAAGCCGGGCAGTTACGCGATTTTCATCGATTTTGAAGGTTCCATAAAGGAACCGAAGGTGGCAGCGGCGGTGAAGGAAGTATCGGTCCTTGCCGAGGATTTCAGGCTCCTGGGCTGTTACAGGGAAACAAGGATAGAATGATGAAAATATTCATACTCGGCGCCGGCAAGATGGGCGCGTGGCTCACCGAAGAGCTCTGCTGGAACCATGAAGTCTGGGTACACGATTCGGATCCCATGAAAATGAAGTACTTCATGAAGGTTCACCGAATTCTCGATCTGAAGGAACTGGAAGGCGTAGAACCCGAACTCTTCATCAATTGCGTAGCCTTGGGAAATACGACCAAAGCCTTCGACACTGTGCTGCCCTATATACCGAAAACCTGCATCCTGGCCGATATCGCATCGGTGAAAAACGGGCTTCAGGAATATTACGCCCAGACAGGCAGGCCCTTTGTATCCAGCCACCCCATGTTTGGCCCCACCCTGGCCAATATCAGGGATCTTAAAGATGAAAGCGCCATCCTGATCTCCGAATCCTGCGAAGAGGGAAAGGCATTTTTCAGGGATTTCTACAAAAAACTTTCCATAAAGCTTTTTGAGTACAGCTTTGACGAGCACGACAAGACGGTGGCCTACTCCCTGGCCACACCCTTCGCCTCCAGCATGGTGTTCGCCGCCTGCATGCGCAAACAGGAGGCGCCGGGTACCAATTTCAAGCGACACATGGCCTCGGCCAAGGGCCTGTTAGCTGAGGACGACAGGCTTCTCACCGAAATCATGTTCAACCAGTACACCATACGGCAACTGGAACTCATAAATTCCAAGCTGAGTTACCTGACCCATATTATACGCCAGAGGGACTATGAGGAAATGAAAAAATTCTTAGATACCCTCAGAGATAATATCGCCGACTAGGCAAGGATTAACGAATCCATATCCTCGAAAAAGCCAGGCCAGGATTTAGCTACGCACTCGGCTCCAGAGATATGAATTTCTGAATCGCAGGCCAAGGCTGCTACTGCGGCAGCCATGGCAATGCGGTGGTCTCCCCAGGATTCGACATCCCCGCCCGAGGGCTTTCCCCCGTGGATCAACAAGGAATCCTTCTGGAGCTCGGCTTTTATCCCCAAGCTTTCCAGCATAGCCTTGATGCTCGCAGCCCTGTCGCTCTCCTTACTCTTCAGCCTGCCCGTGCCCTGGATTGTCGAAAGGCCGGGACAAGCCGCAGCCAGGGCGGCCAGGGGAGGAAAGAGATCGGGACAGTTGGTGGCGTCGAACTCGAAGGGTCTCAAGGCGGCCTTGCCTACTCTGAGCTCCCCATCTACAAACTCGAAGGGAGTGCCCGCCAGGGCAGCGGCATCTAGAACAGCCCTGTCGGGCTGGAAAGAATCCTTATAGAGCCCCTTGATAACGATACCCTTGCTTCCGGCGCCCAAGGCTGCAGCCACAACCAAGAAGGCAGCGGCGCTCCAGTCGCCCTCCACGGTGAAATCCGTAGCCCTATACGCCTGGGATCCGGGAATCATAAATCGAGAATATTCGCTATCTCTTTGAATGAGGACACCGAAGGCCCCAGCGGTTTGGATTGTGAGGTCGAGATAGCCTTTGCTTACTGTGCCTTCCACATCAATTTCCGAATTTCCGTCGGCCAGGGGAAGGGCTAGCAATAGACCAGTGATGAACTGGGAACTGCCGGCCGCATCTAGTTGGAGCCTTCCGCCACGCAAAGGCCCCTGCACCGTGATAGGCGGCCTTCCATCCTGGGTAGAACAGCTCGCCCCAAGTCTCCGCAGTGGCTCCTCCACCATCGACATGGGCCTGGAAGCCAGCGACCCCGAGGCCAGAAGCTTCAATTCCCATGACAAAAGGGTAGCTATAGGGCTGAACATGCGCATGCAAAGACCCGACTCGCCGCAGTCGAGTTCCACGGGGCGCTTTGAGAAAGCGGCCGGATGGCCGGGCGAGGCTGCGGGGCGCCAGGAAGCCGCCGATGGTTTCCTGAACAGAGAGGCCGAGGCTTCAAAAAGAGGTGACCCGCTCAGCCGGATAAACGAACCTGATTCTTCCACTTCGGCGCCCAAAGCCTTGGCCACCCCCAGGGCTGCCCGGGAATCGGCGCAGAGCGGCCCTCCCCGTATCATGCTTGTGCCGCCTGCCAGGGTCGCACATGCCAGAGCTCTCTGCATGAGGCTTTTCGAGGGCGGGGCATCGATGCTACCGCCCAATGGTTTCCTGTTTCTGATCACTGTCATCGTAACAATACTCCGCCTATGTCCACTGTATCAGTATATACCATACCACAGGGCACAGGTCATGGGTGAGGGCAAAGAAAGGGGCCGGCCGCCCCAAGCCCGGCCGGCCCCCCCCATCGGAAAACCCTGTTATAAAAGCCCGAAATTAAAAAAACCCGAGGGCCTAAATGCGGGGGCCCCAGTAATAAA
>CAZHFN010000039.1:11656-15244 GCA_964531105.1 uncultured Treponema sp. | reverse complement strand
GCCCAGAGCTTGGCCCTGTAGTTGAGGTCGAAGGAAACCACTGCCCCGGCCTTCTTGGCCGCCTTCATGGCCTCGATGACCAGTTCAGGGGTCGTTGGAGAGAGGGCGGCGAATATGCCGCCCGAGTGGAGCCAGCGGACTCCCTTGGCAAAGAGGGCATCCCAGTCGAAATCGCCGGGTTTTAAAAGAGCCGCCGCCTCGTTGGCCCTATTGTAGAAGACCACGGGAGCCCGCACGCCCTGGCCGCGATCCGACCAGACTTGGGCCATGTTAGGCCCCCGAACTCCATCGTGCTTGAAGCGCTTATAGATACCCTGGACTCCCATCTTGCGCACTTCGCCTTCGATTTTAGCCCCGATGGGGTAGTCGACCATGGCGCTGGCCACGGCCGTACTTTGGCCAAAGCAGCGGGCCAGGTTGGCGGCTACGTTGAACTCGCCGCCGGATACGTGGATCTGATAGGTGTCGGCAAAACCGAAGGGGATGATGCCCGGATCGAGCCTGGTGACTAGAGCACCCAGGGAGAGGAAATCCAATCCACCGGCTTTTTTAGCCGGAATTTTAAATTCTGACATAATGTTACTCCTTTCTGACTTTACACAGTATAGGTGGAGGCGGAGGTTGTGCCGCCATGGCCTGTCCAGTTTGTGTGGAAAAACTTGCCCCTAGGCTGATCGACCCGCTCATAGGTATGGGCACCGAAATAGTCGCGCTGGGCCTGCAAAAGGTTGGCCGGCAGCCGCTCTGTCCTCATTCCGTCGTAATAGGAGAGGGCTGAGTAGAGGGCAGGTGCGGGGATGCCCGATACGGCGCATTCGGCCACCACACGCCTCCAGCTGGCCTGGCTGGCACCCAGCTTCTCGGCGAAGAAGGGAGCGAGCATTAGATTGGCCAGGGCCTTGTCCTTGTCGAAGGCTTCCTTGATCTTGCCCAGGAAGGCCGAACGGATAATGCAGCCACCCCTCCACATGAGGGCTATGGAGCCGAAGTCCAGGCTCCAGCCGTACTCCTTGGCCGCCTCGGCCATTAGGAGGAAGCCCTGGGCGTAGGAGACTACCTTGGCTGCGTAGAGGGCTGCCCCTAGATCGTTTACAAAGGCCTTTTTATCGCCAGAGAAAGCCGGGGCCTGGGGACCGGCCAGGATCTTCGAGGCGATAACCCGTTCTGCCTTGGCCGCCGACAGGCAGCGGGCAAAGACCGACTCCCCTATGAGAGTGAGGGGGACGCCAAAATTGAGGGCAGCTATGCCCGCCCACTTGCCTGTGCCCTTCTGGCCAGCGGTGTCCAGGATCTTGGTCACCAGGGGTTTACCATCCTCGTCCTTGTAGGCCAGGATGTCTCTGGTGATCTCCACCAGGTAAGAGTCCAGGTCGCCTGAGTTCCACTGGGCGAAAACTGCGCTCATCTCATCTTCGCTCATGCCCAGCCTGTCCCTCATGATCTGGTAGACCTCGCAGATAAGCTGCATGTCCCCGTACTCGATGCCGTTGTGCACCATCTTCACAAAGTGTCCAGCTCCGTCGGAGCCCACCCAATCGCAGCAGGGGCTGCCGTCCTCCACCTTGGCCGCTATGGCCTGAAAAATGGGTCTTATATGGTTCCATGCCGCCACCGAGCCGCCGGGCATCAGAGATGGTCCGTTCAAGGCTCCTTCCTCACCGCCCGAAACGCCGGAGCCCACGAAGAGGAAGCCCTTAGCCTCCAGCTCGGCTGCCCTGCGCCTGGTATCCTCGTAGTTGGAGTTGCCTCCGTCAATAATAATGTCGCCCTTGTCCAGGTAGGGTAGAAGCTGGGCTATGGTGTCGTCCACCGCCTGACCGGCCTTGACCATGATCATCACCTTGCGGGGTGATGTAAGCTGTGATGCCAGCTCTGAGAGGGAGTGGGCACCCAAGATTCTCTTGCCCGCCCCTCGGCCGGCCAGGAAATCGTCCACCTTGCTGGTTGTCCTGTTGTAGACAGCGACGCTGAAGCCCTTGCTCTCCATGTTGAGCACCAGATTCTCGCCCATCACCGCTAATCCAATAAGTCCTATATCAGCCTTCATGTTCCCTCCATCCTCCCGCCACAAGCAGGAGCCTTTATATTAATTATATGCGGTTTTCCAAAGGTCGGCAGACCCTCAAAACCGCTCTATATTCTTCGTCCCGCTATCGCGGCTCTCATTTTTTCTACGTTCTGCATGCCCTCGTTCTGTAAATTTCCCATCACTTCGATATAGAGGGAATCGATGATGGCCAGGTGGGCTATCCTGGCCGAAAAAGCCTCGGAGATTATCGAGGAACCGGGGGCTCCTGCCACCAGGAGGTAGTCGGCCATCCTGGCCAGGGGAGAGCGGGGGTAGGTTGTTATGACTACCAGGGGACAGTTATTTTTTCGCAGTACATCAGCGATGGCTAGGCTGTCTTTATTAGCCCCTGTATGGGAGATCAGGAGGGCCGCATCCCGGCTTCCCGCCTGGGATGCCATCATGAGCTGTAGGTGGAAATCCTCGGCGGACTGGCAACGCAGGCCTGAACGTATAAGCTTGTGCAGGGCGTCCCGGGCTACCAAGCCAGAACCCCCGAGCCCGAAAATGCAGAAGCATTCGGCCTTGCAGGCCAGCGCGGACACGGCTGCAAGACAGTCCCTGTCCACCAGTTTTTCCGTCATATCCAGGGCAGCCCGGGCCGCCCTGCAGGAAATGCCCACTGGGTCCTCGGATTGACCAATTTCGAATTCGTAATAGCGGGATTCTGGCTTGAGGGTTTCTGTGGCCAGGGCTATACGGAATTCCTGGTAGGAGCCGTAGCCCAGCTTTTTGACAAAGCGCAGGAGGGTGGAGACCGAGACACCGATACGGGCGGCCAGTTCGTCAATACTGGGATGAACTGCCTCGGAAGGGTGGAGGAGGATGTACTCGGCCACACGTCTTTCCTTGGCGCTGAAAGCGTCGGAAAAGGAGTGAATCAGGTACATGCAGCTTTGTTCGGCCACTGGCCAATCTCCTTATGAATGGTTGTATCACCCGAGTCGGATTCTGTAAAGGAGATCGTGAAAAAAATAACCATTACCATGAAAACATTTTTCAAAGCCTTAGCTTGACTAGCGTAAAAAACAGTGTGATACTTCGAGGATAGAGTATCGTATATCCTATATCTTTTCAGAGGAGGTTTTCATGAAAGCAAGACTGCTTGCTGTTCTCATGCTTCTGGTCCTGGTTTTCGGTGCTGCAGCCCAGGCCAAGGAAATCCGCGTATTAGTGGCTAACCATCCCTACGGCGACCTTTTGAAGGCAGCCATTCCCGAATACGAGAAGGCTACCGGAGTAAAGGTAAATGTCGAAAGCCTGCAGGAAAGCCAACTCACCACCAAGCTCACCACGGAGTTCGCCACCAACTCTTCCTCCGCCGATGTCTTTATGACCAGGCCTCTCCAGGAAGGGAAGATGTTCTACAAGAACGGTTGGTACGAGCCCCTTACAAGCTATGACTTCTCAGACTATCCCGATAGCGCCATGGGCGTAGCCCGATTCGGCAACAAGCCCTACCTGGTACCTCTGGTCACCGAGTGGCAAGTGCTTTACTACAGAAAGGATCTCTTCAAGAA
>CAZHFN010000039.1:2940-11556 GCA_964531105.1 uncultured Treponema sp. | reverse complement strand
TGCTCGAGGACACCGGCGAATACGGAATGTATTAATTCTTGACGTTGTGCGATCTGAGCGCGGCCTTGCGGCCGCGCTTGCCTTTATTGAATGCCCCGGGGTTGAAGATACATATGACCCTGGGGCAACCTTGTCTTTATTTTTTAAGATTTGATTTCAAGAGGCGTCTAATCTTACTATGTGATTGTATATTCCCGGCTATTGACTAGGAGGAAGCCATGACGAAAGGAAGCTTCGTTGAACGACATTTCAAGTTTCTGTTTCCACTGCCGGCAGTATCGTTCATCGTCGTCATGATGCTTTTTCCGGTGATCTATACCTTGTTCCTGAGCTTCACCAACTGGAACCTCACCTCGGGCATGCCCCTTAAACTGATTGGTTTCAGATCCTATGCGCGCGTGCTCAGCGAACCGCGCTTTCTGGAAGCTATAGGCAGGACCTTTTCTTTTACCGCCATAGCAGTTGTAGCGGAGACTGTCCTTGGGCTGGCAGTTGCCCTGCTTTTGAACAGGGAATTCAAGGGCAAGTCAGCCATGAAGCTTATTCTGCTTCTTCCCCTGGTGGCCACACCGGTGGCAATAGGTATTGTGTGGAATCTATTTTTCGATCCCACTATCGGATTGGCCAATTATGTGTTAAGCCTTTTTGGGCTGCCACGGGCTGCCTGGGTATCCAGCGCTCAATCGGTCATTCCTTCCTTAGCCCTTGTGGATATCTGGCAGTGGACACCCATGATAACGCTCATCGTCCTTGCCGGCCTCGCAAGCCTGTCCCAGGAGCCTTATGAATCGGCTAAAGTGGATGGAGCCAACGCATTTCAAATATTTACGAAAATAACCCTTCCCATGATCACTCCAACTCTCCTCACCGCAATGATCCTGCGCACCGTGGATGCGCTCAAGACTTACGATATCATTTATGCGATGACTGGCGGAGGTCCTGGCTACGCATCGGAAACGCTCAACGTCATGGCCTATAAGTATTCCTTTGAATATTTCCGCATGGGTCAGTCTTCCGTGATTCTCGTGTTCTTGTTTATCCTCGTCCTGGCCTTCAGCCTGGGCATTATGGCGCTGCGTAAGCGCTTCGAGCTCTAGGAGGCTGACATGCGAGTACCAGCAACAAAACGGGTGCTGTTTTTTATCCTTATGCTCTGCATTGCAGGCCCAGTGCTTTTCCCCTTTCTCTGGATGCTCAGCTCTTCCTTTAAAACCCAAGTGGATATCGTTGCCTGGCCGCCCAGGATTATTTTCTCACCTATTATCGATAACTACATACGCGTATTCGCAGAGCAGAATTTTCTCAAATATTTCAAGAATTCCCTTATCGTGGGATTGAGCGCTGTGGGCTTTTCGCTTTTGCTGGGATTGCCGGCGGCCTATTCCATTGCCCGCTTCAAGCAGAAAAGACTATCGGTATTCATTCTCGTAGCCAGGCTCATGCCAGGCATTTCCTTCCTTATGCCCTGGTACATAATATTTTCACGCATGCGGCTCATGGACTCCTATGTAGCCCTCATCCTATCCCACATGCTTATCGCCTTACCAATAGTCGTCTGGATAATGTCCAGCTATTTTGAAAGCATTCCCCTGGAGATGGAGGAGTCGGCCATGGTGGACGGAGCTACGCGGCAAAAAGCTTTCCTTTCCATAATTTTGCCAATAGCGACCCCGGGCATAGTCACCTCCATCACCCTTTCCTTTATATTCTCCTGGAACAACTTTATGTTCTCACAGGTATTAAGCATGGAAAAGACCAAGACCCTGCCCATCGCCGTTTACAACTTCGTCTCCTACGCAGAGGTGGACTGGGGAGCTGTCATGGCCGCAGCCGTGGCCATCATGACGCCGGCTATCATACTCACCATGATTTTCCAGAAGTATGTGGTGAAGGGTCTGACCATGGGAGCCGTAAAGGGCTGAGGTACATGGACAGAGTCATCGCGGCGCTATATTCTTGTGCCCATGAAGCCTGAAAGCCTGGCCGAGGGCGTTAGCGCCATCTTAAGCCATTCTCCCTCCTTTCCCGGCAGAAAACTCGTGGTGGATATCATCGCCAACCCCAATGCGGGCGGATTCAAACGCCGCCGCTTTGCCGGCAAGAGAAAGCATGAACTCGCCCAAGTAGTAGAGCAGGCTCAAGGCTTCCCTCTTAGGGCCGAGGAAGTCCAGGTTCATCTTCACCGCACCGAACGTTGCGGCCATGCCGCTGCCATAGCCCAGAGGATTGTGGAACGCTCCAGTGCCAATGGTAAGGACTCGCTCCACATAATCATGACCGCTGGTGGCGACGGCACCAGCCTGGAGACGGCAGAACGATTGATTCGCCTGCCCGAAGGCGAGAAGGACCGATTTGGCCTTTTACGGCTTCCCATGGGAACTGGCAACGATGGCTCGGAGGGCAGGGACCTGATCGCTGCCTTGGGGCGTTTCCTGGGGCCACTTGCCCTGGAGCGAAGGCCAGCCATTCAGGTGCGGCCGGCCGAGGATGGGGGCAAGGCTCCTCTCTGGTCTTTTAACATAGCCAGCGTGGGGCTGGATGCCTACGTGGCCGATCGGACCAATAAATTGAAAGCTCACTTTCCCGGCGATTCCTACAAGTTCTGGGTAAATGTAGCCACCCTCTTCTATGACAGAGCATACAAGGTTGTTCCGATGGGCTTGAAAGCCTGGGATGGGACAGGGAGGTTGGTGCATGAGAGCGAAGCCCTTAGGCTGCTAGTGGCTTTGGGAGCCACTGGCAACAGGCAGTATGGTTCGAACAAGAAGATTTTGCCCGATGATCGCAATGGGATCACCGTATCCCAGACCGGTCTTCTGAAAAAACTTCTGGTAAAGGGATCCATCGAGAAGGGATTGCACGATAAGGTCACCGAGGTTCTGCACTTTGAAGCGGAAAAAATAGAAGTGCAGTATCCCGAGAGTCTGCCCCTCCAATGCGACGGAGAGGTGGAGGAGCTGGCCCGCTGCGACTTTCCCCTAGTGATGGAACGTCTGCACGGGCTATACAACAGCATCGTGCCGGCGTTCTGAGCACAAAAACGGGCGGCTTCTATGGCCGCCTCTTTTTTAGAATTTATACTTCGATGACAGACTGATATAACTCTTGTCGTTGAATTGACCTAATTCTCCCGCCGCATCGCCGCCGAAGTAACGGCCCCGTAGAGTAACTTCCGCTTCGCCGACGCTCAGCACAAGGCCGGGCTCGATCATGTAGTCCAGTTTTTCTACGCCTAAAAGACCCAGCAGTTCGACTTTCAGGGTATCCCTCATGAAGGAGCGGGAGAGAAGGGCGGCCAGTTGGGTGGAGCTGATGTCGGAGCCGGATTCGATATCCAGGGGGCTGACTATCTTGTCGTGCTGGAGCCGTATCTTGCCCGAGGACTGGAAATTCAAGTTTATGCCCGCCACAAGGTCGCGGTCGAATCCCGCCGACCAGACTACATGCCGATTGTACACCAGGGGGTCTGTGCCCGCGCTATCCTCGGTGAGGTTGATGCCTCCTTCGAGCCTGAGATTGAAGCCACCCAGCACGAAGGCGGCGTCGGCGCCGATCTGCTGGTAGGGGTTGTAGCCGATGTCGATTGTCGTGCCCGGGACTCCCAGAAGATACATGGCAGCGTCGGTGGTATCGATATAGGGAGTTGCGAGCCTTCCGTAGAAATACTGGGCGCCTAGATCCAAGCCGCTCAAGGAAGCATTGAGGCGCAGGCCTCCCTGTCCATAATTAAAACCCCTTGTGGCTGGAGCATTGAATGTTGCGTTGATGAATGGCTTAAGCTGGGAAGCGACCCAGGGACCCTGCATCGCCATCCTATTGCCCTCGAACCAGGGCAGGTAGACCAGTTCGGCCGAAAGGCCGGCAGCCAAACCTTGGCTCAGCCTAAGTCCGGTAACAGGGATCTTACGCTCCTGTTCGTCCCGGAGAGTCAGATCGCTTAGGTCCCGGGGATTGATGATATCCAGTACACTGAGGCTGTCGGCACGCCCCCAGGTGATGCGCAAAAGGCCTCCCTGGATAATCGTCTCACCGGTGTATAGCTGCAGCCAGGCCTCGTCGAGGATATCCTCGGGCATATTAGTCAGCAGTTCTTCGTCCAGCTTAACGGCCAGGAAGGCATCGGCCTTGGAGCCCGAGGCTTTCAGGTTGAGCGCAGCCGCGCTCAGGGCCCTGCTGTTGCTGAAGTCGGCGTTATGCAGTTCTTCGGGGAAGCCTAAGAGTGTAAAGGAGAGTTCTCCGCCCAGGGTAGGGCCTGACAGAAGGGGGGCAGTGCCTGCGGCCACTCCAGCAGCTTCGCTATCGGCTTTTTCTTCGCTGTTGCCAAAGCCGAAAGTCTGGGCTCCCAAGGCCGGGGCGCCGAAGAATATCAGTATCGAAATAATGGAGAGGAATACAAAGGTCTTGATGTGTTTTTTCATCTTTTGGAGCTCCTTTTAAGGCCTGCCGGTGAGGAGGAAACGCTCGGTGAATACTCCAGCCGGTATGGTGTCGTCGTATTTCATGATATCGGTGTAGATCGTTGTCGAAGTGCCTGCCTGAATGCTGCTCATCTTCGTGAGGGTGGGGGTAAGTCTGCCTTGGATGTCCTTGACCTCGCCCATCTCCATGATCTTGGTCAGCTTTCCCTTTTTATCGTAAAGCTCCATCTTCATGGCTATATAGTTTTCCTTGTCGATCCAGCCCAGCATCCGGGAGTATTGGTAGTCAGAGCTTTTAGGCTTGGCCTCGATGACATAGCAGTTTCTCCCGCCAAAGCTCTCCTCCCGCAGCAACTGATAGCTGTCCAGGTTGGGGTCCCTATCGGCCGACGAGAGGTCGTCGTAGGAGAGGTCGGTGCCCATGAAGCTGGCCGAGCCTTCGCTGGCAGCTATGCGTCGCACCTTGCCCAGGGATGGGAGGAATATCCATTGATCCGCCGCCTTGCCGGGGTTTTCTACGGTGAGAAAACGGGTACCGGCTACGCTGGCGGGTTTCTGGAAAACCACCACTGTTTTTGTGATGTCCTTGTCCGTGCTGGTATATTGATCCACCAGACGCTCGGTGGTGCTTCCGTCCTTGGCGCTTATGATCATCCTGGCGCGGGTGGATACGGTTTTAGCTTCTATGCGGTTCCGGGAGCGTTCCATTATCTCCTGGGCGCTTTGTGCCCAGAGCAGGCCTGCCATCGAGAGCAAAGCCAGAATAATGACGATGCGTTTTTTCATTTTTGTGCCTCCAAAGATTCTGTCCTTCTATCCGAGGGCAGGGGCCGGCGAATAAAGGCTGGATTTGTTACCGAGAGAAGGACCGGCAGAAGGGTAAGGCTTACCAGGGAGCTGGTGCCCATAGCCAGGGCGATGAGTATGCCCAGTTCTGCCAGTATGTTGAACTGTGAGAGGGCGAGGACTGCGAAACCGGCACCCACGGAAACGGCATTGAAAAGTATAGCCTTGCCCGAGGTTAGGAAGGTTCTCCGCAGGAATTTGCCCTTGCCTCCCGTAGCCAGGTATTCATGGTGGAAGGCCGCCATGTAGTGGATGGTATAGTCGATGCCCGTACCCACGGCGATGCTGGAGACCATGGCGGTGCCGATGTTGAGCTTGATGCCAGCCAGGGCCATCACTGCAAAGTTGACGAGTATCGTTAAGCTCAAGGGTACCAGGCCAATGAGGCCGGCCAGGGCTGAGCGATAGAAGACCGAGAGGATCAGGAAGACCATGAGGAGGGATATGGCCACGGAGCTGAGCTGGGATTCCACCACCAGGCGGTTGAGGGATCCTTCCACCAGAGCGTCTCCTGCTATCTGAACGGCGATGTCCTTGGGGAATCGTTCGTCAATATAGCCTCGAATGGCGCTCACCGCTCTGTTGGTGTCTATCTGGCCCACTGTCTTGAGCTGGATCTGCATGCGGATAGACTTGGGCTCCAGAGGGTCGTCGGCAAAATCACCAATATTGCCCGAGAGAAGTACCAGATAGTTGGAGATTAAAAGCCGCAGTTCCTCATCGGTTTTCTTGCCATAGCGCTCGGGGTCTGTGGGGATTTCGTAGTAGGCTCTACCCTTGTAGTTGGTGAGCCTGGCGAGGCTCTCCACCAGGTCGGCAGGGCTTAAGGCTTCAGAACTATTTTCGGCCAAAGCCTTGTCCAGAAGAGCGACCAAGGCCAGCTTGTCCAGGCTGGCGATCGTATCACTCAGGCTCTCATTCATCGATTCTGCTGGGGTAGGGGAGGGGGAAGAGGCACCTATTCCTGAAGCCTGGACATCCTGTCCTGACTCTGTGGTGTCGAAAGAAGCAAACCCGAAGTCCGAAAATCCAAAGGCAGGGGCTTCTTCACTGCCGGTGCTGGGTGCTGGTTCACCGGTTCTAGGCTTCAGGCCATCGGGGCTTTCGTCCATGTTAAATACCTGATTAACTCGCTTGATCATGTCGGTAAAACCCGTGGTCTTGCCTACTTCGGGCACCGAAGCATGGAGATACTCAGCCAGGCCATCCATGGCGGCCAACACGTCTGGACGCAGGACCCCACCCGGCTCTTCGGAGCTCACTACAAGGCTTACGGACTTGGAGCCGCCGAATTTTTCCCTGATAAACCTATCGGAGAGCACGACATCGGTAGTGGGCTTGAAATACTCCACCAGGACGTTGTCGATGACCAGTCGCCCCAGTGCGAACACAGATATAAGGATAATGACCAAGCCCAGGGCGAGGACGCTTCGTTTTTTTGTAGAAACGTGGCCCAGGGCATCGGCGATAGCGCCGCTTAAAGGGTCTTCCTGACCTGGCTTCATCTCGGTGATTCTGAAGTGGGGCAGTTTACTCACCGGACCCCGGATGATCATGATGGCAGGCACCAGTGTAAGGGATACGGCGAAAGCCACCAGGACACCGAAACTGGCGAAAATTCCAAATTCGAAAATTGGGGCAACCTTGGAGAAGCTCAGGGAAATAAAGCCTGCAAAGGTGGTGAGAGCAGCCAGGAGCACAGGATTACCCACTCGCTTGAGTACGGCGAGCACTAAGGCCTTATGCTCTTCCCGGTCAAGGTTTTTTTTCTCCGCCAGTTCATCGTAGTAATGGCTTACCACATGAATGCCGTAAGCGCTCCCCACTGCCACCAGAATTACCGGGAGCACTGTGGAGAGGATGGAGAGCTTTACGCCGAACAAGGCCATGGCCCCAATCGCCCAAATTGATGAGATAAGGACTGTGAGGAGGGGGAGGACGACTCCGCTGAAGCGCCGGAAGGAAAGGAGAAGGACAAAAATCACTACGAAGACTACTAGAGGAATGAGAACAACCAGGTCCTCTTCCATGGCGTCGTTTACCACCGAACTGAAGACGGGAATCCCAGTTATATAGACATTGGTATCGGGGAATTCAATTTCTTCGGCAATGCGCTTTATGGCATGGTGAACGGCTACAACTTCTGGAGAACCGGCATTCTCGGCTGAGGTGTCTAGATATACCAGGACCTGCGTGCCGGTAAAATCCTGGGAGACCAGCGACCCTTTATACAGGTCCCAGCTCAGGATCCTCTCTTTGAGCTCGGCTATCTCCTCTCTGCTGCCTGAGTAGGTATCGGGTACCAGGGCTTCGGCCACGATGGAATCCCCTCTGCCGGTGAGATAGTCGGTGCTGCTTAGGGATGTGATGGAAGCGACTATTGGTATTTCGGAAAGCCGGGCATCGAAATCGCGCAGTTTCGCCATGAATTCGGCATCCAGCACCGTATCGTGGCGCCGTTCAAGGCCTACCAGAATAAAGAGCTGGCTGCCGAAGGATTCATTGATCGATTTCATCCCTATGAGTTCGGGATCATCGTCAGGCACAAATCTAAAATTATTGTTGTCCAGCGTGGCCTTGGGTATTTGCAGGGCGAAAAATAGGGTGAGTATGCTCACTACGGCGATAATCCACTTGGGATGCTTGAATATTTTTTCCATCGTCTTTCCTTGTTCCGAAATTGGGCCGCGTTGTTAACACTGACAGCGCATCGCCGGGAGCTCCTGCCTCATGTGGACATTCGTAAATGGGAATGGTCTGAGCTGTCCGAGGCTAGGCCCCTTAGAATTATTTCAAAGGTTTTGCTCATCTCGTGTTTCATGAGGGCTGTATCCCTTCGTGATTTGGGTATTCTGCTGATCGTATCGACAACCGAGGTAGCGATCATTATTACAGTTCTCGCCAGTTGTTCCGGGTCCTCCCGAAAGCCCACCGAGCCGTCGGCCATGCCTCTGTGCAATAGCTGTGCAAGCAAGTCCACCAAGGCCTGGGTGGACTTGGCCAAATTTTCACTATTTCCCCTGTCTCCAAAGGGAAACTCAGGATCGATATAATTTTTTATGCCCGTAAGCACCAGCAGGTCCTGGGATTCGGCCAAGAGGTCCAGGTAGCACTCCCATAGGGCTTGGAGAGCCCTAATCCCCGGCACATCATCGGGTATTCTGCTTTTGGCGAAATCCACGAAGGCATTGACCGATTCTTCTAGAATCACGGTGAGGATGGCGTCCTTATTTTCGAAATATAAATAGAGGGTGGCCTTGGATAGCTCGCTGGCTGCGGCAATATCCTGCATGGTGAGGCTGCTTATACCTCTTTCCAGAATGAGAGTTTTTGCCTTCTGAAGGATAAGAGT
>CAZHFN010000039.1:0-2840 GCA_964531105.1 uncultured Treponema sp. | reverse complement strand
TGGCATTTTTCTTTTCTATTAGGGGAATCTCCGAGGCCTGTACCGCGCGATACCGGGGTTTTGTCATCTTAAGCCGGGCGGGCAGGTTTACCCAGAGTTGTATACCTTCCATGCGCGGCCCGTCGGTGCCCGGTTCGGGCATTTCCTGGTGGATTATTCCCGAACCCGCTGTCATCCATTGGGCGTCGCCGGGATAGATGACTCCTTGGTTGCCCATGGAGTCGCCGTGAGCAACTTTGCCTGCCAGAAGGTAGGTGACCGTTTCTATGCCCCTATGGGGGTGCCAGGGAAAGCCGGCTAGATAGTCCTCAGGTTTATCGGATCCAAAATGATCCAAAAGGAGAAAGGGATCGAAGGAATTGCGGGCGGAGAAACCGAAGACTCTTTTCAGCACCACCCCAGCTCCATCCACGGAACGCTGGGCTGTAAGTACTGTGGAAATCTTCCGGGCTCCGCCCGAATGCATGTCCTTGGACAGGCTCATTTTACGCCTTCGTCGCAGGCCTCTTCATTGTCCACGGGCCTGGAGGTTTCCATGGTGTGGGGTTTGTCGCAGGGTTCCAGGGTGGAGTCTTTGTGCTGCTCTTCCGCTTTCTTGTTTACTGTAGTCTTGTCTGCCATAAGGGCCTCCTTGGATATAGCATAGTGTGACTATTTCAAAGGCCTGTCGGCTTTTTTAATAGCCTTATATAAACAATAACTAATTTTTCATCCAAGGTAAAATCCCTTATATTGAGACCCTGAAGCATGAGGTTTTTATAAAAGCAAACAGACTTTTTAAAGTGGCTCGCATCGCTTGTTTTTCTCCATGGATATACGATAATGGATGAGTCGACCCAGCCAGGCCATCTAAAAGGGGGCATGCAGATGAAGGTTCGATCTCTGGCGAAGTTTTTTATAATCTGTATTGTTTCAATACTCATGTTCGCCTGCACTACAGCTCCTCCCGTGGAAGAGAGGAACGTTGAAAACGATAGGGCGAAAGCGATTGTCCAGGGCAGTTCCACTCCCGATTTTCCCGCTACTGCGAGTCCCCCGGCAGTAATACCTCCAGCCCAGCAGAATTCTGGTTCACAGACTTCTGTCCCCCAGACCAATCAAGCCGCTGCCCAGGCAGTAGTGAGCCAGAACCAGCAGCTTCCCCCTGCCCCTAACGCCCCAAGCCTGGCGGCTGTGCAATCCCCCGTGGGTTTAAGCCCCGAGGAACAGCGCTTTATGGCCGACTATTTAAGCCGGCTCAGCTACATGGTGTATTACAGCGAAAACTCGAGTCTTAGCCCACAACTGGCAAGGATCGCAGTAAGCCAAGCTAACCGCTACCTCATTGAAAAGCTGGGGCTCTCGGTAATCGATTTCGATCAGATAGAAAAAAACAAGAAAGATCAGATGTCAGCCTATCAGGCAGAGACCGGCGGCTCCATCGACATGATCCAGTACCTGGCCCAGAAGTTCAACGCCGATATCTATGTGGAAATTGACGCTCAAACCTCGGGTTCGGGAAGCGGCAATTCCTATACGGGAAGTGCCCAGGGCACCATGAAGCTTTTCGAGGCTTCTACGGCGGTGCTTCTAGGTTCCATTAGCTTCATGAGTCCTCCCACCTTCAGCCCGGTTTCGCTGGATGCGGCGGTATCCAATGCAGTGGCAGCCTCAGTGTGGCAGGCCATGCCCAAGGTTACCGAGCAGGCCAGAGTCCTGTATGGGGCATCGGTCTCCAGGGGAATACGTTACGAACTCATTGCTTTGAAAATTCCCGACGCGAAACAGGTATCCCAGTTGGTTCGTGCACTTGGGCGCAAGTTCAAGGAGGCTGAGCAGCTTTCCTTCTCCCCTGGGGAAACGCGTATAGCCCTCTATGGATTCATGAGCAAGGCCAAGGCCCAGGAAGCTATTTACGATGCTGCGGTAACGGCCATGCTCCCCGATATGTACCTGGTGTACATGAGGGGTAAGTCCTTTACCTTCAACAGCGGTATGTAGAGTTACGGCAATTCGTGCCCCAAATGCCATGAGCTGAGTTCCAGCCTTGGCGGGCGGGGCTGAAATGAATAGCGCATCAGGAGGAAAATGATGAAAAGAAGAAACATGTTTGTGATGTTTGTGCTCATCGCCATGGTTATGTCGATGGCCCTGTCCTGTGCCACCAAGGCACCGCTTCGCAAGGGTGAAGTGCTTCTGGAAGACAAGGGCACGGCCTATGGTGTGAAGACTCCGCGCTGGGTGGAAACCGCCATAATCGGTGGAGCCAAGGACGTGGAGAAAATGTCCGATTACAAGGACTATGTGGTGTTCATCGCCCAGTTTGAGGCCCAGAATCTCCAGAGCGCCCAGCTTTTAGCCGAGAGGATGCAGGCCCAGACCGAACTGGCTTCATATTTGTCCACCAGGGTTAAGGATGCCTTCAAGGGCGCCAATGTGGCCGACGCAGATTCCAAGAATTTCGGCGTGTATGGCGAGCGTTTTGTGGCTTCCGTATCGGAAGCCCAGTACTCCGGCTTCAGGAAAGACACAGACTGGTGGGTAAAGGTGCAGACCTTCAATGCCGAAAACAAGCCCGACAAGCAGGTATACAGGGTAATCCAGCTCTGGACTATTTCCAAGGAAATGCTTCAGAAGCAGTTCGACATGATGCTCAAGCAGGTTGAGGCCTCCGAGCCCCCCACCCCCGAAACCAAGCGGGCGATGGACCTGGTGCAGAACACCGTCGCCAAGGATTTCTTCGACGGCAAATAAGCTGCCCAGTCTGAGGTGAGTGTCCCGGCCTTGGGGCTCGGTTTCGCTGCCCTGTCGCGGAGAGATGAAAAAATGAAACACCGCCCCCCTCTAGGGTCGCATTCCCT
>CAZHFN010000038.1:4147-15382 GCA_964531105.1 uncultured Treponema sp. | reverse complement strand
GGCGCCCGGACGGGCGCCCACCGCCCCTTGCAGGATCGACTATTTTACTTTGATTTTGCCAACATGGTTTGGAAAGCCTTCCAGTCGGCCTCGCTTACCTTGGATTTAAGAGTATCCCATACCGAGGTAGTGCCTGCCTGGAACGGCGCGGTATCGGGGCTGTTAACCTCCATGCCGTTTTTCTTCATCTCTTCGATCTGAGCTTTCTCCCCATCTCTAATGGTCTTCTGCATGAACTGTCCGGCCTTGACCGCCTCTTCGATAAGGATTTGCTTCTGATTAGCCGAAAGCTTGTTGAAGGAAGCCTTGTTCATGATCAGGTGAGTGGCCACATAGGTGTAGTTGAGAATGGACAGATATTTCTGGGTTTCCCACATTTTGCCTGCATAAATGGTGGCAATGGGGTTTTCCTGGCCATCAACAACGCCCTGCTTGAGTGCCATGGGCAGTTCGGCAAAGGCTATTGTCTGTACTATACCACCCAAGGCCTTGACGGTTTCCTGGTTCACGAAATCCGGCGGGGTGCGGATCTTGAGACCTTTAAAATCCTCCGGCTTGGCAATCGGGCGCTTGGAGTTGGTATAGGTTCTGAAACCATACTCCCACCGGGCGATGTACTGCAGCCCTGACTTGTCCAGATCGGGCTTTATCCACTGCACAAAATCGTCTCCGGCGAAGAACTTATCCACCGCTGCGTAGTCCTTAAAGGCGAAGGGGCCGGTGATTAGGTTAACCTTGGGGGACCACTTGGCCAGAGCGGGCTCGGTGGGCAGCACAAAATCTATGGCGCCGAGGATGGTCTGTTCAACCATTTCCTGAGAGCTCCCCAGCTTACTGTTGGGGAAGATCTCGATCTTGATTGTTCCATTGCTGCGTGCTGCAACGTTTTCTGCCAGCATGACCGAAGCCAGGTGCATGGCGTGGGTTTCCGCTGAGTAGTGGCCTAGCTTGAGTTGTACAACCTTGTCCTGGGCGAACGCCGACATGCCGACTGCGATCATGAGCAGAACTAGGGCTAGCTTTTTCATACTACCTCCCTTTTCCTATGATTCGGTCGTGTTCCATATTATGGAATACGATTCCAAATTAAAAATAGTGTAGCTCCGGTATTTCTGGATTTCAAGTCGTATTTTAGAAATTTTTATCGAAATTTATGATTTTTTAATACCGAACAAGTGAGGGATGGTTTTAGAGCGTTTTTTTGTTACACTAAGGGCATAAAAAGGGGCTGTCCAGGTTTTTCTACCTGGACAGCCCCCGTCTAAAACTCTTGTCTATAATAGAATAATATTAGAGACCCTTGGCTGCCGAGCTTCCTGCGATGCGGCCGGAGGTGATTATCTCCATCACCGCGTTGCCGCCCAAGCGGTTACCCGCGAAGAATCCGCCGGTAACTTCGCCTGCCGCGTACAGGCCTGGAATAGCCTTGCCCTGGATGTTGAGGACATGGCGGCTGGTATCGACCGAGAGACCACCCATAGTATGGTGGGTGGAAGGAGCGAGCCAGCGTACCTGCAAATTCTCAATCTTGTAGGTCTCGGGCTTGTAGTTGCCCTTCGCATCCATCTCGCAGCTGCCGATCGTGCCGCGGTAGGCTGTCTTGTCGGGTACCGGCTTCTGGTTGGTAGCGCCGATAATGAATGCATCGTATTCGGTGATGGTTTTGCGCAGCACTTCGGCGTCGATCTTGAGGATTTCCGCAGCCTCGGCCAGTGTGCCGATAAACCGCCTGCCTGGTACGTTAGCAGCAGAGGTAAGTGAACTGGGCAGGCCGCCCGAGCTGGACATGGTCACTGGGCTGCTCAGTTCGATGTAGACTCCTGCCTTGGCACCGTAGTCGAAGGCGCCCTGGCTGAGCACGTCGCGCTCGGCGGCTTCATCGACATAGCGTTTGCCCGCATTGGCCGTTCCTGCGGGGCTTACGTAGATTACGTTTTCGCCCGTTCCGCCGGCCAAATTGCCGTTATCCACCCAGCCAAGGGGCATCAGCTGTGTCCATCCCATTCCTTTGAGGGCGGCTCCGACCTTCTGGGCCATTAGGATGCCATCGCCAGAAGCAAGATTGCGGTTGGTAGTCTTGATATCCTTGGTCAGGAATTCGGATTTCCAGTATTCATTGGTATCGATGACCATCTTGATGTTGGCGCCATAGCCGCCGGTGGCGAGAATAACACCCTTGGTAGCGGTGATCTCGACTTCGGTGCCGTTATACTGCACAGCCTTGACGCCGGTAACCTTGCCGCTCTTGGTGATGAGTTCCTTGGCGGTGGTGCGGTACATGATCTTGTTTTTGGGATTGGCTTTGAGGAGCGTGTTCTCGGGAACCTTGAAATAAGCGCCCCACTTGCCAGAGTAATTGACGCCATCTACAACGCCGCCCAAAACTGGGTTGATGCGCTGCCAGAGGCAGCCGATGAGGGTGCGCTGGGCATTATCGACCTTGGCGCCCTGTTTTTCCAGCCATGGCCTGATGTCGTAAGCGCTTCTGCACATCTGGTCCACCAGGGCGAATTCGTTGACGATCCACTTGGTCTTGTCCCGGTCCATGCGCAGACCGCCGTAGTAAGTCTGGAAGATGAAAAGCTCAACGGTACTGAACACTGTCAGGTCGGTTTCCTTCTGGCCCATGGCGAAGTGTTTGTCGGCATAGGCGAGATATTCCTTTATCTGAGTCTTCAATGTACGGAGTGTGGGCAAGTATTCGGCGTGAACTCCCCGTTCGGGCAGGTTGTAGTCGTCTACGCTCTTGATTGCCGCCTTGTCCTTGATTGCTCCGTCGAAGGGCTTCTCGCTCCAGTTAAGGATCGTCTTGAGGGTGGCGATGCGGCCCACGTCGCTCTTGAACTTGGGTACTACAGTGTTTGTTGGCTCGTAGATGCCCGTGGTGGCTTCGGGATTTTTAGGATCCCAGACCATGGATGGCTGAACGGCCTGGTAGGCTCCGCCGGATACGAGGGTGTTGCCGCCCATTTCCACGGCCTTTTCGATTACCAATACGGTGGCTCCATCCTGGGCTGCCTGGGCAGCTGCCGCCATGCCGGCGCCGCCTGCGCCCACGATGACGACATCGTAGGTATCGACGACTTTAGGTCCGGGGGTTAGGACAAAGGGCTTGGCTCCCTTGCGCAGCGCAGCGACATCGCAACCGGCCTGCTTGGCGGCGTCTTCCACCGCGGCGAGCACTGCCCGGCTGGTGAAGGTGGCGCCTGATACTGTATCCACGCCGGTGGATGTAAAGTCCTTGATATCCTTTATTATGATCGGGTAAGCAGAATCGCCCACATGTTCGGTTTCCTTGGACTTGTCAACCTTGATTTCGGCGATGGCGTTTTCGGTAAAGCTGACCTTGAGTACCACGTCGCCGTTATAGCCCTTTCCGGTACCGGTGTAGGTGCCTGGTTTAAAGGCTATGGGCGCGGCTTTAACTGCTGCGCCTTTGGCTTTGCCTAGAGCTTCGTCCAGTGCTTCAAATATCGCGGTGGAAGTATAGGTGGCTCCGGCCACTGCGTCGACTTTGCCGTTGGCGGCGACGATTTTGGCCGGCAATTCTTTAATTGCCTCCGAGCCTATGCCATCGGTTTCTTTGTCTCCCTTTATTGTCACAGCGGTGATTTTTTTCGCATCTACCTTAACCGTGACATCAACGGCGCCGCCATAGCCCTGGCCGGACGCGGAATATGTTCCAGGCACATAGGCTCCGGTTTTATCCGAAGACGGGGCGTTGACACATGCCGTCAGCAGCATCGCGAAAACCGCGAGCAATGCTGCGGTAAACCTCAGTTTCCTCATGAGTCCAATCCTCCTGCCTGAATAGGCGATAAAATATAAGTGATACTTTTTTTATCGAGAATAAACCATCGTATCGCGAAATAGACTTGTGGGCAATATATATCGTGAAAATTTTATCTAATATGACAGTTTCACTATATTAAACCAACTTAATCTCATAAGGTCTAACATGCACTCGTTGTGCATGGCTACTTAACAGGTTAGGATTACAACTCATGGAGTCAGCTGGAATATGGACGACAGAATAAGCAGGATTCTGCTCTGCGTTGAGCGGGGCAAGGTTGATGCGGCATCGCCCTACCCACTGGATCTGCGGGGGCAGGAGGGGGCGGACGAGCTCGCGCGGCAAGCGCTGGCAGCCGGCGCCGGACCTGACGAGATCCTTGCGGCCTGCGACGAGGGCATGAAGCGCATTGGAGACAAGTTCGGCGCCGGCAAAGCCTTTGTACCCGAGCTCCTCATGTCGGCCAAGGCCATGAAAGCCGCGATGGCGCATTTAAAGCCCTTTTTCGCCTCGGGGCAGGTTCAGGCCAAGGGTGTATTCGTCGTGGGTACCGTTGCGGGGGATCTGCATGATATCGGCAAAAACCTTGTAGCCATGGTGGCCGAAGGGGGAGGCTGGGAGATCGTCGATATCGGTATCGACGCCAAGCCCCAAAAGTTTCTTGACGCCATTGCTGCCCATCCTGGCTGCGTAGTCGGGCTCTCGGCCCTTCTCACCACGACGATGGCGAATATGGAAAAGACGGTCAAGGAAATCAAGGCGAAGCATCCTGCCTGCCCGGTACTGGTGGGAGGGGCTCCCTTGAGCGCCGAGATCGCCAAGAAAATGGGGGCCGACGGCTACGGCAAGGACGCGCGGCAGGCCTTGGCGACACTTTCGGCCTTCGCCCGAAAAGCTCTTTCATCGTCGGGCACCAAGCGAGTTCAGTCATGAGTAGCTTTTATAGAGCAATCATAGACGCTAAGTCCCAGGGCAGGGTATTAGTCTCCGATGGAGCCTGGGGAACATTCTTGCATCAGCGTGGACTCGAGCCCGGGGACTGTCCAGAAGTCTGGAACCGATTAAGGCCTTCGGAAGTGGCTGCCGTAGCCCGCAGCTATGTAGAAGCCGGTTCAGATATGATTCTCACCAACAGTTTTGGAGGCAATCCTTTCAGGCTCGCCCATTTCGGCGAAGAATCCAGGTGTTTTGAGCTGAACAAGGCGGCTGCGGAAATTTCCAGGTCTGAGGCATCTCAGGTAAATAATTCCGATGCTGGAGCTACCCCAACTGAGTTACTAAATGCCCAGGTTACCTCCCCTGGAGTGGAGCGCGAAGTCTTCGTGGCCGGCTCCGTGGGACCTTCGGGGCTTATGTTGGCCATGGGCGACGTATCCGAACAAGCCTTGTACGAGGGTTTCCTCCTCCAGGCCAATGGTTTGCTGGCAGGAGGAGTCCAGGGCTTTTGCGTAGAAACAATGTCGGACCCAATCGAGGCCGTCTGTGCTTTGAAGGCCGCCAGGGACGCAATTCGAGCCGTGGCTGCGAAAAAAGGTTGGAGCGCTGATAGCCTTCCTCCCATATTTTGCACCTTTACCTTCGCCAAAACTTCCTATGGAGAGTATCGGACCATGACCGGCGCTAGCGTTCGAGAGGCAATGACTACGGCCAAGAACGCGGGAGCTTCGGTGATAGGGACCAATTGCGGCGGCGGCTTTACCCAGATGATCGAAATAGTGCGGGAAATCAGATCCTTTGACGTAGAAACACCGATTCTCGTGCACGCCAACGCAGGCCTCCCGCGGTATGAAGACGGAAAAACCGTATTCCCCGAGGGACCGGAGTTCATGGCCTCCATGCTGGAGGAACTAATAGCTGCAGGTACAGATATAGTAGGAGGATGCTGCGGCACCGGGCCGGATCATATACAGGCTTTTGTACAGTTGCTCGCGCGTGCCCAAAAACGGGTTCGTGATCTTTCAACTGTCCGCGAAAACGCTGGAGAATAGCTGCCGTGGAATTTTTGCTGCCTATTGAGGAAATCCTGCCCTCTGTCGAACAAGTCATAAAGGAGATGGGATACCGAGAGACCCAGATCGATGAATACTTTGCAGCGCTTGTAGAAAAAGAGCGTGAGCAAGCAAAATCGCTCATCGTTGCCAGGGGTATTCATGTCGAATATCCTCTAGAATCGGTGTCGCGCAATGATGGATATTTTATTGCGGGCGGCCAAAAATTTTCTCCTGGACCCAGAATACTCACAAGACTGGCTAAGGCACAAAGCATCGCGATTTTCGCCTGTACTATTGGGGCTGAAATTGGGATGCGGATTCGAGGACTTATAGAAAAAGGCTCTTCGGTCGAAGCCTATATGCTGAATTCGATTGCCGGACTTGCGGCTGACAACGCTGCCGAGGCCGTGCAATGCGAGGCGGAAGAAAGGGCTAAGGCAGAAGGCCTCGGCTGTACCGAGCGATTCAGCCCTGGCTACTGTGGGTGGCCTGTGGGAGCGCAAAAAGAGCTGTTTTCGCTCTTACCGACGGATTCCTGTGGTATATCGCTCAACGCTTCATCCATGATGATTCCTGAAAAATCCGTATCCGGGGTTTTCGGCATAGGACCTGGAATGAGGCGCTTGGCTTACGGCTGCGGCGGCTGTGAAATTGAAGACTGTCCCGTGCGAAGGAGGATGACATGACCGATACTCAATGGAACACCTTGCTCAGGGCTGTAAAAGGGGAATTGATCGAACCAGCCCCGGCTGCTTTTATTATCGACAGTCCCTGGCTACCCAATTGGTATGGCGTCCGCATCCTAGATTATTTTTCCAGTGACGAAATATGGTTTAAAGCCAATCTCAAGGCGATAGAGAGTTTTCCCGATCTGATGTTCCTGCCCGGTTTCTGGTCGGAGTACGGCATGTGCACCGAACCCTCGGCCTTTGGCGCCCGTTCGAGCTTCCCAGTTAATGAATTTCCGCACGCACATCGCGTTATACGATCTATGGACGACATCGACGAGCTTCATCAGCCCAATCCACGTACCGATGGCCTTTTGCCCTTCGTGCTGAACCGCCTTATGCTCGCTCGCAGCCCCATGGAAGAAATTGGACATAGGTCACGCATTGCGGTGTGCCGAGGACCTTTGAATATTGCAAGCTATCTGATGGGGAGCACGGAATTCCTGACCACCATGATGATGGATCCAGACAAGACTCATGCCTTGCTGGAAAAGATCACAACCTTCCTGATCGATTGGGCTGACTTGCAGCGCGAGAGCCTTCCGTCAATAGAAGGATTGTTGGTCCTGGATGATATTATTGGCTTCCTAGGCGAGCCGGAGTTCATGGAATTCGGCTTTCCATATTTCAAGCGTTTATTTACCAAAGACCTGGCGCTGCGTTTTTTGCACAACGACGCCCCCTGCGCGGTGAGCGCGCCCCATCTCGTCAGTATGGGAGTAAATCTTTTCAATCCCGGCTTCGATTTAAGCTTGACCGAGCTTAAGGCTGCGGCGGGTCCCGGCTTGGCAATTCTCGGCAATCTGCCGCCCCGGGATGTGCTGGCTGCGGGAGCGCCGGAGACTGTATACGCCGAGACCCTCGCCATGAAAAACGCCCTATCCGATAGATCGGGTATTATTTTTTCCTGCGGCGGCGGCATGCCCCCAGGGGTGAGCAGCGAAAATCTGAGGGCGTTCCTGAAGGCATTGAGAACATAAAAAAACCTTAGATAAAGAGGTTCACTCCGGCCTCGGTTGCCGCTTCGTAATATGTCGCCACGCCGCCGATTTCCACGCCGTCCATGAGTTCTTCCTTAGTAACGCCCATGATGTCCATGGACATCTGGCAGGCCACAAGGCGCACTCCCACGGCCAGAGCCTGGGACATCATTGATTCAACCATGTCCACATTTTTGGCTTTCATGCGCGCCTTCATCATCACGGGTCCGGCGCCGGCGAAATTCATCTTGGAGAGTGTGAGCTTACCTGCATGCTTGGGCAACATCATGCCGAACATCTTGCCCATGAAATCCTTGACTGCGTTCACCTTTTCCGAGCGCTTTATGACCGAAAGCCCCCAGAAAGTGAAGAACATTGTCACTTTCTTGCCTATGGCGGCTGCTCCATTGGCCAAGACAAAACTGGCCAAAGCCTTGTCCAGGTCGTTGGAGAACACGATGATGGTCGCGCCCTGGGAACCAGGCGCGCCGCCAGAGCGCAATCCGCCCACAAACTGCTGGCCCGTGGCGCTTCCTGCAGCCCTTGCGGCAAAGGCCGCCAGGGCTGCTGTCTTTTCGACTATAGCTGTATAAATGCCCTTGGATTCTTCGAGGGAGACGAGGAGGTTGCTGGTGACCTTGCACCAGGAGGCCACATCTCTGGCAAAGCCCGGGTCCGTGGCACTGATGATTATCCTGCCGCCCTCGGGGAGTTTGTCCACTTCCGCTTTTAACCGCATGATAGGCCCGGGGCACTGGAGGCCACAAGCGTCCACCTTGACCACGGTTTCACGGCGTCCGGCCAGTTCGCTGGGCATGCCCGTGCCCTCCGCGAAGGTTGCGTGGACCATTGCCGGGCTTTGGGTAGATCCCGAAAGCCCTATGCCCGAAGGCTGGAGGCCGCTTAAGCCCCTGCGATAAATACCAGTATTGCTTTGCTTGCTCGTGGCTATCTCCCAGGTCTTGTAGCCTCCAGAAAGATTTGCCATAGCAGTCCAGCCATTTTGCCGCAGTATTCGTTCGGCCAGATAGCCTCTTAAACCTACCCCGCAATAAACCAGGATAAAACGGTCTTTGGGCACCTCGGCTAAGCGGGCTCGTAGTTCATCCAGGGGTATATTGATGGCACCGGGGATGGCGCCTAGAAGGAATTCCTCGTCGGTTCGCACGTCCAGGAAATAGGCTCCTTTTTCTTTTAGCGCGGCAACCTCGTTCCAGGCTACCAGCGTGCTTAGGCCTTTAGTCACGTTGTCCGCTGCCATTCCGGCGATATTCACCGGATCCTTGGCGCTGGAAAAGGGTGGGGCGTAGGCATGCTCTATTTCCGCCAACTCGTAGACGCTGGCTCCTCGCCTGATGTGGTCTGCCAGGAGGTCTATGCGCTTGTCTACGCCATCATAGCCCACTACCTGAGCACCCAGGAGTCGACCGCCCGAGGGGGAGAAGATTGTTTTAATAGTAAGCGGCAAGGCGCCGGGGTAATAGCTTGCGTGGCTGGAGCCGTGGGTGATTATGACCTTGTGGGGGATGTTGTTCTTCTTGAGGAGTTTTTCGGCCACGCCGGCCGCGGCCGCCGTGATGTCGAAAACCTTGGCGATGGAGGTGCCTATAGCTCCCTTCCAAGCCCGTGGGTAGGGCTTGCCCGCGGCGGCCGCGGCTACGTTGTCCGCCACCACCCTGGCTTGCTTGTTGGCAGGGCCTGCCAGCGGCACCGGCATGGCCATGCCCAATATGGGGTGGGGAAAGGCAGCTGCGTCGCCCAGGGCAAAGATGCGCTCATCCCTGGTGCGCATATGTTCGTCCACAAGAATGGCTCCGTTGGGCATGGTTTCCAGACCGGCTGCCTTGGCTAGACTTCCTTCGGGCTTCACGCCAATGGAGAGCACGATCATGTCGGCGTCCAGCTCGACACCCCCTGCGAGGAAGGCAACGATCCTGGAGCTCCGGCGTTCAAAGCGCTCCACCGCCTGGCCCAGATAGAGCTCGACATTCTTGCTCTTCAAATGTTGATGCACCAGGGCCGCCATCTCGAAGTCCAGGGGATTCATCACCTGATCCAGGGCTTCGACAATTGTGACGAAGGCTCCCTTGGCATGGAGATTTTCGGCCATCTCGAGGCCTATAAAACCTCCGCCCACCACAATAGCCCGCTCCGGTCTTTTAGTAGCGATATGGTCGACTATTTTATCGATATCGCTTACCGAACGGAGGGTAAAAATCCCTTCCTCCCGGATTCCAGGAATCGGCGGAACGATGGGATCGGCACCGGGGGACAGCACAAGGTAATCGTAGGCTTCCTCGAATTCCCTGCCGGAATTGAGATCCTTTGCCCGGATTTTCCTGCCCTCTCTGTCGATAGAAAGCACCTCGGTGCGGATTCGAACATCGACATTCAGCCAGCCTTTGAATTTTTCGGGTGTCATTACAAAAAGACGCTCGCGCTCCGCAATGCTGCCTCCAGCGTAGTAGGGGAGGCCGCAATTCGCGTAGCTTATGTGGGAGCCCCGCTCAAAAAGGACTATCTGTGCCGATTCATCCAGCCTGCGCAACCGAGCCGCGGTAGAAGCCCCACCTGCGACACCTCCTACAATACAGTAACGATTCATAGGATTTTTCCTTTTTTACCCCTTACGGGCCAATAACATTTTTGATAATTATAGCGAAAAATCGAAGCTTATACCTCTCCCAGAAGGCTCGGCAAAGGCTTCAACACGCCTACTTTTTACCCGAGGCACTCTGCTGCCCGGTGATCTTCTTGGCCTGACCCGGGGGAAGAATCTTCTTCGTCAGTGTGCATGACGCGATCGACATGGCGAAGACAGCCAGGGCGATTCCGGCTAGTATGCGGTGCTTCTTGCTCATAAATGCCTCCATGAAATTACTATATATCGTAGTGATAATTTAGCAAGAGCTGTCGCGACTTGCCCGTTTTGGCTCGAGGCTTGAATGAGTCGCAATAATGAGACTATTATCATCCAAACCGTGGGCGGCATCGCCTTTGGGGCTTTGAAAACACTGGAGTTTATGTCATGGCCAAATATCCCTTTGAAAGCATCGAGAAGAAATGGCAGCAGCGCTGGGAAGAAGGAAAAACTTTTCATGCGACGGAAGATTCTTCCTTCCCCAAGAACAAACGTCGCTACGTTTTGGACATGTTCCCCTATCCCTCCGGAGCAGGTCTGCATGTAGGACATCCCGAGGGCTACACCGCCACGGATATTTACTGCCGTTTCCTGCGCATGAACGGATACAATGTGCTCCATCCCATGGGTTTCGACGCTTTCGGACTGCCTGCAGAAAATTACGCCATACAGACCGGCACCCATCCTGAAGTGACCACCATGGCCAATGTGGAAAGATTCAGGAAACAGATTAAAGCCCTGGGCTTCTCTTATGATTGGGACCGGGAAGTCTCAACCTGCACCCCCGACTATTACAAATGGACCCAGTGGATATTTCTCCAGCTTTTCAATAAGGGCTTGGCCTACGAGTCCGAAATGCCCATCAACTGGTGTCCTTCCTGCAAGACCGGCTTGGCCAATGAAGAGGTCAAGGATGGAGAGTGCGACCGCTGCCACACCAAGGTAACCCGTAAACGGATACGGCAGTGGGTGCTCAAGATTACAGCCTACGCCGACAGGCTCCTGGAAAGCCTGGACAAGGTAGACTGGCCCGAGCCCATCAAGCTTATGCAGCGCAACTGGATAGGCCGATCCGAGGGAGCATCGGTACACTTCAGCCTGC
>CAZHFN010000038.1:0-4047 GCA_964531105.1 uncultured Treponema sp. | reverse complement strand
TGGATCCGAAAAATGACAAAGCCTTTGTCGATCCGGCTATCGAAAACTACTGGATGCCCGTGGACCTCTATGTGGGCGGGGCAGAGCATGCGGTGCTCCATCTTTTATATTCCCGCTTCTGGCACAAGGTGCTCTATGATATCGGCGCGGTGAGCAGCGACGAGCCCTTCCTCCGCTTGATCAACCAGGGCATGATCCTGGGCGAGGACAATCAGAAAATGTCCAAGAGCCGGGGAAACGTGATCAACCCCGATGATATCATCAACAATTTTGGCGCCGACTCCATGCGGGTCTACGAAATGTTCATGGGACCCCTCGAGGTTTCCAAGCCCTGGTCTACCGCAGGTCTTGTGGGCGTTTCCCGCTTCCTGGAGAGGGCGTGGGCTACTTCTGAAAAACCCATTGTCGATACCGAGCCCTCCACCGAGCTGATCAAGCTCTTACATAAAACGATCAAGAAGGTCACCCACGACACCGACACCTTGAATTTCAACACTGCCATCTCACAGATGATGATCTTCCTCAACGATGTCTCCAAATTGGAGCAGGTACCCAGGAAGCTCTGGGAGCCCTTTGTTCTTATGCTTTCTCCCTACGCCCCTCACCTGGGCGAGGAGCTTTGGGAAAAGCTGGGCCAGTCTGAAAACGCGCCGGCGAAGGACTTGAGTGTATCCAAGGTGTCCTGGCCTGTTTATGACGAAGCGCTCACCCTGGATGATGAAAAAGAAATTGTGGTGCAGGTTAATGGCAAAATCAGAGACAAGTTTGTGCTACCCGCCGGGAGTCCCGAAGAAAGCATGCGCGAAAAGGCCTTAGCTTCGCCCAGGGTTCAGGAATGGATAGCCGGCAAGAGCGTCGCCAAGGTGATAGTTGTAAGGGACAAGCTGGTTAATATCGTAGTGAAAGGATAATCATCCTTGGGAAAGGCGAGGCGCGGGGTGTGGAATAGCCGCCGCGCTGCTCCGGAAAACCGCGCCTCGCCCAGCTACACGATGCCCTGGTCGCACATGGCATCGGCAACCTTTGTAAAACCGTGGATATTGGCTCCCACTACATAGTTGCCCGGGCTTCCGTAGGCTTCGGCGGCGCTCAGGCAGCTGGCATGGATGTTTTTCATGATAACCCGCAAGTGTTTATCCACATCTTCTCTTGTCCAAAGCATCCGCTGACTGTTCTGGGTCATCTCCAGACCTGAGGTGGCGACTCCGCCCGCGTTAGAAGCTTTTCCCGGGGCAAATAAAATTCCAGAATCCTGGAAAATATCCACGCCTTCCGGCACCGTTGACATGTTGGAGCCCTCGGCAATAAGCTTTACGCCATTCTTTACCAGATTGGCTGCGTCTTTAGCGTTTATTTCATTCTGAGTCGCACAGGGAAAGGCGCAATCGGCCTTATGATCCCATATTTTATTAAACCCTAGAGTCGGATCGAAGGCCGTGTACACAGCTTTAGGGTATTGCTTGGCATACTCCGAAATCCTTCCACGGAATCCGTTTTTGAGTTCCAGCACGAATTCGAGTTTTTCTTCGTCTATTCCTTCTTCATCGTAGATATGCCCAGACGAGTCCGAGAGTGTGACTACCTTAGCCCCTTCCTGAATGAGTTTTTGAACCATGAATTGGGCTACATTCCCCGCACCTGATACTAGGCAAGTCTTTCCCGCGAGAGTCTGACCCGCCGTGGCCAGCATTTCTGCGGCAAAATAGGCACAGCCATAGCCAGTAGCTTCAGGCCGGATGAACGAGCCTCCCCATTTCACACCCTTGCCTGTCAACACACCGGAGAACTCGTTCTTCAAACGCTTGTATTGGCCGAACATGTAGCCAATCTCGCGCCCGCCTACGCCGATGTCGCCTGCCGGCACATCGGTAAACTGGCCAATGTGGCGGCTGAGTTCGATCATGAAGCTTTGGCAGAACTTCATGACTTCCATATTGCTTTTTCCATGCGGGTCGAAGTCAGAGCCGCCCTTGGCGCCTCCCATGGGGAGAGTTGTGAGCGAGTTCTTGAAGGTCTGCTCGAAGGCTAAGAATTTGAGAAGCCCTAGATAGACGCTGGAATGAAACCGCAGACCGCCTTTATATGGTCCGATCGCGCTATTCATCTCCACCCTGTAACCTGTGTTTACCCTTACCTCGCCCTTGTCGTCCACCCAGGGGACACGGAAGATTACGGTTCGCTCAGGTATAGCCATCCGCTCCAGGATACGCATTTTTTTATAAATAGGCCTCTTTTCAAGGACCGGTGAGACACTTTTTAGGACTTCATGCACAGCCTGATGGAATTCAGGCTCGCCGGGATTCTTGGCCTTGATCTCTGCAAAGCAGTCTCCTGCATAAGTATTCATAAAATCCTCCCCCAAGCAACTCGAGGTTTCTTGAGAATGGATGCTTACATAAAGGCATTGCAGTTGTAAAGAGTAAAGATCATGAATTTTTAAAATAAGTATAATTATTTATATTTATTGTATAAAAAAATAACTAAACCAGACTAAAATTTCTTTTGGCTTTTATGAGAGGTGTTGTGAATTTGAGAATCCTAGCCAATACTAAGGCCATGGAGGAATCGAATGAGAAAACGAAGTATCGGCCTTTTGCTTCTTGGATTAATTTTCGCTTTTTCTAGCATTCTCGGTTCCTGCGATCTCAATTTTACAAGTTATGAAATACAAGTTCGACTTGGCCACAGAAATGAACAAGATCCCAAAAAAGTAACGTTTACCTTGTCGAGTCTTTCACCAAAGACCCTGGAGTATGAAGAGTGGTATCCCGATGCGATTGGATATCACAGCTATACAGTCAAATTGGAAAAAGCTTCTGATTTTATGATAGTTGTGGAAACAGGAGATGGGTCATTGCAAAAACGATACATAGAAATAAAGGATGGTTATCGTTATTCGATCTATTATCTCGATTCGCCTTTAGAGAATGATATATGGGTTATAGAAACGACTCAATGATCTTAGTCTGAAGATAAAAATTACTATTACTCTATAAATCGCTCATTGCGAAGCAATAGGCTTTCATAAGCTCGTTTTACTAGAATCGGATAACGATCCATTGTCATACCCACCCTTTTTTCCAGCACACTTCGGATCAGGGCATTGATAAGCACCTGGAACATATAGATATCATCCAGGATTTCCTTTTCTCTTTGGGGATCCTTTATCCGAGCCAGGAGTGTACTGCTGATGCTTCGGTAATGCTGTGCAATGGTTTCATCCTGCAGAAGCGGAGCGATATCCGGAGAAAATATAAAACGGTAGAGATTGGGATGTTTTAAACCGAACTGGAGCATGTGGTCAGCCAGGATGAGGTATACCCGTAAAGGGTTCTCGGTGGCAAAACAGCGGTCTTGCTTTTCTTGTAAGCCTTCCCAGAGTCCCTCAAAGCCTCGCTTAATGAGGAGTTTGAGCAGTGCATCCCGGTTTTCCACATAGTTATAGAGCGTCATCGGGGAAATTTTTAGCTGAGCTGTGACCTTGCGGGTGGAAAGCTTTTCCACTCCCGACTCTTCCAGAATGGCCATGGCCGCATCGATTATGAGTCCGATGTCATCGATCTTTCTATCTCGTCCCATGGATAGCCTCGTACGCTAATCATCGTTCCTTAACCGCTCGGGGTCAATGCCTGAAAGAAAATGTCTTCAGCGAAGAAAAAGAGCGAGCGCCCAGGCAGAAACCGAGGCAAGGCTTAGAATTCCAATGCCTATGGTCTTGGCAGCCGGAGAGAAAGCTTGAGGTGCTTTTACTGCGTCAGATGTTTTATTGCTTGCTACAGAAGTACTCTCCCACACCCGCATCATAAGTCCATCAGCGTCGATAGCCACGGTAGCGGGACGGATTCGGCCTTTGAATTCCAGTACCCTTTCGTAGTAGCCAAAAGCAGCGGCCACGATACCGCCTATTCTGCCAGGCAGGCTCAAACCGGGCATAATCGAAGCTTTAGAGATATACATCAGGCCTTCGAAGGTAATTGCCCTGTTGAGTCCTTCTAATAAAGCACCTTCGGTGATCCGAAAGCCCCACAGCGTAGTCATGATTCTGCC
>CAZHFN010000037.1:0-16202 GCA_964531105.1 uncultured Treponema sp. | reverse complement strand
GTGCAGGTGCTCTCTGAACCAGGGCGGCCTCCTACGAGCCTAAGCTATATGTGGGTGACCGTTGGCCGGTATGGTGCATTGCCGATTATTCGTTTTATCTATCATCCTTCACGATCCAAGGAAGTGCCTAAAAAGATTCTTGCTGGATTTACTGGCTATTTGCAGTCAGATGAATACGCAGGCTATAACGAAATAGGCAGTAGCCCCGGCATTCGCCATGCCGGCTGCTGGGCTCATGTCAGAAGAAAATTCTTCGAGGCCTCGAAAGTCTCCAAGAATGCGAACAGCGCGCTTATAGCCCTAGGATACATAACCAGGATCTATGCGGTCGAGCAGGAACTCAGGGGCATGACTACCTTGAGTGCTAATGAATTTGTTGAGCGTCGGCGGCAACGAGTCGAGCCGATTCTGCGTGACTTCTATGAGTGGCTCATTAAGCGTTCTACAAACACAGTACCAGGCACGAGCATTGGCAAAGCCATTTCTTATGCCTTGGGCTGTTGGGAACGGCTGTCGGTGTACCTTGAGACGCCCTTGCTCTCCCCTGACAACAACCGGGTAGAAAACGCCATTCGTCCGTTTGTTATTGGCCGTAAAAACTGGTTGT
Organism: uncultured Treponema sp.; assembly: GCA_964531105.1. Lineage (GTDB taxonomy): Bacteria > Spirochaetota > Spirochaetia > Treponematales > Rectinemataceae > UBA2256. Next base: position 15,595 of record CAZHFN010000037.1, on the reverse strand, counting down.
TTTCTGAGAGTGTCTTGGGTGCGCATGCGAGTGCCACTTTGTATAGCATAATTGAAACAGCAAAAGCTTGTGGTCATGAACCGTACAAATATTTAAAGTTTATCTTCGAAGAATTGCCGACGTTGAAGTCTGACGAATCCCAGCGTCATCTTTTGCCGTATATTTTGGATCCGAATTCGTATTAAGCTACGCGGAGAAATGAGCGCTTACAAGCTACCCGACTGGGATCCAGTAAAAAATTCACAAACCGTGAAATACGGAACGATTGAATCCTTGCGGGTATTCAGGAAATCTGCATGAAGAAGCCGGGTTTCCTGCAAGAACAGGACGGAGCCTGGTCAATGCGTCGGGGTCTCGCCCTCCTCTACTCCCTCTGCTCGGTGGGATGCCTTGGAGCTGCAGCCTTGAATGGAGACTTGGCCGGCGTATGGGCCGGGATAGCCGCGATGCTGGGTGTTCTTGTGCTCGCCGGCTACACAACCATGGAATCGATAAAAGGCCTTGTGGCCTGTATAACGGGAAAGGAATGTGGAAAAGAAGATTAGGTTCTATATTACTCTTGCTCTTATTCTGCTCATCTTTATTGCAGGCGCAATCCTTGGATTCAAGGTGGGAGGAACTGGACGACCAGGCGTTGCTAACCCAAGCGGCCTCAATGATAGAAAGATTAAAGATATTGAACGAGGACTTGAAGAAGGAAGCAGCAGAAACCTTGAGGGAATCGAGGGAGCTATCGGAGCAGCTGGAGATATTGAAGAAAGAGAACGATACCTTACTGAAGGACTCGGCCTTGCTTCAGATCACGCTCAAAACCTTGAAGGAGGACTTGACCGAATTGGAGAGAATGCGGAAGGAATTGATGGAGGGCTGGAGGATATCGGAGGAATACTGGAAGAGTTACAAAAGAGGAATAGAAGGAAAGATAATTAAGGGAAAGTTATGGGGGATAGGGATCGGAATCACATCAGGTATAGGAATAACTTTGGCAATAATACTTAAAAAATGAATATAAGAAAATCGAGATTTTGCATTCCACAAAATAATGAACCGGTGTTGTAGATTAGGTGAGTCATGATGGCTATTAGTAAGTACCATCAGCATATTTAACTTTTAAAAATATTTAAAGAAATTGTATGAAGTCAGGCATCACCATAGCAATCAATAGCAAAAACCCTCGCAGTGGAGCTTCCCCATGTGGAAAGAATGGTGATCTTTATTTTGGAGCAAAGAGCAATATCTAATTTAACTTTGACCAAACGTTGATGATTTTCTGATATATGGAAAACTTCTTTCCAAATATTTCCGACTGCGCTCTCAAGAAAAGCTTCAATTTTGAAACTACGTACAAGCTCTAGAGGTACTATAAAATCCTGTGGGGACATAGTGTAGTAGGAAACCATATTATGAGTTGTACGTGAGAGATTGGAGTCAAAAACAAAACGCAAGGTATCAAGTTTTATGGTTTTACCGAAATCGAATAATATCCAATCACCAACTTTACCATCCCAACTATTGCGAGATGTGCCTATTTGCCGATCATAGCCGTTGCGAAGAAGCTCAGGATCAGATGCATTAGAAAAAAGTTTTGCACTTGCTGTCAGGGCATTAATCGTACGACGGTTGAAAGGAAGATAGCAATCATCATCCATAAGGGTTTGTTGCAACTCTGGAATTTTTGAATTTGAGATATCCCGAGGCAGCAAGTTTGACTTTATTGCTATAGATGCCGCTACGCCTATAGCTTGTCCTAATGTAGAACACGTCGCCATGACTCTTGTAGAACTTAAGGCACAATGGGTGGCACTAATATCCCTACCTGCAAACATAAGGTTAGAAATGTTTTTCGAGTAGAGGGACCTGAATGGTATACCATAAGGCGAAGGAGCTGGATGCCATATCGTACCCGCTTCATTATAATGAAATCCTTCCGGAAAGTGATCATCCATTGTCCAACCGCCATAGCCGACGATATCATTGAAATGGCGACCTTCAAGTAGGACATCATTTTGATTGAGGATGTAATCCCCAACGAAACGTCTGCTTTCTCTCTTTCCCGGAAGAAAGCCAACCCAATCAAGAGCCCATCGATCAGCGCCATGATCTCCATGATTCTTGATATGATCCCATGTTCCAAACGCAATTTTAAGTAACTCATCCCTAAGTTCTTCAGTGTCATGGATAGTATCTTGCATGCCACCCAGTTCAAGCCACCAAAAGTTTTGATCCCCAGAAACTGTATGTTCACGTTTTGGTAAATCGGCATCGGTCATGTACTTGTATGCCCATACTGGTGGGATAAATTTCTGTGATCGATTAGTTTCCCGAGCTTGAATCAGACAAGATAGCCCCATTGTTTTGTCATCAGCTTGAACTGGTGCGATGGATTCACCAAATTCATTTCTTGCTTCTCTACCTATTCGAAATTCAGCGCCCGCAAGCGCGCCTATCATTCCGTCTCCTGTACAATCCGCAAATAACTTTGCATTAACTTTAATCCTGGTTTCTGTGGTCATCTGAGAGCCTTCTATAGCTAAAATACATGGAGAATCGGATTTTTTTCCCCAGTCAGGATACACCTTGTCTACATATGTATTGAGAAAAAGCTCCAAGTTTTCCTGATATCGAGCTTTTTCATATAAAATTGAATCCCATATTGAGTAGCTTGGGTACGTATTTCTCCAAGAATTTTCAAGCAGGAACTCCTCGATTATTCCAGTTTCATGGTTATTTTCGCCATGGGCACCACATATCCACATTCGAATTTCACTTGAGGCATTGCCCCCTAGTACGGGACGATCATTGAGGAGAGCAACCTTTATCCCATGTCTTGCTGCCGCAATGGATGCAGAAAGACCTGCCATTCCGCCGCCGATTACACAAAAATCGACAAAGAATTCCTTTTCACGCATCATTGCCCTCCTAATAAAACCATAAAAGCTATTTTGAGCTAGACATTTTCAAGAGTACGTCAGCAAAATGTAGAACCAGTTTATCCCACATTATTTTACCTGCTTCGGTAGTAGCATCTGAAGGCTTGCCTAAGGCGCCATAGGGAGTCAAAACATCATAAGGATATATTTCAGCACCACTTCGATCAGGCTGCAAATCAACATCTTTTACTTTCTCCAAATCACATAATTCAGGCCGAAGGTATAACATTTTTGCCGTCTCCAGAGCACCTGAATGCACCATGCCGTTCCTTGAGGCTTCATTTGTAAAAGGAAGCAAACTTGCTCTATCAAGGACAAGCGGGTTGATATCAGCATCGCAATCTTCAACAACCCTGATTCTGACCGGAGGATCCCTTCGAGCATATTTCATTGCAAGATCGGTAGCAGCCGCACGGACCGAATTTCGATTTCCACCATGAACATTGAGAATCACAAATTTTTTGAACCCATGGGTTAATAATGAATCTCCCACCTCAAAAACTATTTGTTTCAGTGTTTCAAAGCTAAGAGTGATAGTACCTGGGAAGGCCATATGGTGTTGTGCAAAACCATAATGAATTCCTGGCATTACAAGAATATCCATAGGATGCTTTGATTTTACCAGATTTGCTGAATCTTCCGCCCATTTAACAGCCATATAATCATCGGTACACACCGGAAGCGCAGGGCCATGCTGTTCTGTACTGCCTACGGGAAGGATTACAATTGCATCGCGTGTTGCAAATTCTTTTAATTCACTCCAGGAATAATCGGAATAAAAAATGCTTTTAAACATATCTTTTTTCTCCTTACGAACTCAGACGGAATGCCTTTTAACATATACTTTTACAGCTTCGCCAAGCATTCTTTTTAGATCCCATTGTGGCTCAAAATCAAAATATTTCTTGGCTTTCTGGTTGGAGGTTCGGTAATGAACAGCTTTCCCTGGCAAACGAACATCTATAAACGGAAGGCCAGTCATTTCTGCCATAAGAGGAATTGCTTGATCAAATTCAAAAGGTTTGTCATTGCCGATATTGAAAGCTTCACCAGTTCCCGCATCAGACTGAAGTGCCAGTACAATACCGTGCGCTGTGTCCCTTGTATCAGTAATATGCATCATGTAGGGTGTGCCGTCTTCTCCGCGTGATATTACCAATTTTTCTTTACCATCATACAATTTCTCCAGAATAGATACTTCTAAATTTTTTCCGAGAAGTTTGCCCCTGGCAATTTTTGCCTTCAGGAAAAAACGAGCCCCAGAGAAGAAACTATCAGGATCAAGAAGTTCTTCTGCATCCTGTGTATGTGATATACGCAATATTTTCCATGACAAGCCATATTTCCTGCCATAGAACTCAAGGAGCCTTTCGCCTAGAAGTTTTGTTGTACCATAAAAGCTCATCGGTTTCTGAGAATGATTCTCATCGACAGGAAAGTAGGTTGCATTTCCTTCCGGATATGTTTCACCACTAGAGACAAAGATAAACGTATTAATTCTGGCAAATTTACAGGCCTCAAGGAGGTTGAAAGTACCTGTGACATTAGAGTCATACATTTTGTGAATGTCAGCCTCATTCCAAGACATGAACGCTCCGAGATGCGCAACCAGATCAAACCCACCATTCTTGCATACAGCCATAACAGCGGAATAATCTGAAAGTGAACCTTGGACATAGGTTACACCGTCAACAGGCTTTGCGGGTGGAACAAAGTCGAAACCTGTGACGAAATGACCATTAGAGACGAGCTCAGCAGCCACCACTCTTCCAACCCTTCCACTTGAACCGGTAAGTAGTACTTTCATCTTTCCCTGCTCCTTATTTAGCTGAATTAATCTTTTACTGATCCTGAGGTAAGACCTGACACGAGATAAGGCTCCATGAAGAAAAAGAGAATAATTATGGGAACGATAAATATTACACCAGCAGCCATGAGGCTTGACCAATCGGTAGAATGCTCCCCGACGAAGGATGCGATTCCAACAGTAAATATCCACTTGTTCGGATCGTAGACAAGCGTTCGTGCAAAAAGATATTCGTTCCAGCTAAGAATGGCGGAGTAAATAGTAACAGCTGCAAGGCCAGGAAGTGTGAGAGGCAATACAATCCGCCTGAGGGTACCAAACCAGCTGCAACCATCGATCATTGCCGCTTCTTCCATTTCCCTGGGTATCGCATCATAAAATCCCTTCATCATCCACGTACTGAAAGGAGTGATAGCCGAAACATTGGCTAGAATAAGCGCCCAGAAACTATTGATCATTTTGAGTTTCATAAAAATGATGTACATGGGTACGACTATAAGAGAGCCAGGAAGCATGCGGCTCAAGAGCAAGAAATATCCCATAGCTTGTTGACCCGCGGTATGATACCTGGAAAGACTATAACCAGCAGTAATTGAAACAAGGATGCTGAAGCCAGCAGACCCAATGGTGACGATTAGAGAATTGTAGAACCATGTGAGAATTGGTTTTCGGGCAAAAATATCAATATATGACCTAATACCAATATCCTTGAAAGTAGGGAAAAGCGGAGGTTTGAGTGCTAGTACTTTAGAAGATGGCAAAACAGATGTTACAATCATCCAATACAGCGGAAACAATACAACTACTGCGATAATGAGAGTACCGATTACACGGATAACATTAAGTCTGGCTTTTCTCTTCATATACTACCGCCTTAAAAGAACTTACGCTTGAGCAACGGATAAAGAGAAAGTACAAACAATGCACATACGCCAAACGTCAGGATTCCCAAGGTTGCTGCTTTTGCCATATGGAAATACTTAAATGCCTCGTTATACAGGCGGATCGCAAGTATATCTGTCGCGCCCATCGGTCCTCCCTGCGTGGTTGGATAGATGATGTCGAAGACTCGAAAAATCCATAAACCGTTCAATACTATAGCCAGTACTGCGGAATTCTGGATTGCCGGCCATGTTATATGACGGAACAAATCGAGAGAAGAAGCACCATCCACTCGTGCGGCTTCATAATAGGCTTCCGGGATAGATTGGAGAGAGGCTAGTAGTGTGATCGTAAAAAAAGGATATCCTTTCCAAACTGTCGGAATAATTGCTGAAACCATTGCCAGTTTTGGATCAGAAAACCAACCAAGATTGTTCTGGATAAAGCCAACCGATTTTAAAATATAGTTTATGATTCCATAGGATGGGTCAAGCATCCAAAGAAAACAGATGCTTGCAACGACGCCAGGTATGGCCCACGGAATGAGAATCAAGATTCTCATCAACCTTCTGAGGGTTTTCAAGCGATTAAGAAGAAGCGCTGTACCTAATCCAAGTAAAAATCCAAATCCAGTGCCAGTTATGGTATAGACCAATGACAATGACAAGCTCTTCCAAGTTGCTGGATCAGAAAATACATCGATATAGTTTTTTATACCAAGCGGTGAAGAAGCAAGCTTGGCAAAATTCATTGAAGATCCAGTCCTGAAGCTCAAATTGACAGTGATCAGAAGGGGATAAACCATCATGCTGAGTGTTACCAGAAAGGCTGGCAGAAGTAGTACATACGCCTGAACCGCAGACCGTACCTTTTTCGTCATTACGGTTTTACCTCTTTTAAGATTTTTGCAGTCATGTCCTCCATTACTTTTGCTGTAGGATCGTTTGTAAGTAAGAGCTGTAGAATACCATTACCTGCCAATTTGGAGAATAATGCATAATTTGCAAGAACATTGGGTGAAGCAGGAAGCGTGTTTACAGCTTTCCCTGTTGCTTCAATCACTGAAGCAAGACCAGGATATTGTTTAGCAAGATCACCAGTCAGTGAATTGTTGCGTCCAGATGGAGATTGTGTAAGAACTGTATATCTGGTTTGCATCGCCGGTGAAGCCATCAATTGAATAAATTTCCATACTAGAGCCTTTCTATCTGCTTGTAGACCTGCAGGAATATGTATACCGTTGGATGGGTTACCCGTAATATTCGGAAGTGGCCAAGCCATTATCTTTAAATAAGGTTGAATTGACGCATTTGCCTTAGGTATCATAGTGGCAACCCAGGGGCCATCTACCGTCATGGCAACCTTGCCATCAATGAAAAGCTGACGCTTGAGCTCTGTACTGACACCTCTAGGTGCGTACTTTGCAAGCTCACGGAAATAATCAATATCCTTTACTACTAAAGGATCAGTAAAATTGTACTTGCCATTCTTGAAAAAGCTTTGGCCCATTCCGTATATGAACACTGAGGCATCAGAATACACATTAGGATGATCAGTGGATGTGAGCCCATAACCGAATTGACCAGTTTTCTCGTTAGTTAATTTTTTTGCAGCGGCAACTAATTCATCAATATTTTTGGGTAGAGAGATACCAGCATCATTGAACATCTTCTCGTTGTAATAAAGTACGTTGGCATACCCCATGAGTAAAATACCCAGATTCTTACCTTCGAATTGCATCGAAGACTGCAATGGAGTCCAATTCTGAAGAATATCGGTCTTTTTGAGTAGATCATCAAGTGGCTCAAGCCAATCTTGTGCAGCAAATTGTGCAGCATTACGAGCAGGAAGATGAAGTACATCGGGTGGATTACCAGCGGCAAACCTGGTGGTAAGTCCATCAATATAATCCTTGAATGCTATCTGGGTTAGTTTTACAGTGACACCAGGATTTTCATCCTGGAACTTTGTAATTACTTCCTTCCAGAAATCCTTGAATCCAGCCTCTTCTGCCTGCCAGGAAGGAAAATCAAGGACAATGTTTGGTGCTGCTCCAACGCTAAGCCCGAAGCAAGCCATAATTGCAATAACCAATAAAAACCTTTTCATTGAAAGCCTCCTTGTGTTAATTTTACAGTTAGTTAATACCGCACGATATTGGCTCTTTCCTCCTAACAAAGAGCTATCGCTTAGGCATTAACGAAAGGCGCCACTGATTCCCTCATTACTAATTCATTTTCCAATTCAATATGACGCGGATACGATTCTCCTTCGATTGCATCAAGAGCCAGTCTTGCAGCAGCCTTGCCAGTTTCATAAGCCGGTACTTTTACTGTTGTAAGTTTAGGCCTTAAAACTGTGGCAAATTGTGCATCATCCTTTCCAATTACCGATATATTATCGGGTATTAGCAAGCCATTATCAGAAGCGCCCTCATAGACACCTAAAGCCATGGTATCGCTTAGGCAGAAGACTGCTGAGAAATCAATATCTTCAGTGATTGCCCTTTCGAATTCGCTTCTTGCGGCAGCACGTTCATAGCCACCGTTCATAATCAGCTTTTCATCAAGTGGTATACCGTATTCTTCATGTAAAGATTTGTACTCAGCATAGGCAGATACAGTATCCGGTGCATTTACCGCACCTCCCATGAAAAGTATCCTTCGATGCCCCATTGAAAGGAGTAGCTTGGTTCCTGATGAGAGGCGAGGTGTGACATTGACAACTTGATTAATCGGATATGAGAAAGCTGGCATGTTTACTACAACAAAAGGCATCCTGGTATGGAGCATATATTCTATATTCATACGCATATCATCCTCGGTGCAATCACGTGTACCGAAGAGAATGCAAGCATCATATCCAGAGGCTGCCTTTACCTGTTCACGAAGAATTCCGTTTGACCCCCCCCTTGAATAAATTGTTGTAGGCGGTATGAAAATTATTTTATAACTTTTTGAGAATAAAACCGTTTGTATCCCGCTTAAAAGTTCATTGATCATAGTATTGCGAAAATGCGGCGTAGGAAGTGGTATTAAAATAGCGATCGTTTGACTTTTTCCACTTGAAAAATTTTGAGCGTTTACATTGGGGAAGAATTTGATTCCATCAAGTATTTCTTCAATCCTATTCTTCATTTCAGAGCCTAATCTTGTGGTGGAAGGATCTTTTAAATAAAGGTAAAGGGCAGTCTTGGAAACGCCAAGTCGAGCGCTTAATTCTTTTACTGTAATTTTCGAACGCTCGTCCAAAATTATTCCTCCAAAGTGCCTTTAGTACTTGAAATTATCCCAAGCTACCGACTTCGATAGTGATACTAGCTTTAAAAGTGAGATTTGGATCAACTTTTTTAGTTTGCGGTGGAATTATCCCTGGTTCTACGCATAAGAATTTCGTAAAATCATCTTCGCTCAAATCTGGGGCTAAAGCGCACTTTGTTCGCCATGGTGTCCAAACACCAGTTGATTCCAAGGAATCGTTGAATATTGAGATTTGACGGTTCTCTACTGGATCCTCTATATTTACGGATCCATTGTAGGAGTAGACTTGGTTAACCTCTCTTGAAAATTTCAGCACTCCATGCTGCGTTTTCACAGTTTCTGCAGAATTAGCAACTGTATTATCAATAAACTTTTGACCTGCCAATGTAGGTATCTGAACATTTCTAATATCATCAAATCTTAGGTAGGGGTGGAATGCACCACTCAAATTCCAAAAATTTTGGTCGCAATTTGTAATCTGCATTTCAATTTTCAATTGATGACATAGAGAAAAGCGACAGACAGCATTAAAGCAATACGGCCAGAATTTCCTCGATTCTTCGGAGTCACAGAGAGAAAAGGAAATAGAAGATTCACGAGAATTATGCGATGCTTCTTTTACTTTCCATTCCAGAAGACGAAAAAAACCATGCGGCGGAAGATTAGTGTTTTGAAGATTTGCTCCAAACCACGGCCAGCAGAGAGGAATACCACCGCGTATGGCCTTCCCTGGTATAAAATTTCCAACTTTGCTCAGAAATAAAGTTTCACTAAAACCAGCTGGAATATAGGAAAGCACTGTTGCGCCTAAAAGAGCTATGATGGTTGAAGAATGATCAGATTCTAGTTTTACAGCAATTGTGTCAGGGGCAGCCAATTCAAAATGCACATATCCAGAGGTAGAAAATTTTTTATTAAGCAAATCGAGTTTTTCATGTGATGAAAGCACTCAACTACCTCCTGCTTTTATCAGCACATCATTTTATAATGTGTCTTATTAATAGACTCGAATTTCAAAAATTCTAGCCGAAGGAGCCCCATTCGTTGCCTCAATTTTTATGGCAATCTTGTCCACTAAAACCGATCTTTCGAGATTATGTATACATTGCCTTCTAAAATTGTCTTTTACCGAGAACATTTCAGACCATCCATCTTCTTCAGATTGGCCAGGTAGATGAGCAAGGATTGAATAATCACGAATGCATTCAGATACTGGGTACGTGAAACGGAAGTCACTTTTAGGGAACCCATACATACGATCATCCGAATCGAGACAGGTATCGAAGGTCAGATGTATTGATTTGACTCTACAGGCTTGTGGAAAAGCCAGAACAAGTTTCTGTGGCAAACAATTTTCTTCTGAAATCCACAGGTTTGGAAAATCTGTCGCTCTTGAAAAACCATTAAGTACATTCTCTGCACCAAACGGATAGATGGGAGGATCAAACTTGGAACAAAGAGTTATATAGGGCTTATTCGCCATGGCAGACTTATTAGGCCAATCGGTTGTCATTTGCTCATGAAGCATTTTAGAAAGTGTGACAGAAAGGCGGCCATGGTGGTTAGGAGAAATCCAAGTATTGTCCCGGGGAGCAAGTAGAGCGCGACCATGAAAGTTATCCGTATCATAATTAAAAGGACCATTGACGGCAAAACGAGTCCCAAATACTTCTTCCTTCTGATATGCCCATTTAATACCAAGAGAAGCAGACAACTGAATCCAGAGCAACGAATACCTTTCGATGCTTATCTCCTGAGAGCCCAACTTCAGCCAACCGGAAAACCTTCCAGGAACAATAAGTTTACCCGATATTATGGGAATACTGTTGTGTGGACTTTCCAATTCGTCACCAATTGAGATTTTCCACGGCACCTCAGAAGATTTGTCAGTATCATTTATCAAGTACACCGAAATTGTAGGTATTTGACCTTGTGGAACTGGAAATGCTTGGGCCAAATCAGCAAAAAGAGACATAAAACCATCTTGCTTAAGAGAATCCAAGGATTTACTTGTTGTTGCCATTGCTTGTGCAAGTTGTGCAAGATCATTAGTATCTTCGTTTTTTATTCCAATTATATGGAGATCATCTTTGAGAAGATGTTGTTGAAGATCTCCAATCATTCCCTTATGCAAATCTTCAGGATTGATTTTTTTCTCTGCACATAACGCTGCGGCAGTACCTATTGATTGTCCTAAAACCGCAAGAGTATTCATGACGCGCAAGGACCCAAGTGCAACATGAGTTGCGCTGATTGATCGTCCGGCAAGGCTTAAATTCTTAACATTCGAACTGAACAAACAACGATAAGGTACAGAGTAAAGATTATTTAGAAATACCTGTGTACAGGGCGGTTCGTGGCTTCTGATACCTTCAGGAGGATGTAGGTCAATTGGGAAACCGCCACACCCAACACTATCTGGAAATTTTTTTGGATTGAATAAATCATCTTCCCTAAGAATCATGGGACCTTTAACGCTGCGCGATCCACGCTTCAGCGGCATCAAAGACCAACTGGTCAAATCAAAATTCTTCAAAGCCTGACGCACTTCGGGAGAGCAATGATTTTTCAAGTGATCCCATACACCGAACATTTCTGCAGTCAAATCCTGGTATATTTCCTCAGCATCATGAACTACATTTCTATCCCCGCCAAGTTCCAGCCACCAGAAGGCACGGAACGAATCGCCATCAGGCGAAAGTAGGTTCCCACGAAGCAATGTAGCAAGGCTGTGATCACGTCCTTTAAGATCAGAACAATTTTTATAACAGATAGCTCCAGAAGGGGGTATAAAATGTTTGCCCACTGACCTCTTACGGGCAGTGAAATATATTGTGGAACCTAAAGTTTTTATATCAGCCTTATTCTGTGCATACAATTCTCCAAATTCTTCTTTATCCTCTCTACCCATTCGCACTTCCGCACCAGCAGTATTGGCCACAAAAGCATCACCTGATGCTTCAACAAACTGGCGCCCACTAATAGAAAATATTTTTTCAGTGCTGGTCTGGATAGCTCTTACTGAAAGAATAATGCTATCAGAAGTCTCAACATCCACAATTTTTGTGTTGAAATGAACTGTCAAGTTTGGCTCATTCTTGCAAGCTTCAGCGAGGCAAAAATCCCAGAATCGACGATCATCTGCATCAGGAGACAACTGAGCGTATCTCATTCTTAATTCTTCAAGAATTCCGCCTTCGCGAGCATTGCGATTATGCCCCATCGCCGTAGCACCATGTGGCGGGACACCAGCCAAACTCGAAGAGTTACCTCCGAGAACAGGCCTTTCCTCAATAAGCACAACACGACCAGATGTTGACTTGGATGTACGAGCTGCCGCTATAGCACAAACTACACCAGCCAATCCACCACCACAGACCACAACATCATAGTCTTCCATGATGTTTATCATTTTATTGCTATCAAATTGTTTAGTTTTCAATTTAGTTTTCCGTTGAACTTAACAGTAAACTGATAATACTTAACTGTCAATAAATATTTTTCAGAAAAAATAATAGCGTTCAAGTATCATTAAAAGTCCACAAAAAACGGAACGGAAAAAATGGAGAGGTTAGCAAATTTAAAAATAGTTTAAAAAGTGTAAAATATTGGAGATTATTGATGATTCGAGTAGATAAGTAATGATATTAAAAATATTGGAGTATATTCGGATTTATAATATGCAGATAGCAGGCTTGATACCCAGTTCAAACTCAAGAGTTAATCTTAAAGAATCAGTGCAAACTACTAGTGAATGAATTAGTGTAAGCAATACTGTAAGCAATATTTTTTATAAATGAGGATAAAAAGGACATTGATAATAGGGATCATTCTAACTATAGGTATAAGGAAGTCATTGCATTAGAAGAATTAAGGATATGAGGTGATATGGCATGTAACTCTATTTACTATTTGTATTTAGGTTAGACTCCCCCCACCTCCAGTTTTTTTCAGTCTTCAAAAAAATTAGCTCTAGAACATTTCTAAAATCAAGAAATATTTGCTCTTTATTTTTACACCATATAGGGATACGATATGCTTACAATCTCCCCTGTATGGAGGATGCTTGTGAACAATAGAAAAATATTTACGGGAATCTTAATACTAGCTTCGTTCTTCCTGCTCTTCGGATGTGAGGAACTGCTAGCCACCTTAGACAATCCAGAAGACAATCCAACCACCTACACAATAACGTTTGAAAGCAACGGAGGAAGTGATGTCCCCCAAGTCTCAGCTGAATCGGGAGAAAAGATAACAAAGCCTACAAACCCGACCAAAGCTGACTATACCTTTCAAGGCTGGTTCAAGGAATCAACCCTTGAAACTGCATGGAACTTCGACACTGATCTGATAACCCAAGACCACACCCTATATGCAAAATGGGTTAAGACAGCAGATCTGATTACCGCTACCTTCGAAAGCAATGGAGGCAGTGCGGTATCACCCCAATTGGTTGAAGCTGGCAGTAAGATTGTAAAACCTTCCGATCCGACGAAGGCCGACCATACCTTCCAAGGATGGTACAAGGAATCGAGCCTAACAACAGTCTGGAACTTCGATACTGACCTGGTAACCACAGCGATAACGCTTTATGCAAAATGGATCAAAACATCAAACACATTTACTGTCACCTTTGAAAGCAACGGGGGAAGCGCTGTTGCACAGGCTTCGGTAGAATCGGGAGGAAAAGTAATAAAGCCAACCGATCCGACCAAAGCCGACCATACCTTCCAGGGCTGGTACAAGGAATCGAACTTTGTCACTGCCTGGGACTTTGCTACTGACACGGTTTCCCAGAACATCAGCCTTTACGCAAAATGGGATAGCGCAGGCTTGTTTGTGCATTTCAATGCTAACGGTGGCACGGGAAGTCTTGCATCTATTCAGTTCAATCCGGGCGAAACCAAAGCACTGCCCTTTATGGATACCCAAATAACAAGGACCGGCTATAAGTTTATTAGCTGGAACACCGTGCCTGATAGAACAGGAGGAACCGAGTACCGACAACAAGCTAATGTAACGCTCACCGATTCTAGCCTCACCCTCTATGCCCAATGGGTAAAGCTGTACAACCTTGGTGACTCAGGTCCTGGGGGCGGTTTGGTATTCTACAGCAAGAATCTGGACACAATATGGAGCTATCCTGAGTGGGTCTACATGGAAGCGGCGCCAGCGAGCACTAATGCTGTAAAAAAATGGGGGCCCTGGTATTTGGATGTGAGCACTCCAACAGACCCCGGCAAGGGTTTGGAAAATACCCAAACACTGACAGCAGCCAGCACAGAAACAGATGCCGCGCATTACTGCGCAAACTTGATTTCCGGGGGCTATGACGATTGGTTTTTGCCAAGTCGGACGGAATTGGTCTGGATGGCGGAGAACCTACACAAACAAGGACTCGGAGATTTTAACGATACTGATTATTCCGGTGGATACTGGTCTTCCTCCATACGAACCAGCGATAAGAAATACGCCTACATTGTCATTTTCAATCTGAGCATCTACACAAATGAAGATGTTCTTGGATCCGCCCTTAATCCTCGGCCTACCGGCGAAGAGTTCCACGTACGTGCCGCAAGGAGGTTTTAAATTTATTGCATAAATCTATTTACAAACTAAAATAGCGGTGGGATACTGACTGTAGCATAACGAATGGGGCAACCATGAAACACAAAAGCTTCTTAGTTCTTGCATCTGTTATTTCAGCTCTTTTACTAACAGGATGTCCAGAAGTTCTCGAAATCATAAACAAAGATACTACCACTACTACAACAACAACAACTTTAGAATCGGATACGACTACAACCTTGGAATCGTCTACAACGACGACCCCGACGACGACCACAACATCGGAACTAGAATCAAGGACTCTCTATAATGAAGATGCAGCATCAGGCTATGGCGGGAAGCTCGCTATCGTATCTGACGGCAGGCAGTATATCGTTCAAAACAACATCATTGACAGTGTTGCTACCCAAAGAGTCGAGTACTCTACTTCAACTGGCAATTTTGAGATTAAAGAACACACAGGCTCCTCTTCGACAATGGCTGTGAGCTTCCCATCGATATTCATAGGCAACAACAATGGGCACGCGACAACAGACTCTAACCTCCCAAAAATAGCGAGTACTATAAGCAGCCTGCAAACAAGCTGGACATGGTCGGATTCGGGGGTCTCGGCATCGGCAGATTTTCTGCCTTTGATCAATTTGTGGTTTACGGCATCTGAAACCGGAAACATTCTTGGACCGGAAAAATGGATGGAAATCTGGATGTTCAAACCAAATAGTCGCAATCCATCAGGAAGCCTAATAGGAGTTGCTGCTATTGCGGGATCAACATGGAATATATGGAAAGATGGCTCAAATATTACCTATGTGGCTTCATCTAAATTATCATCGATCAACTTTGATGTGTATGCGTTCATTGAAGATGCAATCCCCAGGCTGACCGTTTCCAATACTGACTATCTCCATGATGTCTTCGCCGGCTTCAGGTTATGGTCCAATGGCGCAGGACTATCGAGCAGTGGCTTCAGTGCTGTTGTAAGATAAACAATTCAATCGGTTGTTACTGTATTTTCTTTCACGTATTTTTTCACGTGAGGTTGCTTTTCATGTAGTTTTTCACGCGTTTTTTCACTTGACTAGATTTATAGTCGATGATATTTTATGATACAAGATGATGCAATAAATCATTATTAATATTAGATTTAC
>CAZHFN010000036.1:0-17989 GCA_964531105.1 uncultured Treponema sp. | reverse complement strand
CTAGAATGGACCTGGCTTCTTCCACCAGATCCTTGCCGCCCTTGAGGTAGCAGGCGGTTCCCATGCATATGGCCATTCTGTGCTTGCCCGGCTTGGAGGTCTTAAACAGGTGATAGAAGGTGACAACTCCGTAAATCTTGGCCAGGGGAAGTCCTACCATTCTGGAGAGCTTCTCGGCCGCCTGACGGGGAATAAAGCCGAATTCGCCCTGAATCTTGTGCAGCATCATGATGAGCCCGCCGGGCTTCTTTCCCCATTCTTCGATGAAGCTCGTCAATTCCTTTGAGAACTCAATGTTGGCAGCCGACATGGGATAACCTCCGCAAAGATATCAAAGACCATATATTTGAATATATGTATATCGATATTTATATAGTGACATTATAGACCCGCTCTAAATTTCTGACAAGACCCGGGAGCTAGTGGAGAGTGGCCAAAGCGCGTAGGATGACGCGGACTGAAAATAACAGTATTATTGCGGAAAACTATCTGAGAAATTTAATGCCAATTGGACTTTGACAGTCCGGGGAGTGAAGATGCAGGTGTCGGAAAAGGAAGAATCGCTCGTCTTCTCGCTCAACGCCAAGGGTATCGCTCTCACCCAGGCAGGCAAGTATAAGGAAGCAGCCGCCGCTTTTGACAAAGCTATCGAAACCGATCCAAAACTGGCCGGCCTCTATTTCAACAGGGCTGAGGCACAACGACTTTCGGGTGACACAAAAGCTGCCAGAGCCGATCTAGAGAAAGCCCTCGTCATTGCGCCCAAGGATCCAGAATTCCTCCATGCCCTAGGCTTAGTAAGCTATGAAGAAGATGATTTCGCTGCGGCAGCAGACTTTTACCAGCGTGCGCTGGAAGTCGACCCCGACCTGGCCAAGGCTTGGAACGACCTAGGAGTGGTTAATTTCCGCAAGGGAGCCTTCGCCGAGGCGAGAACATGCTTCGAGAAGGCGGTGGCCGAGGACAGGGAGATGACCGAGGCTTGGTTCAACCTGGCTGACACCTATGATGAACTGGGGCTAAAAGCGCAGAGGCGTACAGCCCTCGAGGAACTCAAACGACATGAACAGCGGTGAGAGGATAGGCGCCTATATCCTGGAGCGTCAGCTTGGCAGGGGAGTTACCGCCTCCACCTGGCTGGCCAAGCCTGCCGAAGGATCCGAATCCCAGAGCCTGGTTCTTAAAATCCTGGATTTAAGCGAAACCTCCTCCTGGAACGCTGTGGACATATTCAAGCGTGAGGCGAAGGCACTGGAAGCCCTCTCGCATCCCGGTATACCGGCTTATCTGGACTCTTTCGAAGCAGAAGCCGGATCATCCCTCAAGCTCGTGCTGGCCATGGAGTATATCCAAGGCCAAGATCTGGAGCGCATTGTCCGCTCTGGGAAAAAGTATTCAGAAGCCGAGGTAGAACGCATTCTAGCCTGCCTGGCCGATATTCTGGCATACCTGGGATCTCTTAGGCCTCCAATAGTCCACAGGGACGTAAATCCCCGGAACATCATTATGCGGCCCGATTCATCGGTAGCCCTGGTGGACTTCTCTGGGGCACAGGATGCGGTGCACAGCGCCCTTTTCCCCGGTGCTACCCTGGTGGGTACTGCTGGCTATATACCTCTTGAACAAGTGGCCGGTAAAGCAACCCACAGGTCCGATCTCTATGGTGCTGCCGCCACGGCCGTCTTCCTGCTTACAGGTCGCAATCCGGCCGAACTGCCTACTCGAGGCCTCAGAATGGATCTGAGCGGCATTGTGGAACTCTCGCCCCGGCTTCGCAGTGTCTTCAATTCCTGGCTATCTCCCGATGTGGCCGACAGAAGGCTGTCCGCAGCTCAGGCAGCAGCTATTCTAAGGGGCGAAACCTCTTCCCTCCCACGCAGCGAAGATCTGGGTCAAAGCCTCTCCGCCCTTTTACAAAAGGCAAATCGGGCTATCGAACCCGAGGCAGACACTCCCTACCCCGAAAATCTCCCTATGGGGAGCAAGGTTAAAATAGAAGAAACTCTCTCAGGCCTCTCCATCGTATTTCCCAGCCTGGGCATGGGAGGAGCCAGTCTTCGCGGCCTGCCCTTTGTCATATTCTGGATAGGATTCATATCCTTCTGGACCTTCATGGTCTTGCGGATGCGGGCACCACTGTTCTTCCCTGCTTTTAGCATACCCTTCTGGGCTGTGGGCTTTATCATGGCCAAGACCGTATTCAGCCCCATGATCACCAAGAAAACCTTGGTGCTGAGCCCTGACGGCCTTGTAGTGCGAAGCTCCACCTTGGGCATAGAAAAAAGCGTACTGTGGCCCCTGGGCGAAATAGGCTCCTTGCGCATCGCACCCGCCAAATTCCAGTACAGCCATAACCTGGCCAAGGAACTGGTCATTGAAACAGGCACAAAGCAGCTCCATATAGGTACCGGCTTGAGCGAGCGTGAGCTACGCTATCTGGAGAGGAGACTCAAGGATGCCATTAAAAACGCTCGAGACCGGGATAACGAATAAGCCAGAGCAGCAAGGCGCACGATTGCAGAAAAAACCTCATTTAAGCAAGAATTTTTAGCTTTACGCTTTATAGGAAAGCTTCGGTATTCTATAATCGCCCTGTGGGC
Organism: uncultured Treponema sp.; assembly: GCA_964531105.1. Taxonomy (GTDB): domain Bacteria; phylum Spirochaetota; class Spirochaetia; order Treponematales; family Rectinemataceae; genus UBA2256. Next base: position 15,389 of record CAZHFN010000036.1, on the reverse strand, counting down.
GGGACCGCAGCCCTCCTCGATCACATCCGAGCGGCCAAGGAGAAAATGATGAAAAGCTTACGCATCCTCATTCTGGCGGTTCTCTTAGCCGTCCTTTGCATGCCGGCCATCGCCCAGGCCGTATCCTCGGCGGCCCCCAAGGCAGCCGGCGCGAATCTCACCATAGGCCTGGTCATGGTAGGCCCCTACAACGACCGTGGCTGGAGCCAGGCCAACTACGACGGCATGCAGTATGTCCTCGCCAAGGTGCCGGGCACCAAGCTCGTCTACATCGACAAGGCCAACTCAGCCGACAGGCCGGGCACCACGGTGTCCCAGCTGGGTGAAAGCCTCGTTGCCCAGGGCGCCAAGCTTGTCTGCTTTTCGTCCGACGACATGATGGACGAGGCAGTCAAATTCGCCACCGCCCATCCCGACATTTTCGTCATAATGACCACCGGCGATCAGCAGTGGAAAGATGGCAAGGCTTACAAGCCCATGGCCAATATGATCAACATCATGGGCAAGATGGAATACATGAAAATGGTGGCCGGCGTCGCCGCCGCCATGACCACCAAGACCGGCCAGATCGGCTTCCTCGGCCCCCTCATCAACGATGAGACCAGGCGCCTGGCCGCCTCCGCCTACCTCGGCGCCAAGTACGCCTGGGTCAACTATCTCAAGAAAGATCCCGCCCAGCTCAAGTTCCGCGTCACCTGGATTGGTTTCTGGTTCAATATCCCCGGCGTCACCGCCGACCCCACCCAGGTAGCCGACGAGTTCTTCAACTCGGGCTGCGACGTTGTCATCTCCGGCATCGACACCACGGAAGCCGTGGCCGAAGCCGCCAAGTTCACCGCCCAGGGAAAGCAGGTCTGGGCTATCCCCTATGACTATTCCAAGGCCATGGACGAGGGTAAGGGCGTTTCCTTGGGCGTGCCCTACTTCAACTGGGGCCCCGCCTACACCAAGGCCGTGAAGGATGCCATGAACGGCACATGGAAAGCTCACTTCGAGTGGAACGATCCGGATTGGAAGAACATCAACAATCCCGATACCTCGGCCGTGGGCTTCAACAAGGGCGCCCTTTCCAAAGCGGCCTCCGACGGTGTCGATAAGTTTGTCGGCGAACTCGCCAAGGGCCTCAACCTCTGGACCGGCCCCATGAATCTTCAGGATGGTTCCGTCTATCTCAAGAAAGGCCAGAAGGCCACCGACCAGCAGATTTGGTACCTGCCCCAGCTTCTCGAAGGCATGACAGGACAGAGCGTTTCCAAGTAATACCTTACTGCAGCGACAGAAGGCAGCCGTGAAACCCTGGGGGTTTCACGGCTGCCCCATTCATACATTCCAAAGGTGCTCAATGACGATCGAACTGCGAAACATCACCAAAAGCTTTGGCGCTCTCAAGGCCAACGACTCGATCTCCCTGACCATTCCTCCGGGCAGCATTCAAGGAATCCTTGGGGAGAACGGAGCTGGTAAAAGCACCCTCATGAAGATTTTTTCCGGGTATATGCACCCCGACTCGGGAGAAATTCTCTTCGATAGAAAGCCTCTGAGAATCAGTTCTCCCGACGATGCTATAAGACTGGGCATCGGTATGCTCCATCAAGACCCTCTGGACTTCCCCCCTTTCCGAGTCATCGATGATTTTATACTCGGCAGTCCCGGGGGTCTCGTACCCGACAGGCGCAAGGCTCTAGCCGACTTCAAAGATCTTTCGGCCCGCTTCGGTTTCAGCCTTTCGGCCGAGGCGCGGGTCGCTTCGCTGACCGTTGGCGAACGGCAGCAGCTTGAGATTCTACGCCTTCTATGGCTGGGGGCAAAGGTACTTATCCTGGATGAACCCACTACGGGTATCAGCCAGGCACAGAAGGAAAAGCTATTTGCAACCTTGAGGACTCTGGCCGGGCAAGGTATGACGGTTTTTTTTGTCTCCCATAAGCTCGAAGACGTGGAAGCGCTCTGCAGCCGCGCCGCGGTGCTCAGACAAGGCGTTCTGGTCGGCTCCACGGAAAAGCCATTCGACAAGGCTTTTCTCGTGCGCATGATGTTCGGCAAGGAGGTCGAACTGGCTGCCAAAACCAGTGTTCGGCCTGGCAAGAAGGTTCTCAGCGTCAAGACCGGCTCAGTGGATTCCATCAGACTCAGAATTAAGGATGTGAATCTGGAAGTAAGGGCTGGGGAGGTCGTGGGAATCGCTGGCATGGAAGGCTCGGGACAGGATCTGTTCCTGCGGGCCTGCGGGGGCCTGGTAGAACCCGCAGGCGGCCAGTTTTGCCTGGATGAGACCGAAACGCCCATGAATGGCAAGACCTACCACGACTACATGAAGCAGGGAGTTGCCTACCTTCCGGCGGCAAGGCTGGAAAAAGGACTTGTTCCGGGATTGAGCCTGGCTGAGCATTTTACCCTCGCGGTAAAACCCAAAGGTGCATTTATCGACAAAAAAGCCGCAACAGCTCTTTCTAAGGAGCGCATCGCGGCCTTTAATATTAAAGGCCGACCCGAAAGCACTGTAGAATCTCTTTCGGGAGGCAACCAGCAGCGTGCCCTCTTATCTCTCCTGCCGGAAAAAGCATCCCTTATTCTCGTGGAGCATCCCACCAGGGGTCTGGACATAGAATCAACCATCTATATCTGGGGAAAGCTGAAGGACCGTTGCACCACAGGTACAGCAATTCTCTTTATCTCCTCCGATTTGGATGAAATCCTACGCTACAGCGACAAGGTTCTGGTATTTTTCGCTGGAAAAGTAACACCCCTCATTGATTCAGAATCGCTCAACGTTCAGAAGTTGGGCGAACTCATCGGCGGCGTGGGCTGGGAAGCGTTCAAGGGAAACAGCGATGCGTGACGACAAGACTACAAGAATTATTTTCGGCGCAGGCTCCGTATTGGCAGCCCTCGCCCTCACCACATTCATCGTGGCCGCCACCGGCAGCAACCCCTTCCAGGCCTATAAAAACATAATCCAGGGTGCAGTTGGCTCGCCCAATGTGGCGGCCAACGTCCTGGTATCTTGGGTTCCTCTGGCCTTGGCCACCGCGGGACTCCTTTTTACTTTTACGGGCGGACTGTGGAACATCGGCATTGAAGGCCAGATAACCCTGGGCGCGATTTTCTGTACCTGGGCACTTCGAAGCCTTCAGAATACCGCCCTGAGCCCAGGCACCATCATCGCGATTTCCGTCGCCGCAGGCATGCTGGGCGGCATGTTCTGGGCATTGCTTGCTGGAGCCTTGAAAACCTTCGGGGGAGTGAACGAAATCTTCGGCGGTCTGGGACTTAACTTTGTGGCTACGGCCCTCAATCTCTGGCTAATATTCGGCCCCTGGAAGAGGCCCGGCGTCGCTTCCATGTCAGGTACCCTCCCCTTCGAGCCTAAGCTTTGGATGCCCACCCTATCGGCTCAATCGAGGCTGGCACCAGTGCCGCTGGTGCTGGCAGCCCTGGCCATAATCATGGCTTTTATTCTACTGAAGGGCAGCCATTTCGGCCTTCGCCTAAAAGCGGTAGGAAAAAATCCTAAGGCTGCCTATCTTCTGGGAGTGCCTACCTGGCAACATATGCTCCTATCCTTTGCCCTCTGCGGAGCCTTCGCCGGCCTTGCTGGAGCGGTCCAGGTTACTTCGGTATACCATCGCCTCATACCTTCTATTTCCAGCGGGTACGGCTATACCGGCCTGATGGTGGCCATGCTGGTCAACTATAGCCCTGTATTCGCCGGCCCTGTGGCGCTTTTCTTCGCCGCCCTCAGCGTAGGCTCCATACAGCTGCCCATAGTGCTCAAGCTCGATTCATCCCTAGCTGGGGTTATTCAAGGCTTCCTGGTTCTCTTTGTCCTCATCGGCAACGGGCTACGCCTCAAGCTTATCGGCAAAAAGAGGGGGAGCCTATGACAAGCGATGCCCTTCTCTTCGGACTTTCGGGAGTCTTGAGCTCATCGGCGCCCATTCTTTTCGGTGTTCTCGGAGAGACAATAAGCGAAAAGGCCGGTGTATCCAACCTGGCCATGAACGGGATGATCCTCCTCTCTGCCATGGGCGGGTTTGCCGCCTCCCTCGCCACAGGTAGCTTGGCCTTGGGATTCCTGGCTGGAGCCGCCATAGGCGCAGCGGTCGCCCTGGTGGTCGCCTTCACGAGTATCACCTTAAAGCAGTCCCAGGTGGCCGTCGGCTATGTGCTGGCCATGCTCTGCCGTGACCTGGCCTATTTCCTGGGCAACCCCATCATGGGTATGCCCGGACCACGCCTTACCCTTCTACCCATACCAGGCTTAAGCTCCATACCCGTGGTAGGCACCCTTCTCTTCCGTCACGATGTCGTCACCTACTCGAGCTTCCTTCTTATCTTTCTCTCCTGGTTCTACATGGAGCGCACCAAAACGGGCATCATGCTGAAAGGCTTGGGAGAGAACCCCATGGCAGCCTATGTACGCGGGGCGAATGTAAACCGCCTGCGTTATCTCTACACGGTTCTTGGTGGTGCCATAGCAGGCCTGGCCGGTCCTATCTATTCGCTTTCGGTTAAGGCGGGCTGGAAGGGTACTATTTCTGGCTTGGACGGTATTGGCTGGATTATTCTCTCGATCACTATCTTCGGTGGCTGGCGGCCCTTCAGGGCTGCGATAGGAGCCTATTTCTTCTCGCTCCTCCAGTGGCTGGGCCTGGTGCTGCAGCCTTTGATGCCCAACGTCCCCTCGCAGGTGCTGCAGGTGGCGCCCTTCCCCCTCATGATCCTCACCCTTCTTTTGGTTAACATCGGCAATGCCGAATGGGTGGAACGCAGCCTATCCCATCTACCCGAATCCGTGCGCAGGGATATCGCCAAGGTGCTGACAGCCCTGAACGCTACACCTCCGGCGGCCTTAGGTATGCCCTTCGATAAGGACGAGTAGAGAATCGGCTCAGCCGAACAAAGCCCCCCATGCGAAGGCATAGAGAAGTCCGCCTGCCAGAAAGGCCAGGCTGAAGCGCCAGTTCCAGCGCAGGGCGATATCGGCGGCTTTGACGCCGATCAGCCTGGACATGATCATGATCATACCCGCGAAGGGCGTGATCATATAGGCCGCGGTTCCGCCCACCGAGAGGGCCATGGCTATGGTAATGGGCGGAATAGGCAGACTGAGGTAAGAAAGCACCTTTCCGAAGAGCACGATGGTTATGAAGGGATGGAGGCCGATCAGGGAGGCGGCGGCGATGATGCCGGCTATCAGGATCACCGACGCCGATCCAAGAGAATTCGCCGCCGTATTGATGAAGGGAGCCGCCGCCTCCAGAAACCCCGAGGCTTCCAGGGATGTGGAGAAAAAACCCATTGCCACGAAGAAGGGGGCTATGTCCCCCGCCTTGAGCAGCCCATCCTGCCAATGGTTTTTTAACGCTGCCTTCATACCTGGACGCCTGGCCTGGCTGAGTGTCCATACCAGGGATAGGACAAGACCTGCCAAAACGGTTCGCCCAGTCGATGTGCCTATTTTCAGCCTCTCCAGAAAAACGACCAGTAGTATGAAGGAAGCGACGATACCCAGCATGTGGAGAACTCTTCCTCCTTTCGCCCCATCGCTGTGGCCATCTTCCTGAGGAAGTAGGCTGTTGTTGCCACGCGAACCGATCAGCTCTGTAAGCGCTGAAGCGCCCATACCCAGAAAAGCCAGAATAAAGCCGGGTATGAAGACCTTGGACCAGGACAGGCCGGTGGCCTGCGCTACCAATGAAAGGTTTACCGCTCCCGGCGACCATAGAATCGACAGCACATAACCTCTGGTGGCAGCCCTGGTAAAAAACCTTTTCCAGTCGGGAACCCGGGCCTTCATGGTGGGCTCGAATAGGCTCACCGTGATCGGTACCGATCCCATATTGAGAAAACTAGTCAGCAGGTGGGTAGTGAGGGTAAGAAAAATGAAGAGAGAGGACTTCCCCTTCAGTCTGCCTTCCATCCAGGATTTGATAGACTCATCGTAAGCTCCTACCTTGATGGGAACTGCGAAGGTCTGCATCACCGCGACTATGGCGATAATATTGGTCATGGATGTGGCAGCCTTTACCCAAAGATCGAAGGGCTGGCGCCCAAAGCCTAAAAAGCCCGCCCCAAGAATCAGGAATATGATCGCCGTTTTCTGGAAGCCCTTGCCCATGAGGGGGAATCCGCCTACGAGTGCTCCCAGCCCAGAGATAAATAATGGAAAGCGAAAGGAGATTCCAAAGAGGGTTCCCGCCAGGTTCAGGGCAATGACTGCGAGGATGCTTATACGGAAAAGGCTCTTCATTGAAAACTCCCGAGTGATAGTAGTATACGGTTTTACTTATGCTCATCAAAAATGAAGAAAAGATTTTTATCAATACCCTGGATCGGCATCTACACCGCTGGCACAAGCAGGCGTATACTCATAACCGGGAATCGGCCGCTTACCCAAAAACAACACCCTGCGGCCAAGGAGAAGTCTACGATGAAGAAACTTCGCATTGTAGTACTGGCGCTGCTCGTAGTGACGATAGGCATCTATCCAGCCTTCGCCCAGAGCGCACCAGCCGAAAAAAGCCTAACGCTCACCTTCATAGAAACCTCGGACATCCACGGGGCTATCTATCCCTATGACTTCGTGAACGCGAAGCCCCTGGCCACATCTCTCGCCCAGGTCGCCAGCCTCATAGCCGAGGAAAGGGCGGCCAATCCCAATCTTGTCCTCCTGGACAACGGCGACTCCCTCCAAGGCCAGCCGACAGTCTATTACTACAATTTCGAGAAGACCCAGGCGCCCCATATCTGGTCTCAAGCGATGAACTACCTCAAGTACGATGCCCTCTCGGTGGGAAACCACGACATCGAGGCAGGACACGCTGTCTACGATAAACTCTATAAGGAAGTAAAGGCTTCCGTGCTCTGCGCCAACGCGGTAAAACCCGATGGACAGCCCTATTTTACTCCCTACACGGTTATTGAAAAGGCCGGTGTAAAAATCGCGGTGCTCGGACTCACATCCCCCAAGATCCCCGACTGGCTCCCTCCCCAATTCTGGACAGGTATGGAATTCGAGGACATGGTGGAGAGCGCCAAGAAATGGGTGCCCCTCATCATGGAGAAGGAAAAACCCGACGTCCTGGTGGGCCTCTTCCATGCGGGAGTGGATTACAGCTATGGTGGGGTTACCAAAGACACCAAGTACAATGAAAACGCTTCCCAGTTGGTAGCCGAAATGGTGCCCGGCTTCGACCTGATCTTCGTCGGCCACGACCACTCGGGCTGGGACGGAATGGGCTGGGATCCGGCTACCAAGAAGAAAGTGGAAGTCAAGGATCCCACCGGCAAGACCGTCTACATTTACGGCGCCCTCAACGCAGCCCGTAGAGTGCCCGTGGTCAATCTTTCGCTGGACTGGAATGCCGATAAGAAAGCCTGGGACAAGAGGGTGCGTGGCGGCCTGGTGGATGTTACCCAGTACAAGAGCAATCCTGATTTCGAAGCCCAGTTCCAGGCCGGATTCAACGAAATAAAGGCCTGGGTGGACAGGCCTGTGGGCAAGATGGACGCTGTCATATCCAGCCGAGATTCCATATTCGGCGATTCAGCTTTCGTCGACCTCATCCATCGCATTCAGCTGGATATCTCCAAGGATCCGGCCATAGGTTTGAAGCCAGCCGATATTTCCTTCGCAGCCCCCCTATCCATGGACGCCAAGATTCCCACCAGCAAAGACGGCACACTTTTTGTGCGGGATATGTTCAATCTCTACGTGTACGAAAACTTCCTCTACTCCATGAGCCTCACAGGAAAACAGGTAGACGACTTCCTGGAGTTCTCCTATGCCAACTGGTTCGCCACGATGCCCAACGAGGGCAACCACCTCATCGCCTTCCAGAAGGACAAGGAAGGCAAGCTGGTATTCGATGCCCGGTACAATACAGCACAGACGGTAACCAGGTACTACAACTACGATTCGGCCGCGGGCATCAACTATTTCGTGGACGTGACCAAACCCGTGGGAGACAAGGTAACCATAACCTCGATGTCCGACGGCAGGATCTTCAATCCTCAGGAGACCTATACCGTGGCCATCAACTCCTACAGGGGCTCGGGCGGTGGTGGACATCTGGAAAAGGGCTCTGGACTGGACAAGGAGACCATCCGCACCATGAAGCTGGTAAACGGCGCCACCACCAAGGACCTGCGCTTCTTCCTCCTGAAATGGTTCGAAGCCCAGACCAAGTCGGTGACCGTGGCTCCCATTGGCAACTGGTTCGTAGTACCCGAGGCCTTGGTAGCCGAGGGCGCCGCGAACGATTACCCTCTTCTCTATCCTTCTAAGTAAGACCTTTTCTTTCCTGCGCGGGTCCGGCACTATTCCGGACCCGCGCTTTCTTTTCCCCTGATCTACCCGTTTCTCTTGATTTACCCCAATCCAATGGTTACCTTAAGCTTATTATCAAGAATGGAATTGCCCGTCCTTTTCAGGAGGGCGATAACCAAGAGCGGTGGGCTTTAAGGCCGCCGCATGCAGAAAGATCGGAATCGCGCATAGGCATTCCGGTTTAACCTAGGGAGGACCTTATGAAAGGCAACAAAACCTATGTCGACATCGGCTCTATCCTCGACGACGTGTTCGAGGCAGCCAAGGATTTTGGAGAAAAAATGAAGGAATTCGGCGTCAATCCCGAAGGCTGCGGACCTGATCCCTTAGGAGCATGGCGGCGGGGAGCCGAAGGTCATGGCGGAGCCGCAGGTGGAGCATGGTTCGAATCGGGTAACGAAGAAAACGCCGACTACTATCCTAACTTTTCCTATCCGCCCATGAATGTTTTTCTCACCCCCGAGCGGAGCATCGTATTCGAGTTCGCCGTGGCGGGTTTTGAGGAAAAGAACATCAGCCTCTCCTTCCAGGGCGATTATATGGTCTTTTCGGCCAGAATTGAGCTGGAAAGCCCCCAGGAAGGTATCCGCTATTTTAAGCGCAGGCTCAAGCTCAAGGATATCGAAAAGCAGAAGTACTACGTACCCGCTGACAAATTCGACCAGGAAAAGGTCAAGGCGGTCTTCAAGAATGGCATTCTCAAGGTTACCGTTCCCCCGAAGGAAGCCACCGAATCCAGCGAGGGCATCAAGATAGAGATCATCCGCGAAGGCGAGTAAGCTCTCATGCTAAGCCGAGGCTGTCTGGGAAGAAAACCTGGACAGCCTTTTTTTTATGTAATGGTTGCTCTGGTGCAGCCCTGGGCTTTCGGGTAGGATTCGAGCATGAGGAATATCTCAAGTATTACTCCAGCAGAAGTTGAATCGCTTCGCTTCATACTCATGGATATAGACGACACCCTTACTACAGAGGGCAAGCTTGGAGCCGAAGCGTATGCCGCCCTTTGGCGGCTTAAGAAGGCCGGCTTCGTCGTGGTGCCTATCACAGGTAGGCCGGCGGGCTGGTGCGACCTCATCGCGCGCGAATGGCCGGTGGACGGGGTAGTAGGCGAGAACGGAGCCTTCGTGTTCTGGGAGGAAGCTGAGGGACGGCATCTGAAAACTCTCGTCCACACAGAGGCGATACGCAACGATGCGCCCGCGCTCGCGCGGGCGCTGGCTCGCGCACAGGCCGAAGTGCCCGGATGCCGACCAGCCCGCGACCAATTTGCCAGGCTCTACGACATAGCCATTGATTTCGCCGAAGAAGAACCCATCCTTCCCCTATCCGACGCGCTAAAAATAAAGGCCATCTGCGAGGAAGAAGGTGCCCACGCCAAGGTAAGCTCCATCCACGTAAATGCTTGGATGGGCGATTACGACAAGCTGGGCATGGCGCGTCGATACCTAACAAAGCGCTTTGGTTATGACGATGAGCGCGATCGAAAAAAAGTCGTCTTCGTGGGCGACTCGCCCAACGACGAGCCTATGTTCGCCCATTTCCCTATGGCTTGCGGTGTGGCCAACGTTGTGCGCTATAAGAATATGATTGGGCATTTACCCGCCTTTGTATCTAGCCTGGAAAGCGGCGCGGGATTTGCCGAAATAGCCAATTCCTTGCTTTCGCATCGCAGATGATTAATAGGGGAGAATAATTATGCGCATCCATATCCTGGTTGAAAATGAATCATTCCGCCCTGAATTGCAGGCTGAACACGGTCTGTCGCTGTTTATTGAAGTCCCCAGCGCTCAAGCGCCAGATAAGGGAATGACAATTCTCCTCGATGCCGGACAGAAAGAACTGTTTGCCCAAAATGCTAAACTTATGGGCTGCAACCTAGGTGCTGTAGATTTCGCAGTACTTTCTCATGGACACAGCGACCACGCAGGAGGCCTACCGCTTTTTCGAACCATCAATCCAGAGGCGCCGGTTTATATGGCTAGCGCGGCTAGAAAGCCTAATTACATCCGTCGTTATGGCATATTTTTCTCGAATGTGGGCACCCCCAAGGAGTTTCTCAGGGATCCAGGCACTGTCCTTTTATCAAAGGACACCGAAATCAGCCCCGGAGTATACGCGATAGTCGACATCGCACAGAAATCCCCCTATCTCACATCCAGTTCCAATCTATACATGCGGAAGGGACTCTGGTTTACCAAAGATGATTTCTCCCACGAAATGGCCCTGGTTATCAACTCGGGCGAACGCAGTTTTATCTTCAGCTCTTGCTCCCACTTAGGGCTCCACGACATTATGAGGAGCATCGCGGAAAAAGGACTGCTGAAGAAAGAAAGCCATGTGTTCGGAGGCATGCATCTGTACATCGCCATGAAGGGTACTGCGGAATCTCCCGGAATTCTGGATCGCTTCGCATCAGCATTGTGCGCTTTTGAAGGCAGTACCTATTACACTGGACACTGCACTGGGAAGGAAGCCTTCGACTATCTCAAGACTAAAATGGGCGATCGGTTGCAGAGCATTCACTGCGGAGACGTGTTTTCGTTCTGATCTATTCCCTTGAGCCTCTTTGTTCTACTGTCGTTGGAGAGCCTATCGATAGGGACTAATTCATTTTAGAAATCCCAAAAACATGGAACAGTCCCGCACCGGGAGTGCCAATCACCATATGTTCAGAATCCGAAGGGTCTACGGCTATAGCGCTGACTTTCTCCATACCAAGTCCAGTATTAACGGCTCTCCAGCTTTTACCCCAGTCATCGGAGCGCAGAATACCCTTTACGTACTCCCTGTCTTTATAGGGGCTTTCAGTCGTGCCTACATAGAATCTACCCGGGACAGAGGGATCCGCCTCTACAGCTATGGCGAAATCAACATTATAGGTCTTTTCCCAGCTGCGCCCGCCATCGGTGGACAGATGAACTCCTCCACGTCTAGCGCTTCCAGCAACTCTATCCCAAGCATCCCGGGATGCTACAAGAATGACATCGCTATTATGTGATGAAATAGCTATATCTTTTACATTGATCGCATCGATAGTGAGTTTTTCCCACGTTTCCCCGGCGTCCCAGGATTTCCATACCCCGCCTCGATCGTATGTCGGTGCAGGGGCTACATGTGCAGTTCCTCCGTCATCATCGCCAGCGTAAATTATTTTCTGATCAAAGGGATCTACGGCAAGAGCATAGCCGTAGCGAAACGGCGTTTTTCCGTCTCTGTCCAGGACAGCGCGCCATGTACTCCCGCTGTCATCACTCAGGTAGAGCCCCTTACCATAGCTCAATGCCAGGATTCTCCTGCCGGTATCTGAAGTCGGAGATACAACAAAATCGTAGACAGGCACATCGGGCAGTCCATTTTGGGTTGTTCCAATCACCCTCCAGCTTGACCCAGCATTTTCGCTTACAGCCATGCTGCCGGCATCGTATGCCCAGGCGCCGGAACTAGCCCAGAGCAGGTCTCTTGTTACTAGGTCTGCTTGTATGCGGAACACGTTTCCTTCATGAAGAAGTCCCTCTACCGAGCGCTGCCAACTCAATCCTCCGTCAAGGCTGCGGAGAAAGCCTACATCCCAGTAGCCTGCATAGATTTTTTTTGTATCGAAGGGATCAAAAACCACATCATGAAGACAGGTGACATTCAAGCCGTTTCCTGACCAGAAGCCCGAACCCGGAGAAGTCTCTGCACAATAGGTTTGAAACCAGCTTTTTCCTCCATCAGTGGACTTGATCAGGGGTGCGCCAAAATAAAGGGTATGCTTCCTGCCTGGGTCAAAGGCTATCGGTACAATGGGTTTCATGAAGAAACCCAGCCATCCGAGCTTTCCCGGTGGAATTCCCTGACTTGCGTTTTTCCAGCTTTTACCGCCGTTTTGGCTTATATACAACGCATCTGTTCCCCAACTGATGTTGGCAGTCATAAGCCGGTCCGGATTGAATGGGTCCCGGACAATCTGGATATAGAGGGAGGTAGCGAAAAAAGAATTCAGGGCATCACCGACATGCCGTTCAAGGCCATCGGAGCTGTGTTCCCAGGTTCCACCGCCGTCTTTGCTCATCCAGACGCCGCCTACCCAAGGAAATTTTCCCGCAGGGCTCTGGAGTGTTAGATGGAGCAAATTGGGATTTTCAGGATGCACGATGACATCAAGAACCACATCGGAGGGCAAGCCCCCCAGTTTTGTCCAGGAACCCCCGGCGTCCCTGCTCTCGAAAAGGCCAATATTTGTGGCCGCCAGCACTCTCTCTGATTTTGCGTAAATGCTGAACGTAGTGCAGCTGCCTCCCTTAGGAAAGGATGTAACTTTACGCCAGGTGTCTCCTGCGTCATCGCTGCGGTATAGCGTGCCGTTTCCCCTAAGGCTTCGAGGATCGTTCTGCATGGCATGAAACCCTGTTCCGCAATAGACGGTATCGTGATTGTCCTCGTCAAAACTGATACTCGCCACAGGCGCGGAAATAGTGGCTTCCTGCACCCGGGGAAACCCTTCACGCCGCGCTTCCCAACTGTCTCCGCCATCCGAACTTCTATAGACTCCACCCGAAGTCCCAAGGAGAATCACATCGGGATCGCTTGGACTGCATTCGACACAGGCAAGATAAAAGCTCCTCAAGCCCGAGCCTACTCCATGCCACGTGTTTCCATCGTCCCTGGATCTCCAAAAAGCGCCAACATCGCTGGTGACGAACATAGTTCCGTCGGCTGCCCACTCCATATCAGTAATGAGACCTCCACCGGGCAGTCCTGTGGGGATCCATCGGCTTTGAGGCATGGGCTTGGAAAGATTAATTGCAGAATATTCTGTAGCCGTTGGCACTGGTGCACCAACGCAGGATAAAGACATTGCAGCAACACATAGCACAATAAAAATTGCCCATATTGTAGAGTTGTTTTCAGCTTTGAGATTCATTACAGCCTCCCAGTCATGGATTATTTTTAACTGTGAGGCGTAATTATATACCAATTAATGAAAAACGTACACTATTATTTTAAGCCCAGCGCACAAGGCCGGGTACAAAACGGCCAGCCAAGGCCGGATGGGAGGGCAGAACCCTCACCGAGTAACCGATCTGCCCGGTAAGACTTCCATTGGTCAGGCATTCGAAAACGCAGGTATCGCCCTCCTGGCCTGCGCAGACCATCCGGGTGCGTTCAGGATTTTCGATCTCCCCCTTACTGGTAGTGGGGCCACGGAAGCATTCCACCAACACATCCTCAGGGCTTAAACCTGCCAGATTTATCTTGGCCCTTACCTTGATCTTAGTGCCCCTGAAAACCACGGGAAGAGCATCATCGCTCATATCATTCACGCTCACCGATGGCCAGGCTGCACGGAGCTTTTCCAGATAGGCCGCTAGGGAGCGGCTGGAAGCGTAGCCTTCTTTTCTGAGCGCGAGCCCTGCCGCCATGGCGGGCTTGTAGTAGGCCGAATAGTACTCCTCCAGCATCCGATGGGTTGAAAAGTTTCTGCCCACCGACTTGATGGAAGCGCGCATCTTGCCTATCCATTCCCTGGGCAGGTTATCCCTGCCACGGCGATAGAACATGGGCAGAATTTCTCGCTCCAAAAGATCGTACAACGCGTCGCTTTCGATTTTATCCTGGAGTTCCTCGTCCTTGTATTCCTCGCCCTGGCCTATAGCCCAGCCTATATCGGAACTGTAGCCTTCGGCCCACCAGCCGTCGGGTACCGAGCAGTTGAGCACCCCGTTCATGCCCGCTTTCATGCCCGAAGTGCCCGAGGCTTCCAGAGGGCGTCGCGGCGTGTTGAGCCAAACGTCGGAGCCGGAAGTCATGTACCGGGCTATGTTCATATCGTAGTCTTCCAGGAAGACTATGCGCCTTAACACCTCTTCCTTGCGGGAGAAATGCACGAGCTCCCGGATCAATTCCTTGCCGGGGATATCATGGGGATGGGCCTTGCCCGCATAAATGATCTGCATGGGCATCTGGGTACTGGAGAGGAGGCGAATAAGCCTGTCGGGATCCGAGAGCAGAAGATTGCCTCTTTTATAGGTGGCGAATCGCCGTGCAAAAGAGAGGGTGAATACCGAAGGCGATAAAGAATCGCCCAGGGTAAGGAGAGAGGGGTCGGTAATGCCCAGTCTCTCCATGCTGGAATTAAGCCTTTGGCGGCAGAATGCCACCAGGCGTTCGCGCCGACGCTCGTGGGTGCGCCAGAGTTCTTCGTCGGATACCCTATCCATTCTGTCCCAAATTTCCTTGGCACCGGGTTCGTCGCTGAAGCGGGGGCCAAGATAGCGGTCCAAAAGGCTTATCATGTCGTGGCTTATCCAAGTACGGGGATGCACACCGTTGGTAACATGACCTATGGGTACTTCGTGAATAGGAAGCTCGGGCCAGAGGTTTTTCCACATCTTCCGGCTCACTTCGCCGTGAAGCGCCGATACTCCATTGGCCCAGGCTGAAAGCTTGAGGGCGAAAACAGTCATGCAGAAGCTTTCGCCGTGATCGGATGGGTTCTCCCTTCCTAGGGCGATGAACTCGTCCCAACGCACCCCAAAGTTTTCCAGCCAGCCCTTGAAATACCGCTCCAGAAGGTCGATGCCAAAGCGCTCGTTGCCCGCGGGAACAGGGGTATGAGTCGTAAAAACATTGGTAGGTATAAATGCCTGGATGGCTTCCTTGAAGTTCAAGCCTTGATTGGCCATGAGACGGCGTATGCGCTCCAGCGCCAGGAAGGCCGAATGTCCTTCGTTCATGTGAGTGGCCACTACATCTATGCCCAGAGCTTCCAGGGCCCGCATGCCGCCTATGCCCAGGAGTATTTCCTGCCGGATGCGCATATCCTTGTCGCCGCCGTAGAGGGTAGCGGTGATTGTTCTGTCTTCGGGCTGGTTCTCGGGAATATTGCTGTCTAGAAGATAGAGGCTGGACCTCCCTACCTTCACTTCCCAGATGGCCGCTTGAACCCTCCTGCCACCCATGTCCACCGAAATCAGTATTGGCTTGCCCTCTTTGTCCAGGCATTGCTCGACGGGCATATTGTACCAGTCGTTCTCGGGGTAGGATTCCTGCTGAAAGCCATCGGCATTGAGAT
>CAZHFN010000035.1:0-21395 GCA_964531105.1 uncultured Treponema sp. | reverse complement strand
GCTTATGAAGAAACCTGATTATCTTCCTGGATATGCGCTGATGTAGCTACCCGAAAATACAACAAGGCCGCCCAGGGTATCCTGAGCGGCCTCTTTACCAACAAGGTTCGAGGAACTTATTTCGAGGAACTAATTACTTATTACCGATTTCCTTGGAGAAGCGGTCCTGGAGCCTAGCCTTATTTTTCGCATCCCAAAGAGAATCCTGGTTGACCGTCTTGATCTTGGCCAAGGGAATGGCGTTGGGATTGGCAGCTACGCCATCCTGGACTGGCACTACATAGAAGTCGGCGATAATCTTCTGGCCGCTGGGTCCGAGGATCCAGTCATAGAGTTTCTTGGCCAGAACAGCCTGCTTGCCACCCTTGATGAGAGACATGGAGGCGAGTTCGAAACCGACGCCCTCGGTGGGAATATTGATCTGCAAGGGGGCTCCGGCAGCCTTGGCGCGCACAGCGTCGTGAGCATAGCCGATAGCGATGGGGATCTCGCCGGTGGCCACGTAGTTGGTGGGAGCGGGGCCTGAGCGTTCAAACTTCTCGCAGTTTTCACCAAACTTCTTGAGCCAAGCAAAGGCCTTATCCTCATCCATATTGTTGAGGTAAATGATTGTAGTGAGGAAGTTGTAGCCTGTGCCCGAAGATCCCGGGAAGGCGATTCTGAACTTGTTTTTGTACTCGGGCTTCAAAAGCTCGGCCCAGCTGGTGGGGGGAGTGAGCCCCAGTTCCTTGGCGCGGTTCAGGTTGGTGGTGATGGCGAGGGGGCCGAGGTAGAGACCTACCCAGAAACCGTCCTTGTCCTTGAATTGGGCAGGAATGTTGGCGGCTGCTCTGGACTTATAGGCTAGGGTAAGACCCTTCATCTGGGCCGAGATGTGGTTGGTGCCCACGCCGCCTACCCAGATAGAGGCCTGAGGATCGTTCTTTTCCGCTTCCATACGTGCTTCGAGCTCGCCTGAGCCCAGCCGGACGAATTCCACCTTGGTGCCGGTTTCTTTTTCAAACGCGGTGAAGAGGTTAACCGCCAGGTCCTGTTCGACCGAAGCGTAGGCCATGAGAGATTCCTGGGCAAAGGCACCAGTAACCATGAGCGCCGAGAGGACCAGGGCTAAAGCCATGATTCTTTTCATACAATCTCCTTTCTGTAATGGCGGATCAGTCGAGCGCCAGTGTTAGCCCGAGGTCCGCTAGAAGTAATAATGCAGTTGCGATGATAGCACGGCTTACATAGATTGTCCATTTAATTATTCCGCATCACAGCCATCCCAGGTGCCTGTGATGCCTGCAACTATTGCCCTAATCTTCTCTCTCGACTAAACTTGTCCCTGTAGTGCCACAGTCAGATAACTATTAGAAAAAGAATGAGGTTCATTGAATATGAAAAGAGACTTCACCACGGATATTGACGCTTATTTCGAAAAGCTTCAGTCAACGCTGAAAGCAATATCCCGCAAGGAATTGAATGATTTTCTTAATCTTCTGCTTGACGCCCTGGACAAGGACTGCCAGGTCTTTACCCTGGGCAATGGAGGATCCCACGCCACGGCTTCGCACATGGCTGTAGATTTCAACAAAGGGCTTTCCTGGGGCAAAACCAAACGTTTCCGATTTATCTGTCTAGGGGACAACACGCCTACCATCACTGCCTATGCCAACGATGTAAGCTACGAAGATATTTTTATCGAACCCCTCAAGAATTTCTTAAAGCCCGGTGATCTTGTAATAGCCATTTCCGGATCGGGCAATTCTCCCAACGTTATAAAAGCGGTGGAATATGCCAATACGCATGGAGCACTCACCCTAGGTCTGACCGGCTATGACGGGGGAAAGCTCAGAAAAATAGCCCAGCACAACGTGCACATACCCATCTCCGATATGCAAGTTACCGAAGATCTCCACATGGTTCTAGACCACATGGCGTACAGTATTCTCGGTAGGATTTTATCCTAGGCTTCGCCTGCATGCGCTATGAAGAGAATAGCCCCTTGTAGAGTTCGGGGAAACGTCCAAGGACGACATCAGTGCCCGGCACTACGCTTTTAAACTTGCTCAAGGCAGTGTTGATGTAGGCCGCCGTCGAATGTTCTCTGGCACAGAATGTTGTGGTCACTCTAGCCCCGTCAGGATTGATTATATAGCTACATTCTTCTTCGGCCGCAGAGGCGCTCCTGATGATGAATAACTTGTTTTCAGCCGCCCTTGTTTTTATTGCCTTCTGTGTTGCATCACCTTGGTTCGAGTCGAAATACACCATGATATCAGCCCCCTTCAGCATGGCCGTCCTGGCGATTTCAGGTATATGAATTTCCTGGTCGGACATCGCGCCAAGGCGGATCGTCGAGCCAAGTTGGGCGATTTCAACAGTATCAGCGTTAGGCGATTTTTCAAAATCTACAAATGGCAATTTTTGTACAGGCATGTCTTTCGAAAGCACAAAGGCGGATTTCGTGCCTGCATTGATACCCGCTGGACCTACTGCGAAAGAGCCAGCGAGTATGGCGAAATATCCCTGGGCGAGTTCATCGGACAATTTTTTCAAGACAGACTCGTCTAGCACGAAAGACTGGGACGCTTCCGGTAATACGATGAGTCGCGCTCGCAGAACCCATGCGTTTTTTATGTAGTAGCGAGCCTTTTCCAGGTACTCCTTCACCGATAAGCTTGTAAAGCGGGCCAGCATAGTGTAGAGGACAAGATCCTCAAGCTTGTAGGACTGACGGCAGATATTTGACACGGGCAATTCCTCCGTGGGCTTGGTCATCACACCGAAAAGCCTGGATTCTTTGCGTGAGATCTGTCTGATCTTGGAAAGATCTATATCTACAATCCTGATCTCTTCCCTGTCAGGAGAGCACTGAGCGACCATGGCGCCCTCGGGATCAACCACAAAGCTGCGGCCCAGGAAGGTCACCACATTGCCTTCAACTCCACACTTGTCGCAAACAGCTATGTACACGCCATTTTCCCGGGCTCTTTCCTGGAGGATAAACTCATACTGCTGATTGCTCAGCTGCTCGGGCTTTTCGGCCGCAGCTACCAGATTGACCGGGTCTAATATCAGTCTGGCACCGTCTCTGGCCAATAAACCTGCGATCTCTGGAATTCTGCCATCTGCGCAGATCATCGTCCCGATTCTGCCGAACTCGGTATCGAAGGCTGAATATCCTAAGCCAGGAGCGAACCAGCGATCGTCGAAGTGCCAGAGATTGGTCTTAGCCGTAAAATCGATCTCCTGCCCCTTCCTGTTGAAGGTGACGGCGGCATTGAAAATTTTGCCTTTACGCTCTACCGCAAGGCCGATGCAAATATACACCGAATGCCGCTGCGCCAACTCGGAGACCTCGGCGAGGAGGGTTTCGGAGCCAGCCAGGGATTCTTCCATGATTCCCAGTTCTGGCCTGATAAGATAGGAGGGATACGCACATTCGGGCAGAAGAATAAAATCGGGCTTTTTTGTGCAAGCCTTTTCTATCATGGCTTTTATTCGTAGTGCAGTATCGGTGTATCGATACACCGTATCTCCGCGGATCTGAATAAGGGCAAGTCTCATACGCATGGCTCCTCAGGTTATTGTATACAAGGAATTTAACCTGCCGGGAAGGCTAAATGATAGAGAGACACGGCATGGCCGGCTGTGCCTAGCATGACAAAGACATGCCAGAAGGCATGGCCGTACTTCAGCTTCTTGTTTAGATAAAACACCGTACCCAGAGTATAAAAGATGCCACCGAGCACCAGCCATAAAAGAGTCTGGGGCGAGAGTCTTTCGACAAGCGGCTTGCCTGCTATGATTACCAGCCAACCCATGGCGACGTACAGCAGAGTGGATGCCAGCTTAAAACGACCGGTAAAGAAGAGCTTGAATACGATTCCGAGAAGGGCCAGGCCCCAGATGACGCCAAAAAGACTCCAACCCCAAGCTCCCTTGAGGCCAGCCAGGGCGAAGGGAGTATAGCTGCCGGCGATAAGGGCGAAGATAGCGCTATGGTCGAAGACCTTGAGCTTTCGCTTCTTCTCCTCATCCCTGGCGAGGTGGTAGAGGGAAGAGGCAAAGTAGAGGGCTATCATGGATGCACAGAAGATACTGGTGCTGACCGCGAGAATTAGGTCGTGACCGGCGAAAAGCTTAGGCAGTATCCATAGGGAATATGCCAAGGCCCCTGAAAGACCGCCGAGATGGGTTAGCGCATTCAATTTTTCTTTATTGGAAAATTCTGTCACGGACTTCTCCCGATATTCGTTCTCAGGGCTAGAGCTTTACCTACGGAACAGTTAAGGTCAAGACGCCTCACATGGATGAGTCAAGGTTGACAATCCCCGACTCCTCTCCCATGATCTTCTTTAAGGAGGGCTTTTCGTGCGCCTCAATACGTGGGACAGCATCCTCGCCCAGCTCGCGCTTGTTCGCGACACTCGTGACGAAGAAGGCAAGATTCCTCTTCTTATGGATTTGCTTATAAATTTGCGCCTACTAGGCCAGGATGAGCGAATTCCCGACCTCAGAATCAAAAAAGCCGACATGGAAACTATCTACGCCGATGTAGAAAAAACTACAAGAGAGGCCCTCGATTCGTGTAAGAGCCCTTCATCCAAGCTGATTTATTACGCTAGAGAAGTGCTGAAAAAACTGCCAGTTCGCCAGGGCGCAGAGGAGATGATCGAGCTGATCAGGGCTACCGCAGAGGCATTTGAGGAGGAGCGGAGCGAAGATGATCCCTTACGAGGCTTCGCCGGCGATCTGCGCAAGGAAGTGCATCGAAGGCTTTCGCCCCGCATAATAAAGAGCTACCTGGAGCCCTACCTAGAACTTGTTCGCAACGGCAACACAGAACCCATCGTCAAAGCTGGCTACGTGGCTTTGCCCATGATGTTCTCCCCTGATGAGGAATCCGAGCATTTTATTGATCTAGCCGTAGAGTTGAAGGCGAGGCTTAGCTATTTATGGGATTATGACAGCGGGGATATCGCCTCGGTCAAACATCACCTAAACCAGAATATCGAGGTTTTCGAACGCTGTTTTTTAAAGGCCGAGATGCAGGGTTTTCTTGGGCGACTTACACCGGAAAACCTTTCAGATCCCTATCTGGAATTGGATCTTCTGAAACGCTTGGCCAGCTTCAAGCATTTCATGAAGGAATCCCATCGTGAATCGCGGATTGATCTGTACGATTACCTGCTTCTGGATTTGTCGCTGGGGAGGCTTGTCTTCCTTTTGGCCAATGATCTGACCAACAACCATTTTGCGGAAGTGACACCCCGCAATTTCAGAGATGCCCTGGGAGTGCTGCGAGAACTTCTCAATATTTCTTCCATCAAAGGTCTCGCGTTGGGCGATGTTGAACAGCATCAGGAAGAGCTGGACGAACTAAGAGAGTCCTCCATGCGGGACTATCTCATGGCCAAAAAACGCCTAGGTGCGATAAGCAATGAACTGCAGCGGTATCTGCAAATCGAGATCATCGAAAAGATGAGCGCCGCCCTCAACAGGATACTACAGGAATACGAACTGCCAACATCCAGGCTTCTGCCGGTCAAAACAAGGTTTTTCAACAATTTTATCCGCAGAACCCAGATTCATGTCCTTAGTGAATTTTCCGAAAAGGTTTCCGCTGCGGTAGACATGGAGTTGCAGCGTCAGGCCGATGATATGCGACTCTATGCTAAACTGCCTGCACTCTCAGATATAGAGAATCTTGGACCTGAAGCGTACATCGCTTCCACGTGGGAAAAGCCTGATGAAAGAATTAGGGCTGCCTTGGGAGGCAAGGGCAACAGCCTTCTGGATATGGCCGGCCTGGGGCTCAATGTGCCACCTGCATTCATTCTAGGCTACCCTTTTTTCTCCAGCAGTCATGAAGATGGACGCTTGGGGGATACGCTTGCCAAGATTGTTGACAAAAAACTAGGGGAGCTGGAAGCCCAATGCGGAAGAAGGTTAGGCGATCCCGCTCATCCCCTCATAGTCTCCGTTAGATCAGGGGCTCCTCATTCCATGCCTGGAGTGATGGCTACCGTATTGAATGTAGGCCTTGTTCCCGAAGTGAGGTTAGCCCTGAACTTACGCAGGGGAAGCCATCTCACCAATGCTTTGTATAGACGTTTCTTAAAAAACTGCACCGCGGCCCTTCACCTGGTGCAAGGGATGGAAACCCCTGGTCCGACAAACCCCGCCGACTATGAGGCTGAAATTAGAGAAATGGAATCCAAGCTCGTTCGGTGCTTTGGAGAGAGCTTTTTCAAGGATCCGCGCGAACAATTGCTTCGCTGCATCATGCTTGTCTACGATTCCAGAGCAACCCACGCGGTTAGGGCTTACTCTAAAACCCTTCCCAGCTCAGTAAAGACCGAGACAGCCGTCACTGTCCAGAAACTGGTATTCGGCAATCTCAATCCCAAATCCTCCAGCGGCGTGGTGATCACCCGAAACCCCATAACAGGCGATGACGAGCTGTTTGGCGAATTCAAGCCTACTGCCCAGGGCGAAGAGGTGGTAAAAGCCTGCGCCGGTACCCAGGCGATTTCCAGCATGGATCCGGAGCTTGCGGAAAAACTGGAGAAAGGCAAACGACTTTTAGTACAGCATTACAAACAGGACTTGGATATCGAGTTTACCGTGGAGAACGGAGAACTCTACTTTCTCCAGGCTAGAGCGGCACGCTTGGGGGCCTTTGCACAATTGGTGGCCGACACGGACCTTCTATCCCGGTCGATCATCGATTTGGATGAGTACAGGTCAAGGATAGACCGCCTGGAGGCAGCGTACATGAGCGCCGCGCTTCCGCGGGCCGATTTCCGCCTGCGGCGCTGGAATCCCCCTCTTTCGGTAGGCGTGCCCATCAACGGAGGGGTCGTGTCTGGAACCCTGGTTATGAGCATGGAGAGACTTAAAGAAGCGGAAGCGCGGCGCGAAAGCGTTGTATACTTCGCCTACACCACTA
The DNA here is from genome assembly GCA_964531105.1 of uncultured Treponema sp. Lineage (GTDB taxonomy): Bacteria > Spirochaetota > Spirochaetia > Treponematales > Rectinemataceae > UBA2256. The sequence goes on along the minus strand of CAZHFN010000035.1, from coordinate 14,458 downwards.
AGCCTACCGACTTCGATGTGATGCATGTAGCCCAGGCTATTGTCACGGTATACCCCGGCAGGACTTCCCACGCAGCTATAACGGCCATGTCCATGAACAAGCCCTGCATAGTGGGATGCGGCGACATCGAACTGGACTACGAGCGAAAACTCGCCATTTTCCGCGGTTCGGGCTCTACGGTCTTGCGAGAAGGAGAGCGCGTCACCGCCGATGGCAACACTGGGGCTGTCTATAAAGGCGTAGCTCCCATTTCCGACTTCTTCCTCCCCCTGGCTTCGGTGAGCGCCGTGGTGGGACGATGCAGCAGCTCGGCCGAAGCGGTGATTGTGGTACGGGACCTGGTGGAATCGGAGCTGGCTCGTTTGAGCAGGGAAACCAATCTTCGCCGCGCCGGACTGGACAGCATCGAATCTTTCGGCGGGGGCACGGTGCTATTGCGGGTGGATGCCAATGTAAAAATCGATAAAGGGAAGATATCAAGGCAGGAGAGAGTTCTCCAGATGCTGCCTACCCTGGAATCCATTCTTTCCCGCAATGGCACGCCCGTGGTGTGTTCCCACCTAGGCGATCCCGGAGCTGAGGGCGATCTAAGGCTGTCCAGAGAGGATCTCTACGCCCATTTCAGCCTCAAGCCCGTGGCCGACCTTCTTTCATCCCGCTTGGGAGACCGTTTCGTGTTCCATACGCTCAGCGTGGCTTCTTCGGGGCTTCTAATCGGCAGAAAAGATATCGAGCCTCACAAGGTCAATCTCATCGAAAACCTCAGGTTCGCCTCGGGCGAAAAGGATAACGACGATGCCTTTGCCAGGGCTCTTGCCGAGCTTTCGGACGGCTGGTTTATAAACGACGCCTTCAACGTGTGTCACAGGCGCCACGCCAGCATCACTGGGGTCCCCCGTTTCGTCTCCAAAAGGGTTGCCGGCCCCCTGGTGGCAAGGGAACTGGCCATGCTCGAACACTTGATAGAAAACCCTCCCCGACCCTTTGTGGCAGTATTCTCCGGCAAGGAACTAAGAGCCCAGTTCGGCGTCATGTCCGCCCTCCTGCCCAGGGTGGACAGACTGGTGGTTATACCGCCAGAGTCCCTGATCCAGGCCTCGGCGGAGGGTTCGGAGGGAGAAAGCCTGCCTCCTATCGACTCTCTCCTAGAGTCCCTCAGGGCTGCCGCTTCCGAGAGTCTCCTCATCGTAGGCAATGGGGAGAAATCCCTGCGCAAAGATCTCTCCAGGGCAGCCTCCTGCATCGGGAAGGCCAGGAGCATTCTATGGTCGGGGCCGGCGCGGCTGGATTACCTGGCAGGAGAAAGCGGCTCAGAGAATAAGAGTGAAAGGGATATCCATGTGAGAGCCCTGCACCGTGCGATAGGCGACAAGGCATTTTCAGTGGTATGCAGCGAGGATGAAAAGCAATATGCGGGTCTTCCTTATGAAGGTCTTCATATTTCCACAGGCCCCAGCGCCTTCCTGGAGTTTTTAGAGCGTCTTTCCCTGCCAGGCATCACTGCCTTGGATCCAGCAGTTCCATCGGACTAGACAGCGGAAATAACTAGATCGAAAAACAAGAAGGGCTGTCCGGGATCTTTCCCGGACAGCCCTTCACTCATTAATAGCGATTGCGACTAAAAGCTCAGGACAGCCCCGTTATGAGACCAGTAGTGGTGTCGATATCCATGCCCATGTAGGCGGGAACCGAGGGCAGTCCAGGCATGGTGCTGATCTCTCCGGTGAGGGGATAGATAAATCCCGCGCCGGCGGCCAGCCGTAGATCCTTGACCGGGAAGGCAAAGCCCTTGGGGGCTCCCTTGATGGCGGGATCGTGGGAAAGTGACAGATGGGTCTTGGCCATGCAGATAGGCAGCTTTTCGTAGCCCAGAGAACTGAACTTTTCGATAGCCGCAGAGGCAACATCGGTATAGGTGACGCTGCCGGCACCGTACACTTCTCGGGCTATGGTTTCGATCTTCTCCTTTATGGAGAGCTCGAGAGGATAGAGGAAATTAGCCTTGGCGGGTACTGCGCAGGCCTTGTCCACTGCCTCGGCCAGCTTGGCAGCTCCATCGCCGCCATTGGCCCAGTTGGAGGATACGACTGCATCGGAGGCTCCTGCCTTGAGAGCGGCTTCCCTAACCAGGGCATGCTCGGCGGGACTGTCGGTGGGGAAGGCGTTGATGGCTACTACTGCGGGTAAGCCGTACTTGCCGATGATCTTCAGGTGGGCTTCCAGATTGGAAATGCCCTTCCTGAGAAGCTCCAGGTTCTCCTGGGTGTAGGCCGTCGATAGGGGCTTACCCGGGGTTACCTTGGGGCCGCCGCCGTGCATTTTGAGGGCACGTACTGTGGCTACGAGAACCACTGCGTCAGGCATAATACCCGATGCCCTGCATTTAATGTCCATGAATTTTTCGAAACCCATGTCAGCGCCGAAGCCTGACTCGGTGACTACATAATCGGCCAGTTTGGTGGCTATCAGGTCGGCCACGATGGAGGAGTTGCCGTGGGCTATGTTGGCGAAGGGGCCGGCATGCACAAAGGCAAGCTGCTCTTCCAAGGTCTGAAGTACGTTGGGCTTGAGGGCATCCTTCATGAGGATGGTCATTGCACCAGCTACCTTCAAGTCTTCGGTGGTTATAGCCTTGCCGTTTTTGTCTAAAGCTACGACTATGCGCCCCAGTCGCCTGCGCAGATCTTCCAGGCTGGTGGAGAGGGCCAGGATGGCCATGACCTCGCTGGCTACCGAGATGTCGAATCCCGTTTCCCTCAAGGGACCGTTCTCCAGACCGCCTAGACCAACTACCATCTTGCGTATGGTTCTGTCGTTCATGTCCATGACACGGCGCCACAGCACGGCATAGGGGTCGAAATTGAGCTTTTTCAAACCCAGTTTTTCAAAATAGGAATCGGACCAGCGACTCTCGTGGTACATGCGGGCATCCAGGGCGGCGGCGCAAAGGTTGTGGGCAGCCGATACCGCGTGAATATCCCCGGTGAGATGAAGGTTGAAATCGGCCATGGGCACTATCTGGCTGTAGCCGCCGCCTGCAGCTCCGCCCTTGATGCCGAAGGTCGGCCCCATGGAGGGTTGGCGGATGTTAGCTATGGCTTTTTTGCCGATGACGCCAAAACCCTGGGTAAGGCCCACTGTGGTGGTGGTCTTGCCCTCTCCCAGCGGCGTGGGGGTGATGGCGGTCACGTCGATATATTTGGCGCGCTTAGTCTTGGGTGTGGCCGGATCGGAGAGGAACTCAAGGCGAACCTTGGCCTTCTGGCTTCCATAATGCTCCAAAAAGCGCTCTTCCAGGCCATAGCGGCCGGTGATCTCGGAGATCGGTTTTATTACCGCTGCCTGGGCGATGTCGATATCGGATGGAACCGGACTTTTTCTTACGATGGACATGAGTAACCTCCCTGTAGGTCGGGCCGCGTAGGCCTTTTAGTAACAACTAAAAACGACGAGCACCGGAGGATATTCCAGGGCGCCCGTCGTCTTTTTTCACAAATTAAAATGGCAGATCAAAGACCTGCGTACTTCTTGAGCTCATCCACAATCTCCGGCTTCATGGTAAAGCTGTGCTCGTCGTCGGGGAACTTGGACTGCTGGACTTCGCCGATAAAATCCTGGATAGCCTTGAGCTGGAAATCGTAGGCATTGGCATACACTTTAACAAACTTGGGGGTAAAGCGCTTGAAGAGGCCCAGGAGGTCGTGAAATACGAGTACCTGGCCATCACAGTTGACGCCGCCGCCGATGCCGACGGTGACGCACTTTACTTTCTGGGTGATTATCTGGGCCAGCTGGCGGGGAATGGCTTCGAGGATGACGGCGAAGACACCCTGTTCGTCCAGGGCAATGGCATCATCCAGCACTTTCTTGGCGGCGTCTAGGGATTTGCCCTGAACCTTGAATCCGCCCAGGCTGCCTGCGGTCTGGGGAGTAAGGCCGATGTGGCCAAACACGGGGATACCGGCACGGACAATGGAGCCTACGGTCTTGGCGAAATCCTGGCCGCCTTCAAGCTTCACCGAGTCGCAGCCGCCGTCCTTGTAGAGGATGCCCGCATTGGTAATAGCCTGCTCCACGGAGATGTTGTAGGACATAAATGGCAGGTCGCCCACCACATGAGCCCGCTTTACCGCGCGCATTACCGGCTTGGTATGATTGAGCATTTCGTCCATTGTTACGGGAGTAGTGCCGTTATAGCCCAGCTCCACCATACCGAGGCTATCACCGACGAGGATAATGTCGATGCCTGCTTCGTCTACCACAAGGGCCTGGGGATAGGAATAGGCTGTGATCATCGAGATCTTCTTCCCTTCCTTTTTCATTGCCGCGAGATCCTGGATTGTCAATTTCTGTACATCAGCCATATTCCTTCTCCTTTTATACGATGTCAGTTACCCGTTATCGATATTAGTTTATTATAACCGCCAACTACCAAGCCCGCAAGCTTGTTCCGGTAAAAAATGAAACAGCGTATCATCCGGCGAATCGGGACCAAGCTTGACAGGAGAGGGCGTCCATTTCATTATGATATACATATCAGCAAAGGAGCATGCGTAATGAGAGACTCGATCACGGATGTCCCTGGCATCAGGGTGGGCCATGCCCAGAATCTGGATGCGGCCAGGGGCGTTACGGTAATTATGTGTGAAAATGCCAAGACAGCAGGTGTGGATGTCCGGGGGGGCTCTCCCGGCACCAGAGAGACAGACTGTCTTTCACCGGTCAATATGGTTCCAGCCCCTCACGCTATTTATTTTTCCGGCGGAAGCGCCTTCGGCCTGGCAGGTGCGGGCGGGGTAATGAAATACTTCCGGGACAAGGGCGTGGGCTTCAACGCGTGGAACAATCTCGTCCCCATCGTCTCGGGGGCTGTGATATTCGACCTCACCGTAGGCGATCCCCTCGCCTACCCCGATGAAGCCATGGGATACCAGGCTTGCGAGAATGCTGGCTTGGATGTGCCGATGGGAGTTGTCGGAGCCGGAGCTGGAGCGCTTATAGGCTGGGCAGGCGATCTGGATCAGCGCATGAAGGGCGGCTTGGGTACAGCCAGCGCCGTATCGGGCAATCTCATTGTAGGCGCCCTCGTGGTGGTCAATTGCTGGGGCAACGTGAAGGATCCAGTGAGCGGCGAACTCTTGGGCGGAACCCTCAACAAGGATAAAAACGGCTTGCTGGATGCCTACGAAGAAATGAAGAAAAAGCAGGCCGCCTTTACGCCAGCCAAAGCCGGAATCACCAGCCACACAACCATCGGCGTGGTGGCTACCAACGCTATACTAAGCAAGCCCATGGCTACCCGCATGGCTATGATGGCCCACGATGGTTTTTCCAGGACAATTTGCCCCGCCCACACCGCGGGCGAAGGCGATTCTATTTTTGCCCTCACCACCGGCGAAGTAGAGAGCGATATAAATATCGTGGGGTCTATGGCTGCCGATGCCATGGCGAGAGCCATAGCCAAGGCTATTCGCAGTGCTAAAACCGCATATGGCTATATGGGTCATGATGACCTCGCCAGGAGAATGGGCAAGTAGGAGATTAGGCTAACTAACAGATAACCCTCCTGAGCCGGAAACAGAACGCTTCCAGCATAGGAGGGTTTTTAGCAGATTTTTCAAGTTTCCTAGGCTATTTAAGAATCCTTAAAAACCTTGTTGATTCTGTCCTTATTTTATAAGTTCCACCAACTGGAAATCGACCACTCCTGCGGCCCTGCCCTCATCCATGTCGATGTGCATTTCCAAGGCTAGATCGTCGGCTACCCGCACTATGACATTCTCAAATACCAAGCCCCGCTCACCGGGAACGCGTATCTTTACGCGTTGTCCATTCACGACCCCGTATTCCTTAGCGTCGTTGGTGTGCATGTGGATATGCCGGAGGGCGGCTACAAGGCCTTTTTTTAAAACCAGTTTCCGGCCTTCGGTTCCGATCAAGGTGCAGCCGGGGCTGCCTTCGATGTTTCCTGATTCCCTCAAGGGCGGATCGATACCCAACTCGGCGGCGTTGGTAAAGGAGACTTCCACCTGGGTATATTTTCGGTTAGGGGCTACCACCACGGCGCCTTTGACGCTCCCCTTGGGACCAAGGACCTCTACGGTCTCAGCACAGGCAAAGTTTCCCGGTATAGTCAGCTCCCTGACATGAGTCAGCGTGTGCCCCTTGCCGAAGAGGGCTTCCATATCTTCCTGGGTGAGATGAACATGGACATCAGACCTGGCGATCGGCAGCATAGTTTTCATTATTGTTACAAGGCCCTCCAAACCTCGGTGCTTTTGCACCTTTAGAAAAAGGGGGCCGTTTCTTGCGAAACGGCCCCCACACGTGTCAAGCATGCGAGCTTCAGAAAGTCGTAAAGACTCTCCGGGCTCACGGGCATTCTTTAGAACTTGGGCTTGACTTCCAGTACGAGCTTCTTCTTGCCGTCCTTCACTTCAAAAATGTAGGTAGGCTTGGTCATGGCAACGCCATTCACATTGTCCCACTCAAACAGGAGGCCCTTGAAGCCTTTTACATTCTGGAGATAGTCGGCGATCTTCTTGCGCTCTTCCTTGAGCTTTTTGGGATCTCCGGTTACGCCGGTTTTCTCGATAGCTTCCTTGACCATGTACACCGCGTCGTAATAGTTCGGCGCGAGGCTGGGAACCTGGGTGCCCTTATGGTCGGCCATGTAGGCGGCCTTGAAGGCGTTCCAGCGGGGGGTGTCCAGGGTATCGTTGGTGTAGTTGTAAATCTGGATTCCTTCGATATCCTTGCCACCGGTAGTATACAGCTCAGGGGTGTCGGCGCTGGAGAATACCAGGATGTGGTTCATCTTGGTCCATCCAAGGCTTCTCATTTCCTTTATGATCTTGGCAGCTTTTTCGGCGTTGCAGGCCAGAACCACCGCATCGGGTTTCTGGGACATGGCGCGCACGACGATTGGTCCAAAGGCGACGGCGTCGCTGGGGACATCAACTTTAACTTCTTTCAGCTTGAGATTGCTAAGGGCTCTAGTATGGCCCTTTGCCATCCCAGGCCACGCGCCGTAGGGCTCGATGAACTGGACGACGGTTTTGATGTCAGAGAATTGCTTGAGCCAGGCTTCAACTAGGGGAGCAAGCCTTTCCTCGGTGGGGGGGAACCAGGAGACGGTCCAGGGGAAGTAGGGAGCCGCATACTCATAGGAAGTAGATGCGGTTATGGACATCATCCCATTCTCTACGGCGATGGGCATGGCGGCCATGATAACAGGCTCGGGCACGGGGCCGAGGGCGACCAGGCCATCCTTTACGATGCGGGCCATCTCGACGGAACCCTTCTGGGGATCGAGAGCCGTATCGACACCGATTACCTTCACGGGTTTTCCGGCGATACCACCCGCCGCATTGATTTCCTGGGCGGCATAGTTGGCGCCCCAATGCAGGTACTCACCAATGGACGCGATTGCGCCGGTGAGGCTGTTGAGGAATGGAATCTGCCACTCGTTCACCACTACCTGGCCAAACGCCGCGGTAGAAGCGACCAGGAGCAGTACCATTACTCCGGCTAATTTTTTCATAAGACCTCCTTACTAGTCTTTATATCTTCTCTCGCTTGCGCGAAAGACGGATACCAATGTTGTAGACAAACTTTCTCGTGATGAAGCCCTCAGGCTTCACTACCAGTATAAGTATCAGTATAACACCATAAATCACCATACGCCAGGATTGAATTTCAGCTGGGAACATTAAAGGAACCCCGTAGAGAATGGGCGCCATCAGCAAAGAGCCCCAGAGGGTACTGTAACCGCCCACAAAAATGGTGGTCATGAAAATTCCCACCAGATGGAATGTAAAGAAGTCCAAGTGGAAGCTCTTGTAGATAAAGCCGTAGAGGACGCCCGTGCCGCCTGCAATGATGCAGCTGAACACCTGGAGGAGTTGGCCAATCTTTTTTATGTCCACACCCAGGGACGTGGCTAAATCCTTGTCCACGAAAATCGCCGAGGCAGCCTTGCCCAGCCTGGAGTTGTCAAAGCGATGGATGAGGAAACCCACTAGCAGAACAAGCCCGTAGAGAATGAGTATGATGAGATTTCGATGCCCAGCCGGCGTCTTAGCTATGTTGGGCAGGCCGAACATGCCCATGGTGCCGCCCACGGCAGGGAGGTTCTCAATGACGGTTCTGGTGATATAGATGAAGGTGAAGCCCACAATTACCACGGCAAAGGTGGGAGCATCGCCAATGAAGAGCGACACTATGTACCCGATAAGGCCGCCAACTGCGAAGCCTATAAGCAAGGCCCAAAAGAAGGGGAATTTCAAGGTCATCACCAGATAGCCCGCCAAGTATCCCGAGATAGCCATATTAGCGATAGTAATAAAGTGCAGGTGAGCCACCCTGTAGGGCAGATATATAGCCCAGGTCATGAGGATGTTCACCGCGGTAATGGTAAGGAAGTAATACATCGATAAGGACACGGTATCCTCCTGCCTTAGACTTTGATGCCGAAGAGGCCCTTCGGCTTCCACAAGATGACGACAAGCATCACGACGAAGGCTATCGCATTGGACCAACTGCCCGCCGCATAACCCTGAATGAGTGCTTCAATAACGCCGAGGGCAAGTCCCACGACCAGTCCTCCCACAAGATTGCCCAATCCGGCCACTATGGAGACGGCCAGTACCTTATGGGCGAGCATATCTCCTAAGCCGGGAGAAGCGGAGTGCAGCAGCATGGCAATGAGTATGGCCGACATGCCTCCCATAATTCCCGAAAGGGCGTAGCTCTGAATTCCCGTTCGCACGATAGGAATTCCTACCAGTTTGGCTCCCGCCGGATCTTCAGAGATGGCTCTGAAGGCTCTTCCCGCCCTTGTTTTATAGAGAAGCACAAAGAAAGCTGATACTGCCACCGCACCAATGGCAAGGGACCACACTTGGCCAACTTGGACACTGATAAGTCCTATCCTGAACAATGGCGCGCTACCAGTAAGGACATCCGGATAGGCAATGGGGAATCCATGGTTGAAGGAGTGGGACAGGATATCGGTGATGATAAATCCCATACCCATGGAGACGACCATGGTGGAGTTGACGTCCACTTCGCCCCGCTTCTTCATAACCTTCTGGAAAATGGGGGCGCTCACGACGTTTAAAACGATCGAGGAGAGGACTCCCGCCAGAATGCCTAAGAGGAGATTGTTGCCCGTGGCATTGAGCACCACCCACACGATGTACATGGAAAAGACCACTACCACGGGGTAGGAGAAGTGGATGATCAGTGCGACTAAAAGGAGGAGGTTGAACCCTGTGGCCAGGAGTACATAAATGCTCCCCAGGGAAAGTCCGTTGATTATTTGCGCTATAAATACTTGCATGGCTCAGGCTCCAAGATAGGCTGCTTTGACAGCGGGATCGTTCAGCAACTGCTGGGCGGTTCCGGTAAGCGTCACATTCCCGGTCTCCAGAACGTAGCCCCTATGGGCAGCCTTGAGGGCTTTGAATGCGTTCTGCTCGGAAAGCAGGATAGTATAGCCTTCCTTGTTGAGCATCTGGAGAATGGAGAATATATCGTTGACGACGATGGGCGCCAGGCCTATCGAAGGTTCGTCCACAAGAATCAGTTTAGGAGCCGACATCAGTCCCCGGGCGATGGAGAGCATCTGACGCTCACCGCCTGAGAGGGTCTTGGCTACCTGATTCTTTCTTTGATTGAGAATAGGGAACCAGCTGAACACACGTTCCAGGTTTTTGTCCTTATTCTGCAGATTATGGTGTGCGCCTAAAAGAAGGTTGTCCATTACCGACATGGAAGCGAACACGCCGCGGCCTTCGGGGACCAAACACACGCCTTTGCGCACATTCTTGTCCACAGGCTCTTTATCGATCCGCTGTCCATCAAAGGTAATGCTGCCCGATTTGGAGGGTGTTATGCCCAGTATCGAAGAAAGCAGGGTTGTCTTGCCCGCTCCATTCGCGCCTATGAGCACCACGATTTCCCCGGGGAACACCTCGATGCTCACTTCCTTCAAGGCATTGATCTGCCCATAAGAAACCGAAAGTTTCTCCACCTTGAGAAGAGGCGTTCCCGAAGGGGAGGCTTGTTTTTGTTCATTCTGCGCCAAGGTAGGCCTCCAATACTTTGGGGTTTTTCTGTACGTCCGCCGGTACGCCTTCGGCTATCTTCTGGCCGAAATTGAGCACCGTGACGATATCCGAGACGTTCATGAGCATTTTTACGTCGTGGCTTACCACCACCACCGTAATGCCCATATCCCTCACCTTGCGGATAATCTCATCCACTTCTTCTATTTCCTTGGCGCCCATGCCCGACGCAGGCTCGTCCAAGAGAAGCAATTTCGGCTCGGCGATGATCGCCCTGGCTATCTGGACCAACTGCCGCTCGGTCCACACCAGGTCGGCTGACCAGCGGTTGATGGAATGGGTGAGTCCAGTGATTTCTATAATATGCCGGGCTTTTTCCTCGATCTCCCTTTCGCGCTTGGCCTTAGTGAAAGGAATCCTGAGGATGGTGTCCTTCAGAACCGAACCGAGGGGATCCTGTACGCCTGACATTACGTTCTCCAGCACCGTGAGGTTGGGCACTAGCTTGCCCGCCTGGAAGGTACGGTGAATCCCTCTATTGGAGATAAGGTCGGCCCGCATGCCGGTGATTTCCTCGTCCAGAAAATGAATGCTGCCTCCATCGGGCTTGAGGACGCCTGTGATGCAGTTGAAGAGTGTGGTCTTTCCCGAACCGTTGGGGCCGATAATTCCGTGGATACTGCCCTGTTTTACCTGCACATCCACGTTGTTCAGCGCCTGGAGCGCGCCAAAGTTTTTGCATAATCCTTTAATCTTTAACATAAGCTCTTCCCTAAGTTAGGATTGCCGTCGCGGATCCGGGGCTTCCGGATCGAGAAAGCGGCTCGCCGTGAGGGCGTAGATTTTTGCGCATTCGAAAAGCTCTTCCACCTCGACATACTCGTTCTTCTGATGAGGTATTAGCCTGTTTCCCGGTCCGTTCACCAGGCAGGGAATTCCCTTCCATGCGCTCAAGAAGGTGCCGTCCGTTGCGCCGGGGACACCGTTCCAGATGGGTTCTTTACCCGTAAGGTCGCGATAAGCCTTGGCCGAAATAGCTGCTATAGGTTCGTCCTTTTCTATACCTACTACAGGCCTATCCTCAATAAACTCTATCTCTGCTTTGAAATCAGGATCGGTCTTGGCCAGCCGGGCGATTATGTCGCGCAAGGCCTGCCTGACCTGGTCGTGGTTCTGGGCGAGCGTCGTGCGAATATCCACATAACCCACCGCTTCGGCAGGCATTACGTTGAGTTGGGGAGGACTGCCCGGAGGGGGAGCCTGTACCACGGTAAAGGTTACCGAGGGCAAGCCTAAGTATGGATCCCTGCCGCAGCGCTGCTTCTCCGCTGCTTCGAATTCTTCGAAGGCGAGAATAATGCGAGCGAGCCTGGTGTTGGGATTTATCCCTGACAGCGGCATAGCGCCATGGGCCATTTTACCATGGACCTTTACTATGGCCCTGATGGCTCCCTTCATGGAGATGCAAAGATTGTTCTCCTCGGGTTCCGGCACCAGACAGGCATCCACGATATCGGCATGGCCTTTTCGAATGTAATCCTTGATGCCGATCATCATGCCTTCTTCGTCGCATACTAGGCCTACCCGAAGCTTGCCCGCCCAGGTTTCTTTAGTCTTGGCGAATATCTTGGCCAGCTGCATGGCGATGGCGTCGCCTGCCTTCATGTCGCAGGAACCGCGCCCGTAGATCTTGCCGTCCACAAGCTGGGCGCCGAACGGATCGTAGTCCCAGGCAGCGGGGTCTCCCTCGCTCACTACATCGGTGTGCCCTTCTATCATAAGGCAAGGTCCGGGTTTACCGGAATCGATAGTGAGAATTATGTTTTCCCGCCCAGGAGCGACTTCCTCTACTAAGGGCTCGACTCCCACTTCCTTTCGAATCCAATCGACAATAAAGCGGACCACATCCTTCTCGGTGACTCCCTTCAGAGGCCTTATCACCGAATCGATGCGCACTAGATCCCTGGTAAGCTCTACCAGTTCATTCTTGTCCACCGCTGCGACAAACTTTTTTTCCCGATCATTAACCATTCAGGCTCCTTGCTTGGTCGTATGAAGCTTGTCGAGGGTTCTTACAAGTCGTGTGACGGTTTCATTGACGGGGACTGGAATGCCCAATTCCTTGGCCTCCCTCACGATCGCGCCGTTCATGAAATCTATCTCGGAGGAGCGATTCTTCTGGAAATCCTGGAGCATCGAGGAAAAGTTCGCTCCCGTCTTGGCGGCGACATCGTAGACAACCGCCAGCGGATCGGGGTAGCTGAGGGTAATTCCCCTCGCCTTCGCTACCGCCATGGCCTCTTCCACCATGTCGGCCATTATATCCTTTATATCTTTAAACTCCAAAAGCCTGCCGTTCGTTACACCCAGAAGGGCTGTCATGGCGTTAATGCCCACGTTGATCAGCAGCTTGCTCCAGATCATGCCCGCCACGTCCTTGTCAACGTGGATCTCGAAACCGGCCGCCGCGAGAGCCGCAGCCAATTCGGAAAGCTTGCTCTGGTCCCCATCGGCCATGGCCATGTGGGTGGGGCCCTTGCCCGCGTGACGGATCTTGCCCGGCCCCAGGAAGGTTGCGCCCTGGGAAGTCACGCCGGCAGCGGTACGCTCAGGCCCAAAGTGCTTGCGCAGGATAGCCTCGTTGCCCAGGCCGTTCTGCAAGGTGAGCGCTATGGTGCTCGGCTTGGCATAGGCCTTAAAGGTGGCGGCGGCCTCGTCGGTGTTGGTGGATTTCACGAAGATGATCATCACATCCGAATCCCTGACGGCTTCCGGATCGGCCGATGCCCGGGGTCTTACCACCTTCACTGCTTTCGTGGCCGCATCCTCGATGGACAAGCCATCCCTGTTTATCGCATCCACGTGATCCTTATAGACATCGTAGAGCACGACATCATGTCCGGAGGAGGACAGCCCCCCTCCGAACAGGGATCCCATGGCGCCGGATCCGATTATGGAAATTTTCATCTAGAGCGCCTTCAAGCACTCGGCCAGGGCAGCCACCGCAGCGCTCAGTTCCTCTGAGCTTATGACTAAAGGAGGCTGGAAGCGGAGCACGTTGCCGTAGGTTCCGCCCACGCCGATGAGGAATCCCTTCTGGCGCATGGCGGCGCGGATCTTGCCGGCTTCTACGTTGGCGGGGGTCTTCTCCTTATCACTCACGAGCTCGATGCCGATCATAAGGCCCGATCCACGCACGTCGCCGATGAGGGGGAACTTCTTCTGCAGTTCCTTGAGTTCGCCCACGACCTTCTCACCCTTGGCTAAGGCTTTTTCGGGGATTTTTTCACGGAGCATGAAGTTTAGGTTGGCCAGGCCGGCTGCGCAGGATACTGCATTGCCGCCGAAAGTGGAGAGATGGTCGCCAGGTTTAAAGGAATCGGCAATCTCAGGCCTTGCGATGAAGGCTGAAAGGGGGAAGCCATCGGCAATGCCCTTGGCAAAGGTCATGATATCCGGCTCAACATCATAGTGCTCCACCGCGAAGAGCTTGCCCGAACGGCCGTAGCCGCACTGGACCTCATCGAGGAAGAGGAGAATGCCGTACTTGTCCAGGGTTTTCTTGATCTCTTTGTAGTATTCCTTGGGAGGAATTATGATACCGCCCTCGCCCATCATGGTTTCGGCGATAAAGGCCGCAACGTTCTCCGAAGTGTCGAACTGAATGGTCCGCTCCAGCTGCTTGGCGCAGTACATGTCGCAGGAGGGATAACTCATGGCGTAGTTGCAGCGATAGCAATAGGCTGCGGGATGGAATGAAACGCCGGGCATGTAGGGGCCGCCGCCTCTTTTCCTGTCCTTGTTGCCGGTTATTGAGAGAGTGGCCAGACTTCTTCCATGGAAGGAACCCTGGAGGGCGATGAACTCAGTTTTCTTTGTGTACTGCTTGGCCATTCGCATGGCGCCCTCGATAGCCTCGGCGCCGCCGTTGCCGAAGAAGGTCTTCTGGAGCCTTCCGGGAGTAACTTCGGCCAGTTTTTCTGCCAGGTCAGCCACGGGGATGGAATGATAGACATAGGCGCAGGAATGCACAACCTTGTCTATCTGAGCCTTGGCTGCCGCCGCCACTTCGGGATTGACATGGCCCGCATTGGCCACCGCGATACCGGCATAGAGGTCGGTATAGGTTTTGCCGTCTGAATCGACTATCTTGCTGCCCGAAGCTTTCTCTACCACTATCGGTTCGATCGCTTTTACGAACGCTGTGTTGACGTACTTCTTGTACTTCTCCATTGTATCCATACTACATATCTCCTTTCGCTATAACCTATATTAAACGTCGTGAAGGCCGCCCTCGACGGCAGCCTTTCGCATTATTTCCCGTACTTCTTCCAGTGCTCGCCGAAGATCTTGCCCTCGTCGGGCACCACCGGCGCAATCGGCTTGGA